>CAWHKI010000127.1:0-7580 GCA_963829765.1 uncultured Isosphaeraceae bacterium | reverse complement strand
GCCGGAGCCGTTGAAGGCCTCAACAACAAAGTGAAATTGGTAACGAGGAGGTCATACGGTTTTCGGACCGCGAAAGTCGCAAAACTGGCTCTTTTACATAACCTCGGTCAACTTCCCGAGCCAAAACGCACCCACAGATTCTGCTAACGAGGCATAATTCTGCGCTATAACGAATTCGTTCAGAGAAAGCGCTCAGCACACGCCCAATTGCCGGAAGGCTTGCTGAATCCGATTGAGAGCAGAATCGGACGGTCACAGGTTTCCCAACTCCGCGAAAACGATCTCCGACGGGACTGCTTTAATTTGTCCGGCGTCGAACGCGGTGAGTCGCACAGAGTCAGACTCTAGAGATCATCGGCTGAATCCGCCAATAGGTGAGCGACCGCCAGACCCACTCGGCGGGACCGTAGCGGAAATACTTGAGCCAGATCGGGCTGTAGAGAAGCTGGATGGTCCAAATCGTCAATACGATCGCGGCCAGCCCGGTGCGGTTAATGTGGCCGAAGAGGCCGAAGCCATAACCGTAGAAAAGCGTCGTGCATACGAACGAGTCGAAAAGGTAGTTGGAAAGGGCCATCCGGCCGACCGCGGCCAGCCGGACGGTCAGCCAATGGAATGCGCCGCTCTGCACGATCAGCATCAGTAGCCCCACGTGACCGAGGGCAACGACCAGGCTGCCGAACGCGTTGTAAAGAATCCCACCGCTCATCACGAGATAGTCAAAGGAGAATCTGTTCTGTATCAGTTTAATCGCGTCGAAGATCATGAGCGGAAGTCCCAGACCGTAGCCCAGACCGACCATCCACCAGTAGAACCGGCGCAACCGCTGGGCTGAGAAGACCCCCAGCTTCATCAGGCCCATGCCCACCAACATCCGGCTGGCCGCGAAGAAACCCCCTCCCAAGAGGAACCCGAAGACTTGTTCCATCAGGACGTGGAAAGCCCTGTGCTTGACGATCCCCGGGTAATCACCGCGAAAGGCCGTCAGCTCATTGTCCCACGTCTCGGCTCTCTTCTCGTCGCTGGGCATGAGCTCGTCGCGGATGTACTTGGTCCAGATATCGTGGATTCGCTGATCGAGACTCGAAGGCTTTTCACCGGCCTTGACTCGTGCTTCGGCTCGCGCCGTCGCGGCCTTCATGTAATCATTCACGACTCCACCGCCCAGGACCAAGGGCACCAGAACCAACATGGCCGCAATCCCCACAATGATCAATGTCCTGGGAGTAAGATTACGAAAGAAGTAGAGGAACAGCCCGGTCTGAGCGTAGAGCACGAGAATATCGCCTTCCCAGACCAGGTACGAGTGAACAAGGCCAATGGCGAGCAGCCAGAAGATGCGACGATAATACACGCCGCGAATCTTGGCTCCGCGTGCCTCCGCCCGCTGATCCATCAACACCAGTCCGGCGCCGAAGAGCATGGAAAAGATGGTCATCATTTTGGCTTCGAAGACCAGGTGGTTGAAGAACCAGATCCCACGGTCAAGCCCATCGAAACCGCCGCCGCGAAACGGGTCGACGTACGCGGTCATTGGCCAGCCGAAACCGACGATGTTCATCGCGAGTATGCCCAAAAGCGCGAACCCGCGGAGCACATCCACCGCGAAGAATCGCTCACGGGCGGCAACCGGCTCGACTCGAGTTTTCTCTCGGGCGTCACTCTCCGATTCGCTCGTCGCATCCGCGGTCGCCTCGCGTGGTGAGCCCGGCTCGTCATCCAGCAGGTTCGGTTCCAGCTCGGGCCGTGGTGAACGCACGTCGTGCGACATCGTCTGACCATCCTTGCCATGGGCGGAGAAACGGATTATGTCCCACGGCGGATCGAAACCGCCGACGAGGGCATGAATCTAGCATGTTTTTCGACGGCGGTCATCGAATATTTCGGGGCGAACTCAGCCTGTTCATTAACAACCACCGGATACCGGGCTAGAACTCTCGCCGCATGGGGCCGGCACCGCGATTGTCGTAGGTCAGGCTTTCCAGCCTGACATTTCGAACGTCAGGCTGGAAAGCCCGACCTACCCAAAGACCTGGTTGTCTTACCATGTTTCGTGTCATTGTTCATTAATGGAGCGGCCGGATCGCTCGTTTGACGATGACAACGCAGTTCGTGATCACCGCAACACCGACCGCGAAAAAGCAGAGAAACACCCCGATCCCGCCTGCCTGAGCCGCCTGGCGATGCGCATCAAAAAGGGCCGCGATATCAGTCGCGGCCAGCCGTCTCGCCTCGCGGACGACCAGAGTGCTCAGGGTGGTCATGATCACGCCGGTCGAGATCAAAGCGAGGCGGCGGGGCGTGAGGTCGGCTCCTCGCTTGGCCGACAGCCAGCCGGCGGCCTGGAATGCGATTCCCGTCAGCCCAAGCAGGGCGTAAGGAAAGGCCAGGATGCTAAAGATCGCGTTCCTGGCGGATATGTTGAGATAGAGCAGCCAGAGCCAGGCTTCGGCGGCCGACATCGCCAGCCCCAGGATCGCCAGCGAACGCAGCCGGCGCGTTCGCGAGATCAATATCCACCGGATCGTGAAGGCGCCGCCCCCAGTAAAGCTGCCAGGCCAGTGCGACCGCCAGTGTTGAGAACGACGCGGTGATCCAGTAACCGAGCCGCGGCCAGATTTCCGCATTGCGATAGATATAACTATCGGAAGTATGCTGATGGTGCCAGGAGGATTCATGAATGCTCAGGACATGATTTTCCGCCCACACCCACGCGGTATAGAACAAACAGGCGACGGCAACGATCGTCGCCGGCCCCCGCAGCAATGCCCATCGCCCGGCCAGAGCTTGGCTCTTGATCAGGTAGAGCATGCAAAACGCCGTGATGAGGGCAGGCAAGACCAGCATCCAGAGGTGGAATATCAACGACTCGGCCGTATAAAACTGTCGCTTGTAGAGGATTTGCAAGCACAGAAGCGGCGCGATGCCGGTAGTGACCGCGAGCGCGAAGATAGCCGGCAGCCAGTCGCGAACGACCTTCAAGATCAGCCCCAGGCCCGACCGGGCCGAGCTGCCTTCAACTCGTTGCCGCGCCCCCGGTGCGAGGTAGCCGAGCACGAGCACGATTGCTCCGGCGACCACGTAGTTCATGCAGAGCACGTAGATCGTCGCTGTCATGATAAACAGCGTCAGATACATCGCCGTCGGCCAGGGAAAGCCGAAGGGAAAGAGGCTGTTCATCAGGGCCGTTCCTTCGAGGTATTGCGCGGCATGGAAGGTTCTTCGGTGTCCAACCTGGTCTCTTGAAGTTGTTCGAGCCCATCCCGCTGTTTGGGATGGGAATACAGAACCTCGCGAATCGAGTACGGCTCGCGGACGCCTTCACGGACGAACTCGCCCATCGCCGTCGCCGCGAATGCGATCACGCAAAATAGCGTCGCCGCGAAGCCGTTGATCGATAGCCGGCGATATCGAAGCGCAGCCAGCGCGTAGGCGCCTATCACGGTCGACGCCACGGCTCCGCCCACGAGAATGGTCATCGTCACACTGTCCCCCAAAACCAACGAGCGGCGATCAAAGGGCATGCTGGCCAGGAACCAGATTCCCAGCAATGGCATCAACAACAAGGGGCCCAGGAAAACGCAAACTTGGCCGATGAGCTCGCGGCGGGCCTCGCGCTCCAAAGAACCCGTGAAGTTGATCACCACGCAGGCCGCCAAGGCCGCGATCGCCATCGACGCGATCGTTCGATACAAGAGCCAGGGCCAGGAGCTTGGATTGCAAAAGCCCCACCAAACCTGACGGGTGAAGGCCACGTCTCCCCGAGCCAACGGGAACGACAGGATTGCATTGATCCAAAAAAGGCTAAACCAGGCGGCCACTGAGTAAAACACCAGCAAGAGCATCCGACCTCGGCTGCTCAGCCGATCCTTGTACCGCAAAAACGCGGAGCCCGAGACCACTTGGGCCAGAAGAACGTCCAGGCGCTGGCCCAGAGCCAGTGGAATTCATCAACCAGCGCCCCGATCGCATTTGGGTTGACCGTGATTGATGTGAACCAAAGCGCCAGGCCCGCCACCGCCCCCAGTCCGAAGCTGATGAGCACCACGGCCGGAAAGGTACCGTTGATGAACCGGGCCGCGCTTCGGCTTCGGCCCGTGCACTGCGCCACTCGAAATAGCACAGCAGCATTCCGCCGCCCGTTGCCATCTGTGTCAGGAAAACGTGGGCGATCCCCAGCCCGCCGAGGACCACTCCCGTCATCAGCGGGCTGTCATCCTGGATCGGATAAAATGGCGTCATAGAGGTTCCCAATTGCGGATTCCAAATTCCAGGTTCCAAATCCCGGATTGCAAATCCCAGATTCGATGGTTCGACCAGCCTAAACGATGGGGCGGGCTCGCCGGTCAAGTACTTCCTTGAGCCGTTCGATTCCGGTTGTTGGCCCTCCTGGGTCGTGGAAGACCGCCGAGCCGGCCACCAGGACATTGGCGCCCGCGTCGACAACGAGAGATGCCGTGCGAGGTTCAATTCCGCCGTCAACTTCGAGCTCGCAATCGTTGTAGGCATCGCCAATCATCTGCCGGACACGGCGGATCTTGGGCAGCATTCCCGCCAAAAACTCCTGGCCGCCGAAGCCCGGGTTGACGGTCATCACCAGCACGAGCTCCACGTCAGCCAGGATCTCCTCGAGTACGGCGGCGGGCGTTGCCGGATTGATCGCTACTCCCGCCCGTAAGCCCAGCCGGTGGATCTCTTGCACCGTCCGGTTCAAGTGAATCGCACCTTCCTGGTGAACGATCAACGTGTTGGCCCCGGCCTCCGCGAATGCGCTTAGGTATCGGTCCGGCTCTGAGATCATCAAATGAACTTCTAGTGGTATGGACGTCGCGGGGCGCAAGAGAGCGCACGACCGCGGGCCCGAAGGAAATATTAGGAACGAAGTGGCCGTCCATGACGTCGACGTGAATCCGGTCGGCACCGGCCGCGACGACCTGGGCCACTTGGTCAGACAAATGCCCCATGTCGGCCGCCAGGATCGAAGGGGCGAGCTTGATGTCGTGGGGAAATGTGCTCATGAAAACGGAAGCTCCCTGGATATCATGACACTCGAGCAACGAGCAAGGTGCGGTCATCCTCGGGGGGTTGTCCGCCGGTAAAGACATCCACGGCCTCGATCGTCGCGCGGATGATCTCGGTGGCCTCGAGACCGCAGCGATGCAAGACCTGGTCGAGCCGCGTTGTGCCGAACTGAACGCTCCGGGCGTTCATGGCTTCGGTGATTCCATCGGTGTAAAACGCCAGGATGTCGCCGGGCTTTAGTGCCAGCGTCGTCTGGTCGTAGTCGAGCTCGTCAAAAAGGCCGAGTGGGGGCCCACCAACCTCCTCGAGCGAGTTGACAGATCCGTCGCCGCAGCGCTTCAACCGCGGCGGGTTGTGGCCGGCACTCGAGTACGTGAGAGTGCGCTGGCCTGGGTCATAGACTCCGTAGAACGCGGTGACGAACACCTCGTTGGAAGCCGTGTAGTGATGCGAAAGCTGCCGGTTGACATGCCCCAGCAGAGCGGCCGGCGGGTCGGCAGGCCCGGGTAGGCTATGGGCCAGGCTGTGCGTGATCGCCATCATCACGGCCGCGGGGGTTCCATGGCCGCTGACATCCGCGATTAGAATTCCCCAGCGCCCGTCCGGCAACGGAAAAAAGTCGTAATAGTCGCCGCCGGCCCACCGCGAGGTGCGGTAGTATGCGGCCAGATCGAGGGTGGGTATCTTGGGCAACACCTGGGGCAACAGTGACCGCTGGATGTCGGCGACGACCTTGAGCTCGCGCTCGACAATTTCGTAGGCTTCCTTCAACTCCTCTCGCAAAACGAGGTTATGCGTCACCCGGCCGAAGAGGCTGCTGACCCAGAACCACTCCGGAAACGTTTCCGGATCGAAGGCGGCCACCTCCGGCTGCAGCGTGATGACCATGTTGAGCGCCACGCCCTGGTCATAGTGTGGTGCAGCCATCAACGAACGGAAACCTGACAAATATTCGATGGCCGGATCGTTGTGGGCGAGGAGAGGAGCAATATCATCGATCAGCCGGGGTTCATCAGCGTAGATCAAATCCGCCAGCAATCCTCCTTCTAAAAGCGGCAACCGGTCTTTCTGCTGCCATGGATTGATCGCCTCGGTCCAGGTGCTGGATCGAGTAATCCGGTACCAGGGCGCTCCAGCCCCCGCCGGCTCAGGGAGAACCAGCGGGCGGCCGGCAGCAAACTGCGGACTCGAGCACCGTACGACCGGACCATTTCCTGAGCCTCGGTTTGCAGGCTCATTTCGCCCATCGCATCGACGATGTAGGCCAATCGCTCCTGCCAGTCGCCCCTCAGCAGGCCCACATCGCCCGGTCTTTCCGTTGTCGCCATCGCTGTGAGTGAACTCATGGTCGCAATCGAATCCGTCCCCGTGGATTATTGGTTATTTAGATACTATACCGGTGATATTGAAACGGAGCATCCCGCTAAGGACCGCAATTTTCTCACTGTGGGACAGCCGCCCCGGCTGTCATGATCCCGGACATCCGATGGCGGCTGTCCCACATCCGGGGATGCTTAAAGCCCGTCGACCTCCCAGCCTTTACGATAATGGCGGCGAACAAACGCGTTCGCCGCACCGACATTGGTCACCCGCAACGCAACAGGGTCCCACTCGAGCGATACTCCGGGGAAGCGGGTGGCTAAACAGCCTAGTAAGACCGACTCAGTAAGCGGTCCTGAATAGTCGAAGGGAGCAGATGTCTTGCCATTCCCCCGGCAGGCTTCCACAAACTGCAAATAATGGTCGTTCGCACCCGGATTGGGCAGCTTGACGTCCTTGAACTTCTCAGCGGGCAGCAGCACGGGCGCATCGATGTAGGGAGCATACAAGACCCCCTTCTCGCCGATGTAAATCGACCCCTGGTCCGAGAGGTTTCGGTTGCCGATCAGTGACCTGACCTCACAGGGAGGGCGTTTATCGCCGTCGTACCAATAAAGCGCGAGTGTCGAGGCAGTGTGCCTGGTCCCCGGAAAAAGATAGCGGACCTGGGAATCAAGGCCCCAGTTGTCTCCATCGGGCGCTCCCCCGTCGGATCTTATCGAAGTGGGGGCGGTGAGAGCGAGCGATGTATGAACGGGGTCAAGGATGTGGCACCCCATGTCGCCGAACGTGCCCGTGCCAAAATCCAACCGCTTGCGCCACTCTCCCGGATGATAGTATTGAGCGAGAAATGGGCGCTCGCAGGCGACGCCAAGCCAAAGATTCCAGTTCAGGTCCTTGGGCACGGGATCGGCGCGGTTCGGCCGGGGCCCTTTGCCACCCCAATGCTTTCCACTCCAGCTATGAACCTCTTTCACTTTCCCAATCGCTCCCGGCCTGCGGCCGCGCACCAATTCCTCATATTGTCCGATGCTCGATGCGGCCAACGCCTTCATGGTACGCACAACGGATTGGAGATCTTCCGCACTGCTCCGCTTCGGCGCAGGCTCTGGGTTGTGTCGCTCATGACTTCATCCTTGGCCTCCGTCGAAACGCCTGGCTTGGACGTGCCGCCCGGCCGCGGCCCTTGGCTCAGGGGATCCCTGGATTCGGGTCTGTCGTGGGACGCGACCGCAGGC
>CAWHKI010000126.1:0-7642 GCA_963829765.1 uncultured Isosphaeraceae bacterium | reverse complement strand
AACTTGTACCATCGAGGATAAACATGCCGCTCTCTGGAGAAGCCATTCGCCTGATGAACTACATTGACGATGTAGCCGTGACCCTGCGCCGGGTTCTGGCCACCGTCCCCACGCTCTCCGACGAGGAGCGCTTGCGCGTCGCCGAGCACCTGCTGCACGCCAGCCCCAACGCCGACGATGTGGCTCGGCCTTAGCCGCCAAGCCCCTACCGATTGCCTGAGAGTGTCGCCATTATCGGAGCCGGGCCGCTGGGCCGCTGGCTGGCCCTCGCGGCCGCTCGCGCGGGATTTTGTGTGCAACTGGAAGACGTGATGCCCGCCAACCTGCATCATGCGCAGGAATTGCTCCGCCGGGAACTTGGCCGCGCAGCCCTGCCCAAGGTTGCCTTCGTCTCCACCATCGAGGAGGCGGTGCGCAATGCCGACCTGGTCATCGACTGCGTGCCGGATGAGCTGGAATCCAAGCTGGAAATCCTTTGGCTGCTCGACCGCATGGCCCCGCCGCGCACGGTCTTCGCCACGCCGACGACGCGGCTCTCCATGCCCGTGCGGCCCGAGGACGTTACCCGATGGGTCTTCAGCGAGGACGCGAGCGACCTGGTGAGGTGGGAGGAGCGATTGCGCGATGGGTGCGCAATGAGCTCATCTCTGAGGATCGACGAGCCCGACGTACGTCATTCCCCCGCCCAGCCACGGGACCGCGATGTAGCCCGCGTAGAACTCAACCTTGCTGCCGCCTAATCGCCAGCGGCCTCTCAGCAGCGGCCTCACCGAGCCCGCCGAAGGGGCCCGCTCCACGGCTTCGCAAAGAGGAAGACGCCTGAGGCGGCAGCACGCCGCATCCCGATCCGCCTGACGGGACGTAAGGGAGAGTGAGCCCGACGGCAGAATCCACCCGGAAATCCCTGCCTGACAATCCCGCCCGACTCCCTACTATACCGGTCATCATTAACCAACAGCGACGCCCGCGGCCAATGCCACCGCCGCGGCGTTCAATCAGGGAGGGCACCGATGGCCACGAAGTGCGACGCGAGCAAGAAGAAACCGGGCCGTCAGCCCGCAAACCCCTGGACCTGATCCCCAAGGGCTACCTGAGCTTCTCTCGCTGCTCAAGGAGCGCATCCGCTCGGCCCAGCTCCGGGCTTCCCTGGCCGTCAACCGCGAGATGATCGTCCTCTACTGGCAGATCGGCCGCGAATCCTCACCCGCCAAGAGCACGAGGGATGGGGAACACCAAGTCATCGAGCGGCTGGCCGCCGATCTCCACCGCTCCTATTCCCGGCATGACCGGGCTGTCGCCCCGCAACCTCTACTACATGCGGGCTTTTACCTGCCAACCGAGGGTGCAAAACTGGCCCGACCTGTGGCACAATTGTGCGGAATCCCCAGGCTGTTGCACAAATTCCCTGGGGTCATAACTTCCGTCCTGCTCGACTAGGTGAAGAGCCCCGCGAGCGCGACTGGTACGTCTGGCCGACCATTGAAAACGGCTGGAGCCGCACCGTCCTGGTCCACTGGATCGAGAGCGATCTCTACAAGCGTCAGGGCAAAGCCCAGACCAATTTCGAGAAGACCCTCCCGCCTCCGCAATCCGACCTGGCCAGGGAAACGCTGAAAGACCCATACAATTTCGAGTTTCTCACGCTCGCGGACGACGCCGAGGAGCGCGACCTGGAGAAGGGGCTTGTCGGACCATATCCAGCAGTTCCTCATCGAGCTGGGGGCGGGCTTCGCCTTCGTCGGCCAGCAATACCGTCTCGAAGTCGGCGGGGAGGATTTTTACATCGACCTGCTATTCTATCATCTGAACCTGCGATGCTATGTCGTGATCGAGCTCAAAACGACCGCCTTCAAGCCCGAATACGCCGGCAAGATGAACTTCTACCTGTCGGCGGTCGATGACCTGCTCCGCCATCCCGATGACAAGCCGTCCATCGGCATCATCCTGTGCAAGGCCAAGAACCAGGTCGTCGCCGAGTACGCGCTGCGCGACCTGGCCAAGCCGGTCGGCGTGTCGAGCTATATCACCAAACTCGTCGAGTCCCTGCCGCCTGCCCTGCGCGGCAGCCTGCCGAGCCCGAAAGAGCTTGAAGCGGAGCTACGCAAAGACGACTGCGCATGAGGATTGATACAGGCCGTCCCCACGATTCTCGCCGCCGAACGGGCTGGAGGCGAATGGAACAGATGGATTATCTGCATCGAGTACGTACACCACGCCCAAGACCGGCGACCGACTTCCGTTTGATTCCCAAGGGAAGAATCCATGACCGATGCCGAACTGCGGATCATTGAATTCCTCATGACTTCCGACGCAACCCGGCCCGCCGACCTCCCCGACTGGCTCCTCGCACTCCTTGACGGCGATGCGCCAGGAAGAGCCAAGCCACGAGCTGATTACCACTTCAAATTGCCCTGGACCCATTACCGGCTGCTGCTCCGCGTCGACAATCCCGACGCACGGGCCTTCTACGAAGTGGAGGCGGTGAACGCTCGGTGGTCAACCCGCGAGTTGGAGCGGCAGATCAACTCGTTCCTCTGCCTCTCGAACATGCTTTCCCGTGATGAATCCAACCGACGTTGATCGTCGAACGACTTTGCTACCACTCGCGAGTCTTCACCAATTCGATACCATGCATGCGCTCGCCTGTCGGCTTCGTCAGGTCGCTTGAGGGTGCGAGCGCAATGATCGCGGACAAAAAGTTTGGAAAAATTTTTAAGCCACTCCAGAACAATAGGTTCTGATCGACATTTACCCGAACAATCGGAATAGGTGCATTAACGAAATTTGCAAACCGTGTTATATTGTTAGTATGGGCGATATGCGCAGAGTTCGCACGGAGTGTTTTCCGCAGCTCGCCAGGTCCGCAGCCCGTCAGTTTTCAGTCTCCGCGCCCGCGCATCACAGGTCACGAAAACGCGAAACGGCGACGAAAAATCGGAGAGCCGACGAGCGATAAAACCGAAAACGAAACGGGATAATCGCGGCAACCGACACGAAGATTGCACGCGCGGAACGGCCGCCATCTTCGGTATCTTCGTGCCACCTTCGAAGGGCGCATTGCCACCTTCGAAGGGCGCACGGATCGTCTGCAATCTTCGAAGCCGGTCAATTGCCAACCCGCTTCAGAGCGGCAAACGCGATCGGCATGGCTCGGTGCCGGCACCGGCGGGGTCTCGGCGGCCGGCGGCCAGGAAGACGTCGACTTCGCTGTCATCATGACGTGCCGCCACGACCTAAAAACGGCTCTCGGCTGCCCGTGGCACAACCCCGGTTCTGTGCCACTGGCACGGCGAGCTTGGCCCACAACGCAAAATCTTAATGAATAAATGGTTATAGCGACAAACAAACGATCGTCGTGGCACAAAAATGTTTCGAAAAAACTGCCACTTTGTGCCACATAAGCATGAAACGAATGATCGCCGTATCCTTAGCCATGAGTTAAGTCGGGATAACGTTTCTGGAGGTCGTTAAGAAAGCGGTTGATCTGTTGCATCCCCTTTCGGTGTACCGTGGGGTGGGCTCGCTCGAGCCATGATTCCAGCTTGCCGAAAGCTTGGGGCCAAAGCACCAACCCTCCGGCAATGATGGCTGGGGCCCCAGGGCCGGGCAGGATAAAGCCGACAATCCCAGCGGTCATGAGCATGACGCCCACCTCTTTGGGAAGGTCCTTGATCTTGCTCAGGTCCGCTGGTTCCGGATTGATGCGATCTTGATTCAAGGTGTCGCTGTCTTGCTGGTTGCTAATCTGCGCGGCATGCACATCTTTTCCGGGATCGAACGTTGCCTGCTCCATGTTATCCCCCATTGCCTTTCCGGGCTTTGGCCCGGGTTATCGATTTCTATGAGCTAAGTTGTCGGGGCTTCGACGACCTGGCGATCTGATGCTCGAGGCTTCGGATAGAAGCCGTGGTCCGGGCGTAGACGCAGTACGTGCCCAGATTGGTCACCACGACCGACGCAAGCGACGTGAATCCCCAGACAAAAGCCCCCGCGATGCAAGCGAGATTGGGAATCAGTGCATAACCATGGGAAACCCGAAGCCGGCGCCGGTGGATGCTCGCGATATCCCAAAGTTCAGCGAGTTTCGTCATTCGAGGCTGAAGCACGCAGATCGGTGCCGATTCATGGTTCAGGGTATCAGTTTCACTTTCCATCAGCGAAATGGTGAGGTGCACCGCGGCCGTCACCCGAGGGTCAATCCGGCAACCACCGACATAGGCGACCTTAAAACCGCGGTTGCGGCAGTTTTGGAGAAGGCGAATTCGATCGTCTGCTGAGAGGCCATTGATGTAAAAGTCGGCATCCAATGACCTCAGCGACGAAGCAGAGCTCGACTGTGACTGTTCGGCGATGATTCCGACGTGAAGTTTTCGCTTGGCACGCAATCGGCGCAGCGTGGACATTGCCTCGAGCCTGTCCGAGCGGCGGAAATGGATCAAGCCCGCGACGTGCCCGTTGATGCCGATCATCAGCGACTCGGGCCGATCGGCCTTTGTATTGGAGTTAAAATGACTGCGAGCACGTGTGCCAAGGTCACCGACTTTGATGCGATCGGTCCCTTGTATTAAGGTCAAGTCCGTCGCGCACTCGGCCGGTTGCAGATCAAGGATGGTAATGCTCCGCAGGTGGCACGCTTTGGCCAGTGCGCACGCACGCTGGTCATCGAGATCCCGAAAGGCAGTCGCGGCGTAGCGAAGCAAGTCGTTCTCGAAATAGCCGGGAAAAACCTCGACGGTGTCTACCTCTAGTTCAGTGAATTCGAGTGCGGCGTGGTGCTCGATGATCAAAAGGTCGGCGGTTGCGAGTCGCTCGATCGCCTCGGGTGCCCGGATCAGGATGCCATGACGGAGGCATAAAGCGATGGCTTGAAGAGTTTCCAGCGGGAAAGCGACCCCTGGCCCGGTCGCGTAGTCAGGGCGAAGGATGGCGCCGGCAGTCGAGATGTCACCGATTAAGAGGCCCAGTCCGGCGATCGCCATGGTTGGCGCGACGGTCTGCTCGGCAAATGTCTCGCCATGCAACGTGGGCGTGCGCGAGCCGTGTGGCAACGTGGTCGCCTCGAGCATGATCTGGGCCAGTCTGGCAACCCGAGTCTGTGATCCGTGTCGTAGTACCTGGATATGCAATTCACCGAGCTGAACGGTCGACCCGGCGAAGACCTCGTCATCAGGCTGTTTGCGGGAAAGTCCGTAAAGACCTCTGATCATCCGCTCGTCGACCAATCCTCGGCCCTGGAGAATGCGTCCATCCACGGGGATCTGCTCCCCGGCCGAGACGACGATAACATCGCTGGGCCTGAGATCCTCGATCGGCAGCTCGACATGAATTTTTTCCGCCTCCGGCGTGGCCAGCCTGACGTGATGTGGCTGATGGATAATCTGGCCAAGCAGCCTGCGCCGGGCGTTCATCAGGTCATTGCGGTACCGGCTAGACCAGAATGTGAGCATCCAACTCATTGCGGCCGGTGCGATGAATTGTCCGCTGACCAGGGCTACTGCGATGACGCTTGTATAGAGAACCGGCAGCCCGAGCTGTCCACGAAGAAGTTGCCGCGTCGCGTCGCGGAATGTACGGAGATTCGAGCCGACCAAAAGCAGAGCGGAGGCCGGCAGCAAAAATGGGGCGGCCACCTCGCCGGCGACTGCAAGTGCCAAAGACGAGTTGGCCAGGCCGAAACCGGCTGACTTCATGTCGGCAGGCACCTGCTGGGGCAATCCGGGTGAGCATCGCGCGTGGTCGAGCATTGCCAGCAGACGAGTCGCGCTCGTCAAATTGGGATCAAATCGGATCAGTACGCTTCCAGTGACCGGCCATACGGTACACGCGATCACACCGGCGAAATTGGCGATAACGCCCTGAAGTTGGTTTGCCAGTGCCGCATTACGGTAGATTGCCCGATGACGAAGGCGAATTCTCCCAGGACGGTTAGCAATGATCTCCCAGGTCGTGAGGATCGAACCGAACCGCTGAATCCTGATCGGACCGGTGGATTGTGCGAGATCTCGCGCCAAGGAATTCGATGGTAGATCGGCGTGTGTGGGAAGTGAGCCGCGAAGGACCATCGCCAGACGCGGGAGGAACTCAGGGAGTCTGAAACGGGCGACGTCGTAATGGATTCGAGCGATCGACAGCTTGTGGTCAAGTTCTACACAGCCGACCTCATGCAGGGTAAAAACATGACGGAGAAAAGAAACGCATCGGTCGTCCAGACTGTCTGCGAAGAGATCTTGATCGCGCAGTTCCACAACTCCCGCTGACCACGAGATCCCGACTCGCGAGCATGAACTCGGTTTCTCGGTGCCGCTTGTGGTCATGGGAACCTGGTCGTCACAAGGTTTGGTGAAAGTCCGTCGCGTCCCCCGTTCCCGTCACGGTGCATAAGGCTGGAGTTGTCCGCTTTCGACCATGGCTTCGAGCATCGTGGCGATCTCGCTCTCCTCACGATCGAACACGTTGAAAATCTGCCGTAGCTTATGTCGTTGCTTCTCAACCTCGTAGCCAAAATACAAAAGCGCGAGCGCACCTACGACAAGCGGTAAGATGGGGATTTCTTCGGTGTTCATGGGGCCTCCTGGGTACTCGTAAGACCTGTTCTGACTTATCAACGAACGATCAAACCGGCTCAAAGATTTAGGTCGTCAGCGACACTCTCAATAAATCGGACGGCGTGCCGTCGGTTCTCATCGGTGGCGAACATTTTAGCGGCGAGCGAAAGTTCAGCATTAACCACCATACGGTCGTGGCTGAAATACACGACGAATGCGATTCCTGTGGTGCGAATCGTTAATTCGGGCTTGGCGGCGTGCCATGACAATTCCGTTGGTAAAGGAATCTGGTCCCTGCGGCGCCGAAACTCGGAATGGATGATCGCCTTCGTCTGCTCATCAATCGGTCGTTTCAAAGCTCGCTCATACAGCTTTTCTTTCCAGCGCATACGGTTTCCGCTCCACGTACCGCTCCTGCGGGAAAAATACCACTTCACACTCGGTCACCGGCACGTTATGAAATCGTATAACAGGTGGTATAAACAAAGCGAGACCGGAAACTGGGAAATTTGAGATGTCAATAACAAGTGTGCCCGGTTTTCAAGAAACCGTTTGCCGCGGCCGCGAGTGTACCTGCCTCTTTGCCGAATGGCCATAACTCCTTTCCTGGATTTGTATTCTGAAACAGAGGCCCTCTCAAACCGTGCCACAAAGTGCCATTTCAGTGAATAATAGAGTGGAAGATCTATGATAAAGCTTGTCCTCCTGCGTCACGGCGAGAGCATCTGGAACAAGGAAAACCTGTTTACTGGGTGGATGGATGTAGACCTTTCGGACCGAGGTATTGGCGAGGCCAAACGGGCCGGCGAGCTACTCAAGGCTGAGGGTTTCGCGTTCGATGTTGCGTTCACGTCCGTCTTGAAGCGGGCAATTCGCACGCTTTGGATCACACTGGATGAACTGGACTTGATGTGGATCCCCGTGGAGCACTCATGGCGATTGAACGAGCGGCACTACGGGGCGCTGCAGGGCCTGAACAAAGCGCAAACTGCGGCGAGGTATGGCGACGAACAAGTTTTGATCTGGCGGCGAAGCTACGATATACCGCCCCCTGCTCTTGAGGAGTCCGACCCGCGTTTTCCCGGTACTGACCCACG
>CAWHKI010000125.1:0-19979 GCA_963829765.1 uncultured Isosphaeraceae bacterium | reverse complement strand
ATACAAGCCGGTCCCGCCGGGAATGTTGTTGCTCAGAGGCGGTGAGCAGCTTGGAGAATTTCCCGCGGCTCGGAAGACTTCGCGCTGGGCTTGCAACATTTTCCACTTGCGTGTAAGTTGCGGCTCACCTCGGACAATCCTCTTGTCGGCGGAAGCCGTGCCTTTTCCACTCGAAGGCGGATCACGATCGGGCAGCTCCGACCGGATACCGCGTTTGTCTATGCACCGAAAGCATTAGCAGACAATCGCCTAGGTCTCCAAGCATGGGTCTAGGCAGCTTCGACGGATGCAGGGCCTTCTCAACAAGTCGGGGATGGGACACTCAGGAAGGACTCAGGAAGGAGCCGAACCACTATGCGAGCCAGGTCATGGATGGCCGCTCTCGCCTTGATTGCGGGAACGTCAATTATCGTCGGACGTGCGCTGCCCGCCTCGAGCCCGACAGAAGACAATGGTCAAGGACAACCTCAGCAGGTCGGTCCATCGGCAGCCCGGGCGCATACCTCGGAACGCAAGCCGGTGGAGGAACCCATCAAATCGGTTTTGCTCAATCTCGAGATCGCCGGCCTGGGCCGAGAAGGGTGTGATGTTGAAGTCACGCCCGCCAATCCAAGCTGCAAGTTTGGCGTGATCAATTTGAGCAGAGACGGCGACAAGCTGGCTCGAGGCAAAGAGGGTGCTCAGCACGTCTCGTCAGCCGGCCATGCTGTTGTGGAACTGCAGAACGTCGAGCTGCGTGGCGCGGACCGCACCTGCACGGTGAAGATTACCGTGCACGAGTCAGGGCAGCCGCCGAAAATCGTGTATCGCGGCTTCCGTGTTCCCGCTCGTACGGGGGCGGCGGCCACGACGACTGCCGGCCAGACGCTCAGCTTCACTTGCTACCTGAGCTCGCCATCGAAGATGGCCAACGTCGCACAGCCGCATTTGCGGAAGTAGCGAGCGGGACATCTTCGGCGGTTTGACGGAAATTCCGCTGGAACGACACACGGCGATTTGCCTTTATCGCAGTGATCAGCCCCACTGTGTCGTTTGTGGGCGCCGGATTGACCGGACGGCGAGCGAGGGCGATCATGATACATCGCGCGACGTGAGCCGCGACATCGACAACGGGAGGGCGAAGCTCCGTCCGAGCCGGCATTGGCACTCGGCTCGCACGGAGGCTCGCCCGCCCAAGATGTCTCAAATCGCCCCGCGCAAGGTATAAGCAACCCTCGCCATGGTGAAGGGTCGGGAACTCGTCGAACAACTGGAGCGTGATCCACATGAGCATAGGTATGAGCCGGCGCCGTTCGTGAGCTCGACGGCCGCGGCGAGTCTGAGCACACTGGCCATCGGGGCGGCGCCGCGCGGCCGGCCGGAACCAAGAAGCCCATCGTCGTGGCCAGCGGCAATGGCTTACGAGCTGTTGAAAAAGCGAACGAGCTGGTAAGGGCCGGCCACGACCCGCTCGACGCCGCGATCGAGGGAGTGGCGATCGTGGAGGCTGATCCCAAGGATCATTCGGTCGGCTATGGCGGCTTGCCCAACGAAGACGGTGTCGTGGAGCTCGACGCGGCCGTGATGCACGGGCCGACGCATGGCGGCGGCTCGGTGGCCTCGCTGCGCAACATCATGCATCCCGCGGCCGTCGCGCGGCTGGTAATGCAGCGCACGCGGCACTGCCTATTGGTCGGCGAGGGCGCGCTCCGGTTCGCGAGGGACCATGGCTTTCCGGAGATCGATCTGCTCACCGACGAGAGCCGTCGGATTTGGCTCCATTGGAAAGAGACCCGGGATCCCAAGGACGATTGGCTTCCCCCGCCCGATGAGAAGGTGGCGGCATTCATTCGCGAGACGGTGGCCAACCGGGTCACGGGCACGATCCATTGCTCCGTGCTCGACACGCACGGCGACCTCGGTTGCACGACGACGACCTCGGGCTTGGCGTGGAAGATCGCCGGCCGAGTCGGCGATTCGCCGATCTTAGGGGCGGGACTGTATCTCGATAACGAGGTTGGGTCAGCCGGCTCGACGGGAATCGGCGAGCTGAACCTGCTGAACTTATCAAGTGCATTGATCGTTGAAGCGATGCGTCGCCATTTGCATCCCAAGGACGCGATCATGGAAGTCTGCAAGACGATCGTCACTCGCTCTGCCCGCGATCCGAAACGGCGGCGATCGGATGGGAAAGTTGTGGGGAACGTGAGCTTTTACGCTGTCAATAAGGACGGCAAGTTTGCCGGCGGGTCGATCTATCCCGGGGGAAAAATGGCCGTTCACGATGGCGAACAAGCTCGCTTGGTCGCGTGCGACGCCCTGTTAGAGGGTGGGTTACGATGACACCGTCATGAGTGCCTTCCCCGCGGAGCGTCAAGCCATGATCGAGATCTTGCAACCGAGCTCGGACAAAGTCTTCGCCATGCGGGTCAGCGGGAAACTCTTGCACCAAGACTACTCGCAGTTCGTCCCCCTGGTGGAAAAACAGATCGGAGAGCACGGCGGCGTCCGTTGCTACATCGAGATGATCGATTTCCATGGCATCGAGCTGCGCTGCGCTTTGGGATGAGATCAAGTTCGACGTTGTCCATGCCCGCCAAATCGAGCGCTGCGCCGTTGTTGGTGACCGAGCCTGGGAAGCGTGGATGACCAAACTGTCCCGCCCGTTGTTTTCTCGGGCCGAGATGCGGTTTTATGACGTCCCCGAACGCAACAAAGCTTGGGAGTGGATCAACGAGGGGCTGTAGCCTTGCGGCCCCTTTGGCGTTGCCTTTTATTTTGCGTTTTGGACGCACAGCCGCGCGGCGTCGCGAAAACCTCACCGGCAGAGATTGGAGCCCCCGCAGGATGAGCCCCGGCCGGTGGCGCAAGGCCTCAGCGGGAACGGCCAGACGGAGGTCCGGCGCCCGTCGCAACAGCGTGTTGATGGCGATCTGGCCCTCGAAGTCTCGCCAGCGAGGCGCCCAAAGAAGTGCACGCCCTGCCCGAACGACAAATGCCGGTTGGGAGCGCGTCGACTCAAGCTCATCCGGCTGGTCAAACTGGCGCTCGTCGCGGTTGGCCGACCCGATCACGCCGAACACGATCTCGCCGCGCGGGATCGTCACTCCGGCCAACGTCACCTCCTCGAGCGTGTCGCGCTCAGTCGCCAGTTGTACCGGCGAGTCATAGCGGAGTAGTTCTTCGACGGCGGGCTTGATCAGGCGCCGGGTTGTCGCGCAATTGATCTCGCTCCTCCGGATGGTCGAGGAGCGCGACCACGCCATTACCGATCAGGTTTACCGTCGTCTCGTGTCCCGCTACTAAGAGCAGTACGATCATCGAGAGCAACTCATTCTCGCTCAGCCGGTCTCCGGCCTCGTGCGCTTGAACCAATGCGGTAAGCAGATCGTCGCGCGGATTGACTCGCCGAGCCCGGCTCATCTTGCGGATGTAGCGCATCATCGCCAGCACGTGCGGTATGATCCGCAGCTTGCCCCAGGTGGTCGGCTTGGCGGTTAGCATGGCGTTTGACCACCGGTGAAACTTGTGCCGGTCTGCGCTGGCACGCCCAGAATCTCAGCGATGATCGTCGCCGGAAGCGGTAGTGCGAAATCGTGGATCAAATCCATCCGCCCCCGCGATTCGACCCTGTCGAGGAGCTCGTCGCACAAGCTCTGGACTCGCCCCCGCATGTTTTCGATCAGCCGCGGCGTGAACGCCTGATGGACCAGTCCTCGTAATCGGGCGTGATCGGGCCCGTCGAAATCGAGCATGTTCTGTTCGAGCGGCTTGAAAATCGACGGCATCCACGGCAGCCGGGCGAGTTGCTCCGGAGAAAGCGCTTTCGTCTTGTCCTTGGCGAACCGCTCGTCTTTGAGCACGGTGAGCACATCGTCGTAGCGCGTGACGATCCAGACGTGTTGTCCGTCGACAAGCGTGGTGCGAAGCACCGGTGATTCGGCTCGCCAACGGGCATACCGCGAGTAAGGGTCAGCCCGAAATTGCCGGCTGGTCAGGTCCACATCTTTAATCGAGGTCATTTGGCCCTCCACCTTTTACTGCCCCCGACCAGACTTCAGTCGCCGTCGCTTGAACGCTCGCGAAATGATCATCGGAGCACTTCCCAGCAGTCGAGTGATACGAAGTCATTCTGCGTCGCCGCGTATCGGGTGTGGTCCTCCCGTTCGATCGGCTCAAAGACGGCGATGTCGCCGGTCGAGTTGTCGGCGGGAGCGGCCTGATAGAAGTAGGTGATGTACCGCACTCCGGGTCGCTGTTCTCGCTTCCTCGACCGCCGTCGTGTCATTAGGATGAAGCCTCTTGCGTACCTTCAGCGAAAGGCATGATATCAAAATCCGCCCTCGCTGGTATACGGTATCCAGGGCGACCGTCGGAACAGTTGGCAAGGCGGATTGGCCGTGCTAGCATGGGTAGGCAAGGGAAGTTCATGGCATGACGATACATTTATCGACGAACTGAGCCCGGCTCTTTTCACCAATGCCATGCTCAAGGCCCGCAAGCACCGGCTTAGGGCGGAAAGGACAGATACTATGCCCCTAAGGTCATCTCACACCACCGTTCCTTTTCCGTTCCGTTCCGTTCCTTCCGTGGACAGATGTTGTCCACGGAAGGGACGGAAGAGCACGGAAGGGGAAGACAGTTTCAGTCGGCTCCCGCGAGCTCCCGAAAGTCCGGGCGGCGATCTCGGAGCGATTCGTCCGAGAGATGGGAGTCAAGGAGGTCGCAACCCTTTGGACTGCGACTCGAGTCTTGATGGGATTGCGGTACACGAAAGATCAAGTCGACGAGTTTACGAAGGGGATATCGGCCATGATTTTGGGCATCCGCGGCATCGAGGAATCGACGGTTTACCAAGAGATGCTCGAACGCCTCCTTGACGCGTCTTCGTGGGCGGATGTGCTGGGTGATCAGGCAAAAAGCTCGCCCGGTTGAAGTTTCTTGGTCTGGAGACGGCTCCTCCTGACTAAAGCATTAGATGTCGTCGTCGTCGTAGCAGGTCGTGTCGTCGGGGTCGGTATCGGAAGCAGAGGGCATGGTCGAGAGACCATTGGCGGGCTCGGCGGAGGTGATGGCCGCGAGCTGCGCGGCGCGGCGTCAATGCGGGCCGTGGCGCCGCGGTGGCCCAGGAGGCGGACAAGTCCGGGCCCGACCGCGGCTTCAAGCTCCGGGATCACGCGGTCGTCATAGCGAATGCGTAGTGAGGCGCCGGCTTTGTACACAGCCCTGCGCACGTGTTCGAGCCCGACGATCTCGAGGAACAGGTCGAGGTTGCCGGGGCGAATGCGCACGGCCCGTAACAACCGCTCCAGATGCCCGGTCTGATGAGACCCTTTGTGCAGTCGCACGATGACGCCGCGCGTCAACTCGGCGGGCCCTTGCTCGAGCGGGATGATCCGGCTGATCACCAATTCGGCCGGGTCGCGTCGGCGGTCGATCGTTCCCTTGACCCAACCGATCAAGTCGCTGCGGACCAGGTCGCCCATCTTGGCGAACTCTTCGGGCCAGAGCATGGCGGGGGTCGAGCCGGTCAGGTCTTCGAAGGTCAGCTTGGCCATCCGCGTGAGACCAGATCGGCTCTTCTGGACGTTCCTGGCCTGGACGTTGCCGATCATGCCCCCCAAAATGACCTCGGTTTTTTCGGGCAGGGCCGCAAGGTCGGCGATCGTGTGGGTCGCCAGCGCCTGGAGCAATTCGGCGTGCCGCGCGAGGGGGTGGCTGGACATGTAAAAGCCGAGCGCCTTCTTTTCGTCGGCAAGCAAATCGGCGTCGGACATTTCCGGGACGGCCGGCAGGTTCATGACGGGTGCCGCCGTGCCGTTGGAGTGGCCGTTGGGCTTGGGCGTTTCGATTTCATCGAAGAGCCCGCGCTGGCCGTGGCGCCGATCCTCTTGCTTGGCCTGCCCCGATTGCATCGCGCGGGGGAGCACGCAAAGGAGCTGCGTGCGCAGCAGGTTGGGTTTGCGGGCATCGAGGCAATCAAAAGCCCCCGCCCGGATGAGCGTCTCGGCGCAGCCGGCACTCACGTCCTTGGCCGAGACCCGCTCGAAGAATTCGTCCAGGCTCTGAAACGGCCCGTTCAACTCGCGAGCCTTGACGATCGCTTCGACGGCCTTGACCCCGACCCCCTTGATCGCCGCCAAGCCGAAATGGATCTTGCCGTCGCTGGCGACCCGAAATTCAACATGCCCCTGGTTGATATTCGGCAGCAACACCTCGATCCCCATCCGCCGGCAGTCGTCGATATGCTCAACGAAAAACTTGTCCCTCTCGGCGCCGTCCATCTCCGAGGAGAGAACGGCCGCCATGAACTCCGTGGGATAGTGGGCCTTCAAATAAGCAGTCTGAAAAGCGACCAAGGCATAGGCCGTGCTGTGCGATTTGTTGAAGCCGTATCCACCGAAATGCACGATCAGCTCGAAGATCTTGGCGGCCTTGTCCTTATCCAGCCCGCGCTCGTGCGCTCCGGCGATGAACTGGTCGCGGCTCTTGGCAATCGTGTCGGTTTTCTTCTTCGAGATGGCCTTGATGGTCGCATAGGCGTTCGACAGCTCGATGCCCCCCAGGCGGTTCAAGATCCGCATGACTTGCTCTTGATAGACCATCACGCCGTAAGTTTCCTCGAGCACCTCCTTGAGCACGGGATGCAGGTACACGGCCCGTTTGCGGCCGTTTTTGACATCGACATATTCGTCGACCATACCGCCGTTCAAGGGGCCCGGCCGATAGAGGGCGTTGGTGGCGATGATGTCGGCGAAACGATCCGGCTTCATCTTGATCAAGAGGTCGCGGATGCCCGACGACTCAAGCTGGAACACCCCCTTTGTCTCACCACGCTGCAAGAGCTCGAAGGTCTTGGGATCGTCGAGGGGAAGACGATCGAGGTCGATGGGCGCGTCTTGATGTCGCTGGTTGATGAGCCGGACGGCCGCCGCGGTGGTGGTCAGGTTCCGCAGGCCGAGGAAATCCATCTTCAAGAGCCCGGCCTTCTCGATGTCCCCCATTTCCCATTGAGTGGTGACGACCTCCCTGGCCTTATCTTTATTGGGGAGTTTCTGGAGGGGGACGAGCTCTTCGAGCGGCCGGTCCGCGATCACCACGCCGGCGGCGTGGGTGCCGACGTTGCGGTTCACGCCCTCCAGCCGCTTGGCGAAATCGAGTAACCGCGCGATCTCGGGGTCTTCCTCGCCCATCCGCCGCAAGGCGGGCTCTTCCTTCAAGGCCTCGTCGAGGGTGATGTTGAGTCGCGCGGGGACTAGCTTGTTGATCTGTTCGACACGCGCCAATGGAATGTGCAAGGCCCGCCCGACGTCCTTGATGGCGGCCTTGGTCTTGAGTGTCCCGAAGGTGGCAATCTGGGCGACGTTGGCGTCGCCATACTTCTTGCGGACGTACTCGATCACCTCGTAGCGGCGAGCCTGGCACAAATCGATATCGATGTCAGGCGCCTCGGAACGACTGGGGTCGAGGAAGCGTTCGAAGAGCAAGTCATACTTGAGAGGGCAGACGTTGCTGAGATGGAGCAAATAGCTGACCAGCACCCCGCACGCCGATCCGCGGGCCGACGCGGGGATCCCCTTCTCGCCCGCGTAGCGGACGAAGTCCCAAACGATCAAGAAGTAAGGGGCAAACCCCATGCCGTTGACGATCGATAGCTCGTGCTCGAGCCGATCGAAAGCCTCTTTGGGCGGGTGTTCGCCGTAGCGCTCGCGGAGGCCTGCCTCGCAGAGCTCGCGAAGGTAGGCTTCGGGCGTCTTCTGGTCGGGCGGTTGAAACGAGGGAAAGCAGCGGCGGCCCAGGCCCAGGCTCTCGTAGTTCGGCTCGACCATTTCGGCAATCAAGGCCGACGTCGCCAAGGCTTCTTCGTGGCCTGGCATCGCCTCGTACATCTCATCGGGGCTGCGTAGATAAAATTCTTCGGTGTCGAACTTCATCCGCGTCGGGTCGTCGACCGTCTTGCCGGTGTTAATGCAAAGGAGTACGTCATGCGCGGCGGCGTCTTCCCGAGTCAGGTAGTGCGCATCGCTCGTCGCCACCACGGGCAGGCCCATGCGCTGCGCGATATCAATCGCCCCGATGGCGCATTCCTTTTGGATGCCGACTCCGTTGTCCTGAATTTCGACGTAGAAGCTGTCTTCGCCGAAAATCTTTTGGTACCAGGCACAGAGCTGCTCGGCCTCGGACCTTTTGTCGTGAAGAATGTAGTCGGAAAACTCGGCCGAGGCGCAGCCGGACAGGCAGATGATGCCCTCGGCGTGCCGCTCGAGGATCTCCTTGTCGATGCGGGGCTTGTAGTAAAAGCCTTCGAGGAACGAGAGTGACGACAGCCGCATCAGGTTGCGAAAACCCGCGGCATTCTTGGCGAGCAGTGTCAGGTGAAACGCATGCTCTTGGCCCGACACGCCTCCGCCGCTTCGCTCCGTTCGTTTGCCCGGGGCGACGTAGGCCTCAAGCCCGACAATCGGCAAGACGCCCGCCGCCTTGGCTTCGCGCAGAAACTCGACGGCTCCGTAGAGGTTGCCATGGTCGGTTAACGCCAGCGCGGGCATGCCCAGCGCCTCGGTACGTTCGAACAGATCCGGGATCTTGCTCGCGCCGTCCAAGAGGCTGTAGTGGCTGTGGCAATGAAGGTGAACGAAGGGCGGGGTGGTGGACATCGTGGCTTTTACTCCTGGTGCGGCCACCTGGGCGCCTCCCGCCCCCAAAGGCCCTTCCATGGGTGCGGGCCGATCCGATCGGCCCGGTCGCGCTCTCGTCAGGTTGAGCTAGCGACGGGTTGATTGTACCAAAAGGAGAGACGAATCAAGAGGGCGCGGCTTTGTCCGAGCTGCGGAGCCGCCAACCTCATCCCTCTATCGATACGCGCCACAAAACGGCTATAGTTAGCTTTATTTTCAAGAAAAGCCTGTAAAGAGTCGAATATAGCGGCTATAAGAAGCCGTTTTTCGTCCCGAAACGAACAGGAAGGAGCGACGCGATGGTGCGCGATGGGGTTACCAATCTCGTGATCAGGCTCCAGGAATGCGGGTTCGATCCACGCAGGGTCGGGCCTGACTCGTGGGAGTCGCGTTGTCCGGCGACACAGGAGCGCGGATTGGGCGCTCTCCATCACTCGCAACGAGCAGAACCATCTCGTCTTCCAGTGTCGGGGCAGGGAGAATTGCCCGCATCTAAGCATCGTCCGCGCGCTCGGTATGACGAAATTTCACCTCTTCGCGGAAACCCCTGATCGGTGGATCAGCCAGCTCAGCCAAGTCCCAATCCAGCCCTCGTCGTTCCGGAGCTCCAATGCGAACGGGAACGACGAGGCCGGGACGAGCGCGCGGAACGGGCGAATGAATTGGCCGGGAGCTCGCCGCCCGATCGGGGAGATTGGATTGAGGACGCGGTCGCCTCGCCGAGCTCGGCGGCTCCGCGCCCGCACGCCGACGCTCTCCCCGTCGAGGCGGGGGACAACGACTTGAGCGGCTCGCGGCTGTCCCGTGATGAGGCAGCCGTCGAAATATTGGTGGCGGAGCGTACCGGCGACAAACGCGAACGCCCAAACTCAGTCCGGGCTTTGACCCGGCTCGCGGCCAGCGCAAGGCTGTTTCGCTCGGCCGACGGGCACTTTTGCCCAGGTTCCGGTGGGCGATCGACTCGAGATTTATGGGCTCAGGTCGGCTGGGTTCCGTGATTGGCTGATCGATGGGTATGTGAACGATCAGACCGAGCCGCCGTCGAGCTGGGCGATTCGGCACATGGTTGGAATCCTCGAGGCCCGGGCGCGGTTCACGATCGGCCTGCCGGAGGTTTTTGTCCGAGTCGGCCAGGAACGCGACGGCGGCGAGGGGAGCGACACGGCTTATTTCCTCGATCTCGGCGATTCCAGCGGCCAGGCCGTCGCGATTCGCGATCGAGGCTGGTGCGTCGTCGATCGGCCCGGCATCCACTTCCGCCGCCCGGCCGGACTACGAGCGCTCCCAATGCCGGAGCGCAGGCGGGTCGATCGAGCTTTTGCGCAAGTACGTCAACCTCACCGAGGCTGATTTCCGGCTCATGATCGCCTGGCTAACGGCGGCGCTACGACCGGTCGGCCCGTATCCGGTCTTGGTCTTGAACGGCGAACAGGCGTCGGGCAAGAGCACGCTGGCCAAGATTCTTCGCCTCTTGATCGACCCCCAAAGCTGCCCCGTTTTGGCGCTCCCGAGCAGCACGGAAAACCTGATGGCGACGGCCTTGAACGGCTGGCTACTCGTGTACGAGAACATCAGCTCGATTCCCGACTGGCTCTCCGACGGCGTCTGCCAACTCGCGTTTGGCGGCGGCTTCGCCACCCGCGCACTGTTCACGAATGACGAACGGAGCGACATTTACGCCCAGCGCCCGGTGATCTTGGTTGGGATCGACGACTTCGTGCTGCGCGGCGACCTGCGCGATCGGTCTGTCTTTCTGCACTTACCCGCGATCCCCGAGTCACGGCGTCGAACCGAAAGGGCGTTTTGGCCGGCGTTTCGCGCCGCCACTCCGCGGATCTTGGGCAGCGTGCTCGACGCGATCGTGGGCGGCCTGCGCGAGTTGCCGTCGGTCGATCTGAAGGACCTGCCACGGATGGCCGACTACGCCGAATGGGGCGAGGCGACCGGCCGGGGCCTGGAGTGGGGAACCGGCGTGTTTGCATCGACGTACAAAAGCAACCGCAAGGAAGCGACCGAGCAGGTGCTCGAAGATTCGACGGTGGCCAACGTCGTGCTGGCGCTTGCCCGGAGGGAGGTCGACTGGTCGGGCAAACCGCAAGAGCTCTATCAAGCGGCGATGAAACACGCCAGCAAAGAGATCGGACCGCGCTGGCCCAAGACCATCAGCAGTTTCGGCAGCGAACTGCGCCGCATCGCGCCCAGCTTCGCCTGCACGGGCTTTCCATCAGCTTTGAGCGGAGAGACGGCGCCCGCATCATCAGCCTTAAAATGGAAGACCCCACCGTCCACATGCCCTCGCCCGATATTCCAAGGTCATGAAAGCGTCGCGGTTGTAACGCTCGTTCGGATAATCCGGGCGCCCAGTCGTAAGGCCATAGCAAACAACAATGTAAATCAACGCCTTGTTGCAAGTCGCTCTGTACGGATTAATCGTGCGCCCAGACGTAATCCATTGGCATTCTTAAAGATACGTAACACTGGTAAATTGTACTGTTTGTTCCGGCGCCCAGCCGTAACATCATGGTGCTTGCAGAGATCCATCGCGATGTCTGGATTTGCCGGTTATTGCGGCGCCCAGGCACAAGTTCAGATGCTACATAGGCTTATGGCGGGGGTTCGAACCTCCGATTATGCGGGCGCCCAGGCGGAACTCTAAACTGCATAAGGAGATGTGGACGACAAGTTGTTTCTGGAGGCGGATCCGCGCGGGGCGCGATCTGCGCCGCGGCGGTTGGCGCCGCAGCATCCGACTGTTTGTGGCCCCCGTCCGCAATTCTGAAGCTTCGACGGCTCCGCGCTGCGGATCACGAGCCACGGTTCGGGTCGCGTGGCCAAAATCATCGAGTCACCGCAAAACGGCGAAGCCTACACAGCAGATCTCTAAACTTCGACCAGTTCCTCGAGATCGGCGGTCTCGGTGGACGCCGTTGCCGATTCCAGCCCCTGGACGAGCGCACCGAGCTGAAGGGCCAGAAGACGGTCCTCGGGGCTCGGGCCACGCAGGATTTCCAGAAATGCCTCGGCACCGATGAGTACCGCTTTGGGCCTACTGTGAATGGTCAAAACAAAACGGGCGTCGGGGTCTTCCAGGGTGTCGAGCACTTTGGGAAGATCGCGGTGAAGTTCACGACTACCAATGAAGCGAGCGCGAAACTGAGGCATCAGATTCCTCTGGGCCAAGATCGGCCGAGAACATGAAGAAGATCGAGGCGAACCGACAGGAGCCGCCTCAAACGTGACAGGCTATTTAACTTTAACTGGCTTCTAACGTGACGTCAATCAAGCCTTCACCCTAACGTACGGAATTGGGAGACAAAGTGTTGGAGGTTTCACGCGGCCAGCCTCCCTTTTTTGCGCTGATCGCCCTGAAGTGGGGATTCTTTGGGTGGGGTTGTTGCCGCCGGGGTCATGGATGGGTTGGGGCTTTCGGCTTCGACGAATTGGTCTTTTCGCTTCCGGCCGATTCGATCGATGCCGGTGGAGTCGGCTCCGGGGTCTTAGGCGCCGAGCCCACCGATAAACGGATCGCGCAAAACACGTCGGCGAGAGACGTATACTTACCGTATTGTTCAATCAGCGTTTTCTTGATGTCCTCGGCTTCTTCGAGGCGGCCTGACTGGAAGGCAGCCTCGGCGATCTGCCATTGTTTTTCAATGATCCCGCGGCGGTCATTGATCGCGTTTTCGAGCTGCTGGACGCGATTTAGGGCAAGCAAGTACCATTTTCGTTCCGCCGGAACTTTATCGCTAGAGCTGACCTGTTCGGACAGGTCTCGCCAGAAACTGATTTCAGTGCGGTCGTCCTTTCGATTTGATGCCCCCTGGGCCAGCTCGTAGGCAATGACGAACTTGCGTTCGGCATCGTCGGCGGGTTCGCTGAAGGTGGTCTTGAGCCCGCTGGTCAGGTACTTGGCCCGGTTTTCCGCGTTATTCAGCAAGACTTTATCGCGCCAGTTGCGGGTTTGGTCGCGGTAAGGATGATCTTTGAATCGATTATCGAGCGGGTCGATGTATTCTTTGATGGCTCGATCCCAGTCGGAGCGACTTTCAGACGCCATCAGTGGTTCAGCGTGCCGGTAAAGGTACTCGGCGCTGGGGGGCCAAACCAGGTAGGCGATGATCCCGCCGATCACGACCAGTGCCGAGACCAAGACGCCAGTTTCGAGCATGGAGCGGTTAAGCCACGAGGAATGATCCTCTGGGATCGCCCCGGAGCGGTTGCTATTCGCCGAACCGGCTTTGGCTTTCTTCGTCCGCGCGTGTTCGGGGGAAGCTACGGCCGAGTTGGCCTCTTGAGCGGGGGCAGCCGTGCGGGGAGGGTTGGCCGCGGCTTCACCGTTTGAAGGCCAGACCATCGCGACCGCCGCTCCGCGGTCGGCCTTTTCACGCAGTTCGGTCAGCTTGGCGGCCACGGCGGCCGAGTCCCAAGGTCGATCCTTGGGCAACTTGGCCATCAACGACACGACGAGGTCGTCCAATTTTCGGGGGATGTCCACCAGCTTGGCACTGGGGCGTGGCGGTGGCTCGTTCAAATGGCAGTGCATCAGCACCACTGGCGTCCTTCCCTCGAACGGCGGCTTGCCGACCAGCATCTGATACAAAACGACTCCAAGTGCATAGAGGTCTGTCTTGTGACTGACCGCGGGGGTGCCGCGAATTTGCTCGGGAGACATGTAAGCCGCAGACCCCAGCGTTCTGCCGGTGGCCGTCAGCGCCGTGGCATCAAGGTCCTTGGCAATCCCGAAATCCGCCAGTTTGATCTTGCCCTCGCCCGTGATCATGAGGTTTGAGGGCTTCAAATCGCGGTGGACCACCCCATGTTCGTGGCGTAATGGAGTGCCTCGCAGATCTGAATTCCCAGATCGAGCACCTCGCGCCATCGAAGCTGTCCACGATCGAGGATCACTTTTTCGACCGTCTCGCCATCCACGTACTCCATCGCGATGTACGAGGTGCCGCGGAACTTGCCCCACGCCAGGAACCGGACGATGTTGGGATGGCGCAATTGCTGGAGGATTTCGGCTTCGCGCTCGAACCGCTGCCCGATCGTGCCTTTTTGGGCAAACTCGTTACCGATGACCTTGATAGCTGCGGTCTTTCCGGTCTTTTCGTTGATTCCTCGGTAGACGACTCCCATTGCCCCAGAGCCCAAAACCGCCTCGATGCGGAACGAGCCGAGCTTTTCGCCGATCAACCCTTCGCCTTGGCTCATCACCATGCTTGCACGCTGTTAGTCTTGGCCGCTCAGGATCGGCGCATCGAGCATGAGAGGCCGCCGGCTGCGGGAAGATAACCATGCTGCGCGTAATCCATCACCATCCGGTCCGCATTGAACCTCCAAGCGAGGGTCCGAAAGGCGTTTTTCTGCCGGGCGATCCAGCCGCGGGGCAAGCCCGTGGCATCGCGCGTGTAGTAGAGCGGAACGACTTGATTGGTTAACGTCTCGATCAGGGCCTGGTGATCGCGTTCGTCCTGGACTGACGGTACGGCGTGGGTCTGCCCCAAGCCGATCGCAAATCCGTTGGTTCCATCGTACGCTTCCGCCCACCAGCCGTCGAGAATGGAACAGTTGAGCCCGCCGTTGAGTGCGGCTTTTTCACCGGAGGTACCACTGGCTTCCTGGGGACGGCGCGGGATTGTTGAGCCAGACGTCGACCCCCTGGACCAATTGCCGCGCGACGTTCATGTCGTAGTCTTCGACAAAGACGATCCGGTGGCCGAACTGCTCCTGCTTGGTGAACCGGACAATATTTTGAATCAGCTCCTTGCCCATGCGGTCCTCGGGATGAGCCTTGCCGCCGAAGATGATCTGGATCGGCCGGTCGACTCGAGCTGACGAGCTCCGCCAGTCGTTCCACGTCTTGCAAGATCAAGCCCGAGCGTTTGTAGGTGGCGAACCGCCGGGCAAAGCCGATGGTCAGTGCGTCAAATCGAGCGCCTGCATTGCCCGATCGATGTCGGCGTCGGGCTCGTCTCGGCGCTTGGCCTGGGAAGCCAGCCGGTTGCGCACGAAGTTGATTAAACGGGCTTTCTGCACCTGCTGTGTCTCCCAGAGCTCGGCATCGGCAACGGTGTCGATCCCAGCCCAGGTCTCGGGGTGTCGCTGGCGCGTGGGCCAGTCGTTCCCCAGGTGTCGGTCAAACAGCAGGTGCATTTGAGGCGCGACCCAGCTTTGGACGTGCACTCCGTTCGTAATGTGGCCGATGGGCACGTTCTCCTCGGTCGTGTGCGCGAAGAGCGGCTGCCACATCCTGCGCGAGACCGTGCCGTGCAACGCGCTGACGCCGTTGGCGTGCCGCGACATCTTGAGCGCCAACACCGTCATGCAGAACGGTTCATTGGGGTCACCCGGGTAGATTCTGCCCAACCCCATGAAGTCTTCGTACGACAGGTGGAGGGCCTCACGGATCTTGCCCAGGTGCTCTTCAACAAGAGGGGCCGGGAACCGGTCGTGGCCGGCGGCCACCGGTGTGTGGGTCGTGAAGACCGTCATCGCCGCGACGTCGCGCACGACCTCGCCAAATGGCAGACCGGTCGCCTCTATCGACGAGCGAAGCATTTCTAGGGTCGCGAACGCGCTATGTCCCTCATTGAGATGCAATACGGAAGGGTGAACTTTGAGGGCGTGAAGTGCTCGCAAACCGCCGACACCGAGCAGCAGCTCCTGGCGGATCCGTACCCGTGCATCTCCACCATAAAGCCTGGCCGTCAGCGACCGATCCGACTCAGAGTTTTCGGGAACGTTCGAGTCGAGAAGCAAGAGCATCGTCCGCCCCACGTCGACTCGCCAGACACGAGCGTGCAGCGTGCCGGTTCTCGTTTCGATCTTGACCAAGAGAGGCTGCCCGTCGCGGCCTGACACGCTCTCGATGGGGAGCAGGTTGGTGTCGGCGTTCAGATAAAGTTCCTGCTGCCAGCCGCTCGAGTCGAGCGTTTGCCGGAAATAGCCTTGCGCGTAAAGTAACCCGACGCCGATCAGCGGAATGCCCAGGTCACTGGCGCTTTTCAGGTGGTCACCGGCCAGTACGCCCAGGCCGCCTGAGTAGATTGGCAGGCTTTCGTGGAGCCCGAATTCCGCGGAAAAGTAAGCGACGGGTCGGGCCCGCAAGATGGTGGCGTGAACCGAGCCCCACGAGTCGGTGTCCTGAAGGTACTCGGCCAGCCGGCGGAATGCGTAATCAATTCGCGAGTCGAGAGCCATCTCGTCGGCGCGCCGTTCGAGCTGCTCGAGCGGTAAGCGCTTGAGGAACTCGACCGGATTATGATCAACCTTTCGCCAAAGCGTTGAATCGAGTTCACGGAACAAAGCGATGACATTTGGCTGCCACGTCCACCAGAGATTCCGGCCTAGTTCCCGAAGCTTATCAATCAACTGTGTTTGACCAACCAACGTCGTACCCCCCTCGCTCGGTCCTTCGCCAACCCACGGCTCGGATTGCGCCGTAGGTCCCTCACATTCGCCCGCCCCGTCGTGACGAACCCGTCAGTGCCGGGCTTGAACAGAAGCAACATAGTATCTCTGATGACCAGCTTGACGCCAAGACCCACTTGCCATCGGAAGTTTTTTGGAGCGAGGCGCAATCGCCGCGTCGAATGTAACGACCGAACCCGTCACGGAAGTCCCGTTTGATTTCGTCCGGACAGAAGAATTCGTGTTAATAGCTTGGCAGGCTCGGATCGACTTCCTTAATCCAGCCAAGAACACCCCCCTTAAGGTTCTTCAATTTGGTAAATCCAGCGGCATTGAGCAAGGTGATCGCCTTGGCACTGCGCACCCCACTTTTGCAGTGAACCACGATCGAACGGGAAGGATCGAGCTCGCCGAGGCGATCCGAAAGTTCGGGCAAGGGAATGACCATGGAGCCGTCAATCCGGCAAATGGCGATCTCCTCGAGCGTTCGCACGTCAAGGATGAGCGGGGCTTGTTGCGTTTTGAGAAGATCGCGAAGGTCTGTCGGGGTGATTTCCTCCAGGGTCAATCCGCCCGTCGTCGGGTGATCAGTGCTGGCAGCTCCGCAGAATTGCTGATAATCGATCAGCGCATGAATGGTCGGGTTGGGCCCGCAGATCGGGCACCGTGGGTGCTTGCGAACCTTCATTTCGCGGAAAGTCATATCGAGAGCGTCGTAGAGCAGGAGCCGGCCGACGAGGGTTTTCCCGGCGCCGAGGATCAGCTTGACCGTCTCCGTTGCCTGTACGACGCCGATTAAACCGGGCAGAATTCCCAGCACGCCCCCCTCGGCGAATTGGGGACAAGATCGGGCGGAGGGGGCTCGGGATAGAGGCAGCGGTAGCAAGGACCATCCGGCGGGAAGAAGACGGTCGCCTGGCCGTCGAACCGAAAGATCGAACCATAAACGTTGGGCTTGCCCAAAAGAACGCACGCGTCGTTGACCAGGTATCGAGTCGGGAAGTTGTCGGTACCGTCCACGATCACGTCGTACCCGGCGAATATATCGAGCGCGTTCGAGCTGTCGAGTGCGTGTTCGTGGCGAATGATCTTTAACTCAGGGTTGATCCCCTTGAGCTTTTCCTCGGCACTCGCGATCTTGGGCCGGCCGACGTCGCTCGTGAAGTGGATGATTTGGCGCTGAAGGTTCGAGACGTCAACGACGTCGAAATCGACCAGACCAAGCGTGCCGACTCCCGCCGCGGCGAGGTAGAGGGAGAGCGGCGATCCCAGCCCGCCGGCACCGATGCAGAGCACCTTGGCGGCCTTGAGTCGCTTTTGCCCCTGCATGGCCACCTCGGGCATGATTAGGTGGCGCGCGTCAGCGCTGTATTTCCGAGGGGGTCAAGGCGATCGAACTGGCACGATCGCCCAGCAAATCGGCAGTGGTCATCGTTACTGAGAACCTCGAAAGACGCGAATCAGGGTCATCAAGTTTTCAGGGGGATGGTCCATCATCGAGCGGCGGCATCAGGCTGGCCATTTGCCGATCGGGCAGTTTTCGTGGAGCAACCGGCTCTTGACGTTGGTGAAGCATCCGCAAATCCTGCACCGCACGCCGGTGTGGTGCTCGCAGGCCCCGCATGTCTGGAGACGCTTTCGCTGAATGTCGACGGGAGCGGTTTTGAAACCCGAACCGGCGAATCCAGCCGCGGCCTTGGCGGCCGACATGGCCATGCGCAGCAAACCGGGGCCGCTCGTCCCTTGGGTGGAAGGGGATTCGGTATTCGTTTGGCCCGCCATAACACTTGCGACCATTGACCCACCCAGGTACGTCTGCGGCGAGCGATCAACGGTCACCCCTGTGGCCGACGACGCGGCTGGTTCGTCGACGCGGTTCATGCGGTACTTTTGCAAATAGGCGCCATAGGCCGCCGCTTGCGGCCTTCCCAGGCTCTTGAACAGGGCGACGGCCTCTTCCGCCTTGGCGATGGCTCGCTCGCGCTGGCCCAGCTCCGCGTGCTGAAGCCCCTGGTGCCAGAGAAGGTTCGCCTCTTGATGTCGATCGCCAAGCTCACGTGTCAGCGCGAGCGCTTGGTCAAACCACGCGAGGGAGCCGCTGAAATCACGGAGGCTCCATGACGCGATTCCCAGGTGCTCGAGAGCGACCTTCTCGGCGAACCGATTCGTTGTGGCGCGGGCGTGCGCGAGCTCTTCCCTGAAAAGCACTCGGGCGCTCTCTCCCTGGCGAACCGCCAAGAGCGCCATGCCCAGATTGCCCATGACGTCGATTTCCCGAACGATATCGCCGATCTCGCGTGTGATCGCCAGTGCCATGTCGAGAGACGCCATCGCGCTTTTGGGGTCGCCTTCGTTCAATTGGATCACGCCCAGGTCGGTGAGCGCCGTGGCTTCTTTCTTACGGTCCCCCGCCCCGCGTGCGGCGGCCAGCAACGCTTCGGCGTGCGCGCGGGGAGACTCGGGCGCAGACGACGGCTCAGGCCCGGTAGCCACGCCGCTGGCACGCCGCTCCGGTCCGGCAACGAGGAAGAAGTTTTGACCGAGCTTCTGAATCCGCCGGGCCTCGGGCCACCTTGACTGGATTTGAGGTTCGTCCAGGGTTGCCTCTTGCTCTTGGGGCCAGACCAGGAGCAAGTCGTTCTGTCGTTCCCCGCATTGTTCCGCGGAGGCGCCTCCGGGAAGCTGGAAATGCCGCTGTTTATGGGAGCCGCTCAAGCGATTCCGCAGCCGGCCCAGGAGACCACCTAGCCCCTCCCGTGCTCGAATCGAACTTGCTCCGGTCGTGCACAAGCCCTGATCAACCGCGATTTCCCCGCGGGCGACACTGGCGATGCGTTCCCAGTATTGAAAGCGTGCATCTCGGTCGGCCCGAAGCCAAACGACGAACCGGCCTCCTTCCCCGTCAGCTTCCCGAAGCACACGTTCTTCGAGAGCGACATTTCGCCAATCCGGTCCGTTCATTCCGCCGTGCCCTGGTCCTGGGTGATTCGCGACAAACTCTATTTGCCACCGTATGGCTATTGTATTGTAATTGCCAGTGGAACGGGCGCACAAAAGCCTTTCGGGTCATTCCCGCCCGGCCGGCGAGTAGCGGCCGATTATAAGGCTGGCGTTATGGCCGCCAAAACCAAAGCTGTTGGACATGACATAATCCACACGCGATTCACGGGCCACGTTGGGAATGTAGTCGAGGTCGCACCCTTCCCCAGGCTGATCGAGGTTGATCGTGGGGGGTAAAACGCCGGTGTGAATCGCCAATGCCGAGATGATGAGCTCGATGCCGCCGGAGGCGCCGAGCGTATGACCGAGCTGACTCTTGGTGTCGAGATCTGGAGCCGCCGGGCGTGAGGCCCAAAGACCTGCTTCATGCCGCGGGTCTCGGCGAGGTCTCCCTGTATCGTGCTCGTGCCATGGGCGTTGATATATTCGACTGAATCCGCGGAGAGCCGCGCGTCGTCGAGGCAGCGTTTCATCGAGCGAACCGCGCCGCGGCCTTCCTCGTCCGGGGCGGTAATGTGCGTACCATCGGCTGACATTCCATACCCTGAAGCTCGGCGTAGATCCGGGCGCCGCGGCTGCGGGCGATCTCTTCGGCTTCGAGGATCAAGACGCCGGCCCCTTCCGCCATGACGAATCCATCGCGATCCCGGTCGAACGGCTGGCTAGCGGGGGTGGGGTTGTCATTTCGGGTCGAGAGGGCCCGCATCGAGGTGAACCCTCCCAGGCCCATGTGGGTGATCGCCGCCTCGCTACCGCCGGTGATCATCACGTCGGCCCAGCCGTTCTGGATGAGCTTGAAGGCATCGCCCATCGCATTCGCGGCCGAGGCACACGCGGTCGCGACGGCCGAGCACGGCCCCTTTAACCCCCAGCGAATCGAAAGCTGGCCGCTGGCGGCGTTGACCATCAGTT
>CAWHKI010000124.1:0-16678 GCA_963829765.1 uncultured Isosphaeraceae bacterium | reverse complement strand
TGACAATCTTGTAGTCAAGGCAGCCGAGCGCTTAACGGCATCGGCAAAAAGTCTTCGAGGGGCGACGATCGTCCTCGAGAAGACGATCCCGGCGCAAGCGGGGCTGGGGGGTGGTTCGAGCGATGCCGCGGCAACGCTCGTGGCGCTTGACCGGCTCTGGGATCTCCAGACGCCAAGGGAAAAACTCGTGACCCTGGCGGGGGGGATCGGTAGCGACGTGGCGTTCTTCATGCATACTCCAGCCGCTGTTTGTCGCGGCCGAGGTGAGCAAGTGGAGTCGGTTCCTCTGAAGGATGCCTATCACTTTGTTTTGGTTTGTCCGCCGGTCGGCATGAGCACTGCCGACGTTTATCGCCAGGTGGTTTCACCAGGACGGCCACGGTCGATCGGGCCAACGGTGGAGGCACTGGCACGCGGTGGATCGACTGACCTAGGTCGGAGCCTGTTTAACCGGCTTCAACCGATCGCCGAGGCCATCAAACCCGAATTAACTCGGGTTCGAGACGCTCTGGCAAGCCTGGGCCCGTTGCTCGACGGGTCCATGATGAGTGGCAGCGGCTCGGCCTATTTTGGGCTTTGCCGCACATCGGCTGCGGCGTGCCACGCCGCGGACATCCTTAAACCGCTCGGACTAGGATTGGTCCGGGTCGTGACCTGCCGCCCCTGAGCAGAAAACGCCCCGTAAAGGAGTACCGGCTGTGGAGATCACTGAAGTCCGCATCAAGCTCATGGAAGACAACTCGGGTAGCAACGAACGGTTGCAAGCCTTTTGTAGTATTACGTTCGACGACATGTTCGTCATCCGCGACCTCAAGATTATCGAAGGCGCGAAGGGCTTCTTCGTGGCGATGCCATCACGCAAGCTGACGGATCGCTGCCACAATTGTGGAACGAAGAATCACCTGCGCAGTCGATTTTGCAATCAATGCGGGTGCCGACTTGATGAAAACCGGGCACTTCGTGACGCCGACGGGCGAGCCAAGCTACACGCCGACATCGCTCATCCGATCAACTCGATGTGCCGGGAGAAGATCCAGGCCGCCGTGCTGGCATCGTATGCCGAGGAGCTAGAGCGTTCCAAGATGCCCGGCTACGTCTCACGTTACGATGAATACGAACCCGACGAATTCGACCTTCAGTACGAGGTCCAGGGTCACGGGCTGCCGCCCATGGCGGCCAACAACGAGCCTCCCCTGCAGGGGGCCTCTGCGCGGCCACACCCAACATGGCCGCGGCAATCAGTCCGTCCTGCGTGGCCCGCATGTCGCCGCCCGCAAGGAGAGCACGGCCGAAGGGATCGGCTCCGATCACCACCATCGGGGCGAGTCAGGCTTCGGCAATGGTCTCTGAGTCACTGTTCCAAGATCAGTCCTCGCGGTTCCATCCTCCCTGATCCCGATCGAGTCACACCCGGAGTCATACCATCCCGCGGCATCTGGACTGACGTTTCGAGACTCCGGCCCGGCGCATCGCGGTCCTCCCCGCGGCGCCGGGTCGGTCTTTCGCGCATCGCGATCGCGCACCGGGCCGTATCATAACACTGACGTGATAGGCCGCCTTTGTGAACTTGTCCGGTTCCAAGGTGGAAATGCGTTGACCAACGATCAGGCAGCACCTGCTGAAGAACCCTCGCGCGAACACCGTTTCGGTCGGGTGCGCAATGATCGAACCCGACGCTCGGGTCTCCGGCGTATTGCGATGCGGATCGCTCGCGCCGTCCTTGTGATTTACCTCGGTGTTGTGATCTTGCTTTACTCATTTCAGACGCGAGTGATTTTTCCCGGGGCCAGCACGCAGGGAGAGCCTTTCGCCCAGATTCGACCGCGCCGGGACACCGAGCTTGTCAAACTCGAGACCGCGCGGGGCGAACGAGTCGTGGCCTTGTTCGGACCAGCCACGACGTCCGATGGCCGGCCAGTCACCGAACCCGCATCGCGCCCGACCATAATCTTTTTCTACGGCAACGCGATGTGCCTGAGCTACGCGGAACAAGAATTCGACCGATTCCGCCGCCTGGGCCTGAATGTGCTGATTCCCGAGTATGTTGGATATGGCATGAGCGGGGGCAGTCCCTCGGAGCGAGGATGTCAAGCCACGGCCGAGGCGGCCTGCGACTATCTCATCTCCACCCGAAAAGTGGATCCGAAGACCATTATCTCCGCAGGCTGGTCGCTGGGCGGTGCGGTCGCGATCGACCTGGCCTCGCGCCGGCAAGTGGGGGGAGTGATCGCGTTTTCGACCTTCACGAGCGGCGTCGAAATGGCCCGGCGAATTCTACCGTTCGTCCCGGTCTCGCTTCTCCTGCGGCATCGATTTGACAGCCTGCAAAAGATCGCCAAGATAAGCTGCCCGATCTTGATCGGTCACGGCGGGCGTGATCCCGTGATCCCGTTTGCCATGGGGAAGAAACTCGCCGCCGCTACCGGCGGGCCGGTGAGTACGTTGTGGATCGACGAAGCCGAGCACAACGACTTCTTCGAGGTCGGCGGCCGAAGGCTCGATGAGGCGATCAGGCGGTTCGTTGAAGAGCATATTCCGCGGGGGTTCTGATCTGGCGCATGTTAGGTGCTAGCGAATTCGGTCCGCCGATGCCGTCGGCGTCCCGGGCCATCGCATGGTGTCACCGGAACCGGGCGAGCGGGATTCATTAATGCTTTCTCTTTGAAATGGCACTTTTTGGCACCAAATGGCGAGGATTCAGCGGCCGCGTGCCTCGGAAGGGAAATTCAAGACACGAGTTATTACAATTCGGCAGAAGAGCAGGTACACCTGGCGCCGGGACCGGCAAATGAGCCATGCCCCACAATCGATCACGGTTTCCGCCGTTCCAGGCAAAAACAGGTGCGCACGCGATACCTCGCCACCGACACAAACGGCGCGTGACACAAATGCTTATGGACGTGCGACTTCCGCGTGTCGGCCGCATAATCGGAACTTTTGCCGAGCCATAAGTCAATGACACGCTTAGGGTTGGGCGTGTCAGCAGGATAATCGGCACGACCAGAAAAAATGACGGAAGTCGTTATGCGTCATGATGTTACCGCGTGTCGGCCCGACAATCGAGATAACCGGAAAAACGGACGTATCTCTTTAGCAAAAAAGAGGTTACAGCGTGTCAGCAGCATAATCGCTACAGTGCGTGCCAATCCACTTCATTCGGCTCCGATGTATTGAGGCGACCGGCGAATGGGAATCTACCCAGGGCTGAGCCAAGTGGGACGGATTGGCAATCCGTCCTACGGTGACTCTGCACTTGCAGGTCGCCTTCGTGGCCTTTATTCCGCGCGCGGGCTGATTTGAGACATCCAGGGAGGGCGAGTCTCCTGCGAGCCGAGTGCCGATGCCGGCTCGGACGGAGCCTCGCCCTGGCGTTGTCGGTGTCGCTGCTCACACCGCGGGAAGTATAATAACTGTTCGGACGCTGGCTGATCGCCGCCGGCCCAATGATTCTGGGGGCCTGGATTGCCCTGGCAATTCAGGGCCGCTGGCGTGCCAATCCGAATTGGACGGACCGGACCGGGTGCGTCCTGCGGGGCGTGCTTCCTGCTGATTGAACTCTGCTCGGAAATCGACTTCGACCTCACACTAGAGACCAGACTTAGCAGCTCAGTTGAGCGGAGGGGGCGCGGGTGGAACTGGGCGACTATCCGACGTGCGAGCAAACCTATGCCACGCTTCGTATCTACCCGGAGCGGTTCGATCCCGCAGAAGTGACCGCACGACTGGGACTCAAGCCATCCAGGTGGCAGCGCCGTGGCGAGGCGTGGGCGCCCGGCTCCTGCCCGGCAAAGCTGCACGGTTGGTTCCTGACGAGCGAAGGGATGGTCGAGTCACGTGACGTGCGACGACACTTGGATTGGTTACTCGCGCAGATCGGGCCGCGTGGCGATTCAATCCGGACCCTACAAGAGGATGGGTGCGCCATGGACGTTTCTTGCTTCTGGATGTCCCGCTCCGGCCACGGCGGGCCGTCGGTTCGACCAGCCCAGATGTGGGAACTGGCACGTCTCAACCTAGAGTTGTGGTTCGATGTGTATTTCGGTGGTAACGCGGGCGCCTAACTGCGCGTCCTGGGCGTCCTTGCTCACAGCATAGGCCGCAAGCTCTGGATTATTAACTGACTTTCCATTCGGGCTTGGGCGTGACGAGAACCTGTATTCGGTGATACAAGAGTCCGAGTGTTCGACTTGCCACGGATACCTCCGATAAAGCGAGGGGGCGGCACGCCTAACGTTCGATGGGCCTTCTCGACCTGCTTGACCCGGCATCTCGGCTGGAGCGGCGTTTCGGTGTAAGTATATGCAGATGCGGCGGTTTCCGTGGCATCTTCGCCACGATCTCCGCCTAGTTCGCAAGATCGTTGCTCTGCTACGTCGGCGCGGTGGAATTCTAGTGGAGCTAGAGGATGCCTAGCAGGCACACGTACATTTGGTGTTGATGACCGTCGCTCGGCGTTGGAGATCGAGCAGTGAGAGCTAGCCCTGTGTTCAAACGTTTCCTTTCAGTGTTCCGGTTCTTCGGCCCCCGTCAAATGCCAACTCACCGCTTTCCTGGCGCCATAGAACTAGATTACCGTTCGGCGATTAGGGCCAACGTGACGAGGCAGAACTACACGGTGGTACCGAGGGACTGGTACGTCGACACGACGTTGCGATGCAACCAGTGCAGACATCGCTTCTGTTTCTCGGCTCACGAACAAAAGGCCTGGTATGAGGATTACGGCTTCTACGTCGATTCCTTCCCCACACGCTGTGAAGCCTGTCGCCGTGACCGGCGCGACCTCAAGTCGCTTCGACAAGAATATGACCGAGATATCGCGGGCGCACTTGCGAGCGATGACTGCGGATGGAAGCTTCGGATCGCGAACGTCATCGATCGATTGTGCGAGCTAGACGAGCATTTGCCCATCAAGGTTCGTGAGAACCGGAAGTTGCTCGCCAAGCACATCGCCCGACGGAATAGATTAGGCGGAATTTGAGCCCGCCAGCCGCTAGCTGCGAAATGGATTCGTTCGAGTGCTAACGCTCGACTATAATCGAGATCTGACACTCGGTCGCGAGCGCAACAAGAATGTGTAAAGCGTGATCCAGAAGTCAGATTTAGCGCATTCGCCTGGTGCCATTGCCGCTATGCCGGGAGTCGAGTAGATTCCTGGCACCACGTCCGATTTCCCAAGGAGGCAACTCATGCCCGCCCGCTCTCGATGGATTGCTGTCTACCTCCTGCTGCTTGGCCTATACCTTCCGAAGTCGTCGGCAGACGAGCCGAAGCTGGCGACCCGGCCGATCTCGGACGCAGAATCTGTCCTTGCAGTTTACCGAGAAGACTGGGGCCGCGCATCCAGCGGCGAACCCGCGATGATCTTCACGGCGTGGCCAGACGGTTTCATCGTCTGGTCGGGCGACCGCCTGTTGGGCGGCCCTCCGTATCGCGCCGGTCATAGCGATCCAAGAAAAGTTACGGCGCTGCTTACGCGGTTTGAACAGGACGGCCTGTTCGCTGACAAACGGCTCAATGATGCGCAGGTGGGCCCGGACTCGCAATTCACCACCGTGTTCATCAAATCCGGGAAGAAGCAGGTGGAGATGAGCTCGTGGCACGAATTGTACGAAGAGCCGGGCAAGAGCGTGGTCGACCACAACGGGGTCTCTGGCCTCGGTGGTCGCCTGCGGCTTGACGTCCTTCGCAGGGCTCCGGCGGACTATCTGTTCTACCGAGTTGTCTGGAGCGAAACACGAAACAAGCTGGTTGACTTGATACCGGCCGAGAGCACGGCGATTGCAGGCAAGCCGGTGATGAAAGCCGGCAGGCTCTACTGGCAAGAGCCGGCCGTTACGAATATCCCTCGCCCCTTACTCCCGGTAAAGCCTGAATGATTATTATTGGAACGATGAGCTTTTCTCGAGAAATCCAGCGACGGATCGAGCGCAGTCGAATCCCGGATGATTTCATCGACGTGGCCCTTCGCGGCCAATCCTCGAACAATCCAAGGTATAATCGACCAGGCGGGCGTACCCAGGGTCGTTCCCGGCTTCGGAGCCCTGCTTCGTTCCGGGAACGAGTCGATGCCGTTGGTGGCGCGGTCCGGTACCGCGACAGACATTCGACTTCCCGACCAGTGGGAGGAAACTACCATGGCAACAGCCGCTTCGACCGAAACTTCCCTCCGCTCGTTTGATGATCGGGGCAAGGCCGTCCAGCTCACCGAGGATGAGATCCGCCAGCGGAACACAATCGCACTGGCGGCGCTCGAGGCCATCGACGAAATCGGAGACGATGTCGAGCAGCGCGAGACTCTGGGCTACCTTATGCGCGTCGTGGACGAAGATCGAATGTCCGACCGGGCGAGGTTTGACTCATGAGGCTGATCATCCTCGACACGGGAACCCTGGGACTCTTGACCCATCCCCGAGCGCGGCCGGACGCCTTGGCGTGCCGGCGGTGGGCGCAGGCCCGCTTGGCGGCGGGCGATCGGGTGATCATCCCGGGGATCGCTGATTACGAATTAAGACGCGAGCTAATCCGTGCCGGAAAAATGGCAGGTCTCCGTCGGCTGGACGTGGCCCGGGCCGGCTTCGAGTTCAACCCGATCACTCAAGACGCGTGCTCGACAAGGCAGCCGACCTCTGGGCCAACGTCCCGACCGCAGGCCTGTCGACAGCCCACCCGGCGGCCCTCGACGGAGACGCGATCCTTGCGTAGTTGTTTCAGGGCTGCGATTTATGGCATTTCTATCCGTCTAGCTGCATGTATGTCTGTTACATCGACGAATCCGGGGGCACAGGCTGCCTGAAAGATGACAAGGCCCAACCGGCCTTTGGCGTCGGATAGGCTCCATACCCTGAAACAACCGAAAGATGTAACTGCAATGAGATCGCCCGAATCAAGATGGTCAACATGGCCGCCATTTCAATCGGCGGAAGTCCGTGCCATTTGCGAGCATCTTACGTTCGAAGAGAAAGGGCAACTGGAGCGACAGGCAGCTCAGTTTGGCCGGAAATCAGGCTACATTCTTTCGCTTCCCATGCTCATTGTCGTGGCGCTTCCGTATACTTCGGCCGAAACCTCGTGGGGCTTTACATCGTCTACGCCTTATTGGTGCCGTGGCTTCTGGGTCCCGGTGACAGGCGGCGATTTCGCGAAACACTTTGCGCGACCCAGTATGCGAAGGCGCGAGGTTACCAGCCAGAGACTTTGAGGATGTTCTCTTTTCCTTGGTCCACGAAGGCTGCTGCGGGCGACCTCTCCGACCTGGGCTGAGCGCGTGGCGCGAACTATAGTCGAACTCAGCATTCCCGTGGGCGCGATGATGCAATCTGTCTCCAGGCGACGTAATGTCGAGGCCGTCTAAGCTTGTTACTGAAACCGAGCGAGCGACCCCATGAAACCGCTAGGAATTCTCGTGGCCATGCTCCTCCTCGGCGTTCCCATCGCATGGTTCGTGGCGGAATTCCAAGGCCGCCGCTGGCTGCGACTAATACTCGGTTGCTTTGCTATCCTTCTCAGCTTTGGCGTCGCCGCTCTCGTCGGCTGGGCAGAAAGGTTCAACTCCAACGCTTGGTTCGGCGGAGCCAGTAAAAACTTGATCGATACGACCATAACTGAATTGGAAGCCGGAAACCGGGAGGGAGTCTTACGGTCGCTGAAGAACTTGCAACAAGAGTACTCCCCCACGTATGAAAATCGCGAGATATGATGTCCTGATCGAGCGCACCGTCGCACAGATGCGTATTAGTCGCCAGCAGGCTCCTTGAAGATGGCGTCGCAATGTCAGATCTTTGAAGCGTTAACGGTGATCAATAATCGAGATTTGACACTCGGTCGTGAGCGCTACAAGAATGTGCAGAGCGTGATCCAGAGTTGAAACTTCACGTTCCACCATGTGGCCACAATCCGATTGACTCTTACCTCACGGCGAGGACTTTCCATGCAAAGCGTTCTGATGGGATTGCTAACCTTGCTGGCATTCCAGGAGCCCCAAGAGAAGGAGGCTGTGCCCCCTGCCCAGCAGTTGCTGGTGTTACAAGGTGACCTTGGCGCGGCCCGACGGGACTACGAGAACGATACGGGTCAGGCCAAGACCGAGAAAGAGCGGAAAAGGATTGGTGAACGTTACCAAGAGCGGGCCAATGCGATCGCTGCTCGCGGCCTGGAGCTGGCGCGCCAGCACCCGAGCGACCCCGCGGCCTTCGACATCCTCATCTGGATCATTGAGAAGGTGCGGTTCGGCGCCGGTAGTGCCGTAAGAGCCATTGCTAGCGATCATATTAAGAGCGAGAGGCTTGTTGAGGCGTGCCGAACGGCGAACAGGGCACCGGACGAGGATTTCGAGGCGGTCGAAACGTTGCTCCGCGAGGCCATGGCTAAGAGTACGCACAGTCGGGTACGAGGTTTCGCCAGTTACTACCTTGCCGAGCAGCTCAAGAGGCGGGCCGTGGTCGTGCGCCGCCTTGAGCAGAAACCCGAGGATGCCGAGCGGTACGCTAGAGATCACTTAGGCTTGAGCGCAGAGGGCTTGACGCGCCTCCGTGTACGCGGTGCGGATGACTTGGCCAGGGAGGCAGATTCGCTCTACGAGCGAGTCATTGCCTCTTATGGCGACCTGAGCACATTGCGCAAGCATACGTTAGGTAAGATCGCCGACGGAGAGCTATTTGACCTGCGACACCTATCCGTGGGCAAGGAGGCTCCGGAAATCCTGGGACGGGACGTCGACGGTGCGATGTTCAAGCTCGGCGACTACCGCGGCAAGGTCGTTGTCCTGACCTTTGCCGGCAACTGGTGCGGCCCGTGCGTTCGGATGTATCCCCACGAGAGAGCATTAGTCGAGCGGCTGAAAGCGAAGCCTTTCGCATTGGTCAGTGTTGTCAACGACGAAGACAAGGCCACGCTTCGTAAGGCGATTGAATCCCGCGAAATCACGTGGCGCTGCTTGTGGGACGGGGGCAAGGATGGGCCGATCTGTTTGCGTTGGGGCGTGAATCAGTGGCCGACTGTCTTTGTGCTCGATTCCAAAGGGATCGTCCGATTCCGGAACGTCCGCGATGAGGCGCTCGAGGCGGCGGTCGAGGCTCTTCTTAGCGAGTTGGAGGCAGCGAGGAAATCAGGGAAATGACCCGAAAACCGTAACTTGTGGACTATAGTTGCCGCGGACAGTCGGGCACGGGACGATGGATGCACATGGAAAGGGAGGAATTGAAACTCCCTCTTACAAATTGACTCCAGATAACGCCGGAGGCTTATCATGACGGGATGGATTGTGAGAACTATCGCACCGCTCGCCGCCATCGCGACTCTGATCGGTGTCCCACGCTGCTTTGGGGCGGTGGAGCATGGGAACGTCGCCTTCGATATCTCGCCGGATGGAAAGCGGATCGTCTTCTCGTCCGCCGACGGCGACCTGTACTTATTTCGCCCGGCATCCCAGAACGTGGAGCGGCTGACCAGCACCAAAGAAACTGAATCAAGACCGGCGTTCTCACCCGACGGCAACTCGATCGTCTTTGGCACGTCCAACAAAGACGACAAGTCAAACCTTGCCGTCCTGGCCCTGGACCAGAAACGGGTCCGAGTCGTGACCAAACAAGAGGGGGCTTCCGACACCTCGCCCGCATTCTCGAGAGACGGGAAACGAATCACCTTTCTGCGGGCGCACCTTCTCCGCCCCTATTCAATGGGCGGCATGACGTGGGACGGCTTGGACATCTACGTGGTCAACGAAGACGGCTCAAATGCGCGCCGTCTCACTCAAAGGAGCTACTCCCGCGCAAGCTCTCCTCACTTTTCGGTTGACGGGAAGAGCGTGATCTATTCGGGGGAAACAAACAACTATCCGGCTCCATCGCACCCTCTGTTGCTAGAGGTCGCTGCCGACGGCAGCAAGCCGCCGAAATCCCTGGGGCCTGATCCGCCAGTCGGGGGAACGAGTGGCCCAAAACGAATCCGAATGGGCTCATGGGCAAACCATCCTAATATCTCGCCGGACGGTCTGACCGTCGCGTTTCTCTCGGACCGAGCCAAAAGCTTCCGCTACGATCTCTACCTGATGAAGCGAGACGGTACGAGCGTCAAGCCGCTTGCCATCACCGAGGTCAGCAGATACAACAGCAACCCAGTTTTTCGACCGGACGGATCGGGCATCCTGTTCCTCGCGGGCACCGAGTGGAACGCATCGAACCGCCCAATTTTCAGCCTCTGGCAGGTCGATGTGGATGGGAGAAATGCCCGCCGCATCGCCGACAGCGGGCTGTTTACTGACCCACTACGGTGGAAGCCGAAGCCGTGATGGCCCGCCGGGGCGATCTATCGCCACCTGAACGGCCCCCTGACACGCGTTTCCAGCGGCGCACTCGCGAGCACGTGGCCGCAACCAGTGGGCCGATCAGCAGGTCCTTGATTTCGTGGAACGGCAGCGCATCGGTTGAACTATAGTTGATGGGAATACTCGGACGAGGGATGATGGGTCGAGGCGGAACAAGTGAGCTGGAATTTAGACTTGGCAGCCGATAGGCAATCGCGAATGAAGCTACCCCAATACAACCTCTACGAACTCCTCATCGCGGTCGTTTTTCTCGGCCTGTTCGCTGCCGTGGCCGCCGAGACTGCATGGAACCCATACTACTTCATCCACGGGATCGTCATGGCAGCCGTGCTCCTATTACCAATTTACCTCTTGGTCATTTTAATGATCCGTCAACATCGTTCGCGGTAGGACAAATGCGCAAACACTGCGCTATAGTTGATGGCTTACATTCGCCTGGCGACGTCGCGGCTTGGTGGTATCGGGAGATCCAAAGTTCAGAGTTTACAGGATCACGACATGAAGCCAACTTCGTTTCGCGTCCGCACCTTGATGATTGCGGTCGCCCTAGCGGCGGGAATCTGCGCGTTGCTCGTCGCAGCGTTACGGTCACTTCATATCCACGACTTCTACTTCACGTTCGGTTCGCCTCGATGACCCTATTACCGAATCCCACGATGCCGGCGCCGACATCATGCCGGAACTGCACCGGGGCCGTTTCTTTGCTCTTGCGGTTTCCTCACCGCCATTCCGGGCGAACCGTACGTTGGATACGAGGTCAGCCGTCTATCGTGCATCCGTGCGGCGGAAATACGAGAGTGCCGCCCCCCGCCCTTGGTGCGCAGTCATGCCGGCCCCGCCACGAACTTGAGCGCATCGGCTGAATTATAATTGGTGCGAACAGTCAGGCGTAAAACGATGCGTTAAGATGGTACGGGTGATGTCGGGATCACTGTTTACGGCAAGCTCGGCGGGCCGGGGTCGCTGCATCCCAGGTCAGGTACCTTGCCATCCCCGTCTCGGTGAGTGAGGCTTCCGATCCAGGAATCAGTTAAATGGATATTGAGAACCCATACGCACCGCCGTCGGCTGAATTCGCGCGGCGCGCGGCCGAGCGACGACCGTCGCGGAGGATTCTGGGACGGCAACTGGATCACCTTCACTTTGGCGTTACCGTTTATTCTGCTGTTTGTAGCACGTGTGCCTCTCGGAATATCGGATGCCCTCCTTATGGGTGATCGAAGGGATGCGAATTACAATCTGTGCATGATACTTGCGCTCTATCTCGGCAGCGCGGCCTTTCTCGTTCACACGCTCCTGCTGCCTTTGATCAAAGGCTATGGCTTTGGGTGGATCCCGCCAAAGCTCATCTTCTTGGCAGCCTGCTGGGGCATCTTCATAGCGGTCGGGGCGTTTCAGGCAGAATTCCGCAGGTTACTCGTGCCGTTTTACCTACGGGCCAGCGCCATTGCGCGGGCGAGCGGATATGCGCCAATGTATAGTTGGCGCGGACATTCAGGCGCGGGACGATTGGTCGAGATAGAACGGGTGGATTTAGAGACGAGAGTTTACGGCCAAGGCGTGGAGGCCCTAGACAATGAGATGGCCCCGATTGCGGTTCACTGTGCGACAAGTGACTGTCGCGGTCATGATCACGGTCACGACAGCGGACGTTGGCTGCCGGGTCTCAGGTGCTCAGCCGGATCGCTGGCAAAAGTTACTTTCCGAGTTGCGGGCGCCCGATCTCAAGGTCCGAAAGGAAGCGGCGAACGCACTCGTCGATCTTGCCCTAGAATCTTCGCGGCAAAAGCGGACCCCGGCTGGAGCTGAAGCGCTCAAAAAGAATCTCAAGACAATGGCCGAGATCGGCCGCGATAAGAAAGAAGATCCCGCGGTTCGGGCTCTGCTCGTACGTGCAATCGGGATCGGGGAGTTTGGTCCCGTCGCCAGAGGCATCGCCCCGGCCCTCATCGAAATCTTGGTCGATGAGACCGACCAAGAGGAAGTCCGAAGCTGGTGCGCCATGATCCTGCCAGAGATCGGTCCTCCCGAGGCGGTGGGGCCGGCGATCATCGCTGCGTCCCAGAGCAGAAACACAAACGTCAAGGTGACCGCTTCTCAAGCGCTGGGCCGCATTGGGATCGAGCCGGAGAGGTTGATTCCACTTTTGAACCGGGCGATCGCCGATCCGGTAATGCAGGTCCGGGTCGCCGCCGTGGGGATAGCGAGCGGTCTCGTCCAAAAGGACAGGCGGGCTCTAGCGATCGTGCTGCGAGCCACCAACGACAAGGACAAAGTAGTGCAACAGAATGCTTTGATGCACCTCCAGATGCCGGGTGGTAAGGCTTCGGGGGCCAAAGACCAACTGATCCGGCTCCTCAATGACCCCGATCCCTCGATCAGGGTAAATTCGGCGGTCGCCCTCATAAAGATTACCGGCGATGGTGCTAAGTATACCGCGATTCCCATCGAAGTTCTGGGGTCGAAAGCGTCATCTGCGAGAGAGGTAGCAGCGTTGGCGCTGACCCTCTCCGGACCAGAGGCGAAGGAGGCCGTGCCCGCGCTCAAACAAGTGTTGCACGATTCCAACGATAAGGTGCGAGTCCACGCGGCCTTCGCCCTAGCGAATATCACGGGCCAGGCGGATGACTTCCTGCCTTCCTTGATCGAGGGGCTTGCGAGTAAGGATTTAGAAGCCCGGATATGGGCCGCGGGAGACCTGCCTCATGTATTGCAGGGAGCTCGGTCGGCGGTACGATTGCTCACGCGAGCGGCCATGCATGAAGACCCATTTGTCCGGGCGATCGCCTTCTCGCTCCTCGGATCTCTCGAACATGATCACGCGGTGACGATCCCGTTATTATCGGGTGCACTCAGTGATCGAGCAGCAGAAGTGAGGATTGCGGCGCTTCACGCACTCGCGGCCATGGGCAGGGACGCTCAAGTTGCGATGCCTCAGGTCCAGAAGGCCATTAACGATCCGGACGAAAACGTGCGCCAGATCGCCCGCCGGGCTGTGCGGCAAATCACAGGGGGCGATTAGCGCACACCACCGCCCCTTGGGCCGTGTAACGCCTGGCCTAAGGTTGTGCGCGACCAGTCGGGCGCGGGACGATGGGTTGAGGCGGAACGGGTGATCTAGAGACCAGGCATTACACAAGAAATGCACCCAACTATCCCATGACAACTGCCCACGTCAGCAATGAGGGTGATCTGCTTGTTTCGATACCACGCTCGCGCTGGCTTACCGTCAGGCGTGTCTGCGTTTTCACTGTCCATTCGGTCATCTCTCTTGCCGCGGCCTTCATTATCTTGACCCACGTGGTTCACCACAAAGGTGTGCCGGGAATTTTACGGGCTCTGCTTGTTGTGCTCGCTGGGCTCCTTTTCGTTAGCGCACTCTTTAGGGTGGTCCTCATCTGGTTTTTCCTGAAGCACCCTCTCGAGATCTTCAAATCGGGGATTGCATTTCAGGGAGTGAAGATGCCTTGGGAGGCAGTCGAAGGGTGCCGCTGGGCGCGGTACTCCCCTAATACGCTGGTGGTACGTCATCATCGTCTGCGGCATGACCTTCTGATTCCCCGGGATCACCGCGCCGCTGTTGAGGCGGCTTTGCGCGACGTCGGGAAATGGCAATGCTAGAGTATAGAGGTGCTTCAGGAGTTTATCGCTGGCGTAGCGTCGAGGCTACAACGGGTGATTGGCGTTGGCTCATAGCGCTCAAGCGAAGGATGTCAGTCATGTCTCTCGGTCGGTTGGCGGAAAAAGTCCGAGCCGCTCGGGTCGATCAAAGAGGCGCTGATTGGGCCACAATCACGGTCAAGCACGTCAAGCCGCTCGCGGCCCAGCGTCGCTTTACCGGCCGGGTGCTCATCGACAGTCGCATGCTTGGCTACTTGGTGCACGGCGAACCCAGGACGTTTGAGGTCGAGCCGGGCGAGCACACCATCACGATTTTCTATGGAAGAAGACCCGCAATCCTCTCATCTCGCAGCCGGGCCAAGTCCTCCGTCTTGGTAGTGCTCAGCCCAGGTGAGCGAGCGGACTTCGAGTGCGGTATAAAGTCTGAAGTGGCTCACCGATGGGCACGGGCTCGAAGGGCTGGGACAATTGCGCCTTGGCCCGGTGCGAGACGACAAGGCGAGTTGGAAAGGATGATCTAGAGATCAGATTTGTCAACGGCTTGTATCGGACCAGAGGACTGTCCGGAGGTCGCGAAAGGGGGAAAGTTGATTCCGACCAGCTACAGGGCGAAGCTGTCGAAGCGTCTCTCGTACCCCGTCGGGGCCGAGGAGATCAGCAAGGCGTTCGCGGGCGATCTGAGACCATTCAGCCTGAGTTTCTGCGACCTCCCTGTCGAGCCAGCGTCTCAGTTCCAGCGTATCCTGGCTGCCCGCCAGCCGTACGCCATCGTTCGCGGAATACCACCCTGCTCGCAAACCGGGCCTCAGTGCTGCGGCTTTCATGATTGAGGCTGGTTGGTATGACGAACGTTGGATGCTGACCGTCTACCCCGTGCATCGTGAGCTTCGCCACACGGCCAACCTGCTGTTGCGGGAGCGGGGTTTTCGTGCCCTGCGCCTGTGGCTTGATAACTCTGTGGGGTCGGCGCGGGGATTGGTCATTCAAAGCATTGAATTCGTATTCGACCCCGCTGGGGAGTCGCTCCTGGTCAATGAGAGCGGGCGTAACGAAAGCAGCAGGGTTTGATCCACGGCACCGCGGGACACTCGACCGGAGACCGTCTTGAAGAAACTTTTGTTGGCGCGGACAGTCGGGCGGGGGACGATACCGGAACGTGGTATGTTTGGATCGGACCCAGCTTGATGAAGTACCAATGACGATCGAAATCGCCGTTAAAGCGGATCGATACGCGGTTCACGCAAGGCCTTTCGCGAGAATTAGGTTGTAAAGCCTCGTTCATAGTTAGCGCGGGCGGTCAGGCGCGGGACGATGTAGATGGATTGGAGGGACATCATGAGAATCCAGCGGCGATTGCGGCTCGCGGGTCTTTGTTTCCTAGGGGTCCTCGCCGCTGGCTGCGGCCCTCCCGCGACATTATTCGTTGAGACAACCGTTCATCCCGATGGCTCGTGCGACCGGCTGATCTGGCAGCCCAAGGATGAGTTTCTTCCAAAACAGGCTCTTCAGCCAACGTGGAACAGCCGGTGGAAATCCGTCGTGGACGCAACCGGTCCCCATGGAATGCGCGGCGCTCGTGCTCGAGAGAAGCTTACCAAGTTCATATTTAGAAAGCCCGAGGAACTGGCGAAAGCCCCGCCGAAAACCAGCGACAACGAAGCAGCATTCCAGTACTTCATCGCGACGGGATCATTCCGCAGCCCCGTCGATATCCCTCCACACTACCGCTTTGCCGCGGAAAAAACGCCGAATGCAGGTTCGAGCGAGCTCGAGCGCTGTTTGAACGCAAAGATTACGGGTTCGTCGTCGAATATCGTTGGACGGAGAGGATCACCAACACCGTGACCCTGACCAGCTTTCTCAAGGCTCGTGACGAGTTGCTGGACTTGATGGAACCTTTAGCCACCGATTATATCGAGAAGGTATTTGGCAAAGATTACGACGTTTCGAAGTTGATCACGTTCGTCCGTACGGACGCGCGACCGTTCCTCGAGGAGGGATCGCTGATTCTGTTCGATGTCTGCTCTCAATATCGCCAGGTTAAAGACCAGAAAGCGCTCGAGACGGAACTGGCCCTTCGCTTTCGGGACCTGGCAAAACGGCGTCTCGGCCTCGATATCTCCATAGAAAAAGGGAAGCCCATTACAGGCAGGGAGCTCGACCGCGAGCTTGTGACCTGGGGAATCGATCTCTTGACGAAGCGCCTCCGACGTCGCGACGGGGCGGTGCTGACTCGACCTGAAGTTACTGCGTTGCTCGATCGCTTGGACAAAGACACGAACCCCGCAACGCGCGATCCCAAGTTAGAGAAACTTTTGGACGAACGAGCTGGCTCTCTCATGCTTCGCATGACCGGTCTCTACAATGATCCTTTTGCTTTCTTCGGTCGCGGAGCGCCCTATTACGACTTCGTGCTGCGACTTCCCGGGAAAATGATTGAAACCAACGGCACTCTCTTGAAAAGCGATGAGACCCGATGGAGATTTACCGGCGAGCAAATGTTTCCGGATGGTCACGAGATGAAGGCGCGGAGCATCCTCATCGATCGCGACAGTCAAGTGAAGGCACTCGGGCGCGTGGCCATCGATGACGAGGCTAAGGCGACAGAGTTCATCGAGGCCGTCGGCCCGGATGGTCCCTTGCTCGAAGCCGTCCAAAAGCTCAATCAGACCGGCGACCGCAACGCACTCCGCCAAGTGGAGACCCGTACGTTCGAGGAGGGTTCGCGGGCGAGGA
>CAWHKI010000123.1:0-5418 GCA_963829765.1 uncultured Isosphaeraceae bacterium | reverse complement strand
CGCCGGCTGGCTGATGATGCTTACTGGATCGAGTTTGAGTCGTCCGACATGGAGACGGCCGTCAACAAATATTTGGGTTTTGGCCGTGCTCGCGACCTGGAACGGCAATTCCATGCGATCAGCATGGCGGCTCGCGACGTCGCGGAGAAGCGCCAGCCTGCCGCGCTTATGACTGAACTTTGCCACAAAATGCTTCTCGAACTGTCGTCGGTTGCGACCGCGCTCAATGCCAAGGGGGTTACCGACCGATCGCGGATCGACGCTCGGGCCGGACATGAAGTGGCACAATCCGACGTTGCCTCGTCTCCCATGAATGATGTCAGCTCGACGGGGGTGGGTGGCGATCCGCGGCTTCTGCATGGGTCGCTGAAAATGGGGCTAGGGCGAGTGGAGTTAGCGGCCGGGCGCGACCGGCCGGATGAAGCCGCCGCCGAGCTGAGCACCGTTTACATGACGGAATTCGAGCCTGTTGAACGCTACCTTCTGGGGCGTAGTCCCCAGTCTGTCCGCCCGCTGGAAATTCAGTTCAACGCCCTGCGCGGCGATCTGACCACGGGCCTCAAGGGGGAAGAACTGTCGGCGCGGATCAAGGCTCTCACAGCTCAGGTCGATGCCTTGGTGGAGCGACTGGAAGCTCGTCCCGCCGGCGCATTCGGTCCGGCGTTCTTGGCATCTCTGATCACGATCCTGCGCGAGGGGGTCGAGGTCATCCTCGTGGTGACGATGCTGCTCGCACTGGTCGCGAAGGCCGCCGTCGACTCCGGAAGTGCGAGTTCCGGCAAAACGGAAAGCCCCCGCGGCGTAACGGCCGCATCCGCCCGAGCCTCGCGGGCGATCTGGTGGGGCGTCGGGCTCGCCGCCGTGGCCAGTCTGGTCACCGTTGTGTTTCTTAATGCGCTGGTGGGTTCTGCTTCGGGAGCGGTTCGCGAGATTCTCGAAGGCGTGGTGATGCTGGTCGCCTCGGGGATTCTGTTTTATGTCAGCTACTGGCTTACCTCGCGGCTCGAAGCCCAGCGATGGATGGATTTCCTCAAAAAACAGGCTTGTCACGGGCTGGAACTTGGCGGCCAAGGCACGCTGGCCGTGACCGCGTTTTTGGCCGTCTATCGCGAGGGGGCCGAAACCTCGCTGATGTATCAGGCACTGTTGGAAAGCGAGGGGCGAACACAGAACGGCTTCCTGGGCTTGGCCGCCGGCTTGGGTCTGGGGATCGTTCTCCTCGCCGTGGTCGCCACTCTGATCCGAGCCACCAGCATTCGGCTCCCCATGCGGGTGTTCTTCCAGATTTCGGGCGTGTTTCTTTTTGGCTTGGCGATCATGTTTGCGGGTAACGGCGTGTTCGAGCTGCAAAACGCCGGGGTCGTCCTGATCACAAACCTCGCTTGGATGGGCCGCGGGTTGCCCTGGTTGGGGCTATACCCAAACCTTCAGGTGATCGCGGTGCAAGCGATGTTGCTGGCAGGGGCGATCCTCGCGTGGGCGGTCATTCCGCGCTCTGCGCCGCGCACCAATGCGAGCAGTGGTTCTGGCATCGGTCTGGCCGCCAAGTGAGGCTGAACTAAGGAATCGGTGCGTTACATGCGCGAGCGATGGGCGGGGCCGATTGTCATCGTTCTGATCCTCGGCGGCGTGATCGTGTTCCTTGCTCTGAATCTCAACCTGAAAGCGCCGCAATCCGCGAATCCCGCGTCGCGCGGGCCCGCGCCGCTCGGAGCCGCCCCCCCTCGATCACAAAGGAAGCCCCCGCGCCGACGGTCCCTCAGCCGACCAGATTTCGCGAGTACCCGATCGGCGAAGAGGTCCAAAAGAACGAGATGCTTATCAAGGCGGTCTGGCTACCCCCCGTTCAAATGGAAGAGATGGAATTTCCAACGTCCACTCATCTGATCCACCTCGAGGCCGATATTCACGCCACTGAGGGCAATCGCAACGGTTTCGCCAAGGATGAGTTCGTTCCCTACCTGGTGATTCACTACACAATCGCGCCCGCGGACGGAACAGGCGGCGATAAAGCGATCGCGCCGATCAAAGGCCAGTTGATGCCGATGGTCGCGCGCGACGGATTGCACTATGGGGCGACCATCGAAATGCCCGACGCCGGTCATTACAAACTGATTTACAGGATCGAACCCCCATCGGCCGGGGGCCTCGGACGACATGTCGATCCGGCGACCGGCGTCGAGCCGTGGTGGAAACCGTTTGAGGTCTCGTTCGACTGGGAGTTCAGCCTTCCATGAGTGGAACATAGCGCCGAAACTGTTCGCAAAGCGCATCGGCCAGCATGGTGGGCTCGCTGAAGAGATCATCCGGGCTGGAATCCACCGCGAGCGCAATCGCCTCTTGCCCCAAATTGATCCGGATCAATCCAAATGGAACAACCCGCATCCTCCCGAGCTTGACGCCCAGCACGTCGCGCAACACGGCATCGTCAGCGGGTTCGATCGGCTCCGGCGTGAGAACGAGGGCCGTCAGGCCGATCACCAGCCCTCGCCAGGGTGGAAAGCGGCCGTTGGCAGCCATCGCGAGCCGGGTCAGTAGCCGTGTTTGCCCGGCTTTGGTCCGGTCGATATCCACCGGCTGTCGGATGATCGCCACAATGCTGGTCGCTTCGCCCAAGATCGGGACCCAGTGCAAGGAAACCCTGCGTCGATAATAGCGAAGTACGGAGAGCGGCGGGTCACGAAACTCTTCGCCGATTTCGAGAACCGAGCCTCGGGCGCGGAGGAGGGGATCGGTCAGCTCAATGAACTGGTCTTCTAACATCGTGCGGGCATGATCTTCTTGGGGCCCGTGTACGTCGGCGAGCGAGTCGAGATCACGGCCGAAATCACCTACGAGCCAGATCATCTCGGGTGAAACGCTCTGGCCGCATTGTCGCCACCATCAATCACTTGGCTGCTCGGGATGATATTCCATCTCCGGGCTAGCGGTAGGCACATGGGAAGAGGCGGCGCCGGGCAACTCGAATTTGGGAACCGTCGCGTCTGTATAGGCCGGCTCAGCGGGCGGTCGCGTTTCCGACCGCCAGGATGAACCGTAACTCGACGATGAACCGCCGCCGGTCCCAGAAATATCGAATTCATCAGCGACACCGTTGAGTCCTTTCTTGAATTCGACGATCCCCTTGCCCAGCGACCGGCCCACTTCAGGAAGCCGTTTGCCGAACAGAAGGACGGCGATGCCCATCACGATGATCATTTCCATCGGGCCAATATTAGGCAACATCGGACATACTCCGCTTGGTGAGTTCCAGACTAAAGGATTTGAGACTAAACCCAAACCGGGGGGGCTGGCTAACCGCCCCACGAGGCAAACGCCTTCTCCGGCCTCGATTACGGGCAGCCAAAATTGGCACGCCATCAAACATTAGGCGGGTTCGGCTTCTTGTCAGCCGACACTGCCTGTTCAATGTCCTCCTGGACCCCGGAAATCCCTTTCTTGAATTCCGTCACGCCCTGGCCGAGCGATCGCATCACGCTGGGCAGGCGGTTGCCGAAGATCAGCAGGCAAACCATACCGACAATCGCCATCTCCCAAGGGCCGAAAGTACCCAAAAATGCAAACGGCATCATGGTCATGTTCCTCTCGTCAAAGAGATCTCGTTGAAGCAATGTGAACGACAGAGTCGGCCCAACCTAACGCACGCTTGGCCACCCATCTCAGTGAGTGAGTCCCTTGCTCGCCGCGCCCAGAATGATCGCGCGCGTGATAATCAAGGCGGCCACAGCGGTCGCGGCCAGAATCGTCAAAAACCAGTACAGCCGGTTTCCCCGCAGAAGAAAAGGCTTGGCCCGAGTCGGTTTGTCGCGTGAAGCCACCTGGCTTGCGCGTGGCCGGGCTGCTTGTACACCCGTGCGTCGCCGTGGCGAGATCCAGGGCAAAATCGTCTGTGCCTGGCGGCTCTGCAACACGCCGGACCGCCCGTACAATACCAGCACGACCAGGGCTACCAGAACCAGCTCCCGCAAGCCCATCTTGGTCCCTCAGTTTTTTGAACTCGATCGCCTGCCCGTCGCCTCGCTGCCGGCCGAGGCGCGACCGCAGGCCCGACTGGCGGCACAGCGCAAGCCGACCATCTCCCCACGATGGGCTGTTCAGTCCCCGGAATGAAAAGAAAGCTAGCGGAAGCACGGTGGGAATACGTCGAGTTGGTGGGAAGGCCGACAGATCGGCACAAACCGCGGCCAAGGCGCCTCGACAGGGACGACGCGGGGCGAGCTCTACTCTCTCTATGCTAACGTCCCGGCTCCGGCTGTCAAATGAATTCCGACCGCACTCCGCCGTTGATCACGGATCGTGGCGGGTCTTCTAGCACGCGTATTGGCCTCGGGGAGACTCGAACTCCCACGTCCTTTCGAACATCGGCTCCTAAGACCGACGCGTCTGCCGTTCCGCCACGAGGCCCTACACCTTACTCGTAGTCTACTCGCTTCCATTCAGCCTGCGAAGTCGTTCCATGTACATTTCCTGGACGTCCCACCTACTTGTTGCCACTCGATCAATAGTTCCCGTCGCTTACGCCAGTTTTCATCGCGTCTTCCCGACTGTTCCTTTACCACTCGTCAAGGGTGTCGAGCCAAGCCAAATAGGCGTCGTCGTCTTTCTGCGCACGGCTTGCTGTTCCGGCGTAAGAGAAAGCGATTCGCGGAGTGGAAGATGTGCCGCGTCGTCTGCCGCTGCCGCTTTGCTCAAACGCAATCCCAGCGCGGCCGCCAATTCGTCCACCGTCTCCAGGCTTGGCGATCTGATTGCCCGTTATAAGCCTGATCACGCCGGCCTCAACGCCGGACGCTTCGCTGATAGCAAGTAAAGTCTTGCCGCTGTCCCGAATGGCCATTCTCAGTTGACCGCTGACGGTGCCCGGGTCGATCGTCGCTTGCTTCCCCATCGCCTCACTCCAGAAGAGGTCGAGCCGGTTTGGCCGCAAGAAATGATCCTCAACTGAGAGATCCAATGCCAAGGGCAGCGAACGATGATGCTGGCAGTCGAAACCGCCCCGCGTCTACAATGATAGGTGTCCCCGTGAACAATATTTCGGCAACCAGAAAGGTCTTTGAGAATGCCGAGTCCTTTTCCGGGAATGGACCCCTATCCGGAGATTTCCGGCGACTGGCGTGACTTTCACTCGCGGTTCCTTAACGGCTGCGCCGATGCCCTCGCGGATCAGTTGCCGGAGAACTACGTCGCCCGTATCGAGGAACAGTTTCAGATCCTGGAATTCCCCGAAGAGACCGAAGAGCATCGGCTACCCGACGTTTCCATTTCTCGGACCGCTCCTTCCGCCCGGCAGTTCCACATCGGTAGCGGCGCCAACCTTGGAGCCAGAATTCATCCCGCTCGTGACGACGATTGTCGAGGAAGTCAAAGAACGATGGATCGAGATCCGTCGCAGGCCGGATTGGACACCCGTCACAATTA
>CAWHKI010000122.1:0-18378 GCA_963829765.1 uncultured Isosphaeraceae bacterium | reverse complement strand
ATTTACAAGATTCACATAGCGACCGAGGCTCGACGGATGACGTAGTTCATGATTCGCGAGCGATCGCCACGGGGGGACATCAAAGTTATTCTGAATGATCTGACAGCCCAGCCGGTTGTTGGCTGTTTTCCAAAGGAGTGCCCAGTCAGCCAATTCGGCCTCAACCTTTTGCTGTGCTAAGGTGCGGTCGTCACCCGCGTGAGGACGATGTCCCAAATCACGCCAGGTCGTGGCCACCACGACGAAATCGGGCTGAAATCGGTAGAGCTCCGATGTCGGATCAAAAATCTCCTGACGAAACGTTCCATAGTCGGCCTCGTAAATCTCGCTCTTGACCCGAGCGGCTTGGAGATAGAGCTCAAGTAGCCACACGAGCTGGTGAGTCGTGAAGCTGCCTAAGACCGCGATCTTAGTCTGGCGGTCGTGCATCCGCGCTTTTTGCGAGACCTTGTTTACGACGCGACGCAATGCCAGCGCCGACGTATAATCGAGGCCGGATACGATAAAACGGGGAAGTGCCACCGCCAGAGCCTCCCGGCGCTCTGCCGCCATTTCCCCCTTAGCCCAGCACGCTAACTCGCTGTAAGCGGCTCTCGGGTCCGAGAGCTGGGCGTGATATCTCTCTAGAACCTCGAACGAATCGGTAGATCTTGACATTCCTACCACTTCCTACAATGCATTCTCATGGCAGATACCAAAGGTTGCTGATAACGTTTAATCATGGCGCAATTTAGCTTAACATGGCCCATAATGTGAACGAAATGAGAGCGGAAAGCAATCGAAGGTCTGGAACAGCTCAGAGTTTAGCTTAGCACGATCGGCACGAAAAGGGGAAGCGACCTAGGCGGCGTGTTTACTGAATACAACGTCAGCGAAGGCGACGGGATTGAACTCGTCTCTTTTCGCGAGGCGAGACCCTAGCTCAGTGTCGGGTCATCGAATATAATCGTTCCCGAGAAGATTTACTCACGGCGAGGGTGTGTCATGCCCGAAGACCTGCTGAAGCCATTGGCCAACGTGTCTAACCATCAGGCGATAACCCTCTACCTGGACCTGCTAAAGAAATCGCTGACGAATACCCTGTTTCAAGAAGAGCCGGACGCGAATCAAGAGGATGAATTCCGATTCGTCAGTAGTTTCATTGAGCACTACATTAAGGGCGATGCCGTTTCAATGCTTCCGCTCGCCCGCCTGAACAACCTACAAGACTGCATCGTCGACACGCTCGCACGCGGGGTGCCGGGCGACCTGATCGAAACGGGGGTATGGCGAGGCGGAGCCACGATCTTCATGCGTGGGGTACTCAAAGCCTGCGGTGTTACCGATCGGACGGTTTGGGTCGCCGATTCCTTTGAGGGCCTGCCAGAACCAGATCCGGAGGCGTTCCCGATCGAGGCCAAGGCCCATCAAGGAGGCGTGATGAAGAGATCCTACAAGCACTTTGCCGTGAGCTTGGAGGAAGTCAAACGGAATTTCCAGGCCTATGGCCTGCTGGATCATCAGGTTCGCTTCCTAAAAGGTTGGTTCAAAGACACGCTTCCAGCAGCGCCGATCGGTGCACTGGCCGTCATGCGGCTCGATGGGGACTACTACGAATCGACCATGGATGCCCTAAAGCACCTGTATGATCGCCTTTCGACCAACGGCATTGTGATCATCGATGACTACGGGGAGGATACCTGGACCTATTGCCGCAAAGCCGTGGATGACTTTCGGCGTGACCGCGGGATTAGAGACCAAATGGTTCAGGTTGACGCGAAGTGCTACTACTGGCGTCGGACTGATAAACTGACTCAGTACGTCTGATCATCCAAGGTCGAGTCGCTTGGTCGAGACCCAATAACCATCACTTTATCTCCCGATGTTTTCTTGCGTACCTTCACAGTCTGGTTGGCCGTGTACCATCACGCGGTGTTCGCTATGATAGTCGGTCAGGGCTGGTAAACCGGCAGTCCCGGCGCTCGGCTGCTTTTCAGCCCATGATCGCCTCGGGCCACAAACCTCCGCGGCCCAGAGATCAATACCAATGACTGGACTGGATCTGGAGTCATTTTTGCTGCTGTTGCGAGCCGATCTCACCACCTGGATGGTGCTGGGGTTGGCGTCGTTGGGTCTGGCGGTGCTTGTCTGGTCGTCCTGGCGGTCGCGGCGTGCGCTCCGAAATTGTCTAGTGCTTTCATTGGCGGCTCATCTTGGCCTGGTCCTTTACGGCAGCACAATCCCCGCCGTGATGTGGACGATCGCACGGGATCGCCGCGACGCCACGGATCGGTCTCACATTCGCCAAATTCGTGTCGCGCCGTTGCTCGAGTCGAACGCCGCGATCGGTGGATCGCGGCTGAGCGACTCACGCCACGGACGCCCACGAGCCGAGAGGTGGGACCTTGCCGTACCACCTCTGAAGCTGGCCGATGCCTCCCTAAGAGTGCCGCGGCCCAAAGTCAGCGAGACATCGCAGCCCGTTCTCAGTTCCGACATTGCGTTTGCACCGTTGGCACCCGATGTGGGCATCGCGCCCAAGCAACAAGGTCCGTTAGCAACAGCTCCTGAGTCACGTCCCGAGCCGGCCTCGAACGATCACATCGCTTCATTCACACAAACACAGCCTTTACCTTTGAGTCCGGCGGAAGTCGATGCTTCTGATTCGAAGTCGAAAACTCCGATTTCCGTGGCCGAGTCGGCGGACGCCGACCAGAAAGCGGCCCGGGCAATAGCACTGCACAATGACCTGGCTTTGGGGAATGACCGCCGGCTGCGCCGGATCGAATCCCGCCGAACGAGCCAAATCCTGTCGGCCGGCGCTTCACGGTCGACGGTCAGCCGAAACCGAACGGTCGAGACACCGCAAAGCCCCCAGGTTCCGCAGTTGCGAGCAGTAGAAATGGGCAGGGGGAAGAGATCCCCTCGCCTCGCGCCGGAATGCTGGCGGGCGGCGAGCCCATTCCCCTGGCTCGGGCGACGCCAGATCCGGGTAGGGCCAACGTGGGCGCTCCCCGTCTCGCGGAGTTGGGCGATCGCGCGGGCGGCCAGAATCTGGTGGAGATACCCAAGATGTACCACCCCAGGCTCGAGCCTAACCGTTCCCGGCGGGCACAGAGGATCGGCGCCAGCGCCGCCAGCGAGCTGGCGGTGGAGCGTGCTTTGGACTGGCTGAGTCGCCATCAGGACGAGGATGGCCGCTGGGACGGCGGCATTGCGCGGTATGAAGATGGTACGCCGGTCAAAGGGGACAACGACTTCACCGCGCACTGCCCACCCGGTGAAACCTGCTTTGGTGAGTGTGCGTACTGGGAGGCGGATACGGCCCTGACGGGCTTGGCTCTTCTGACATTTCTGGGGGCCGGCTACACGCAGACGGACGGACGCTACGCCGAGGTTGTTGGCAGTGGCCTCGATTTTTTAGTCCAGCAGCAAAAGCCCGACGGCGATCTCCGCGGACGAAGCGAGGTTGTCGGGATGTATTGCCATGCCATGGCCACACTCGCCATCTGCGAGGCGCTTGCCTTGACCGGTGACGAGCGATTGCGAGGTCCCGCGGAGCGCGCCGTCGCTTATTTGGTCCGCGGTCGCGCCCGCGACGGGATGGCATGGCGCGTATGCGCCCGGCGCTCCCGTCGGCGACACGAGTATCCTGGGGTGGGTCGTGATGGGACTCAAGTCTGCCAAGGAAGTCGGAATCGCGATCCCCGGCGAGCCTGCCGTCCGTCGCGGCACGCTGCTGTGGCTCGAGAAGGTTGCGACCGGCGCATCGAAGGGATTGGCTCGCTACCAACCGTGGGAACCGGTCACCCCGACCATGACCGCTGAGGCTTGGGTCTGCCGCCAGTTCCTGGGAGTGGGCGGGCCTGGACCGTCGAGCTCCGAGGCGGCTGAGTTTCTGCTACAAAACGAATTGGATCGAGGCAAGACGAACGTTTATTACTGGTACTACGCCACGCTCGCGCTTTACCAGCACGGGGGCGAACCGTGGACGAAGTGGAATGCCAAAATTCGCGATAAGATCGTCGGCCTGCAATCCACCACAGGTCATCAGACGGGGAGCTGGGAACCCGACAGCAGCCCATACGGCGCAAAAGGGGGCCGTATCTACTGCACGACCCTCGCGGCCCTTTCGCTAGAAGTCTATTACCGCTACCTGCGGCTTTATGACGAACCCAAGATCCCGCTGGAAGCCGGCGCAAAACCCGACCGGCAACCCGAGTAACTTTCGAGCCAACTTTCAGAGAAGATTCTCCGATGGCCAAAAACCGAGCGAGCCGACCACGACGTTTGTTTGTGGAAACGCGATCGTGGTTTGGGCTCGCTGAGCGCGTGCGGAAAGATCGGACCCTCGCTGGCGCGTCGGCTTAATATGCTTGGCTCACTCCTCGCGTGCATGGGAGGTCGGGGGACCGGACAGCCGAGGGCGGCTGTCCCACGCTCGCGCGAAGTAAATCGTGGCCCTCGCTGGTTGGCTACTTCTCGCTCAGGGCCTTTTCGATAGCGCTCGTAACAGGCTCGGTGGTCGGCTTTTGCCTCGGCTCGAAGCGGCCGATCACCTCACCCTTTCGGTTGACCAGGAACTTGTTGAAGTTCCATTTGATCTCACCGGCGAACTTGGGATTGGTCGCCGTCGCTCGTGAGGATACTCGAAAAGCGGATCGATCCCCTTGCCCTTGACGACGATCTTCGAGAAGAGAGGGAAGCTGACCTTGTACTTGGTCGAGCAAAACTCCTTGATCTCCTCGTTGGTGCCCTGGCTCCTGCTTGCCGAATTCGTTGGCGGGGAAGGCCAGGATCGCGAACCCCTGGTCCTTGTACTTTTCGTAAATCGCCTCGAGATCCTTGTATTGCGGAGTCAGGCCGCACTGGCTGGCCGTGTTGACGATCAGCAGGACCTTGCCCTTGTAGCTGGCCAGGTCGACGTCCTTGCCTTCGATGTCCTTGACGTGAAAATCAAGGACAGAGGTTGGTTTGTTGGCGGGATCCGCGGCCGTTACGACCGCGAGGGGTGCGACAACCAGCAGAGCGGCCAGACTGGCCAAGCATGGCAGCAGACACAACCGATTGACCACGGTAGAGACCCTTCTGAGTGAGGATATTGGGGTGGGACGAAACAAACTGCCGCGCACGGGGCGATGTCACGACAACGCCTCGAGCGGGCTCATGCAATACCACCGCAAAGCGGAGGTAGATCGCAATTCGACTGTTCATCATGGGGTCGTGCACGCGAAAATTCAAGAGTGAGGTTGCCGGCTAAGCGGTAGTAACAGCCTCGAGGAATCGCCGGTCGGTCAAGCATGGCAGGCGCGGTGACAATGCGAAGATCAATCGTTACCAACGCATGAGTGTGACCAAGGAGTTATGGAGTGTGTTTCAAGAGTCATTCACTGCCAGCGCGGGGCGAGCGTTGCAACTGGCCGATCTGCTGGCGAAACGTCAAAACGCGACGGTTGTTGAACCGCTCGATCTGCTGGCCGCCTTGGCCGCCGAGCCCGAGAACCGCGCCGCCGAATTGCTGGTCGAGCTCGGAGTGAGGATGGACCAACTGTGGGCCGGGCTCGGCGGTGAGATTTCCGAGATATTGCTGGAATCGCGGCAAAGGCGAGGGGCCAGGTGAGCAGAATCCCGCCGAGGCGTTGCCGGTCTCGTCGGCCTTGCGACAGGTTCTGAATGAGGCGATGGTCCAGGCGCGGGGATCGGACCGCACTCGAGAGGTCGGGACCGAACATTTGCTCTCGAGCCTTCTGGCAACCTGTGGTCCCGCCGCGGAGCTTCTGCGCGTGGCGGGACTGAACTTGGAGACGTTGCGCGAGCGACTTACCGAAGCCGTCACGGTCGATCTCGCCCCACTCCCGCTCGCTGAGGGAATTCGTCCGCTCGAGCTCATCGAGCCGGGCGTGGGCGTCGATCTGGGGCGAATTCTGGACGCATCCGCCAATCGCGCGCGGGAAGGACTGCGGGTCGTCGAAGACTATGTGCGGTTCGTGCTCGATGATCCCGGGCTCACGCGACGGCTCAAAGAGGTCCGCCACCGGCTGGCTCAGGCAGAGCGCGGGCTGGATGAGCAGTTACTTGCTCGGCTCTCGTGATACTCACGGAGACGTCGGCACGCACATCATGACTCCGTCCGAGCGGATCCGTGAGAATCCGCGAGCGGTGCTGGCGGCGAATTTCAAGCGGATCGGCGAGGCCCTGCGAACGCTGGAGGAATACAGCAAGCTGGTCGACGTCTGGCTGGCGGGCCGCTACGAGGTTCTTGCGCTACGACATTTACACGATCGAGAAACTGATCATGACCGCGGTCGCCGCTCCATCGGAGCCTGGGTGACGCCACGCTGATGGTTCTGGTCGGCGGTCTCAACACGCTGGGTGATCTGACCTGGGTCGTCGGCGAAGCCTTGGCCGGCGGGGCCGATGTGATTCAGTATCGCGACAAGGGCCTTCCCGACCGCGAGCTGCTGAAACGAGCCCGCGAGGTTCGCATCCTGACCGCCCAGGCACGCGTTCCTTTGATCCTCAACGACCGCGTGGATCTGGCCCGGCTGGCGAGCTGCGACGGCGTGCACGTCGGGCCAGGAGGACCTTTCGGTTCGCGACGCCAGGCGCATCATGGGCGCCGCCGCCGCGATCGGCGTTTCGACTCATGACCCAGTGCAGCTCAATGCCGCGATCCTGGCCGGGGCGAGCTACCTGGGTGTCGGCCCCGTTTTTTCGAGCCGCACCAAAGACTTCGCCGAGCCCGAGCTTGCCGGGCTGAGCTTCGTCGGCCCTCGCCGGCGAAACCACGGCGCTGCCGTGGTTTGCCATTGGCGGGATCAACGAAGAAAACGTCGATCGCGTGCTCGAGGCGGGAGCCACTCGCGTCGCCGTCAGCGCGGCCGTTGTGCGAGCCGACAGTCCCCGCCGCGCCGCGCAGCGGCTCAAGGCCCGGCTCGAGGGATCAAATGAGACAGGCCCCGCGCGGCTTTAAGACCGGTCGCCCGGCGATGTTTTTGACTTGGTCTGCGATGCGGTGGTTTCGGGTCACGTAACGTGATGCAAGCCGTTGGACTCAAACGAACCGTGCAACTGATTTCTCAACTAAACTTGATATACTGAAGACCCCCCTGGATGCCCGGGGTCTTTCTCGTGAGCAACGACATGCCGATACGTCAAGCCATCGACGAGTGACAGGTCTCGCGATGCCGGCCTCGCCGTCTTCTACCGATCGGTAGGTGCGTGCGCGCGGGATTGAGCGACGACGGTTCTGCGGGGAATCCAGGGACGGGCTGATCGGCAAAACCGGTGGTTAGTGCGGCTGGCGAATGGTATCGTACACCAGAATTCGGAATTCGGGTGCCGGCCCGTCTGCGCCTAGCTTGGCTGCGCGCAGAACTTGTGTTCGACCTGGCGGCACGCCTTTGGCCGCGTTCCGAGCTGCGTTCGCCCGCCCGCAATGTTCGGCCTGTCCGCCGAGACCGTTAGGTTGAGGAAGTCAGAACTGGATATTCGAGCCACCGAAGAGGTCGGCGTCGAGCTTGATCCTTAGCCGCCCGGCGGCATCTTGGCAACGGGCGGTGGAATCCTCGCCAGACCAAGCCTCCTTTCGGATCACTCCAGGACCGGTCCGAACGAAGATTCGACGATCGACCAACGCGCCTCGGGCATCTCCTTCACAAGGCGAGCGTAAACGTCGGTAGCCATCTCCTTGGTTGGAAAGCGGAGTTGGACCCCAAACGGTGTCCAGATTGCACCGGCCTCGATCATCAAGAGTCGTAAGTCCTCGGGGTCAACCTCGTCACCGCCTGCCGTTGGCTTAATCTTGTAAGGAAGCAACTCGAGGCTTGTGAGATCCTCCCAGGTCGCACAGGTTACCGAAGCTGGGGTTGGTACAAGCGGTTTCGGTGGTTTGCTGGGATCAATCTGATAATACTCGACTCCAGCACTCTCGCGAATCGATTGTATGCGTCGCGGACAACCTCGCTCCTCACCTCGGTCGGTAGGCTTTTCCATGCTTCCCAGACCACGATAACGTCGACTTGGTCAGGTTGGTCGGTGGGCAGCTCGAAGATCACAGGGCCCATTCGCGATCGTTCACCCAACAACTCCTTCACGAGTAGATCGGCAAGGTGTTCACGAACGGTAGCGAGTGGCTGCTCACGGGCCGCGGGTCGAATGACTGGCATGATGAGCCTCAGAGCCTTTGGGAATTTCCAACCATCGACTGGATGGCTCCGATCGGACATCTGGCTGCGTGACGCTGCCGGTACCAGAGCCCTCTTCAAGTCCTCCCGTAAGATAGGATCTTTGGCACTATAACCTAACATTCTGAAATATGCGTTTCCTAGCACGATTTCTGCGACGTACCCATAGAAGTAGAGTGCGGCCAGGTAGTGCTTCCCTTCAACGAGCCAGTCCGCTTCAGCGCAACGCCGTTCGGCGGCTCGCGCGAGCCTTGAAACAGTGTCGGGACCGATGTTACCGATTATCGACATCTACGAGAACCGGATCCCCGAACCTGGTGTCCCTCTGACGGTAACCCGGCATCCCTAAAGCCACCGCTCGGGCAACCCATCAATCCTATGTGCCTGTTCCGCTTCTTTCCAGGGGGCTTCAGTCCACCTTCGCCCGCTCGACCTGCCGACAAAGAACTGAAAGGTAATTCCCAAGGGGGGCGAAAAGACACGCGCTCATGATCGCGAAGTGAAGTCGTCCAGCAATGGGCCAAACTTTTTCCTCCGCGTGATCTTAAGCGTAATTGAGTATGTCGAAGCCCAAGGCCGAACCGACGAACTGATCGCCGCTCCCGAGCTGAGCGTCGGGGCGTCGCTTGTCTCCCGCGGCCTCGAAGAATCGCTTTGCCTGTGCCCGATCGAGGACCGGCGTGGTCTCGATTCGTCACGAGTGAGAACTCACGTCTCACCGAGGCGGCGGCCGGCGTGATGTCGGCATTGTCCGCCGATGATCGGGTGCTGATTTCCAGGAGAGGCAATGCCGGGTTGGATTGCACGCTACGACCGCGCTTAGTGGTCCGTGACCCGGACGAGCGTTAGAATTCGGCCACCGCGCGACAATGCCAGGACATTCGGCCCGATTCCAAGTGCGCAGAACGGAATTGAACCACCACGCACAACCTTGGCGGGAAATCAAACGCCTGTCCTCGCTCCCAACCATAGTGGCAAATTACGTTGACAATCACTTCTTCACAACAGGCCCTCGATCGCTCGCGCGATATCGACTTGAAGGGTCGGTGAGTAACCCACGTGAACGTCGCGCACGACGCCTTGAGGATCGATCAGGATGAGGGTTGGAAAACCTTGCACACCGTACTTTTCCGGGATGCCCTCGGCTCGGAGAGTCGAGTATTTCAGGCCCATCGTGTCGCAAACGAACTTGGCGTCGGCCTCGTCGTGATCGGTGTTCATGCCCAGCACGACGACTGGGCGGCCCTCGAACTGCTTGGCGAGGGCGTTGACCTGCGGCATCGCCTTGATGCACCAACCGCAGCCCCTGTACCAGAAGTCGAGGACCACGACTTTACCCCGATACTCGGCGAGCCGATGAGTCTTGCCGTCCAGCCCTTTCAGTTCCCAATCAGCCGCCGGCTTATCGATCACGCCTGCGAGGCGCTTGGCCGAATCGGCGCGGCGTTTGGCCCCGCGGTCATGTTGCGAAATCTGAAGCTGGAGCTGTTCGCGGAAGACCGGATGGTCAATCGCGGCGAGTGCGGTTTTCAATGCCGACTTGGCTTCTGCAAGTAGAGATTCGGCCCCGTCGCGGGCCTTCGATGCTCGCTCCGCGGCCCGTTCGTAGGTCTTGTTCGCGGCAAAGTACCGCTCGGCCGCGGGTGCAAACGACGCGAGCCATGCCGCATCTCGCGTCGTCACTTTTGTCAACTCGATCGAGCCGCTCCCTTTGCCCTTGAAGCCATAATCCTGCGTATAGGAAGACTCGATTCTGTTAATCGCGCCCCGGGCGATAGCAAGGTGGTATGTTGAGTGCGAGGTCATCCCATAGATTTTATTCTCCCGAGCGACTGACTCAACGTCGACGCAGGGGGATCGGCCTTTGCCGGTACGGCATCGCCATTCATTCGCTTGATGCCCGCTTCGGCGATCCGCTTTAACCAGGTGTTCGTGCGCCCTATTTCCATGCAACGTTTCAGATACGCCTCTGCCTCTTGGCGTCTTCCGCGTTTTTTGAGCAGCCAGCCGACGTAAAACTCGGTATTTCCGCGTAAGTTCGGTTTGATTTCGTCGACAGCGCGACCAAGGGCCTTAGGGTCGGGCAACTCTTTATCGCCGTGGGCGAACGCATCGCGGAACATCTCCAGGACGTTGAACATCTTCGGCGCTGCGGCCCGATGCTTGGCGCGAACATCGTTCAGGATCGCGTCGCGCTGGGCTCCGTCGCCCATCTCATCGGCCAAGACCAGCAGGCGCAGCCCGCCAAGAGCGAAGGCTTGGACTCATACGCCTTACGGATACTGTCCATCGCCTCCTTGGTCGAGCCTTTCAGCCAGGCGGAATAACCGACTTCCAAGAAGTCCGTAGCCTCGGGCTTACCCGGGTCGACGCCGTATTGCTCGAGAGGGCCTGCGCTGCCGCGATATCACCGTGGCCGGTCCGCTTGCAGAACGCCAGCCACTCTCGAAGCGAAGAGTCCGGATAACGCTCGGACACGCGCCGCACCCAGAGCTCGGCCCGTTGCCAATCTTGCATTCCTTCGTAACAACGAACCGCGCATTGCATCGCCCAGGCGGCCCAGGTCGCCGCGGCGGCCTCGGCATAGGGCTGTGCCTTCGTCCAAAGGCCCTTCGCCATGTAGTCGTTGGCGATCTCGACCCTCACCCTGGCGTGGTCCAGCCCCGTGTCTTCACCCTCGGCAAGATAGCGATCGAGTGTCGCCAGCCAGCGCGCGGCGTCGCCCTGCTCGCGGTAATTTTTGGCAAGGCGTTCGAAAGCCCAATACTCGGGCGACTCGGCGACGTATTGCTCGAGGAGCACGCGAGCCTTCTCGTATTGCTTGAGATCCGAGTAGCGACGACCCAGCAGCGCCCGGATGGGGAGGAAATCGTCTGCTTTCTTTGCCCAGTCGGCGAGCCGCGGCTGGACCGCATTCCAGTCCAATTCAATCAGAGCGGACATCGCATAGGGGTTTTCCCGACTGAGCATCAAGATCTTATTCGCATTGTGAATCAAAAGCTCTCTTTGTGGATGTGATGAAGGATTCTGCCGATTCGGAATCCAATAAATGTCACTTTGCGTGGCGAAATCACGCACGAGATGATCCATATGCAACTGCACGAGACTCCAGGCCGTCGTGCGTTTGGCTTCGGCGAGCTTACCGAGCTTCTTGAGCAGCGGATCCTCGGCGTACTCGAGGTCGGGGAGCCATGACGGGTCGAAAGACTCGACGAAGGCCCGTTCAGCCTCGGGAGTGCCGATGGCCATCGTGAGCAAATAGGGCTGGAAGCGGTGCCGCGCCACGAGTGGACGGGCCTCGTTCCAGAATTCCTCGACCGGAACGTGCCACCAACGGCGCATGAAGTAGAGCCGATTCTGGACATGAACGAACCGGGTTTCGCGGATCAAGGAGCCGAGGACGGCCCACGACGGCTCACCGGTGTCTTCTCCGGGCTTGCCGCCCGCTCGAGCGCGTCGACCAGGGCGACTTCGCCGGCGTTCTGGTCAATTGCCTCCCGCACGCCGTCCGGGATCGAATCGACCGCGCGAATTCTCTTGGGGACGGCCTTGGTCAAGACCTCGGGCGCGAACATCGTGGCGATGTGCAGATTGGAGACGCCGCCAACTCGGTACATCACCTCGTGGGCCCGGAAACATTCCGGGGCGGACGACAACAGTTCCTTGGCCGCGCCAAAGGCGACGGCGCTTTGGTGGGGATATTCCAGCGCGAGCAACCGTAGCAGGGCCGCGAATCGTGCCTCCGGCCCCTCAATCTTCTTGAGACGCCCCAGGTCGAATTGGCAGTAGGCTGACAGCGTCTCGACCCACGCGGGGGCCTTCGGCACGCCCGCGCCTTGGGCCAACTTTCGGGCCTCGGCCAGGTCATCCATGGCCCGATTGTGCAGGCCGGCGAGGGCCTCGATATACGCCCGGTGCCAGAGGCCCCACGGTGAGTTGGGATCCGAAGCAATGAGCCGCTGCGCATATAAGAACGCGCGGGCCTTGAACACTTTGTGCGCCGAGTTCCAGAGGTACTCGTTGAGGACGCCCAACCGGGCATAACCGCGCACCAGGGCACCCAACCTTGCTGGCGACTCGCCATCCTTACGAATGGCCGCATGCAGCTCGCGGACCGCCACGAGCGGCTCGACCAAGCTGAGGCGCTCCAGTCGATCATCGACCGAAGCGGGGACAGCCGCCTTGGGCTCGCGGGCGTTCGACTGGCCCTCAAGCCCGAGTGCCCTCAAGGCCCGGGGAAACTCGGTTCGCGACAGGCCCTCGGCCGCCTTGGCGAGATCGACCAAATCATGAATGGCAGCGGCCGGCGACAACTGATGATCCAAGAGCGGCGGCTTTTCCGAACCCTCGGCCGAGATTTTCACGCTTGCGGGACCATTGAGCCGGCAGATCGATGCGAAGTCGGCGGACGCAGTCCCCTTCCCGTTCGGAGCGGCGTCGCCGAGCAACTCGTCGCGAGTAGCCAGGCCCAGCTCGTCGCGGGCGGCCACCAGCACCGCCTGACGGATCAGCTCTCGCGCAAGCAGCCCCGTTTGCGCCAGCCCCCTGAACTGTTCGATATCCGTCATTCCGCTCGGACGCCCCAGCACGACCACCGGCCGCTTGTCAGCGCCCCGGCGGAGCGCACCACAACGAGCTGGCTGTGAGACCACGCCGGCCCTTCGTTCTTCGCCTTCTCCCCCGCGGTCTTCGTCGGGGCCGCGGTTGGCGCGACCACGAGTTTCGCGGCCGGGCCCTTTAACTCTGACGCCGGTGGGAGGTTTTGATAGATCACCACTCCCGCGCCGGCGATGACCGACGCGCACGCGATTGCGAGGATGGCCGTCACCCTTGATCGGCGTTTCTTCGACCTCCGCGCGTTTTCGGCCGCGGCTTCCCCGTTCTCGGGCTGGGCCAAGAGCTCACCACAATGGGGGCAACTGTTTAACGTCGCGGTCGTGGCTGTCTCAGGCAACGCATCATGGCAACGCGGGCAATGCGAAAGGCGGCTTGGCATCGAAATCTCCCCTACGAAAAGACGCGTTAGGGACATCGCATGTAACCATAATCATGTTTATCCGTCCGGTTTACCGGGTTTTGCCCTTTTCCGACCTGGACCCGATGCTCGTCACTTAAGAATAAATCCGCCCGCGCTGGCGCGGCAACCCCCCGGTTCGTTCCCCGGTTCCGTGTACTCCATGGTTAGCGCGGCGGTGCCTTCCGTCCTGGCATTCTCCCAGTCATCCTGCTTGCCCATGAGGGGAGCGCGGAGTCGCTCGATTCTTTCGAACGTGGAGGCTTTCACGAGAATGTATTTCTCGCAGTTGAGCGGGTCTTCGAGCCGATGTTGAGCGAGCTCTCTGAATCGTGCCGTGACAACACCATCATAAATCTATGACATAATCACGTCAACAATTCTTTGATCACCTGGCCATGCACGTCGGTCAGCCGATGGTGTCGCCCCTGGTACTGGAAAGTCAGTTTCGTATGGTCGATCCCCAGGCAATGAAGGATTGTAGCGTTCAGGTCATGGACATGGACGGGGTCGCGAACGATGTTGTAACCGAAGTTGTCGGTCGCGCCGTGAGTGATGCCGGGCTTGATGCCGCCGCCGCATAGCCAGATTGTGAAACAGCGTGGATGGTGGTCGCGCCCGTAATCATGAGCGGTCAGCGGGCCCTGGCAATAGACGGTCCGGCCGAATTCACCGCCCCAGACGACCAGGGTGTCATCGAGCAGGCCGCGCTCTTTGAGGTCCATGATGAGGGCGGCCGAGGGTTGATCGGTATCGCGGCACTGGCCGGCGATCTGGGTGGGGAGATGGGTATGCTGGTCCCAGCCGCGGTGGAAAAGCTGAATGAAGCGCACTCCCCGTTCGGCGAGCCGACGCGCGAGCAGGCAGTTGGCGGCGAAGGTACCGGGGGTACGTGAGTCGGGGCCGTACATGTCGAAGACGCGGTCGGGCTCGGCGGAGAGGTCGATCAGTTCCGGGACGGAGGTTTGCATCCGGAATGCCATCTCGTATTGCCGGATGCGCGTGAGGATCTCCGGGTCGCCAAATTCGCGATGATTGAGCGCGTCGAGCCTAGACAGATCGTCGAGCGTGCGGCGCCGGGCCGCGGCGGAAAGACCGGCGGGATTGTTCAGGTAGAGCACCGGGTCGCCCACCGAACGGAACTTGACGCCCTGATAGGTCGTCGGCAGAAAGCCGCTCCCCCAGAGCCGGTCATAGAGTGGCTGATCGTTGGGGTGGCCCGACCCGCGTGAGATCATGACCACGAAGGCCGGCAGGTCCTGGTTCTCGCTCCCCAGGCCGTACGATACCCAGGCGCCCATGCTGGGGCGTCCCGCAAGCTGGGCGCCTGTTTGGAAAAAAGTGACGGCGGGGTCGTGGTTGATGGCCTCTGTGTGCATCGTCTTGATGAAACACAGTTCGTCCGCGACCTTTGCCGTGAAAGGCAGGAGGTCGGAGAGCGTCGCGCCGCTCTGTCCATGGCGTGCAAAAGAAAACCGGCTGGCCGCGACCGGGAACCGCTCTTGTCGCGAAGTCATGCCAGTGAGCCGTTGTCCCATTCGGATCGAGTCCGGCAGATCGGTGCCTTCGAGTCGATCAAGCCCCGGCTTGGGGTCGAACAGGTCGAGCTGCGAGGGCGCGCCGGATTGGAACAGATAGATCACGCGCCGTGCTCTCGGAGCGACGTCGGGGAACCCCTGGATGCCCGCTCCCGGGGCTCTGTGTCCCCGTTGATCCTGGGCGAAGAGATCGCGGTTGAGGAGCGACGCCAGGGCGATCGTGCCCAGGCCGGTGCTGGCCCGGCCCAAGAAATGCCGGCGTGTCAGGTGTCGGTCGCCTTCGCCGAAAGGGCTCACGACGGGTTACTCCTTGGTGATGGTCTCGTCGAGGTTCAAGATCAGTTGGGCCATGGTGGTGTAAGCCGCCAGCTCACAGGGGTTAAGAGTCGGGTCGCGGGTCGATTCGCCGGCATGAACCAGTTGGTTCGCCGCGGAGGGATCGCGATGGAACCGGTCGAGCTGGTCGTGGAACCCCGCGAGCAAGATCGCGGCCTCCTCGCCCCGCGGCCGCCGTCCCGTGGCGGCCTGAAAAGCGGCAGCGAGCTGTGCTTCGGGCGTCGCTCCGAAATCCTTCATCATCCGTTCGGCGAAGGCGCGTGCCGCCTCGACGTACGTGACGTCGTTGAGGACGTCGAGGGCCTGGAGCGGCGTATTCGTCCGTGATTCGCGCACAATGCAGGTCTCACGGCCGGGCGCATCGAAGGCGACCATGGCGGGAGGGGGAACGGTCCGCTTCCAGAACGTGTAGAGGCTGCGGCGATAGAGATTTGATCCGTGGTCCTGGACATATTCGGCGTCGGCCAGCTCGTTCCAGAGGCCGGGGGGCTGGTACGGTTTCACGGAAGGCCCGCCGATTCGCTGTACCAGCAGCCCGCCCAGGCGGAGGGCCTGGTCGCGGATCATCTCGGCCGGCAGCCGCAGCCGCGGCCCACGCGCCAGCAGGCGATTCTCGGGGTCGCGCGCAGCGCGCCGGCATCGACTCGCGACGATTGCCGGTATGTCGCGCTCGTGACCATCAGCCTCAACAATTTCTTGACGTCCCAGCCGGAACCGACGAACTCGGTCGCCAGCCGCTCGAGCAGTTCAGGATGGCTCGGGGGTTCACCCTGGGCGCCAAAGTCATCAACCGTCTTCACCAGCCCGGTACCGAAGAGCATCTGCCAGTCGCGGTTGACCGCGACTCGTGCCGTCAGCGGGTTTGCCGGTTCGACCAGCCAGCGGGCCAGGCCGAGCCGCCCGCGATGCGCGGGCAGTGCTTGCGAAGAAAGGCAGGCCGGGATCCCCGGCTCCACGCGCGGACCGAGCTGGTCGTACTGACCGCGAACGAGGACATGAGTCGCGCGCGGGGACGGCAGTTCCTCCATCACCATCGTGGTGGGAATACTCTCGACTAGTTCGTCGATCGCCGTCCGCGCCGATCGGATTTGTGCGTGCAGCTCTCGAGCCCATTTCGGAGCACCGGTCGCCATGAAACAGTCGCGGAGCTTCCGCGCCTGATCATCGGTACGACAGGCCGAGGGAGTCCGCAGGATCTCGGTGATCGACTCCTTGGTGGCCAGAACCTGGACGTTATTGGCGTCGAGGGCCGTGTCATAAACGCTGGGCTCGGCGATGCCGCCCACAAACCGGCTTTCCGCTCCGCCGCCGGCACCGATCCGAAGCGGTTCGTCGGTCAGGAACGTTTGATTCAGCTCATCGAGCAGGACCTTTATCGGCGCGAGCTTGCCGTTGACGTAGACCTTCACTCCGCCCGCCCGCCGCGAGCCGTCGTAGGTGGCAGCGATGTGCGTCCACTTTTCAGCGGGGACAACGGCTGCCGTCTCCACGCGGATCGCATCGTCGAGCCAGCGCTTCACGAGGTTCACCCGGATCCGCCCTCGGTCGAGCACGACACTGAAACCTTCTCCTTCCGGTACGTCGACCATCCGCGAGAGGATCGTCCCTCCACGCGTGCCGGCGGTCTTGATCCATGCGATTAAGGTGAACTTGTCGAGGAAGCCGAACCCGGGGACGTCGCCGGCGTCGAGGAACGCTCGACCGTCGAGCACGAAGGCCGATCCGGATGGGCCCGAACTGAAACGGGGCTGGCCATCGCGAAAGCGCGGTTCAACTCTTTGCCGCGTTTGATTCGGGCTCAAAGATCGATCGGAGCCATACCGCGCGACCAGATGGTCTTCGGAAAACCAGTCAAACGGCGGGCGCTTGCGCAGCGACGACTCCCAGCTCGCCTGGGCCCTTGCGATTTCGGGTTCACTCGCCCGTGCTTGCCGCTCCCGGTCTTTCAGCCGGGACTCGAGCGCCTCGAGCTGTCCCCGTTGTGCGCGGGTCGGTGTTTTGATCATCGGGGGTGAGTTGCCAAGCTTAATCGCCCGTCCGTTCTCGGGGACGTTGTTAAAGAATGCGAAGAATTTGTAGAAGTCCTCCTGGGTGATCGGGTCGAACTTGTGGCTGTGGCACCGGGCGCAGGCAAGTGTCAGGCCCATCCAGACCGTTGCCGTCGTATCGACGCGATCGACGACATATTCGACGGCGTACTCCTCGGGGATGATGCCCCCCTCGCTGTTACCACGATGATTGCGATTGAACCCGGTTGCGATCCTCTGGTCGAGGGTTGGCGACGGTAACAGATCGCCGGCGAGCTGCTCGATCGTGAACCGGTCGAATGACAGATTGTGGTTGTACGCATCGATGACCCAGTCGCGCCATCGCCACATGATGCGCGGGCCGTCGGTTTGATAGCCGTTGGTGTCGGCGTACCGGGCCGCGTTCAGCCATCGGCTGGCCAGTCGTTCGCCGACGGCGGGCGAGCCCAGTAATCGGTCGACGGCCTTTTCGTAGGCGTTGGGGCTGGCGTCGTTCTCGAACGCCAGGATCTCGGCGCGGGTGGGGGGCAATCCTGTCAAGTCGAGAGTGACGCGGCGGATCAAGGTCCCCCGCTCGGCCTCGGGTGCCGGCGCCAGCCCCTCGCTTTCGAGGCGGGCCAGGACGAATGCGTCGATCGGGTTGCGGGTCCAGTCCTGGCGCCGGAGAACGGGCGTCGGGGGGCATTTCGGCGCGACGAGCGCCCAGTGCGGCTGCCATTTTGCCCCCTCGGTGATCCAGCGGCCGATCCGCTCGATCTCGGCGGCGCTGACCGCTTTCCCCGACTTGACGGGTGGCATCCGCTCCGAATCGTCCTCGGCCGTGATCCGTCGGTAGAGCTCGCTGGCGTCAAGGTCCCCGGGAACAATCGCCCGGCGGCCGTCACGACCGCTTTTGGCCGACGATTCCTGATCCAGCCGCAAGTTGGCCTTCCGCCTGGCGGCGTCGGGACCATGGCACTGGTAACATCGGTCCGACAGGATCGGCCGGACGTCGCGGTTGAATTCCACCACCGCCGTCCTACCAGGTCCTAACGCACCCGGTGCCGAAGGCGTCGGTTCACCCGAGAGAGCGATCACCACCATCGCGAGAGCGCCATCAATCCATCCCACGCCAAGCCTCCCACGTGATCGCTCCGCCGGAGCGGGACGACAGATCCAGCGGTTCCGCGCACATGTCTTCAGCACTCATCCGGTCGGCCCCGTCACAGCCGTGGTCCGCCGGGTGGAGTGTTGCCGGATCAAAATGGAGGAACTCGTGCCGGTCGCCGATTTAGTCTAAACAATATCCGTCGAGATCA
>CAWHKI010000121.1:0-38240 GCA_963829765.1 uncultured Isosphaeraceae bacterium | reverse complement strand
GCCAGCCCCAATCCCATATTGAGATAAGCCGCCAGGTGATTATGACTGAGAAAAGGCCCCCCCGCCGACCAACTCCCGGACACATTAGCCGGACGTACCCAATAAATGCGACCATCCCAGGTCAACCCCTGGATGATCGCGAACAGTGCGAGCAACGTCGAAGTGAAGACCGCGACCTTGGCGAAGCGCACCAAGACATTCGGGCTTCCTTTCAGCCCCAACACGGCTTGAAACAGCAGCCAGGCCGCCGCAAGCCGGGCGGCCATCTGAAGCGTGGAATCCGGCTCGAGGCTGAGCGTCGTCGCCGGCAAAGCGACCACCGGTCGAATGTCGCCCATCACATGCTCCTGTCGCTCGGGCAAGAGATTTGCCCTGAGCGCGGCCGACCAAGGCGCGATCCACGAAAAGACCGCGCCGGGATCGGCGTCGCCTGGAAGACAGCGAGCAACACCAGCCCGCACAAAGCCAGGCTCGGCAGGCAGACGAATCGACCTCGCGCACGACCCAGGGGAGGGACCAAAGTTCAGAATGGTCAAGAGCGATTCCGCCATATAACCCGAGCTCCGCCCATGCCTCGACCGAGCCGAAGGCCCAGGGGGAGAGACAAACCAACAGCAGCAGAGTCAGTTCGGAGAGCCGAGCTTTCGTCACGAACAACTTCGACCACGGTGGCATTCGCGAACACCCGATCCGCAACCGCGACAGGAAACCACCAAGGGACAGCGCATTCAATGCGGTGAACGCGTGGTTTATGGTTGCTTGTGGCCTCGGCTGGCGGCGAGGGCATTTTGCCACGCTGTCTCCTTAGGGATGTGAGGTGCTTCACCCAGCCGAACCAATTGCCGGTGTTCTTGGGAATTCCAGATGCGTCTGGCGACTTCGTGATACCTGACCCCGCTGTACAACTCTCTTGACCAGTAATCCAGCTCTGCTTGCGTGAGATCGCGGCCGAGAATGTTGGAGTAGAGCGCGTCAACCAACGCGTCGCGAGCGGGCCCATTCCCGCTGGGGACAATCGGAGTCGCCGCGGGAACGCCGGTAGAACTGGCGGCCGAAACCGCGAACCGGGGAAGCAGCGTGGTCGATTGTGGCAAGCTTGTCGTTTCGGCTGTTCCCCTCGCGGTGCGGTCGGCGACGGTAATCTCCGGGCGCGACTCGGCCTGCGAGGCCTTCGCTCTCCGAGCCAGTAGTTTGGCGAAAGCATGCTTCTCGACATCATCGCGCGATTCGGCGCGGACCTCCGCGCTGCCGATGAGAGAGGCGGCAGCAACGAGGCACATGATCTCGCGATACTTGATTACAGAAATCATAATCAGTCTCCTTTCTGGTCAACCGCCAGGTGAAGAACGCGCGCCAGTTTGTCCGCCTGGCGTGCGACCGTATAGTGAGCCAGCGCATGGCGCCGGCTGGCATCCCCCATCCGTTCGCGGAAGAGGTGATTGCATAACAACATCGCCAGGGCATCGTGCCACTCATCGAGCGTTGTTGCCGCCAGGTGAGTGACTCCCGGTTCACCGATCTCGGTACATGCTCCCACAGGGCTGACGACGAACGGGATGCCGACGGCCATGTACTGGATCGCCTTGAACCCCGATTTGCCTCTGGCCCACGCCTCGTTGATGATCGGATAGAGGCCCACGTCGATCTCTTGAAAGTCCGCGACCTCACGCTCGAGTTGCCAGGGACGGCACACGACTTTGACACCCGGCAGGCTGATTTCGCTTCGACCGGAGCCCACGACCAGCAATTGAAATGGGACCGTCCGCCCGAGTCTCGCGAGCGCCGGGAGGATCGATTCCAGGTAGCGGAACGTGGAATGCGAACCGATCCAACCGAGCACGGGTGGGTCGTTGCGTCGCTGCCCAATGGCAGGGTGAAAGTGTTCGGTGTCGACAACCGAGGGAATCACGACCGCCGCGGCGTCGAGCTCGATCGCGTGCGACGCGATCACGCGGTTGCCACACACCACCACGCAAGACCATCGGATAAGTTGATCGGTCTTGTGAAAGCACTTGAGAAAACCAGTCAAGCGGCCGTATGTCGGGCTGACGTAAGGAACGTAGGTGGCATCGTCGAGGTCCAGAACCATCGGTTTACCCAATAACCGGGCAAGCACATACTCGCATAGAGGTGGACCGAACAACATGGCTTCTCGCTGGATCAGCACCAGGTCGGCCGAGCGGGCGTCGATCAGGTCCAGGATGCGGCGACACACCGCGGTGACCAGGCCGAGCATGGTGCGAGCCCACGCCCGACGTCGATAGAGCGAATGAAACTGGCAACGAGTCAGAAAGGGGCGGAAATCGACCGTGATCTCTCGTTCGGCCAGCGGACCGAGGAACTGAAGTATCCGGCAGCGGGTCGCCGCGGCTTCCTCGGGGTAGCTCGCCATTGCGAGCACCCGAAGGGGACGAAGCGACGGCCGCTCTTGGGGCGTGGAACCAGGATGGGAACGTGAGGCCGACACAGAGGAATCCGTCGCTGAAATTAAGGCCAGGCCGGGTTCTCGCGTCATTTGCCGTTGTCCTAATCGGAATCAATCCAGGAATTCTCGATGCCACAATTCGAGCCAGAGCAAGGCCCAGAGGCGCGAGCCGTGGTTATGGGTGCCGGCGGTATGCTCACGGACCAACCGTCGCACGAAATCGGGCTGGAAGTAGCCGCGAGTCAGGGCCGTGGACGACAGCAATACATCATCGAGCAGCGGGCGAAGCTGATCTCGCAACCAGTCCCCAACGGGGACGCCGAATCCCATCTTGCGGCGGTTGAGCACGCCCGCTGGCAACAACGGGCGCGCAGACTTTCTTGAGCAGGTATTTCAGACACGTGCCCCGTATTTTATAGTCGACCGGCAATCGGGCGGCGAACTCCATGACCCGTTGGTCGAGGAACGGCGAGCGAGCCTCCAGTGAATTCGCCATCGAGGCAATGTCGATCTTGACCAGTAAATCCTCCGGCAGGTATGAGCCGATGTCGGCCGCGAGCAGCAGGTCAGGGGACGCTAGCCCTTGTCGCCGGAGCGCCGTCAGGCTGTCGAGGAGCCAGGCCGTGCTATCATGGCCTTCGAGCGAGGTGGTGAATTCCCTCGAGTACAGATCTGCCTTCAATTCCGGGGTGAAGTAGCTGACCCATCGGAGATAGCGTTTATCCCCGGGCTGCGAGGCGGTCTGGAGAAAACGCCGGACTTGGCCTAAGCGCACTCCAGTAGGTAAACGTTCCGGAATCAAGCGAACGAGCGGCTCGATAACGGAGGTGCGGAGCGGGCCCGGAATTCGCCGATACCAGCCGGCCAGTCGATCCCCCAGATAGCGCTCGTATCCGGCGAAACATTCATCGCCTCCATCGCCGCTCAAGGCAACAGTCACCTGCTGTCGCGTCAACCGGGCGACCTCGAAGGTCGGGATTGCCGATGAATCGGCAAAGGGCTCTCCGTAGTGACGCACCAGCGTCGGTAGCACTGCGAGGGCGTCGGGACGCACGACCAATTCTTGATGGTCGGTCCCGCAATGCCGGGCGACTTTGCGCGCATAGGGAAGTTCGTTGAAGCGATGGTCGTCGAACCCAATGCTGAATGTCTTGATCGGACGATCGGAGAGCTGGCTCATCAAGGCGACGATCAGGCTCGAATCGACGCCTCCGCTCAGCAGGGCCCCGAGTGGGACGTCGGCGACCATGCGCAGTCGTACAGCCTCGGTCAGGACCTCCAAGAGCGCCGCCGCCGCGTCGTCCTCGTTCAGGTTCAGTTTGGGGGAGTAGGCCAGCCGCCAGTAGCGACTCTATCCGCGGCTGAGCCGATACACCGCCTTCGCCCAACCTCAGCGTCAGTGTATGTGCCGGCGGCAGCTTGTAAACCCCGCGGAACGCCGTCTTGGCGCTGGCACATAGCCGTACGTCAGATAGTCGTCGATTGCACTGGGCTCGGCCTCGCGGCGAATCTCTGGATGCTCGAGCAGGGCCTGAATTTCAGAGGCGAAGACGAACTGACCGTTGGCCTGGGCATAGTACAACGGTTTCTTGCCAACACGGTCACGCGCCAGAAAGAGGACGCGCAACCGCGCATCCCAGATCGCGAAGACGAACATGCCTCGGAAGCGTCGGACGCAATCCTTGCCGAACTGCTCGTAGGCACGGACGATGACCTCCGTGTCGCTACGTGTTTGGAATCGATGGCCGGACCGAACGAGCTCGCGCGTCAGTTCCTGAACGTTGTAGATCTCGCCGTTGAAGGTAACCCAGACCGAGCCGTTGTCATTGCTCATCGGCTGAGCACCGCCGGCCCGATCGATGATGCTCAGACGGCGATGCCCCAACCCGATATCGCCGTCGATGTGCAGCCCATCGTCGTCAGGGCCGCGGTGCGACATGCGCGAGCACATTCTTGCCAGGACGTCCGGCTCGACTCGGTGTCGCCCCAGGTCAACGATGCCTGCGATCCCGCACATCACGCCACCTCTGGCGATGCCCCGGCCAGTGCCGACACCGGATGCATTGTATCCTCGCTTAAGAAGTCTTGATCGCCGACCCACGACGAAATCGCGGCGACGCCGTTGCTGCGACACGCCACGACGCGCAGATCTTCTGGCAGGAACGTCATCTCGAAGTCGTCGGGGATGTCAACGCGCGTTTTTCGGGTCACGAGGAATAAGTCGTCCTGGCTCAGGGCCCGCACGACCTTGCCGGGGTTGCCGCCGATCAACGATCGAGGCAGGTCGAAACGGCCGGATAAGACCGAGCCCAGGGCCACAACACAAAACGGTCCAACCGCGACGCCGGGCGCCAGCCTCACCTCCGAGCCCAGATAGGTGTGACTCGCCACCGAGATCGGCTTGCCGATTTGGCGGTTGTGCGTCCAGAGGGACGAGTTCCGGCCCCCCACGATGACATGGTCGCCGATCCGAATCCCCCCGCTGAAGTCGAGCCAGTGCCCCGTGGTCACAACGGCCCCCGCTCCGACCTCAAACGTCTGGTCAATCAAGGAGATGAAATCGCCGTCGATGATGGCGTTGACCGTATTCAGTCGCAGGATCGAGCAATAGTCCCCGATTCGGATCGATTTCCCACCCCGAAAGACGTTGAAAAAACCGATGTTGACCTGTCTGCCGATGACGACCTGGTCGACCCGGTAGAAAACGTTGAACCAGCCAATGCGGGCCCCATCGCCGATCTTAAGCCGCCGGACTCCGATAAAGGGCGAGAACCCGATCTTGACTCCACGGCCGATCTCATACCCGAAAAAGACCCGGTACAGTGTCAGCTTGAGCCAACAAGGCAAGCCTGCAATCATGATTTGCAGTAAATAGCTCATATATTTCATGGGACTGGTTCCAGTTGCGGGCAGGCCCGCGTAAGAGGGCTCACGATTTCGCCGTGCTCCGCGGAGGGTGAGATAGACCCGATAAGGCGTCCGTAGATCCGCCGATAACCGGCCCAGCCGATCGTTTCCAGATCGAAGCTTTCCGCAGCCAGCGCACGGCAGCGAGCGCGAAGCTTGGCGTCATCCATCAGCCCTCTCAGCTCGAGGGCAGCCCGCTCCAGGTCGTTGGGGTCGCGTTCATTGACGAGCACGCCGACGGGTTGCCGGTCGGCCGGTCCAGGATTCATTCCTCCGCAACCGCGCAGAATCCGGTCCATGTCGCCCATACCCGAGGAGGCGACCACCGGAAGGCCGGCCGCCAGGTACTCGGCGATCTTGGTCGGCGAACAGGCGGCGGCCGAACGATCGCCCCGGTACAGGCATAGCCCGGCACTCGCCTTGCTGAGCTCGACATCAAGCGCATCGCGCTCGACGCGGCCGACCGTGATCATTGATTCCAAACCGCGTTGCAACGCATGGGAGCGACAGCTCGGCGGAGTCGCTTTGAGTGAGCACGGTCAATCGAAAGTCCGGGACGACTCCCTGCGCTGCCGCGAACAGGTCGACCAACGCCCGTGTTGGGTATCTGCCTCCCAATTTTCCCACGTAGACCAAACTTGGTTGCCTCGGAATACCGTCGCGGTCGTCCTGGTGGATCGACCCGCGAGCACGGTGTCCCCGGAGGTCGACACAACACGGGATGACCTCCAGGTGCTTCGCGGCCAATCTCGCGGGGATACCAGTCGTGCAGCAGAGAAGCGGCCCGATGTGTCAGGACAACGATTCCCGAAGCCCTGCCGATTAGCCAGCGTTCCATGCTCTTGGTCGTCCGGAACAGAACTTCCTTCCGCTGGCCAAACTTTGGCATCGACGTATTCCTCCGCCAAGAAACCTCGGATATCGAAGAGGAACGGGACTCCGGTCAAGATCCGCAGTACTGCCGCCATCAGGGCGGGGACGTGCGATCGAGCGTGGACGAGCCGGACGCGATACCGGGCGATCAGCCACAAGCCCAGGAGCAGCGCCGATGGCAATATCGAATGCCGTGGCGGGAACGGTGGGCCGCTTGTGGTATCGAAGCCGCCGCCAGATGATGCCCAAGCCGCTTCAGCGGCGCTCCCACTGAAGGCATTCCGGGGTACTCAGACGACGGGGCTCAAACGTGACCAAGATGGGCCGATAGCCGGCCCGTGCCAGGCCCTCCAGGTACGCCACGACCTGGCTCTGGGTCAAAGGGTCCGAAGGCTTTGATAACTGAGATACAGAGTCGTCATGATGAAAACGCACTTTTCCAAGGGACCGTCGCTTTCGGCAGAAGGCAACGTACGCCAGACGAATGTGATCGAATCGCGGTCAAGGCGCGGCCGCCGGCTCGGTAATAATGCCGGTGCCGAAAGTATGACTTCGCGAGGACCGAGTGGTGCCACGCATAGACTGGCCTCCGCAGCCCAGCCAACTCCGGATGCAGCCCGGCGATGCGGCTGTCCGAAAAGAGGCGGTCCAGTACTCGGCGCGTACATCTCTCCAAGAGCGCCACCGGATACTTATTGCAGTCGATGGACCTTCGGTACACCACCAGCGGTTGCGGAACCAGAACGCTTGGGAATAGGGCAGCCAGTCGCAGCCACATGTCCCAATCCTCACCGGTACGCAGAGCCGTATCGAAAAACCCTGACTCACCGAAGCAGTCACGGCGGATCACCGCCGTCGATGTAGTGAGCCAATTGCCCGAGAGTAAGTGGATGAAGAGGGAATGCGGTGGGAGCGGGCATTCGCGGGTGTGTTCGGTTCCGTCAGGCCGTCGGACGATTTCGCCGCCGAAACAGAAGCGGGCAAGAGGGCACTTGCCGAGGGCAGCGAGCTGGACCTCCAGCTTAGTGGGAAGCCACAGGTCATCGGCGTCGAGCAGCGGATCCACTTGCCCCGTGCCGCGACGATCCCTGTGTTCCGGGCTGCGCCGGCTCCGCCGTTTTCTTGGCGAATGACATACAGGTCGGGGACCAGCGAGCTTCTTAAGTACCTCCGATGTCGCATCGGACGACCCGTCGTCCACCACGATGATCTCGGGACACGCGAGGGTTTGCGAGCGTACGCTCTGCGAGCGCCGTCGCCAGCGTGCTCGCATTGTTATAGGCCGGGATGACAACGCTCAGCAGGGGAGCATCAGATTGGCTCATACTTCAATTCTCAGCGATCCCCATGCGCGCAGGTAGGCCCGCTCATAACGCGGGATGATTGCCTCGATGGTGAGGTTGTTTACCACATACTCCCGACCGGCCTTGGCGATGGACTCGCGAAGTGCCGCATCGCCCGCCAGGCGGACAATTGCGTCGGCCAAGGCAGTGGAATCCGCCGTGGGGACGATCAGGCCATTTTCACCGTGCTGGATCACGTCGCGGGCCCCGCTCACATCGGTCATGACCAACGGCCTGGCCATCCAGAGAGATTCCACCATGACCTGACTGAACGCCTCGTGAAGCGTGGGTTGAACGACCGCGTCAACCGCGGCCATGACTGCCATCGCGTCGCGTCGCCAGCCCAGAAGCCGCACGACATCGCCGACCCCGAGACCTTCGATCAGCCGCTCGAGGTTCCGCCGCTCCGAGCCCTCGCCCACGATGAGTAGCGACGCCTCGGGCACGCGGCACTCGCAACCGTGCCATGGCCTCGACCAGGTATCGCTGGCCCTTCTCTTCGTGAAGCCGGCCGAAATTGCCGATCACCGAACCGGTCTGCCAACCCCAGCTCGCGGCGCAGGTCTTGCCCGTGCTGTGGGCCCCGAGGGCGGCGTACTTGTGGGCGACGAATCCGTAGGGGATCCGATCGACCTTCGCCGAGTCCACTCTCTGTCGACCGGTCAGGATTTCCACGATGAAGGATGAGGGGACGATAATACGAGTCGCGGCTCGGTTCACCACCTGTTCCGCCCTGAGCAGGGCCATCCGCTTCAGTCCCGTCGCCGAGCGGTAGATCGCGTCGGAATAATGCCGGCCGATGACGAGCCTGGTCCGGCGATGCAGCCTGGTCGCCAGCCAGCCGATGAGCGACTCGTCGTAGTGGTGGGTGTGGAGGACGTCGGCGTTCCAGTCGCGCAGAATGCCGGCCAGCCGTCGCGCGCGGCGCCAATCTCGCGGCGCGACTTCCAGGGGATGACCCAGCGCAGGGGTCTCGGGGCGGAACACCGGCTCCGCGATATTGCAGCCCTCGGTGCTGACCGCAACTCCCATTGTGAACCGCCTTGGGTCCGCATATTGGACGATGTTGTCGATGAAGTCGAAACGATTGATGCAACCGGCAAGCTGGAGGACGCGTATCATCGGACACACTCGATGTTTCAGCGACGGAACCAGCCAGCATCAGGCAATGCTTGAACGTTGAACAGATCTTCGTGTGCGCGGAACCATTCCAGGCACACGCCTTCGCGGTTGTGATAGACCGTCAGACGATAGTCACGCAACACGTCCCAGATTTCCTCGAGCGAACCGCCTGTTGCTCGGATTTGGCGCGGATGCAGCTCAAGGTAGACCGCCGGCCTACTGTTCGCGAAGGTCTGGCGGGCACCACGCAGTACGTCCAGTTCGGCACCTTCGACATCGATTTTCATCAGGCGGACGGCTTCCGTACGCGGCACTAATTCGTCGATGGTGATGCTGTCGACGGCGATCTCACCCCTACTCCGGTGTGTCCGCACCAGGCTGTTCGCATTCGAGAGGACGTCGCCGGTGTCGAAGAAAGTGGCCCGGCCGGTCCGCCGCGAAACAGCTCTTTGGTACACTTCCAAGTTGGACTGACATGAATTCAGTCGAATCGTCTCTCGCAGCACCGCGCAGGTGTACGGGGTGGGCTCAAAGCTGAGGACGCGGCCCGCGGGACCGACCAGACGCGACAGCAAGACCGTGAAAAGGCCAATGTGTGCTCCGATGTCCAGCACCACGTCGCCGGGGCGGCACCATTCGCCAGGAAAGAGAAGGTCGCCGGCTCGTAATCCGCGGGATAATAGCGGCACCACCGAGCCGGCAACCGAAAGGCCTCACCACCGATCTCGCGCCGGACGCCGCGGCCACCCGTCACGAAGTTCAGGGCCTTGTAGGATGCCGTCTTGGTCAATGTCTTCATCAGGCTTACCATGTTCTTATTCCTTGTCGTGTCCGTCGTTCGGACCCATTATTGCCCCGAAAACTGTTCGGACAGCGAGGAACAAAGCACCGACGACGCGACACCGAGGTCGAAATACCGGCTACCGGCCGCAACCGCGGCCGCCGCCAGCCGGATCGCATAGCCCCGGTCTCCGGCTAACGACAGCACAGCCGATCGAACTGGCGCCGGGTTCTCTCCGGTCAAGAGGACAACAGCATCCGGGTTCTGCGCTGCCCAACGGCCGACGGAACTGTAAGACGGCGCCCAGGCGAGGATCGGCATCCCGATCGCCGTATAGTCCGCCAATTTACTTGGAAAAAGGGTGGACGTATCAAGGCGTTCCTCCGGGCGGAACGAAGCGGGGAGAAAGAGGGCGTGGGCGGTCGCGGCCACACGCTCCGCCATTTCGGCCGCCGGGAAGAACCCGACGACCCTGACTGTCGGCGATTTCAGGCCGGCCGCGGCGAGCGTGTCGACCGAGGTTTTCGTGTAGAGGTCCAGATGCCCCCCAAGCGGGGCGAGCAGCGCAGCCATCCGGCGGAGCAGATGAACCACCCCGGCGTGGCGGGGACAGACTTGCCCGCCGAAAGCGATGACGGGCGCCCCGGCCCACGACTGGCGGACCCGGAGGGCCGGAACCGGACTGTCGTCCCCCCGACACGGGTAAACCACCCGCCCAGGCGCCGCCGAGCCACCGCTCATACAGCTCTGCCATGCCCGGGCTTACGCAAAGTCGGGACCGAGCTTGCTGATACGCCCGCCGCATCACGCACCGCATTCCACGGTGAACCAGTCCGAAGGCGCCACGGCCACACATCGAGGTGGTCCACTCGTCGTGTAAGATCAGGTGGAGCGGGATCCGACGACGGCGGGCGAGTGCGGCTCCGGCCAGCCAAAGGAACGACTCCGCGACCCCGAGGACAGCCTCTGGATCGAAGTCCCCAATCGCTTCCTTAACCTCCTGACGCCTCCACTCAATGTATAATGCCAATCCGATCGGCGAAGCCGGGTTATACCGGTTCCGGATCATGCGGGGGACATGGTAGGGGACGGGCCGATACTGCACTCCCGGCAAACGGGCCGCCGCATTCTGGCCACCTTGATCGGCGTTGTTGATGACGAGCAGTCGGTCCGGCGGGTAGCAACGTAATAGCCGGTACAGCAGCAGCTTGCCACCGGTCGTCCGTTCAGGATACACTTCCCCGATAACCGCCAAACGGGGCAGCACGGCACCCAGTCGGCTTATCGGGTCCGCCCCCTTTCCCACAACCGACAATGCTTCGGGAAAGTGTCGTCCGCAGTCTTCGTCCGCTCCGGATCGATGTTGTATCCCCTCAGCCTCACGAGGCTGCTCGTCTAGCAGATTTGGTCCCCTTCCCGGCGCTTTTCTGTAACCTTGGTAAGCCATTCTCTTTTCGATCATCGCGGCAAGCCGCCAAAAAGTTCTCGAAAATGCGGCGCGGGTTTGCCCGCCCGTCACCGATACTGTGGACCGACCATTGATTGCTGGGTCAATCCCCCCGCCCCATCGCTCGGGCGGCCTCCGCATAAACCTCAAACCATTGTTCCGCTGTTTGATTCCAACTGAACCGGCGGAAGTTCGCTTGACCCGCCTCGACCAAACGCCGACGAGTGTCAGGCTCCAGAGCGGCCGCGACAGCCTCGGCCAGCCGCCCTGACAGTCGTGGGTCGAAGTAGATCGCGGCGTGGCCGGCTACCTCTCGGAATGCGGGGATTTCGCTGAGGACTGCCGGGCACCCACACGTCTGGGCTTCCAGTACGGGGAGTCCGAACCCTTCGATCAAACTGGGGAAGATAAGGCATTCCGCCGACTCATATTGGTCACGGAGTTGGGCGTCGCTTAGTCTACCGAAATCTCGGATTCGATCGGACAGGCGATGGCGGTCGATCCGCATCTTCTCCGGTTCGGTCAGTCGCGGGCCAATCACGTGCAACCGAAGTCCGCGGGGCCAAGCGGGGTGTAACATTGCGTCGAGCACGAGCCGGAAATTCTTGTAGTCGAATCTTTGACCGACAAATAGGGCGTACGCCTCTCCTCGAATGGTCTGAGCGGGCGGTTGGCGCGGGCGGGTTCGGGCTGGTACATGGTCTGCCGCAAGCGGAACAACTCGAACCCGATCCCTGACCTGCGGATAAAAGCGAAGCAGGTCGGCGCGGGTAGCCTGCGAGATGGCGATAACCCGTGTCGCACCCAGAATCGCGTCACGCTTTCTGGCCATGTCATAGGCACAAGACCCCATCTTTGTGCCGTTATCTTCCGCGATCATGTCGTAAACGGTGGTGACCATTGCTGGTTCGGGCGTCGGACAATTGCCGAAATAAGATGCGTGAAACACCCCGGCGTACCGGAGCCCGTTGGGAATCCAAAGGCGATTCAACTTCCGGCGAGCGCGGGTCACCACGTTCCAGCTACGGGCGGGAATCCGTCCGCCGTCTCTGACCACGCGGACGCCCGACGGTATGGGCTGAGCCGGACGGCCTCTCAGCCATAAGACGAACTGCTGACGGTCGGGCACACGGCTCAAGACTTCGTAAAAGGTTCGCCAGATACCAACCTGCGATTGGTTCTCAAATACTTGTCCATCAATCCACACCGTCACGCGATCGCCCTCCTTCGAACGGCAACAACCAGCGGATATCGCATGCAGCGCTCAGCGGTTCCCGCACAACAGTCTGTCTGTATAGACTTCAGGCACCGTCCGTCTGTCAGCGCCCTGCGGCAAGTCCATCAGAGCCTGCGAGAGCCCAGCAAGGGCCCGATGCCCTTCCGCTTGTCCCCTTCGGATCGCTTTCTGTTTCTCCCGATCGAAACTCGAGAGGAAAATGCCTCTGCACCAGCGCACCAGTTGACGGAATAGGGACATCCGCGGCTCGGCTGGGACCACCCATCCTAGGAGGTGAGCAAGCAAAACGAAGGAGAAAGCATTCCCCTCTTCCAAACGGAGCAGGTACGATCGAGTGAGCCGCTGGGCAGGGATCAAGTGTGTCAAGCGTAGGGAAGCGATCATGCCGGTTCCCATCCCCATTTGACAGCTCGTTAACGCTAACGCGTGATCTTCGCCGCCTACTAATTCATGCCCGCGCCGGCCGAGCGCCATTTGTATTCGGTCCCTACTTGCCTTCGCCGCGTATGCTTCAGCCACGGCCCGACGAATGCACAATCCCGCTCCGTTCGGCACGCTCTCGTTGTGCGACAACAGATTCGACCACGAATCCCGTACGCAGTCTCGGATCGCCAGAAAGTGGAGAGACGGGATCGCCCACGGCGCCGGCGGGGCCTCGAAATCTGCGACGGCTGACCCGCCCCAGGCTCCCAGGAACGGGAACTCCCGCGCCACCCTCAACGCCTGTTCCAAGTAGTCCGGGGCGAGGACATTGTCGTCGTCCACGAAGATTAGCAGTTCCGATGCAGCCGCGGCGATTCCACGAAGCCGGGCGGGGGCCAGTCCGAGTTCGTCCTCTCGCATGTGTCGGCCGTTCGCCTGCCACCCGATGTCGAAGCGGTTGGCAACAGGTTCACGGCTGCGGTTGTCGATTAGCAGTAATTCCCAGCGTTCAAGGGGAAGTGTCTGCTTTCGAAGACCGACTAACACTCGGTCCAAGTAGTCGGCGCGGGGGTTGTGCGTGCAAATAATCATGGAAACGTCGGGTTGACCCATGGGCGAGACGGTCCTGCGTAAGTCAAGAGGGAAAAGCAGGGATAATAGTTCGGCCCCCGTTTTGTCTGCACCGGATCAGACGCGGACTGTTGGCCGTAGGCCGCGGTCGTCAGGGCTAGCCGAGGGCGCGCCGCCACGGCTCATAAGACGACGCCAAAGGGCCCGCCACAGGGCGCCCGGAAGTATCCCAACGAGCGTCCGAACGGGGGGGGCAACAGTCGGCCGAAGGATTGAGGAGGAGACGAGCTCCATCGGGTGGTCCTGGCTCAGCCTGTGCTCGGCCGCCAGTTTCGGGCGGTCCCGCAAGGCCGTTCGGTGCGCGTAGACAACGGTGTTCTGCCGGTACCACCACTCGACCTCTGGATTGCGCCAGACACGATGACGGACAGGATCGAGCCGAACAAAACCTTGTCGTGCAAATAGCTCCTCCCAGTACCACGGCCACTGCTCATTCACATGGTTCGTGCCCATTTGGCCGGGCACCGCCGCCGAGAACAGCACAACCGGAGCGGCTTCGGTAAGCGCCCGGACCAGATTTGGTGCGGCCGTTGCCGGAAGGTGTTCCGCAACTTCCAGACACACGGCCAAATCGAACATTCGTCCGAGCCGATCCGGGCAAGTTAGGTCCATTGGCCGGAACCGCTCCGTCGGTATTCGAAGCTGGGACCGATCGACGTGGTCTCCATCCAAGCCTAAATAATCATCCACTCCGCACTCGATGACCGCTTGAAGCCAGGTCCCGATCCCACAGCCGAAATCGACCACCGACCGGGGATCGGTGAGGGCAATCACTAACGGGGCGATCGCTCGCGCGGAACGCAGCGAGCCGTCTGCGTTCTCGTCATAGAAGTTATTGTCATAGGGGCTGATAGGCTGGGCCAGAGTTTTCATTTCAGACCGATCGCGAAACTGAGGAGGGGCGTCATCGAACGTCTAGCGAGACAGGGCTGGGTTCAGACGTCGGCACCTTGAGATAAGTAACGTCATCGCGCCGACTGGAGGATGCGGGCGGCAGATTTGTGCTGGTAGAGGTAGTCATTGACGGCCCGTCGGCAGCCGTCCCAGGCACTGTAATCGTCGACGATCACCACTCCGTCAGGGGCCAGGTGTGGGAACAGTGCTTCAAGACACACCATCGTGGAGTCGTACCAATCTCCGTCAAGACGGAGGATCGCGATCGGCGCCGGTGGGGCATACCCACGCAAAGTATCCTGGAACCAGCCCGCATGGATCGACACCCTGCGAGCCCCAGCGAGCCGCATTGCATCGGTGGCAAAGCTCGCGGGGGCTGCACAGTTGTCATAATAAGTAGGCTTTCCCGTGTCCGCCTGCCACGCCAGTGCGCCGGGCCCGTCGATTTGCCGCGCGGGGGGAAGTCCCTGAAAGCTATCAAACAGGACGTAGTGGCGATCCGAGCCGAGCAGTTCAGCAATCCCAGCGATCATCCCGCCTCGCCATACGCCGCACTCAATGACACAGCCCGCCACGGACCGGTGTTCCTCGACGAGCGACAGATTATTGAGATATGTGTATCTCGAAATCATTGTGTACGCGGAGAACTTGGCATGGATATCGGTGCAAGCTGTTTCGGGGCTAATCCGACGAAGCAGCGATGACAACCGAGTCTTGAGCGTCCTGGGGCGGGCCACCAGTCGCGACACGGCGGCGACTTTCAATAATTCCTTCATGTATCACAAAGCTCCATCCAAGCGTGCGGGACGACCCACCCGTGATCTCGGGTATGAGGAAACGTTCGGCCCGGTGTCGGGGAAGCTGTGATCTCGAACGAGACCGCCGACTCGACCGCGTCGAATGTCTCTGTACTATCCGGCCCAACCCACAGGCTGGCCGAATACCGTCCCGGGACCAGTGGCGGGAGGGCAATCTTCACGCGGACTTTGTGGTCAAGTCGGTCCGCGACAAGAAACCCGGGCGGCAGCGCCTGCATAAACGTGGCGTCAATCTCATCGCGCAGGTCTACGGCGAGACAAGCAGGGGAATGCGTCTGGGACCTCTGCAGACGCAAGTCGAGGATCAAGTTGATGGATGGTTGATTGCCCTCCAAACGCGCGGATATTTCGGTGAATGACAGCGGCCCAGGACCGCCCGTACCTGACCAGCGGCCAGGGGGATTCTCCCGGTCACCGCCGATGTACGCCGCCACGCCTTGGTCGGCGGGCCCATCAAAAACCAACCGGCCTTGCCGGAGCAAGCAGGTCCGATCACACAGGCTGTGTATCGCCGCCATGTTATGGCTGACGAATAGCACCGTCCGCCCGCCGTGGGCGACGTCCCCCATTTTTCCCAGACACTTTTTTTGGAATTCCACATCGCCGACGGCCAGCACCTCGTCAATGATCAAGATCTCCGGCTCCAGATGCGCCGCCACCGCAAAAGCCAGCCGCATGTACATTCCGCTGGAGTAGTGCTTTACCGAGGTGTCGATAAACTTTTCCACCTCGGCGAACGCCACGATCTCGTCGAACTTCCGTGCGATTTCAGTACGTCGCATACCCAAGATCGCGCCGTTCAAGTAGACGTTCTCCCGGCCGGTCAGTTCCGGGTGAAACCCTGTCCCTACCTCTAGTAGGCTTCCTACGCGGCCGTCGATATGCACTTCACCTTCCGTCGGCTCGGTGATCCGGCTAAGGATCTTCAAAAGGGTGCTCTTGCCGGCGCCGTTGCGGCCGATGATGCCGACGACCTCACCCGGCCTCACGTCGAACGAGACGTCCTTGAGAGCCCAGAAAGCCGGATTCTGTTCGCAGCCCTCTATGCGGCCCCGCACTGCCTTGAACGAAGCCGACGCCAGCCTGCTGACCTGGTCTCGCAGGGTGGAATACCGCTCCCGCGGCCCACCGATCCGGTACTCTTTGCTCAGGTTTTCGACACGTATTGCCAGTTTGCTCATTCCATCACACCACGTCGGCAAAGGTTCGTTCCATCCGCCGGAAGTAAAACAGACCGCCTGCCAACAGGACCAGAACCACCCCGGCCGATACACCGACCATGCCCCAGTCGGGGGCGTCGGTATCCAAGAGTGCCCACCGGAAACCCTCTACGACACCGGCCATCGGGTTGAGGCCATAGAGCAGGCGGTACTTCGGCGGCACGATGCTCGCTGCGTAGGCAACCGGCGTCAGGAACATCCAGAACTGCGTCAGGAACGGGATCGTGTACCGGACGTCGCGGTACTGAACGTTCAGGGCCGACAGCCACAACCCGACGGCCAAGGCGGTTAGCACCGCAAACACGGTGAATACCGGGACGGCCAGGACCGCGGCCGTCGGCTTGACTGTAAACCAGCCGAAGATCGGCCCGGCGGCCATCATTCCGACCATCAGGCAGAACGCCACCACGAAGTCGACAAGCCCAGACAATACCGACGCGACCGGAACGATCAGCCTGGGAAAGTACACCTTGGTGATCAGCCTTTGCTCGGCCACCAGGCTATTGCTCGATTGGGTAAGCGCGTAGGCGAACAACTGCCAGGGAAGCAGGGCCGCCAGCACGAACAGGGCGTAGGGCTTACCATCGGAGGGCATCTTGCCGAGCTTGCCGAAAAAGATGGTGAACACGGCCATCGTGAACAGCGGCTGCAAGACCGCCCACGACACACCCAGAGCGGTTTGCTTGTACCGCAGCTTGATGTCGCGCAGGGTCAAGAACCATAACAACTCCCGGTAACGCCAGACCTCCCGCAGGTCGATCGCCCGCCAGCCGCGACTGGGGCGAATGCGAGTAATGTCCAAAACGGCCGGGGTGTTCGCAACCGGCATCAATGCGTCGATCGTCGCCATCACAATCTCAGTGTTTTCCGAGGATTAATGCGTCCAGTAAAGTTACGAAGGCAAATGGGGCGGCATGACTGCCTCAAGCCCGTACAATTCGGTCCCGGTACTCGACCAAGCCCCGGGTTGCGTTGCGCGTGTCAACAACCAGCCGCGAGTGCTCAACGATCCAAGGCCATCGATAGGCGGTGTGGTCGGTAACAATCACCACGCAGTCGCGCACTCCAAGGTAATTCTCGGTCAGCTCCCGGCTCTCCGTGCGCAGGGCGGGATGGCGTCGCGTGCGAGGCAACACAGGAATATGGGGATCGTTGTAATCGACAATGGCCCCTTTCTTCTTAAGCCGATCCATGATCTCGAAGCCCGGCGACTCGCGCGGATCGTCGACGTCTTTCTTGTACGCCATGCCTAGCAAAAGGATGCGGCTCCCCTTGACCGCCTTACCGCTGTCGTTGAGCGCATCGGTGATCCGGTCGACGACATACGCCGGCATCGCCGTGTTGATTTCACCAGCGAGCTCGATGAATCGCGTTGTCATACCGTATTTGCGGGAAAGCCAGGCGAGGTAGAACGGGTCGATCGGGATACAGTGTCCGCCCAGGCCGGGACCGGGATAGAACGCCTGGAAACCGAATGGTTTGGTCTTCGCCGCCGCGATGACCTCCCACACGTCGATGCCCATGCGGTCATAGAGAACCTTCAGTTCGTTGACCAGGGCGATATTCACGGCCCGGTAGGTGTTTTCGAGGATTTTGCATGCCTCCGCGACCTCGGGACTGGAGACCTGCACGACCTCGACAACGGCGTGCCCGTAGAGAGCCGCGGCCAGCTCCCGGCTTCGTGCGTCCATGGCGCCGACAACCTTCGGGATCCTTGATGCCGAGTAATGGGGGTTGCCAGGATCTTCCCTCTCGGGGCTATAGGCCAGGAAGAAATCAACGCCGGCCTTGAGGCCCGTGGCTTCAAGGATCGGCAGGACGACCTCGCGGGTCGTTCCGGGATAGGTCGTACTCTCGAGCACGACGAGTTGACCGGGCCGGAGCTGTGCCGCAATGGCTTTCGCCGCACTCTTGACGTACGTCAAATCGGGATCGCTCGTTGACGATAAGGGCGTCGGCACGCACACGAGAATCGCATCCGGCTCGCACAGCCGGCCGAGGTGGTGGGTCGCCTCGAGCCACTGGCCGGCCGCTTTGAGTGACTTATCAGGAACGTGGCTGATGTAGCTCTGTCGCCGCCCCAGTCGTTCGACCTTTTTCCGGTCGCTGTCAAATCCGAGGACGCGGATTCCCTTCGTGGCAAACGCCAGGGCAAGAGGCAGACCCACGTAGCCCATCCCAATGATGCCGACACAGACCTGTCGTGCGTCGATCTTGGCCTTCAGCGTCTGATAGGGGTCAAGACAGGCACTATGTATCTCGATTTCTTGTTCAAGAACAACCATTCTTCACACCTTTCACACAATCTCGGTGGAGTTCCGGAGCAGCTTCCCCCGTTCCGGTCTCAGCTCCGCGAAAACTAAGAGGTAGGGCATCAACTGCGACGCGCTGCCGGTATGCGGTGCCGACATTGCCGAAGGTCAGGCCGTAAACGATGCACATGAGTCCGAGGAATAGCACCAACGGCATAACATCGTTGAACCGATCCAGAATCGCGTGTTTCAACCCGGGCAGCACCAGGCCGAAAAACATGAACCACCACACAACCATCTCCGGCGCCGTCAGCACCATCCGGACACTGCCGGCCCCCAGTTGCCACGGGAAGGGTGCGAGCAGCAGGTGCACGCCACCGACCAATGTCATCAACCCCATGCCTCGAGTCGTGTGCGTGTCAATATTGGTCTCGACTCCCGACGCGGCGGTTGCCATACCCTGGCGGAACTCATCGGCGGCGCTCGCGATCCCATTCTCCCGCTAATTCCGCGGCCCGGTTGAGGGATCCAACCCAAAAGAGCATGGGAATGACGATGACCGCCACGCCGATCGCCGGCCCTATTGAGAACCTGCGCCTGCGGATTTGCGGCACGGCGAGGCTGACCAGGATCACCAGTCCCGTGATATAGGCGGCATAGAGCCGCATTGAGGCCACGACGACCAGGCAGATACCGCAGAGCAGGAGATGTCTCAACGCGAATTTCGAAATCCTGAGCTGGATGCAACCATAAAGAGCCATCACTTCAAGGAGGATGACAAAGGGCTCTTTGATCGTCTGGCACGACCAAATAATCATCACGGGGAAGAGGCAGGTGCACCAGCCCACGCGCCAGGCGGCCCGATCCGAGGTGAGGCTACGGGCAAGGCGATAGGCAAATACGGCCGTAATCGCCCCACAGAAACAGCTCAGGGCGGCGGCCGCGAGCTGGGATCGGAGAGGCACGATCGACAAATAGATGGCAAGCACGTAGAAGTAGCCGCGATGCTGGCCCTCGAATGCGCCCAAAAGCGCGGTTGGTAAATCGAGCAGTCCGAGCCGCTGGTACTCCCAATCCCTGATGACGCCGAGCCCTCCTTCCCACCCGGAATCATCTCCATCGCCCACCACCACCGAATGGAGGTCGGTGGCGTAGATCGAAATCGACAGCAGGAAGCGAATCACGAGCGCGCACAAAAACAGAATGCACTGACGATGGAGCCCCGATCGATGATTGCGCGTCAGCAACAGCGACAGGCACCCGACGACGGCGAGCAGAAAGACGGCGATGGTCCCGGAGGCGACGTCCGTCAGGTTGAGCATCTGCGAATCGCTTGGGAGAGTCTATGTTCAGGCCAGGGGAAATCGATCGCTGACCAGCGCTTTCAGGAATCCACAGTCGGGTGGCCGTTCGTGCCGCTCTGCCCGATCCGGGCCACTTCGGCCGTGCTGGCAGCGCGATCGAGCGGGTGCGAGCTCACCGGGTCATCGCCGTCCCCCACTGGCTTCCCTCGTCCGTAGGCGCCGTAACCGTAGAGATAACCGTAGCCGTAGCCGAGCTGACCGAGGTCGATCCCATTGATGACGAGGCCGAGCACTGGGGTTTGCAAGGTGTTGAGCAGGTCCTGGCATCGCTCAGCGTCATGGCGGCGGGTAACCGCGGCCCGAATCACGAGTACGATGCCGTCGACGGCCGCCGCGGTGAGTAACGGATCTGTGACGACCAAGAGCGGCGAGGTATCCACAATCACGATGTCATAACGCTGGCGCACCTCTTCAATGAGCCCGACCATTTTTGGCGAAGCGAGCAGCTCGGCGGGATTCGAGACTTCTGCCCCGGCGGCGAGGAGGTCCAGGTTCGCGACCGCCGTTGGCCGCACGGCCATGTGTAGGGGCAATTGGTCGGTGAGGAAATGAGTCAGGCCGGGACTACGGGCGAAGCCGTGGACCTTATGTTGGGAAGGCCGGCGCAGGTCGGCATCGACGATCAGGACCTTGTTTCCTGACTGGGCCATGCAGATCGCCAGGTTGCTGGCCGTCGTGGTCTTGCCGTCGGACGCGTGGGCGCTTGTCACCGCAAACACGTTGCCCTGGCGGGTGCGGCGGACGAGCTCGATGCCGGTCCGGATCGACTTATAGGTTTCGGCCAGGCGTGACCGGGGCTTCGCGTGGCTGATCAGGTCGATTTGCAGTTCGCCTTGTTGCGCCCGGGTCAGGAGCGGCACGACGCCGAGTATTCGGTAATCCATGATCCGCCGGATTTCGGGCAGCGAGCGGACTCGGGCATCGAGTTGGTCGGCGACGTACACCACCCCCGCGCCCAGGGCGGCAGCCGACCATCAGACCCGCGAACAAGACCAGCGGCATTGAAGGCCGGTTCGCCTTCGCGGCGGGCGGGGCCAGAACCTGGGCGGTGATACCGCCGAAATCGCTCACGAGCTGGGCCTGTTTGAGCTGGTCCACGACGGAGTAGAACAGGACGCGTTGCCGCTCCAGGTTGTTCCGCAGGTTGGACTCGCGAAGCTGCCCGATCTCAGACGCTTTCGATGCGGCGAGGTCGTGCTGGAACCGCTGCTCGAGCTCCGCTCTGATCGCCTCGACTGACTTCAGGCCTTCCTCGATCGACTTGAGGAGGCGCTCGCGAATGCGTTTGGCTGGGATCAGAAGACGTGAGGTCCGCGCCACCTTTCAGTAGGGCGACCTGCTTCCTGACCTCGAGGACCTTGGCGTGCTCGGGCCCATGCTGTTTGGCAAGCCGGGCCTGCGTCGCCTCGAGCTCGACCAATCGTTGCTCCTTGAGCGCGTCCAGCCGTTCCCTCAGGGAAGCCTCGTTGGCCTTCAGGAGGACAAGCTCGCGTTCGGCCTGACGGATGTGGTCGACATCTCCCTGGGCCAACTTGGCCTCGATCTCGGGCCTCATTTGCTCCCAGGCCCGGCCCAGATCGGCCTCGAGGTCGTTCACCCGCGTTTTCGCTAACAGGAGAGACGGATCGTTGGCCTGCCGAGCGGTCCGCTTCGTCTCGTTGAGACTGTCCAGGGCATGTTTGTAAGCCTTGCCGCGCTCGGCGACTTCGGGGATCGCGTAGAACTCATGAACGACCTCGGCTTCGCCCACTTTCGTTTCGGCAACCGCCTTGGCACGTTCGGCCCGGAGATGGTAGAGCAGGCTCTCAGCGTTTTGGCGCTGGAAAATGATCTCCCGCAGTTGAGCTTCGACACGATCGTACGAAACGCCCGTCCCTACGGCTTTCTCGGTGGCGGGCGCCGGCTGAAGCGGCACCCCGCCCGCGTGGCTGAGCGCGCTCGTGATGACGTCGATGCCTGCTCCGTCGTTCGCCAGGTTTCGTCCCAGCTCGAGCTGGGACTTGAGGTTTAAAGACCGGAGCGTCGCCTGGCTGATGGCGTCGTCCCACTGATCGAGCCGTTTCGCGATGAAGGTCTTGCCGTCCCCGCCGACGGGGTGGCCGGTATTCTTCTGACGGTGTTCCAGGTACTCTGTCTCCAGCCGCTTGAGGTCCGTGTTCAGCTCATCGCGTGCCTTGGTGATCAGGTCCAGCACCTGGTTCGAGTTCTTTTGATAGTTTTCCGTGAGGAACCGGCCGTAGCTTTTGATCACAGAATCGACCACCTTGACCGCCTCATCGCGCGAGCCGCCCTTGTAGCCTAGCTCGATGACCCGGGCCGCGGGGTCGGGAAGTTTAACGGTGAGGCCCAAGAGGACCTCCTCAGCCGAAACGCCCTTCAAATTGGTCAAGTCCAGCGCACGCGACACAATGAGCGGGCTGCGGATAATCATGATGTGGCTTGCGAGAGTATTGGAATAGCCGTCGACGGACTGGAGCAAGACGTTCTGATTATGCCCGTTGCCCGCCACGTTGACCGGCTGTCCACCTTGCTGCAGAATGAGGAGGCGGGCCACAGCCTGGTAAGCCGGCTTAGCGCTGGCCAAGTAAATGACCGCCCCCGTCATGGTTAGGGCGACGCAGGCCGCCACGAGTCGCCATCCCCGCACGACGATCGCCAGAAAGTCGTAAAGTGCCTCGACGAGCTTACGCGAATCCGTCTCGCCTGTTAATGGAAGTTGTTGCATGGAGCGACCCGTTTTGTCATTGGCGCCGGTTCGTTGGTGTGTGTCACTCACTTCGGCCCGCAGCTCTAGCATGCGCGGACTCCGTCCCCATGGGTTGCCGGTCGTACGATCAACACATGAAAAAAGCACTTTTAGAGATAGCCCACTGAGAAAAGGCGGGCGCAGGAATCCGAACCGACCGCGGTGCTCCCGCAATCTGCGTAAGCGACGCGAAATTGAATCGCCGACGACCTCTTCATAGAACGTGACACAACCGCTGGCAAAAAATTCGCAAGGCGCGTCGCCAGTTTTGTTTCGGTGGCCTGGAAATATTACAACGACTGAAAAACATTAAGCGGATGTCCCGACTGCGGTGTTTGCACAGTGCGCCATGCGGACCCTGAGCGTGGGCCGGCGTGTTGACGCAGCTTGACCCTGTTCAAACGGCGGATCTATCATAAAGGATGCGTTCAACATGGCCGGCGGGCGGCCATTTTCGGACGGTCGGGCTTGCGGGAGCATTCGGGCGGTCTTTCCGCTCAGTGGACGGGATGACGCCATTACTGGTCAGCTATCACGACGAGCGGCTGGAATTCGAGGTTCCCGAGGAACACGTCGTCGCGTCTTGGAACGGCCCGGCCGGTTTGGACCGCGTTTGTGAGCTGACCGCCATTCGCAACGCTCTCGAGCAGCCGTGGGAATTCCCGCCGATCCGTCAGATGATCGTGCCCGGAGACCGCGTGACGATCGCCTTGGATCCGACAATCGCGCGGCCTGAGCCCATTCTCAAAGTGCTGGGCCAAATCCTGAGTGAGGCGGGGGCCGAGCTGGCGGACCTCACCGTTCTTGCACCCACGGAGACGTGCACGCATCTGCTGGAGGAGAGCGAGCTCGCTGGAGCGACACTCGCCGTCCATGATTCCAGGGATCGCGGCCAGTTGGCTTATCTGGCCGCTACCAAACAAGGGCGCCGCATTTACCTCAACCGGCAGTTGACGGACGCCGATGTCGTCATTCCCGTGGGGAGGCTGGGCCACGACCCGATCATGGGCTACCGTGGGCCGTGGAGCGTCGTCTTCCCGGAGCTGAGCGAGCGAGCGACGATCGAAACCCATCGCGGACGTTTTCGAGATGAGGCCGAGGAGCCGGCGATGGCTCGGCCGGCCAAGTCTCGATGAGTCGTTCGAGGTGAGCTGGCTCTTGGGCAGCCAGTTTCACGTGGGAGTGGTGCCTGGATCTGGCGGGCCTATCCGCGGTGGTTGCCGGCAAGGAAAATGCGGTCCGGGAACGGGGAATCGCCTGAGTGGAATTCGCTGGACGCTGGAGGCCGATTCTCGCGCCGAGCTGGTCGTGGTCGGGATCGGCGGCCCGGGCAGTGCCGGCGACGATCGACGATCTGGCCGAGGGCCTGGCGACGGCCTGCCGCCTGGTCCAGCACGGCGGTAAGATCGTGGTGCTCTCGCGCGTGCGGGGAGCCCTCGGGCCTGCGCTTCAGAGCCTGATCGATATCGATGAGCCCAAGACAGCGGGCGGCCGCGCCTTCGCGGCCACGAGGGGGACGACGACTACGTGGCCGGCGCGCCGATTCGCCCAGGCCCTGGCGTGGGCCGACGTTTTCGTCCTGAGCGGACTCGATCCCGAGCTCGTCGACGACCTGTCGCTCGTCGTGCTCGAAAACCCGGAACAGGCCCGCCGTCTGGCCAGCAAGAGCGGCTCTTGTTCGTTCCTCAGTCACGCCGAACTCACCCGGGCCGTGGTGCGCGAAGAGGATGAGAGCCAATCAGATGACAACCGCGAGTGACCTTGAAGCCATCATGACGCACGTCGGTCTTGTCGACCGGTCGGACCGCGTGCGGCTCGAAATCATCGGGCCGGACCGGGCCAAATTTCTGCATAACCTGACGACCAATGAGATCAAGCGCCTGGCGGTCGGCCGTGGCTGCGAGGCTTTTGTCACCAGCCCGCAGGGGAAGACGATCGGCTATCTGATCGTGCACGTGGCCGAAGACAAGCTGATCGCGCGGGCCGATCCCGGCGGGGATGTACTGGCGTTGCCCCATTTTCAGAAGTACGGCGTCTTCGACGACGTCTCGATCGAGGACCGCTCGTCCGTCGACGTTCGAGCTGCATCTGTTTGGTCCCCAGGCCGCCGTACTGCTGGAACGCGCCGCCGGCGGGCTGCCGGCGGATGAGTATTCGCACGTAGGCACAGAGATTGGCGGCAGCCCGGTGCGCGTCATCCGCGAGTCGCCGGTCATGCCTCCGGGTTTCACCGTGATCGGCGAAAAAGCGGCCGCCGGGTCTGTCAAAGCAAACTCTGATCGATTTGGCGGCGACCTTGGTCTCATCGAGCTCAACGCCGCGGGCCTTGAGGTCTTGCGTATCGAAGCGGGAACACCTGTCTTTGGCAAGGAAGTGACCGAGCGAAACCTTCCCCAAGAATTCGGCCGCGACGTCGCGCGATCAATTTCGTCAAAGGCTGCTACTTGGGCCAGGAGACCGTGGCTCGCCTCGATGCGCTGGGGCATGTCAACCAACTCTTGAAGGGCCTCGTGGTCGAGCCGGGATCGCCGTGTCCCCAGCCCGGCTCGGTGGTCGAGGACGAAGGCAAGCGCGTCGGCGTAATCACGTCGGCCGCGTTCTCGCCGCTGCGAAACTCTCCCGTGGGCCTGGCACTGGTCAGGACCACGCATTGCGCCCCAGGCACCCGCCTAAAGGTCAGCCTGGCCGATGGGACCGGCTTGGCCGAGGCGATTGTGACCGACTTACCGATGACCGGTTAAACGCGAGCGAACTCAAGGACGTTCCATGCTTCGGGGAGATTCACGACCGACCAATACCTCACAGCCAGTTAGGCGGTATTGGGTTAAAGGGCCCGACAAAAGGAAACCATTGAGGTATGCGCTGTCCACGCTATATTTGCATCCACGGACATTTTTATCAGCCCCCCCGAGAAAACCCGTGGCTGGGCGAAGTCGAAGTGGAAGACTCGGCCGCCCCGTTTCACGATTGGAACGAGCGGATCACTCGAGAATGCTACGCGCCTAACATGCGTGCCCGGCTACTCGATCATGAGGGCCGCATCATCCAGATTTTGAACAATTACGCCTGGATGAGCTTCAATTTCGGGCCGACGCTGTTGCAGTGGATGGCCGGGCATGCCCCCGAGGTACACCAGGGAATCGTTGAAGCCGACCGGGTGAGCCGGAGGAGGCGAGGAGGACATGGCAATGCCCTGGCGCAGGTGTACAACCACCCGATCATGCCGCTGGCGAGCAAGCGCGATAAAGTGACGCAGGTCGCGTGGGGAATTGCCGATTTTCGCCATCGATTCGGCCGCGACCCGGAAGGGATGTGGCTGGCGGAGACGGCCGTCGATGTCGCGACGCTCGAGGTACTGGCCGAGGCCGGCATCGCTTTCACGATCCTGGCTCCGCGACAAGCCTGGCGCTGGCGAAAGAAGGGGAGCAAGGAGTGGCGTGAGTTGGTCGACGGAATCGACCCGTCGCGCGCGTATTCGTGCCACCTGCCGTCAGGTCGATCAATCGCATTGTTTTTTCTCGATGCCCTGGTCTCGCACAAAGTCGCTTTCGAGCGGCTACTCGATGACGGCCAGCGGTTCGTGGATCAGCTCTCACAAGGGTTCGACGACCGCCGCGAGCACGCTCAGCTCATGCACATCGCGACCGACGGCGAGTCGTACGGCCACCACCACGCACACGGCGACATGGCGCTGGCCTACGTGCTCGGCGCGCCTGGCCGACGACCCGGTGGTCCGGCTGACCAACTACGGCGAATTTCTCGAATTGCACGCCCCCGAGTGGGAGGTCGAAATCCACGACAACAGTTCGTGGAGCTGCGCACGGTATCGAACGTTGGCGGTCAAACTGCGGCTGCAGGACGCACGCCGAGTCGGAACAACGTTGGCGCGGTCCCCTTCGCCGCGCGCTCGACGGGCTGAAGGTGCGACTCGATCAACTCTTCAGCACGCGAGGGCGCGAGTGCTTTCCCAATCCGTGGGAAGCCCGTGACGCCTACATCACGGTCATTCTCAATTGCGATCGCGACGAGACCGTCCGCGAGTTCCTCGCTCGTTACGGTCATCCCGATTTGGACCCCGCCCAGGTCGTGGACGCCTTACAGCTTCTGGAAATGCAGACGGACGCGATGTTGATGTTCACCTCGTGCGGCTGGTTTCACGACGAGATTAGCGGGATCGAGACGGTCCAGTGCTTGCAATACGCGGCCAGGGCCCTTCATTTCGCCAAACAATTTGGCCGCGATCTCGAGCAGACCTTCACGTCTGACCTCGCCGAGGCGCCAAGCAACGTCGCCAAATTCAAGAATGGACGTGGAGTATGGGAGCAACTGGTGCAGCCCGGCGTCGTCGACCTCGAGCGAGTGCTGGCCCATCACGCGATCAGCTTGATCTATCAGCCGGCCGATGAATGCCCCCGCCGCCGCGTGTATTCATTCGACCTCGAAACGATCGAGAAGGAAGTGCGAACGCGTGGCAGGGGGCACCTGGCGCTCGGCCGGTTGCGTGTTCGGTCTCGCGCGACATGGAACGAGGCCGAGGCGCGTTTCGTGGTCATCCATTACGGCGGCCTCGATTTCCACGTTGTCCTGAGCCTCGACCCCGAGTCGGCCCCTGACCATTTCGATAAGCTGAAACCTCGACTCCTGGAGGCATACAAAGCCGGATCGCTGGCGGACATCACCAGCTTAGTCGATCGCGAGTTCCCCGGACGTTCGCACCACCTGGACGACCTGTTTCGTGACGAGCAACGGCGGATCATCGGTATTGTCCTTGAAGACCGGTTCGCGGATTACCAGCGGGCGTTTGAGCTCTTGGCCAATCAGGATGAAGAAGTGCTCAACCGGCTCGGCCAGTTGAACTATCCGATCCCCAAGCCGCTCCGCGCGGCCGCTTCGACCTATCTCGACATCCACTTAGTCGATGAACTCGGCCAACTGGCACGCGGAGAGGTCGCGTCTCTGGATGGGATCGATCTCCTGCGCGAGAGAGGACGAGCGTGGGGTTATCGACCCGAGCGAGGGCTGCTGGAAAAGATCCTGGCCGAATCGCTGACGCGGACACTCGAAGAGATTCGGCCCGGTGCCGACTTGGCGGAAATCATGTCGCGGGCGGAGCTGCTGTTGGCCGCTCGCGCGCGATTGGAGGTTGCGCCGATCTCTGGCAGGTCCAGAACCTGTTCCTGAGTGCATACCACCAGCTTTCGCCTGAGCACATGACCATGGAACAAACCCGACGCGCGTTTGAGACGCTCGCCGCGGGCCTGGGTGTGAGCAAGGACCTGCTCGGCTGGCGGCCTCGCCCCCCCAAGATCGTGCAAAGCGTTTAGTAGCCGCAGATCTTGCTATGGTCAGAGAATGGCTTGAGATTTCGTTTGGGCCCGGTGGCATTGTGGCAGTTCAAACAGAGGTCGCTCTTGGCGGCGAGACGGTGCTTCGTGCTGGAGCGCCCGTGAATATTATGACAGTTGAGACACGTCACGTTCTCCTTGCCGAAGACGACAACGTCGCGCACGTTCTCGAGGACGTGCCTGTCCGCTGTACTCAGATTATTCATTGCTTGGTCGGTCAGGTCAGCCACGAAATCGCGAAACAGATTGTCTCCGGCCACAAAGTTATTGGGATAGGGGCGACCGGTGCTCTTTGAACTGCCCGTCCGAACGTGGCAAGAAGCGCAAATCGACGTCACGACGCGTGCATCCTCTTTCCTTCGTGGCGAAAGATAGGCTAATTCGGGCTTATTGGGGTGCTCGGCCGGCACGTTGCCGTGGCAGACATAGCAGTCGAGAGAAATGGCGGAAAACGCCTGCTCCTTGGGCTCGACGGCCGTGGCGTGGCAACCCGCGCACGCAGCCCCGAATCGGACCGCGTCCCAGTGTGGGCGTTCCATGGAGATGAGCCGGCCCGGCTGGTTTTCTCGCGGCGGAGACCACGCGACCGAGAGCATTTCCAACTTCCCGTACGCCGTCGCCGGTTTGAGAAAGCGCTGGCGCCGCTTGTTCCCCAAGAGCAGCTTGACCTCGGCGGCGACGTCATTGGCAGGCGAGGTCTTTAAAGCCGTGAGGGCAGGCGCCATGTCGTCCACTTCGTGAATTGTCAAATGATGGCGATTTTCGTGCCACGTCGCCCCCGCCCTTTGACGATGGCAAAACAAGCACTCCTCGCCGGTCACATATTCGGGGACAGGCTTACCGACGTGATCACCGCCCCACGCCGCCGGATCGAGCCGCTTCGGCCCATCGGACGAAACCCAGGCCGACGACACCGACACACCGATCGCGAGAACCGCCACGCCCAGCAAGGCGAGCCTGGCCCCTGTGTTGATCGGCTGCCTAGGCATTGTCGCGCACCCAACCATACGCGGCGTTATCCCGCAGGCCGCCTTCGCCGACGTACGTCGTCTTCAGCCGGCTGAGCGCGTCGTTGGGCAATGCTTTTCGTTTGGCCGCGACATCAATCCCGTAGAGTTTCGCCGCGTTCAAGCCGAAGATCTTCGCCTTGTCTTCCTTCGAAAGTTTGGTGTAGCCGAACTTGTCGCAGAGCTCATCGCTGATCTGAAACCGCTTCATGAGGTCGATGACCCACTGCGGCGAGCCCCACCACAGACAGTCCGTGCCCCACAAGACACGATCAATGCCGTAGTACTTGACATTCTTCCCGATCAGGTGCATGCACATCTCGGGATGAGCGATCGCCAGGCTGCCAAACGCCGAGCCGATCTCGCAATAGACGTTGTTCATTTCAGGATTGCGCTGTTTGATCTTCATGAGAATGTCATGCCAGGCGAAATCGCCCGTTGTGGGATCGAAGAACCCCTTCGCGTTGAACTGGGGCTCGCCCGGGTCGTGCTTAAGCGCGGAGTGGTAGATGATGAAGGTGAGGTCCGGATGATCTTTGGCCGCTTTTTCCACATCGGCGGGGCTCGCCAGGTGCCCGAGCGTTCGCGACTGTGACGCGTAGCCCTTATGGACGCTGAACAGGCGAAGGCCCAATTTCTTCGACTGCTCGTAGAAGGGATAAGTCAGCTTTTCATCATCCAGCCGGAATCCGTTACCGGAACGACCCGGGTCGGTGTGGCAATACCACTTCCATGAATCGATCTTATAGGTCTTGACTTCCCGCTCCATTTGTTCGAAGAGAGCGGAGTGGTCGGGGGCATTCTGCTTGCGGTTCCAGTAGTGATTGGGAGCGCAGTTACCTTGGGCGAGCGCTCGCTGTGAGCCGGCGAGGTCGTTAATCTCTTGCGCCGCTCGGCCATCACCCAGCTCGGTAGGACTTTACCTTGCATGCCGGGCGTGCGCGCCTCGCGTTCTAACACTTTGCCCGAGGCATCGCGGTTGTTTTCCTTCCCCGGTACGCCGGAGATGACCAGCATGCTCGTCTCGCTGTCGAAGAACATCTCCTTCATAAAATTGGGGAACGAGTACGCCTCGGGACCTCCCTTGAGCTTGAATCCCATGTTGCGCATGAACTCGAGATTGCGGAACCCGAGCGCCAGACCGTTGGTGAAATGCGATTGCACGTCAATGATGAAGTATTCACCCTTGGGCCATTTTTCTTCGGTGACGGCCGGTTCGAGCGTCTCGGCTTCGGCGACGTCCCAGAAGTTGCCGTAGACCATGTTCTGAGCGAGAAAGGCCGTGGCCAATCCCATCGAGCTGGCCAGGTAAGCACGACGATCCATGCCCAGCTTTCGCGATTTCTCGGCGGCCAGGGTGCCGATCAAATCCTCGACCTGTTTCTGGCGGTCGTTCTGCGGCCGAGGAATGAACTCCTCGTTAGACACCACCTGAGTGGGCATCGGGGAATCAACACCTTTCGCGCGATCACGTTGCCACTTGGGGACCCACATGTTGTTCTCCTTGGAGGTGCTCTCAGTGGACCCGCGAAAACCTTTGCGCGATGTCGGTCAGGTTTTCGAGCCTGACGCCTTGCCGGATCGCACAGAATGTCAGGCTGGAAAGCCTGACCTACGTCAATATTTCCGCGGTCCCACTTCGTCTGCTAACCCATTACAGTAAGGCCGGACCGCCGATTTGGCTAGGGCTTAAACACCAAAAGCCCAGTACCAACTGCTGAGAAATCGGCTCACGCCGACCAGTTTTTCGATTACGTTTTCGACGGTCACCATGCCGACGACGCTACCGTACTCGCCCAGCGCCAGGGCCAGGTGCACGCGGTTGACGCGGCTGGCTCAATTTGGTGGCCATGGTACACTTCAACTATGAGCGACAAAGGAAACATACCCGTCCGGGTCTGCAATTTCAGCACAGACGACCAGGAAAAGCTCCTGGAAGAAAATATCCTCGAATGGCGGGCGCTGGGAGCCACGGCGGTCTGGAACGCGATCTACGACATGCTCGGTTGGTGGTTTTCGGTTCGCGGCCTGGATCCCGAAGCTCAACGAGTTGACCGATCCCACGTCGAGATTCATCCCGTCCCATGGCTAAAGTACGGGATGATCACCGAGGCGAGCGACGATTCCGAGCCACGATGATCGTTCTTGCCGCGGAAGTCTGAATTGCCTCATCGTCGGTGTTTAACGCCGCCGGAGGGCCAATCGTACCGGGAGACGGGTGTATTGGAGCCGTGCCGACTTTCGACTGCTCGACTGCCGGCAGCCGCGATTGACGCGTTCGTGCATCGGCCGTATGATCCGCTCGAAAAGCCCTGGTCAGGCTGCCAGCATGGATGTTATGAGACTTTGGGGTGAAGTGCACGAAAGGGAGGTCGTCACATGGGGTACGCACTGGGATGGGTCGCCGTTGCTTTAGCCGGGGTGGCGGCCGCTCCAATGACGGAACGCACGAAAGCACAAATCAATTATACTGTACGGATGGTCGAGGCCCAGGGAGTGGACTGGCGAGAGGGCGTCTACAGCCGTCTCAAACCTGTCACTCGGCAGGGCTCCGCGACGGTCTGGACGGTCCCTCGCGATGCCGCCAAACACCTTCTCGAAGACTTCTCGAAGAGCGGAGGCGTGAAGGTCCTTCAGGCTCCGACAGTAACGCAATGGAGCGGTGTCCCGGCAACGATCCAGCATCGACGCAATCGGCCTGTCGTTGTCCAGGCTGCCTGGACCGGACAGGACTCGGCCACAGGTACCGCGTCTGAGAACATCCGCGTGGGCTGGCACACCACCATGGTCGGGCGCAAGCTCGACCAGGGGATCCTGGTCCAAGTTGTCTTCGAAGATACCGTGATCCGAGCTGTCCACCATGTGAACGTGAATCGCCCCGCGGAGCACACCTGCGCGACTGCCACTGACGAGCGGAAACAGACATGCACAAGTTCCGCGACTGCAACTGACGAGCTGAAACAGACGTGTACAGGTTCGGATGCGACCACGTACCTCATGGCAATGACCCAAGCCATTCTTGCCGCTGAATCACGCTCCGACGTGAAGACCGCCGAGTCGAAGACGTGCTGTCAGTCGACCGCGTGTGCCGGCAAGGATGACGGAGTTCAAAAAGTCGTCCTGGATGTGCCAGAGATTGATACGCAGGAAATTCTGGGCGAGTGGTTGATTCCGCATGGAGAGGCTTTGCTTGTGAGCTTCGGCGCCCATACCGTCGCGGACAAACGCGGAATGGCCGTTGTGAAGGAGCGCCTGGCGATCATCGAGGCTGACCTGGCGGCCAGCGTTCCCTCGGTGACCGGTATCAACGCAGAAAACCCAGCGCCCGTGCGGGTTCCTGGTCCTCAGTCGCTTGACCTTTTGGTTACCCCGCCCGTTACCGCTTCGCCGGGCCAGGGTAGTGTGTCGATCGTTCCGGTCTTGCCCCCGAGGGTGGGGGCGTTGCCGTCGGTGCGGATGCCGACTCCCGAGGTGCCCAGCCGCTCGATCCCACAAGGGATCAACGCCGACGGCACGCCGGCCGACCTCCCGCGCCTTCCTGAAGACGAGATGGACGATGACTCGTCCGCAGCCGAGACTTCCGAGCCCATGGCCAGCCCGCAAACCAAAAAGGTTCCCCACGCAAAACCCAAGCCCGCGACTGACGCCGGCACAAAGAAGGTGGAATTCAACTCCCCCAAGGGGGCTGCCATCACCCTGCCGAACGTGTTGATGCCCGGCTCGTCGGCCGGCTTGCAGTTACTTCTGCCCATGAAATCAATGTCAATTAGCTTGCCTTTTGGCCAGAAGCTGAAACTGGAGATCGAGGTCATTGGAAACGTCGTGCCCAAGACGACCGACAGTCCCTAAAACGCTCGGTCACAGCGACGACGAATATCCGCCGTCAACGGCAATCGCGATGCCCGTGACATAATCGCTGGCCCGGCTGGCGAGCCAAACGGCCGTCCCGGCCATGTCGGCCGGCTTTGCCCATCGACCTTGGGGTATGCGGGATAAAACCCGCTCGTGCAGGCCCGGGATTTGTTCCCGGGCCTTTTCCGTGAGCTCGGTGTCAAACCAGCCGGGAAGTATCGCGTTGACCTGGATGTTGTCTTTGGCCCACGCGAGTGCGAGGCTCTTGGTCAACTGGACGATTCCCCCTTTGCTGGATGCGTACGCCGGGGCGAACGGGGCACCGAAGATCGACGTCATGCTGCCGATATTCACGATCTTTCCGCCGCCCCCTTTTTTCATCGCGGGGTAAACCCCCTTCGACATCAAGAAAGCACTTGTCAAGTTCGTATTGATAACCTCTTGCCACTCCTCGAGTGATAGTTCCTCCGGCTGCTTGCGAATATTGATGCCGGCGTTATTGAAGAGGATATCGATGCGGCCGAACCGCTTGGTGACTTCCGCGATCGCCCGGTCAACATCCTCGCCGCGGCCGACGTCGCCGGTGACGACCATGGCCTCGGCGCCCACCTGGGCTTGGAGCCACTGGGCGGCCATCTGAGACTTTTCGGTGTTTCGTCCCATAACGACAATCTTGGCCCCGGCCTCGGCCAGGCCCTGGGCGATGCCCAGGCCGATGCCGCCATTGCCCCCCGTCACGATCGCCACTTTGCCAGTCAGGTCGAACAGGTTCACTGCGCTCTCCGCTTTGGTGTTGTGCGTTGAATGTTGTTAGTCCCAATTGAGGATCGCCCCGGTGTCGGCGCTCGTGGCCATCCGGGCATAGCGGGCAAGGTAGCCCGAGGTAACTTTAGGCTTCGCGGCGACCAGGTCGGCGCGACGGTCGGCAAGTTCCTGTTCCGTCAACCGGACGGCCAGGACGCCGTTGGGGATATCGATTTCGATCATATCGCCATCTTTTAAGAGGGCGATCGGCCCGCCCACGGCCGCCTCGGGGCTGACGTGTCCGATCGATTCGCCGGCGGTTCCGCCCGAAAACCGGCCGTCGGTAATCAGGCGCGCACTGATCGCCCAGCCCGACCCCCTTGATGGCCGTGGTGGGTGCCAGCATCTCCTGCATGCCGGGCCCTCCCTTGGGGCCTTCGTAGCGGATGACCACGACGTCACCAGCCTTGACCTTGTCGAAAACGATCCCGTTGTAGGCCTCGATCTCGCTGTCGAAGATCACCGCCGGCCCCGTGTGCTTGAGCATCTTCGGACTGACCCCGGCCGTCTTCACGACCGCCCCCTTGGGGGCGAGGTTGCCCGTGAGCATGGTCAGGCCGCCGGTCGCGGAATAAGCGTTGTCAACGGTGCGGATCACGTCAAACGGATCGAAGCCGGCGCCGCGCCGGCGCCGTTTGATCCGAAACCTGCGCCGCTCTCGAATTCGTCCGGCTCGTCATTTCCGTCTTCCCCCTCGGCTTCCAGGACGGCCAGCCCGGCTGCTTGGGAACGCGACGCTGCGGCGACGCTCGGGACCGTCCAGGCCTGACTGGTGCGCTCACCGCCGGCGCGCACGTCCGCCAGCAGCCGCGCGGCCGCCGTCGCGGTCTTGCGGCGAATGTCGTACTCATTGATATTCTCGCCCAGTGTTTTCCCGGTTACGGTCATGCACGAAAGATCGAGGAGGCCCGGGCAGCCGCGCGCGACCTCGCCCAAAATCGTGTGGATTCCCCCCTGCGCGGGCGACATCTTCGATGTGATAGGCGCTCGACGGGCTGACCTTGCAGAGATTGGGCGTTTTCTTGCTCAGCTCGTCGATCCGCTCGAGTGAGAATGGTACGCCCGCCTCGTGGGCGATCGCCAGGATGTGCAGGACCGTGTTGGTACTGCCCCCCATCGCCATGTCGAGAATCATCGCGTTGTCAAACGCGGCAGGGCTGGCGATCTCGCCAGCAAGCCATGGCCGGCTCCCCTTCGCGGAATTCACGCGCCATGGCGACGATGCGCTCGGAAGCTCGTTCATAAAGCGACTTCCGATCGGCCGAGGTAGCCAGGATCGTGCCGTTGCCGGGGAGTGCCAGTCCGATGGCTTCGGCCAGGCAGTTCATGCTGTTTGCCGTGAACATGCCGGAACAACTGCCGCACGTCGGGCAGGCGGCTTTTTCAATCTCATCGAGCTCGGCGGCGGAAAGCTGGCCGTTCTGTTTCTGCACTCCCGCGACGAACGCGTCGATCAGGTCGACCGTCTTGCCCGAGGCCGTCTTGCCGGCCTCCATCGGGCCGCCCGACACGAAGATGGTCGGGATATTGACCCGCATGGCGCCCATGAACATGCCCGGAACGATCTTGTCGCAATTGGGGATGCAGACCATCGCGTCGAAGCAATGGGCTTGGATCATGGTCTCGACGCAATCGGCGATCAGCTCGCGCGACGGGAGCGAGTATTTCATGCCGTCGTGCCCCATGGCGATGCCGTCGTCCACGCCGATCGTGTTGAATAAAAAGGGCACGCCGCCGGCCGCGCGGACGCATTCCTTGACGTAGTTACCGACCGCCTGCAAATGGACGTGACCCGGTATGATGTCGACGTGGCTGTTGCAGATCGCGATAAAAGGCTTGTCCCAGTCTCCCTCGCCAACGCCGGTCGCGCGGAGCAAGCTCCGGTGGGCGGCGCGGGCATCACCCTTCTTGATCATATCCGAACGCATGGTCGCGGCTCCAGGAGCAGTTTAGTGACATCGGTGCGGGGGGAAAGTGTGTTCCCCGACGGAACTTATCGTAACCATTCCTGACGGGCAAGGCCACCGGCGGGCCTGGAAAAGGGTCGCGAGCGAGTGGCGCTATTTGGCACTTTTCGCGAGTTCTGAATTCCCTAATGCTTAGTCATTGAAATGGCACTTTTTGGCACGAAGTGGCGAGGTTTGGGCGAGGCTACGTCTCAGAAGAGCAAATCGGTAAACGAGACGGGACAATCCGGCAGAGGAGCAGGTACACTCGCGTTCGGGGCCCGAAAAGCGGGTCACTTCCCCGGCGCCGAATAACCCATCGGATCCGCGCTACCGCCAAAATAGGATTCGCCATCGACCGAGTGATTTTCTTGTCGCTCACCGGTTCCCTGATTTTTCGTCGTTTCGGGCTTTCGTGATCGGTGAGACGCATCGCTGTCGCTGGGTATGCGATCGAGCCAACATCTCCCGCCACCCCGTCAGGCATGCGGCGTCGCCAGCGGCTTGACAATTTGGTGACGGCCCGACGGAGGGATCTATGATCGATGAGCAACACTCGGTGCGCACTTTCAACCGCGCTCCACCATATAATATAACAACCTTTACAAATTTCGTTAATGCACCTATATCGGTTTCGACGTAAGATTCAATCAGAACGTATTGCTTGACAGCGACTTATTTAATTTTCCGAAATTTTCGTTCGCGATCATTGCGCACGGTTCAGTTGGCCCGATGAAGCCAAGCGACGTATGAACGTCTGTCACTTAAGTGCGGATGGCTCGCGAGACTGGCAAAGTATCGCCCGGTCGTTGACGTCTGGTCCGTCAAGACTGCTGGGTTTTGTGAACTCGGTAGATGCACCCGACTGATGTGCTGGCGATTCCTGGCCAAGTTGCACCCTTCAAGGTAAACAGACGCTCTCGCGGTTCCGGTTCTACCTGATGTAAGGTATGGGTTGGCGATGCCCAGGCTGCCAATCGTTCACGAATCAAGAGGCGACGGCGATGCAGCTCGACGCCCAGGCCACACGGTGAGGACGATGACGAGCTGAGTTCCGCTACCGGGATCACCACACCCGCTCTCAAGAGCAATGCGCTGGCACGTCACCGTGGCCTTCGTTCTGTCGATCGGCGCGGGGTCGTTCTGCCTCTGGAGCGAGCCATTGCGATGGTTTACCCTGAAGAGCGACGATTTCATTTATCTGGCGGACAGCCGGACGGCGGCTTCGCTTGGGAGTCATCTTTTCCAGGAGCACAATGGGCACGTTGTGCCGTCGTTCTTGCTGGAGACTCACCTGCTTTCCAGGCTGCCAGGCACGCTGGAGGCGCTGCCGAGTGTGCTGAGCTGGGCATCGTTCGGGACGCTTGTGCTGGCCATGGTCGCTGGCCGGCCACTTCGTCGCCTGGGAAACCGGGCGGCCGGGCGCCGGACTGGGGGCAATGGCGATCGTCGGCTTCACGAGCGTATTGGGACCGGCGGTGTTTCGAGCCCCCCTTGCGACTGGAACTGCTGGCTGTTGTGCTGTTCGCCGCCGCGATGCTCGTGGTCCAGCTCCCGCGCATTGATCGCGTGGGCTTCGAGTACGAGCAACTGGCCGCGCGGAGGCCCGATCGTAATCGCCTCGACGCCACCGCGCCCGCCGAGCTGGCCGCGCTGGCTCGCGCCCAGAGGCAAGCCTTGGCCGCGCTCGATCGGCTGGAACAGGACGCGCCAGCGCCGGGTCAGCCGAGCGGAAATTCGCCACGACCTGGATCGTATCCAGGTCCCAGAAATGCCTAGAGGCTTTCCGGGGGTGAGCAACGCAGCCCTCTTGGACATCCCGGAGACGACAAGCCGCTCGGTCGATCCCGAGAGGTAGCTGGGCCGGCCCCGGCGCGTGCAACCCATGGGCTTTCCGCGAGATTTCTGGCCAACGGCTATGGAATAACCCCTCAAATCCGCACCGCGAAAACAGCATTCATGAATTCTTCACACATCGTACCGTGACCCGCCAGCCGCACTTCTGTGCTGCGTGTTGTGGACTCCGCATTGGATTTTACCTTGAATCGCTCACTTCCCCTCGCGTCTTTTGGTTTTGTCCTTTACTGCCCGCGCCTTCGGCGAAGACGAGATCAGCCTCCGTGTTCACGCGAGCGTAGCTGTCCAGCACGGCGCTCATCAGTTTCGGTTTGAGGGCCTCATATTCACATGCTGGCGCATTGCCAATAACCTTGCCCTGGACGACGACTTGCGCGCCGACCTCGCTTTGGGGTTTAGCAAAACCGGGTTCATGTGCACGCTGGGCGCAACTCCGCATGCGCGCGCCTGTCCGCCTGGGCGCGGCCGATCTCGCCGCCGTCGTCCGTCACCGCAGCGTTGTTCGACATGTTCTGCGGCTTAAATGGACGGACGCGAAACCCGCGCCGGGCAAACGCTCGGCAAAGGCCGGCACAATCAGCGACTTGCCGACGTTCCATCGAGTCCCTTGGAACATCAGCGTTCGTGCGGTCAAAACTCAACACTTCTTGCGCCCGTACGCCGGCGGCGAAGTGATGCTTGACGAGCGTAAATTCCGTGACGCATTCGGCCGCTTTGATCAACTCCGGTTTGGCGTTGCGGCCGGTGACGACGACATGCAGGTCGGGACGCCGCTTAACGAACGCCGCGAGGATTTCGGCAAGCGGCAGGTAATCATAGCGCAGCGCGATGTTGAGTTCATCCAGCACAAGAAGGCGGATCGAAGGGTCCGCCATCATGCGCCTGGCCCCAGCCCAGGCGGCGCTCGCCGCCGCGACATCGCGCGCACGCGCAGTCCTGCGTCTCCT
>CAWHKI010000120.1:0-22723 GCA_963829765.1 uncultured Isosphaeraceae bacterium | reverse complement strand
CCCGGCGAGAGCGTGGCGGAGGAACTGTTGCCACTCTTTGGCGTCCAGCTCGAGGTTCTCGCGCAGGGCTTTCAGGTTTGCCGAAGGACGAGGTTGGTCGATGCGTGCGGCGGGCTTTTTGGTGCGATCCATCATCAAGTACTCCTCACCATCGATCGGGTTCGCCCACTTTGGTCCAGTGGTGGCCTCACGGGGCACACGGTTTCCATTGCCTTCGGCATTCTAGCCGGTTTCAGTAAAGATGCCACCCAATCTCGTGCTCGCCACGAAATCAGGTCGCGTCAATCGACGATGCTATCCGCCTGGCCCTGGGCACGCACGCTCACGGACCATTTGCCACCGATGTCACCAACCAGTACATTCAATGGGGTAAGCAGTCCGCGCGGCGTGCGAACTCGGGCCGCCGCAGTGGTCTGATCGACCCACTGATCTCGCGATTCGTGTACGCTATGATCGATTCTTAAGTTCTGATCTTCCGTAGAAATCCGAAGTCTTTGATTTGGAATCTGGAATCCCCCAGAGGCCTGCCATGCGCGACATCTACGATCCTCCGCCGGCTCCGGAACAAGACTTCAACCCGGCCAGTCCCGATCCTTTGATTTTCACGAGAGACGACTTTATCTGCCTGGCCGGTTTATGCACATTGCTGACGGCGGTCTCATTCACGGCCTGGCGCACCGAGCCCGCGCTGGCGTTGGCGACAGCCGCGGCTGGGTCGCTCGTGATTTTGGAGAGCTGGTTCACCGCCCTGGGTGTCTTACACCGCGCCGGGCCGCTCCGACTCAAGGCGAGGTGGACAATCTTTCTGGCCGCGCTCGTACCCTGGCTGATCGGCTTGGGCGTGGCCGTGAGCGTGATGCTGTCGCTTTTCTGGGTATTCGACCGCGTCGGCTGACGGCCCCGGTCTCGCCGCCAAGACGTACGTCAGGCTTTCCAGCCGGACGCGGAGCCGGAGTCAGACGGGAAGGCCTGAGCTCAACGAGGAAACCATGCCCTCCGCGCCTTATCCCTCATCAACCGCCGCCGTGCCGCGATCGTCGGGTCCTGCCACGCCCCCGCTCCTTGATCCGGAGTTTCTGCACAAGCTCGAGCAACTCGAGCTGGTCAGCCGCCGAATCTTCGTCGGACGGATGAAGGGTGAGCGAAAAAGCAAGCGGAGGGGTTCGTCGGTCGAGTTTGCCGAACATCGGAATTACACGTTTGGCGATGACCTGCGACACATCGACTGGAACGTCTACGGCCGGCTCGACAAGCTCTTCTTGAAGCTCTTCCTCGAGGAAGAAGATCTTCACGTCTATACCGTTCTCGACACGAGCCTGTCGATGGACTTTGGCAGCCCGACCAAGCTGCGCTACGGCAAGCAAGTCGCCGCGGCCCTCTCGTTCATCGGCCTGGTGAACCACGACCGCGTTTTACTCGATACCTTTAGCGCCCGGCTCGACCAGGGCCTGCACGGCATCCGGGGCCGCTCACAGATGTGGCGCGTCGTCCAATACCTCGACCACCTCGAGCCGACGGGTCAGAGCAACTTTACCGCGGCGGCCCGTGAATTCGCGATTCGCCACGCGGGAAAGGGCGTCGTCATCGTCATCTCCGACTTCCTCGACAAACACGGTTATCAGGATGCCCTCCGCTATCTGCTGGCGCGCAACATGGACATCTTCGTGATCCACATCCTAAGTCAAGAGGAAGTCGAGCCCGAGCTGGTCGGAGACCTTCGCCTTGTCGACTGTGAAGACGACGAGATCGCCGAAATCACGATCAGCGCTCCGCTCTTGAAGCGTTACAAGGACAATTTGAATGCCTTCGTGGGCGGCTTGAAGCAATGGTGCACTCAACGGGGAATTAGTTATATCTTCACCAGCAATCAAGTTCCCTTCGACAAGCTGATCCTCAACTATCTGCGGCAGCGCGGGTTGGTCAAATGAGACCGCGTAGGGTGAGGGCGACCAAAAGCGCGATCCGGGTGGCCGCTTCAACTCGCAGCCACAACATTGGGCAATATCCCGATCCTCCTGAGACTGTTATCATCTTGAGTGATCCGCCGATTTTTTTCTTGACGCCATTAGGTCCGGCCTGCTAACAATTGCAGGCACAGGATTTTTCGGGAGGCGCTCTGATGCCGGGGCACGACGAAATCATCAAATTGATGCACAGCAGGGAGCCCATTGGCTCCATGGGCTTGGGCGCCAGAGGGGCGGGAGCTTGCGAACCTTTACAATTTTACGCTTGTTTCAACGAGCGGCGAAGCTTCTTGGCGCCCGGGGGAGGGAGCTCGAGCGCCTCTACCGGCGCGAGGGTCGCTCCGGCAGCTTCGATGATTTCATCAGAAAAGACTCCCTTGCCCCACAGTGGATCAGCGAGCGGATCGACCGACTCAGCGCGACGGCGACAGCGCGATGGAGCGAGGGCGAGATCCGTGCCAGACTGATGGAGAAGGCGGCTCCCGACATTAAGGCCAACGTGACCAATCCTGTCCGGATCGAGCTGTTGACGGCGAGTTTGTCACAAGATATCGCTGGGTACGCGACTGGACATGAGCCGAGCCACCCGTTTCTGAAAACGCCGGAAGCCGACAACGCGTTCAAAGAATTGGGTAAAGCCTGTCGACAGGAGGCGTTGCGCAGGCAGCATGAACTATCTTTCCTGCTCGATGATACGGTTGCGGAAGTCAAGGCCGAACGAGACAGCGGGAAAGCCTGGCTCGACCCTGCCACGTTGGCAGATCCATCCGCACGGGCGAAACTTGTGGCGGCGCACGGCCAGTTCGATCAGGCGGTGGCCAGCGCCGACACCTTGCTGCGAGCTTGGAGCAAAATGCTCCAAATGGAGGTCAATCCCGACCCGGATAACTTGAAGCAGCTCCTGGCCAACAAATCACTGAAGGCGTTGTACGACGTAACGATGCACTTGTTTAGCGGGCTCGAATATTCGCGGGGGCCGAATACCGCCTATCGTCTCCCGGCAGTTATCGAAGCGATCGGCGAACGATTAGCCATCCAGGGCCAGGCGCAGCGACGTCGCGGCTTATGGCCTGATCGCCGCGCGGCTTGCCGAGGTCCCGAACCGCGACCCCGCGCCCTCGCAAGCCGCGGTCTTCGCCAAGGCCGAGTACCAAAAAAGACCTGGTCGAGCATTCGGCGAGCTGGCGGAAGACTGCTTGAGACGTCACATCACCGCCTTGAACAACGATTGGCCGGCCGCCGGTCAAGCACTCACAGCATTGTTCGGGCACGAAGGCAGCGCCGGCGAACTGGTCGGGAGGCTCGACAAGGCCGCGAACCTCATCATGGAAAACAAATGGCCGATCAACAAAGACGCCTACGCGGCCGTTGCCGACCTCACCTATAATCTGCGCAAAATGAAGGACGCGATCGCCGCGCAATTGAGTGTGAACAAGGATTCCGTGGTGAAGGCGCGGGCCGACGCCGAGGGGATCATCGACGCCGCCGTGGCGCAGTTGCTAGCGCTGATCGCGACCAGGTCGACCTGACCCAATCTTGTCGTGCCGCGCCCGGCCTAGTTCAGGATTCGAGATGATAGGGCGTGAGGCGAGGTCCCTCGCGTCGAGGGGAGTGTTGCGGGAGCAAGGACATGAGCCAGCGAGCGGTGGTATCCAGTGTCCGCCGATACGAGGCGAAGGCCACGGTCGAGAGCGGCGGGAAGAAGACAACCATCACGACCGACCTGCGGATCGAAGCGGCCGGTCCGATCACGCTCAGCCAGCTCGAGGCCGTTGCCGGGCAATCGGGCTATCTCTACGTGCCCCCGACCAGCAATCTCACGGTACTGGGCGATGCCGTGACGATCGAAGGGCGGCTCAAGCTGCCGGGCAGGCTCGTCAAGATCATCGCCCGGCGCATCGAGGCGCGTCCGCGTACCGGTTCCTCCGAAGAGCCTGCAATCATCGTCGACGGCGTCGAGCTCGATCCGGACACCAGGGACCCCAAGGTGCTGCCCAAAGGAGTGACCCCGGCGGGTTTGCCGCCCGGGACGAAGCTCTCCAAAGGCCGGAAAGGCGCCGACGCCACGAGCAACCAGATCCAGCCCTTCCCTCCCCGCGACTCCGGAGTGACCTTCGGCACGGCGGGGTGGTCGGCGGCCGATCATCCGACCGAAATGAACGGCGAAAACGGGCAAGACGGGGCCGCGGGCGACCCGGGCGGCGGCATTCTCCTGCTTTGCAAGGAGCTTGCGCTTGCGGGCTCGGCCAAGAAGTTCAACCTCTCCGCCCGGGGCGGCGCCGGTGGCAACGGGCAGGCGGGACAGGACGGCGCCGATGGCGGCGATGGGGGCGAACCGTTCGATGGGCGCGACGGAGTGGGCTTCGCGAGCGCCGGCTTCATGGCCTCGGTCCCGGGCGGGAGAGGAGGTTCGGGCGGCAACGGCGGCAACGGCGGCCGTGCCGGCGGCGGCGGTAGTGGCGGCTTGATCATCGTCTATACCGAAGCACCAACCAACGCGCTGGCAACGACAGCGAAGGCCGGAGACTGGGGCCGACCCGGCGAAGGCGGCAAACGTGGCGAGAAGGGAACCGGGGGACGAGCCGCTAGCGGGATCAAGTCGCGCTTCGTGCCAGGACAGCCGAAGCAGCCGGATGGCGACGACGGTAAGCCCGGCGATCGCGGTGGAAATCCGCTGCGCACGGGCGCCGACGGGACGATCGAGGTCAAGAGCGGGGCGGCCCTGGGCCAGGCGACTCCTTGGCACGATGAGCGTGCGGCAATTGACGATGATGGCCGATCGCGCGCGGGCGGTCTATCTCGGGCTCGGGCCCGAGGCGGCTGCCGAAAAGCGCGCAGGCCGTGCTCGACGAGCTGGATTGGTTGCGGGGACTGCTCGAGCGCGTTCCGGGGGGGCATCCAGAATTCCCCCTCGCCCGCGCCTCGATCCTCGAGGTCCTGGATGCCAAGGGCTACCTGAAGGCCCGATTGGATTGGTTCGGCAACGGGCCCGGTTTCGTGCCTAGCGTCGCGGTCGGCACGCTGCGCGACCGCCTCGACAGGCAGCTCGTTGTTATGGCTTCGATTGAGCGGGTGAGCAACGAGTATGAGCAGGCGCTCGTCGACCAGAAGGACGCGACCGCAACCCTCCAATCGGCACTGGCCATCGGGGACGAGCAGCTCAGTGGGATCAATGCGGAGTTCGCCACGAAACGTGGGAAGCTCGAAGAGACCGCCAAGAAAATCAAAGGCGCCGATGAACGCCGCAGGGGGGCAAAGCAGCCGCTGCAAGACGCGTTGGTCGCGTTCAACGAAAAGGTCCAGCAGAGCTTCGGCCTGACGGCCGAGACATTGTTCAACGCGCTTTCCCAGCTCTCCTTCACCTCACCAGAGAACCCGCCTGGCGCGGCGCTGATGGTTGGCAGCCAGGTCGGCACCATCCTCAACGAGGGCATGAAGAACATCGTGGATGACACGGGTCGTCCGATCGAAAAGGGCTATGTCTTGGGCGAGATCAAACGACTCTCCTCGCCCGATCTTTCCACCGATCTCTCAAGCATGGCCGACGGCGGCTTCGCGGACCAGGCAACCTACCGGTCGCTGGCCGAGTACGACAAGGTCAAGCAGTTGATCACGCGGTTCGCCAACAGCACGGTGGGCGCGCAGACCGCGATCGATCGGATCAATGATTTCATCGAGATCGTCCTCGAGCGCAATCGCTACGTCGATTTCTACAACGAGCAGCTCCAAGAGCTGGTCCAGCTCAACGCGTTGCAGCGACGGCTGCAATCGCGCCAGCAGGTTTCCCGTGACTCCCTGTCGCGTTCCGACCCGACGCTCGATGAGGCAGCCGGGTATTTTTCGGGGCTCTACGAACGCGCGAAGCAGGACTGTCTGCAGGCCCTTTATCTCCTTTATCGCGCCCAGTGCTTCTGGTCACTTGACCGTATGGACGGGTTCTATGATCTGCTGGGGACGAGCCCGGTCGGCATCCGGCAGGGCCAGATCCTGGCCAGCGCGGGTCGGCTCGGCACGATGCTGACCAACAGCCTCGATCGGATGCGCCGGACGCCGAACCGGTTCCCCGAGGACGACAAAACCGTGGGCTTCCCGGTCGTCCTGGCCCGCTCGGAGCACGGCTTCATCTTTGACGACCTGAAGCTGTTCGGTTCCGCCCGCTTCAGGATCGCGCCCGCGACCCGCCGCTCGCGCATGCCGGATCCCTCGGTGTGGACAGCGACCAAGGCCGTCTCAACTTGCAACACGCTGGCGGATCCCGACGGCCCGAATCCCTTCTACGGCAAGGCGGATGTCAGGCTGACGAAGGTCCGCGTCTGGCTCGTCGGCTTCAGGACCCGCGCGCCTCTGCACAGCGTGACACTACAGCATCTGGGCAGCGAGCTGTTCTGCACGCCTGGGAACGATATCTACCCCTCGGACGATGGCAGCTCCGGCAACGAGGGCGGAAGCGAACGCCCTCGGATCTATCATGCCGGGCTGCAGGTGCCGTTTAGCTACTCGCCCGAGGGCCTCCAGGGCCCCGACGCACCGGGCGGCTTCCGGCCGGGGAGCCTCAACGTCGCGGGGCGCAAGACGGTGACCTCGGCTTCTCGGGCAATCTCGGGCTCGGTATCGGCAGCAACGATTGCTACGCGGCGGTCGGCCCCTTCGCCGACTGGCGCCTGATCGTCCGCGAGAGCGACAATCCGGGCGCTGACTGGTCAGAGTGCAAGACAATCGTGATCGATTTTCACGGCTTTCACCAGAGCTTCAGTTAGGGCTTTCTCACGCTCTCCATGAATCGGTGGACTGTAACAAATCCCTGGATCTTTTTCGGAGTGGCCGGCGCGGTCGTCGGGTATTTGCTCTACATGATGATCCGTCGTCGCAAAGGTGACCGCCCGGGCGGTGGAGAGAGAGAGCCCGAGTTATGAGCGGTGGAGAGTTCTAGGGCCATGACCAATCTGTGGAATCGACTGAGCGGGTTTAACTCGCCGATCGAATTCAGCTCGCCCTTGGGGATGCCCGCATGGTTCGTGCTGGCGGGCGTGCCTCTCGGGATCGTCGCGCTTTATTTCCTCAAGTTGCGCCGGCGGCCGGTCAGGGTCCCGAGCACGATCTTGTGGCGGCGGAGCGTGGAAGACCTGCACGTCAACAGTCTCTTTCAACGCCTAAGGCGCAACCTTCTGCTGTTCTTGCAGCTCCTCACGGTGGCGCTGGCGATGCTGGCCCTGGCCGGCCCCCGAATGAAGGGAAGCAGCGGACAGGGCCAGCGGTTCGTTCTCTTGATCGATCGCTCGGCGAGCATGGCCGCGACGGACGTCGTTCCCAACCGGCTGACAAAAGCCAAACAGGCCGCCCGGAAGGTTGTCAGCGAGATGGATGGCGACGACCTGGCCATGGTGATCACGTTTGATGATTCGGCCCAAGTCGTCTCAAACTACACCAGCGACCGCCGCGCTCTCTTGCAACGGATCGACTCGATCGAGCCGTCGCAGTCGACGACATCCCTGCGCGAGGGATTGCAGGTGGCCGCTGGTCTCGCGAATCCCTCGAGACAGATTGGCGAGGGGGTGGTTGCGTCATCGATTGTCGCCCCCAAGCTTTTGATTTACACCGACGGCGGCTTCGCCGACGTCGAGGGGTTTAGCCTGGGCAACCTTGAGCCCGAGGTCATCGTGATCGGTCCCCCCCTGCCCCCTTATTCTCCCCCGCCCGAGGGAACTACGGCTCCCGACGCCAAGGCGCGTGCCCGTAACCCGTCCGACAACATCGCCATCCTGGCGCTCCAAAGCCGGCGCGACGAAGACAAGCCCGAAATCTATCAGCTCTTTGGCCGAGTGCACAACTATCGGGCCGAAGAAGTTTCCACCGAGGCCCAGCTTTTCCGCCATGCGGCCGACAAACCCGGTGATGAGGGCACGCTCGTCGATGCGATCGCACTCAAGCTCGCACCGCAGAGCGACCAGTCTTTCAAGTTCGATCTGCCTGACAATGGCTTGACGCCTTTCGAGGTGCGCCTGACGGAGAAAGACGCCCTCGATGTCGACAATCGGGCCTATACGGTTGTCGGGACGACACGTAAGGCCCAGGTGCTGGCCATCACCGAGGGAAACCGGTATCTCACCGACACGCTCAAAACCCCGTCCGCCACCGAACATGCCGACATCACGATCATGACCGCCAATGAGGCCAAAAACGAAGCGGTCGTCAGAGATTTGAAGGGGGGCCGTTACGACCTGGTGATCTACGACGGGGTCAAGCCCGACTCGCCCCCCGAGGCGAACGCGCTTTATTTCGGGGTGTTTCCGCCAGGGCCAGCTTACGCCCACGCCAAGGACGTCGCTCAACCGGTCATTCTTGACTGGGACATTGCCCACCCAATGTTGCAGTATATTCGCGATTTGTCGCTGGTTTACGTTGCCAAGGCCAGCGTCGTCGACCTGCCCGCCGGGGCCAGGAGCTTAATCGACGGCAATCAGGGCTCGCTGGCGTTCATTGTCCCGCGGGAAGGATATACAGATACCATTGTTACCTTTCCGCTGATGGACGGGGCGATACCAAATACGACGTGGTTTCGATACATCAGCTTTCCGCTCTTTATCTTGAACAGCATCGAGGCCCTGGGCAACCTGCGCGAGGGGGGCGGCGAAGAGATGGCGACGCCTGGTCGCCCCGTCGTTTTGCACGCCGACACCCTTGCTCGAACCATCACCATCAGCTCGGCGGGCGGCCAGGCACCCGAGACCGTCTCTCGGTCTCCCCAGGGAGGTTTTGTTTTCAACCAGGCCAACAAGACCGGGATCTATTTGGCGCGGTGGGAGCCAAAGGGATTGCTCCCGTTCGCGGTCAACCTGTTCGACCCCCGCGAAAGCGACCTGGCCCCGCGCGGGCTCGTTCCCGACGGCGTGCCTGAAAGTCAGGCGGAATCGTACAAGATCAAGATTGGTTACAACCCGGTTACCGGCACCCAGAAACCGGCGACCGTTCAGAAGGACATCTGGTGGTGGCTCGCTCTGGGAGCGCTCGGTGTGCTTCTCGTCGAGTGGTACATCTACAATCGGCGGATTTATATATGATCGGAACCAGTCGCCGATCATCCCCCAGCCGAGCGACGCCCCGCGTGACCCGCGCTTCGGCATGCTGGCCCTCCTGAACGGCCTGATCGACCAGGGGGGCTGTTCGCGGCGCTTGCGGCCTGGACTCGTGACAAGGCCTGATCCTTGGCCATCCTTGGCCAACCACTTCGTTGATCTCGGCCACCTCGATGCCTCGCGCCGCGCCGCCGTCGAGGCGATCGTATCAGGTTCCTTCGCCCAGCGCTGTCCGCACCGCTTCCTTGTCGGCCCGGTCCGCCGCCTGGGCGAAGAGCCGGTATTGCCTCCGCACGGCTTCGACAAGTTGTGAGGTGGAGCGGCGAGGCGGGCGCGACGGTTCGCAGACGATTCATGATCACCTGCTCGATGGCCGGTGTGGGCGTCTCAAGATTCGTCACTTTGGGAGCGAAGGGGAGAAGGAATGCCTGGGTGATCGCGAGTTTCGCCGCCGCCATCGCCAATTCGACGACGTCGGCGTCCGAGAAGTGACCTCTCTGGAGTGCCGTCTCGAAACCGCTCCGGCTGCGGATGCGGCAGAGGGCTTCGGCGAGCGTCCTGGCACCCGATCCCGTCTCTGCGAGCATGCGGGCGTCGAGAAACTCCTCCAGCGCCGCGATATCCTGCCAGTCGACGGCGCGTTCCGTCTCCTTGCTCTTGATCAGATCAGGCAGCGCCAAAAATGACAGGATGCGCCCACCGTAGAGGCCCCTGTTCTCTGCGGGCGTAGCCCTCCGAGAACGGGGCCAGCAGGTGGTTCCCACGCCAGAACTCGAGCCATTCCTCGCGGCCATCGGCTAGCCGGCCAATTAAGAACCGGCGAAACGATTGAGGCCGCCAGCTCGACCCCTCGAGCACGGGTTTCCCGGCGAAGAGCGGGGTTCCGGCGAGTCGTGACGAGAGCTCAACCCAACTGTCGGGTGCAAGATGCAAGTCGAAGTCGACGGTGTTCCGGCTCAGGCCGTAGAATCTGACGGCGTGCCCCCCCATGACGAGGCACGCAATGCCTGCGCCTTCGAGGGCTGAGACGATGTCGGCGAGCCGCCCCTCGGGGTTCACAGCAATGAATCCTCGCGGCCTCGGCTGCCGCGGACTCGAAGGAGCATCATCAGCGGATGGTCCGCGAGCTCTTGATCGGGGATCGGCTTATGCAGCAACTCCACGACCTCGGGCAGAAACCCATCGAGGTATATTTCCTCGGCCTCGTCCAGCGTTTTCGCCTTCCCGTCGAGGATGAGGCGGAGGACTGGATCATCCGTCACGCCAGCGATTTCCTCGTTTTTCGTGTCCATCTATGTTCCTTCGGCATTTTACTCGATTTTGATTCTCGTCACATTCAGTTTAACAAAAAGAGTTGACCTCGGTCGAAGGGTGGTTCGTCGCGCCGGCTGTCCCGCTCTCACCCGGAATCTTCTACCGCGCCGGATTGTATTAACGGCCGTCGATCGGGCGAACCCGCTCAGCGAAGGCCCTTGGAGCGCAGAAGCCGGTCGGCCCACTGCGCGAGCTTGCCGCCGAGAGGCGGGTTTGGCCCGCTTTGGTAGTCGATTTCGAGGTCGTACCCCGCGCTGTCGTAGATAGAATCGAGCGCGGCCTGGAGGTCGAGGCGAGCGTCATCGTCGCCGGACTTGAGGGGAATGGGAATGACCGGCAGACGTTGCGAGAGGCGAACAGGATACAGCCGGCCCCGAGGTCGCTCTCCTTGTTTCGATATATGCACGAGGTAATCAGAGGTGCCCACCATTTTTGGCGTTCGGACCAACCGTTTGCCACGCAACAAGTCGATCTCTACCCGATGACTCGGTGAGTTAATGACTTCTCGCCTCTTCTGCTCAAAGCTCAGGCGTCCGGGCGAACCGGCCACCTTGTTGGTAGGGCTCAAGAGCTCGATGACCGTCACAATGTCACGCGACTCAGCATCGATGACTTTCAAGAAAGCCTCACGAACTTCCTCTTCGAAACCATGTCGTCGCGATGATTGGCTCCGCGATGTCCACGACTGATGCTTTATGACGCGGGGAAAATCGGGCATGTTCCCAGCCCGCCCTCTGGACGATCTCCACACCCGGAACGCGCGATTTCGCCTGGAGCGCTTCCTCCGTATCTTCGGAGATATACGCCCGTTCGTCGATTCTGACGAGGTACTTGGGCCGCACTTGAACGGCCAACAGCTCGCGATACCTCGAGATGAGCGAATGGTGGACGTCCGGCCAAAGGCTGGGTTTTTCGAGGTATGGATCCATGCCTGGAAATGGTGAGGGCATAGCGAGATGCTCCCGATTGCCTCTTACTCCTCTTCTTAATCTTAAGCCTCATCCTAATCTTACTCTTGTTTGTTCGATCGGCGCAAGCTTCTCGCATGATCCTGACCGACCATCTGACCGACCAACCAGTTCCCCTGGCACCGTCGGAGCGTGCAGCACCAGCAGGCTCACTTCCGGCGGACATCCATACCGAACCGGGTGTTTGCCCCCGACCCCCTCGTTGACGTAGAGCAGCGTCCCGTTCTGCCGGAAAAAGCCGCGGTCGAATCGGCGTGAATAGTGGCTGGGCATGAAGACCGGACCAACAAATGGCAACCGGATCTGGCCGCCGTGATTGTGTCCCGAGAGCATCAGGTCGATTCCCCACCGCTGGGCCTTGTAGAAGAGGTCGGGGGAATGGCTGAGCAGTAAGCGGAAATCGGCCGGCGGCACATCGGTCGCGGCGAAGGCTGGCCCCCACGGAGCGGACGTCCCGCCGATCGCCAATGTTGTTCCCTCGAGATCGAGCGTGGTCCAGCGTCCTTCCAGTATCTCGAAACCCGCCCTACGAACTTCCTCAGTGATTAGCCGCGGTTGATGCTCTTTATCGTGGTTGCCCAGGATGGCGAACTTCCCCAGCCGGGCTTCCAGCGGGCTCAAGAGGGGCTCGACCCAACTGATGGTTTCGTCGTCCTCGACCAGGTCTCCCGTCATGACGACCAGGTCGGCCGGCCATTCGAGGCAAGCCCGCACCACGTCCTCAAAAAACCGGCGATCGAAGCAGCGAGCAACGTGCAGATCGCTCATCTGGACGATGCGCAGACCCCCGCAGCGGCTCGGGTAGGTCTGGGATCGCGAGGTCCCACTCACGGAGCTGCAACCGGAACGACTCGTTGCCCGGGAGGCGAAGCAGCCAAGCATTCTTGCCGGTCCCGACCAGGGCCGGCGGGCCGTCGTCGCGGGCCAAGGCCAGGTCGAGCGTGACTGACGAGCCCTCGATGCCGGGGGGCCGCGGCGCCTGACGATGAGCTGGGAGTTGAGCGGCCAGATTACCGTGCCAGAGACTACGCAGAAGATGGCGTAGGTCCAGAGCAACCCCCCCCAGGTCCACCATGGAGCACGCAAGTGCATCCAGAGCAAGAGCCCCGACGAAATCAACAGTCCCGCGAAGAGCAGCGCGCGCATTTTGTCCATCAGCGGCTCGCGGAACCCAAAGGAGCTAGCTACGTTAATCAACCAGATGAAGTGGTAAAGGTGTCCCAGGGCTGGCGGTATGACGAGCACCGGGACAAGCAGCCCGGCCCAATCAGGGCTCATGGTTTGATCCCTCAATCGGGTGTGAGCCGCTGGGTTCGTGATCCGTCACGGACGGGGCAGAGGGAGAGGTGGATGGCGCCGAGGGAAGAGCCGGAGCCGGGCCGGGTGAGTGGGCCACATCCTCGTGCGGGCTGGGCGATGGAACGGCCGAAGGAGTGCGCAGCGCTTGCTCAACGGCTTCCATCAAGCGATCCGATCGGAACGGCTTGTAGAGCACCGTCTGAAGCCCGTCCTGGCGTGCCTTCACAATCGAGTGCGTGGGGTCCCATCCAAAGCCAGTCATGAGGATGATCGGCACATTGGGTTGGACTTCACGAAGCCTCTTAAACGCTTCGTAGCCGTCGAGGTCGGGGAGGCGGATATCGACAAGGGCCGCTGAGTAGGGCGCTTGCCGCATGAGCGCAATGGCTTCGCGAGCGTCACGCGCGGTCTCGACGCTGGCCCCTTGGTGGCCGAGCAAGTGGTGAGCCGAGCGGCGGATGGCCTCGTCGGCATCGACGACCAAAAGCCGCGCCCCGCCCAGGCGAGGGGCGGGCGCCGCTCGGGCCTGCCTGGGCATGGGTACGACCGTCAGAGCCAGCCTTGTGGATCAGGCTGCGGATTTCCCGCGCTCGATAAAGCAAATGGCGCAGACGCGCGATGATGTCTTCATCGTGGCCCGCGTAGCGGTCCAGCACCGTGGTCGCGTCGGTGATGATATCGTCCAGCGGCAAGGCCAGCTCGCGGTTGATCGCCTCGACCGACGCGCTGGCCGTACTGACTTTCTCGGCCTGCAAGCAGCTCGAGCGTGTTGATCGCCGCCGCGATATTGCGGCCGTAGATCTCGATAAATTGGCGGTCGCGGTCATCGAACGCGTCGGGCTGCGGGCTCTCGACATTCAGCGTGCCGATGACGGTGCCGTGGATGATCAGGGGAACCGTCAGCGAGCTGCGTGACCCCGCGGCTCCTTCGAGGTAAAGCGGGTCCTCGGTCGTGTCCGGGCAGACATACGACTGGCCCGTCGCCGCCACGAAGCCGGTCACGCCGTTCCCCTCTTTGCGTGCATACAACTCACGATTGGCCGCCAGCGGGGTCATTCCCTCGGTCAACAGCGGAATCAGCCGGTTGGTCGCCCGATCGAGCAGCCGGATCTCGATGAAATCGAGGCCCAGCAGGTCTTTCATATGGCGGCCGATGTTGTACTTGAGCAGGTCGGTCCGCTCTTCGACCGCCATCTCGGCCAGTTCTTCCGGCGTGAGATCGGCGAGCTGATCGCCCGCCTCGTGGATGGCATCGACCTTGAGCTGCTGCTGGGTCTCGTCGGTGGTCTCGCGGGTCAGCGCGATCAGGTGGGTCAGCGTGTTGGTCGCGTCGAAAACCGGCGTGACCGTGAGCCGAAGATAACGATTGCCTTTGATCTTCACCGCGGTGCTGGCCGCCGCTTTCGAGGCAACCGCCGAAGTGAACGGGCAAGGGTCCGGCCCCAGAATCTCTGACTCACCGAGTGTTTGATAGAAGGGACAACCGACCACCTGGGTCAGCGGAATCCGTCAGCAGATGAAACTCGGGATTGGCCCAGATGATTCTCAGGTCCGGGTCGACCACGGCCACCCCATCCGAGATCGCGTCGAGGATCTCTTCAGCCTGGATCATCATCCCAACCCAGCGCACGGCCGAGAGTTGCGATGCGTCGACATACACTCCGTCAAACTTTTCATCGCGTAACAGCGCGAGCGCCTTCGAGACCGTACGAACCATCACTCGCTCGGACGACTCGGAAAGGGAGTCAAGCGTTGACCTACCGTGCGAGCTGTCACGATCGATGACTAACAGTCGAGGCTTTCCAGCCACACCGCTCGCCCCCCAGCTTGAACGTTGCACGCTCGGCCCGCTCTCGGGTCGAGCCGGCAAGAGGCAAACTCCGCGTCATCACCCTAACTCGGTTAACTTGATCCTATCTCGCTTGAATCAGCGAGACAAGACACGCCTTGTCGCTAAAAGAATTTGGGACGGCGAAAAACAGCTTGCGTTGCACCCCGGCTGATGGACATAGTGGACAGACGTTGGCATGCTCTTCGCGAATCAGAGATGGGGACGGTGACATGGCGCGTCGTCCACGTCGAACCACCTCGCCGGTGGAATTGCTTGACATTCAAGGGAAAAGCGTCTTAGCATCGCACCGGATCTTTCAAACACGGGATCTCTGAGGGCGGAGTCTATCGATGCGTCTCACCCAGCGGTTGACGGCGAAAAATGGTGCACTGTTGGTCGTCGACCTTCAAGACAAACTGCTCGCGGCCATCGCCGAACGCGAGCAGGTTGTCGCCAATGTGGTCCATCTCATTCAGGGCGCGAAGACGCTCGGTCTGCCGGTCTGGTGCACGGAACAGTATCCCCGGGGGCTGGGAACGACCACGGCAAGCGTGGCCGATCTGATCTCAGACCGTCCCGGCAAGTCGACGTTTCATTGCTGTGCAGTCCCCCAGCTTCTGGAACAACTTTACGGGCGCCACGTCCGTCATGTCACAGTTGCTGGTATCGAGGCCCACGTCTGCGTGGCCCAGACGGCCCTCGAACTACTCGATCTGGGGTTCCGAGTCCAGGTACCGGCGGATGCCGTCGCTGCGCGTCACAAAATCGATTGGGAATTCGCGATGCGCCGGCTCGAGCACGCTGGGGCCGTCGTATCGACGACAGAAGCCGTGATATTCGAGTGGACCGAGACGGCGGATCGACCCGAGTTCAAGGCCATCAGCGAGCTGATCAAAACGATGAACAGGCCGGCGGCCCCCTGACGAAAAAAAGCGAAATGATCGCTCCCGGCTAGGATCTTCAATCTCGTCAAATCGTCCCACGGAGTTTTCTGATGCCCCTTGTGTCTCCTCCATCGCTTGACCCGTTCCGAATGCCCAAACGCGTGCTCATGGGCCCCGGCCCGAGCGACGTCGATCCCCGCGTCCTGAAGGCACTCGCGACCCCGCTCGTCGGCCATCTTGACCCGGAGTTCGTGACATTGATGGACGAGACCCAGAATTTGCTCCGGTACGTTTTTCAGACCGAGAATCAGCTCACCCTGGCGATCTCGGGCACTGGATCGGCCGGGATGGAGACGGTCGTCGTCAACCTGCATCGAGCCGGGCGACCGGATGTTGGTATGTATCAACGGCGTCTTCGGCGGCCGAATGAAGGACGTCGCCGAGCGCGCAGGCGCGATCGTCTCGACAATCGAGCGGCCGTATGGCGAAGTCTTCGATCCCGATGAGGTAAAGGCGGCAGTCCAGCGCGACCGTCCCAAGGTCGTCGGAATCGTGCACGCCGAGACGTCGACTGGTGCCTGGCAGCCCGTTGAAGAGATTGCCGCAGATCGCCCACGAGGCCGGTGCCTTGATCGCGCTCGACACCGTTACCGGGCTGGCCGGCATTCCGGTCGAGATCGACGGCTGGGAAATCGACGCAGTCTATTCAGGAACGCAAAAATGCCTGAGTTGCCCGCCGGGACTGGCTCCGGTATCGTTCGGGCCGCGGGCCGTTGAAGTGCTGAATCAGCGCAAGACGAAGGTTCAAAGCTGGTATTTCGATCTCACGATGATCCAGCGCTACTGGGGCAGCGACCGCTTCTATCACCACACCGCGCCGATCAGCATGAATTACGCACTCCGCGAGGCCCTAGCGTTAGTCGCCGAAGAGGGCTTGGAGGCCCGCATCGCGCGGCACGCGCTTAACGGCCGTGCTCTCCATGCCGGCCTGGCCGCCATGGGTCTGAGCCTGGCGACCGTCGCCGGCCACCGCCTGCCCCAGTTGACTTGCGTCAAGATCCCCGAAGGCATCGATGACCTGACCGTGCGCCGGCGCCTCCTGAATGAATGGGGAATCGAGATCGGCGGCGGACTGGGGCCATTCAAGGGCCTCGCCTGGCGGATCGGGCTGATGGGCCATAGCTCGCAGGCGAAAAATGTCACGCTCGTATTGTCGGCACTCGAGACGTGCCTGAACGACCTGGGGTATCGCATGAAGGCGGGCGACGGGCACCGCGGCAGCGGACGAGGTCTATCTGAAGCATTTCAACAGGTGACGGACGGACTCGAAAACTTCGCCGAGCGTCTTGAAGTCCAACTCGCGTGCCCTGAGCCAGTCATTCGACGAGGCACGGCATGATGATGCCCGGGGCAGCAGTGGGCGCCGGTAATGTTCCTTGCTCAACCAAGGGGATCGGAGCCGGAGTTCCCACGTTGGGTAGACCAACCGCTTCCGGGGGCATACCGAGGTCGATCTTGGCCGCGGCCGCGATGCCTGACTCGCGGTTTCGCATGCGAAGGTTCGTGTCATATCTCAGCGGAGCTGTCAGCTCGTGAAACCCTTTCCACCACAGCGCGATGTGTCGCCAGGCGCTCTTGTCGATGCCAAAATGAGCGACGCACTCGGCAGGATCGACGATCGGAACGGCTGAATTCTTAGGCCAGCCAAACGCCCCTCTGGCGTAAAAGCGCGACCAAAACCGCCTGGGCCAGCGCGATCTGCCCGCGAAGCGACGGGTGCATTGCGTCCTGAAAGAGCTCGTCATCCAGCAAGCCGTGGCGGCCGATCGCATGAAAGTAAGATTGCCCGTCGATTAAGATCCAGCCATGCCGTGCCGCTACGTCTCGGTAGACCTGTTGGAAGGGGCTCAGGCGGCGCATCGGCAATCCGTCGAGGTCTCGAGCGGCCGCGTATTCTCGATACGCTTCATCCCACAGGCCGGCGTGCTCGAGGAGCTTGCCCAGTCGGTAATGCGTTTCCGCGAAGCAGGGCTGGGCGGCGATCAGTTCCCGATAATGCTTGATCGCGGCCGCCGGGTCGACGACTTCGGTTTTTCTAACGGCCAGAAACTTTCGCCGAAACGCGTCGCACGCATCACGCGGGGTCGTCGGCGGCAAAAACGACCGGTTGGGCTCGAAGCCGGCGTCGTTTGCCGGCGGAAGAATGAGGACCGGCAAGGCCCCGACGCGCTCGGCATAGCACGCTATCTCTTCCAGCCGACGGCGGAAATCGGTCAGAATCGCCAAGTACTCGAACGCGGTAGTGGCTGGTACGTCGACCAGGCCCCGCCCGGTGTCTGGCGGAGGAGGGATTGCGATTCGGCACTTGATGGCTGATTCGCGGATCAATCGGCAGAGGGGCGAGAATTGCTCGAGCCTGTCGATAAAAGCCGACCAGCGCGTGGGGCGTTTGTCGCTCACGTAATGGTCGATATTCCTCGCCCACCAGAGGCGCGAATAGAATTCATTGTGTCCGGAATAAATGATCATCAAATCGGGACGCCTTTGCAGGGTGCTCAGGAGCTTGTGCTGCGTTTCCAGAAAATCCCCTGCCCTGGCGACGACGTGGAGGCGAATTGGCCGGTTGGGAATCGCCGCTTGAAGCTTCCAGGCAACGATCTTGCCGATCGACACCCAACGGTCGTAAGGAACTCCCTGAGCACTCGAGCCTCCCACGACGACCAGATCAATTTCGCGGTCGCCGGGGGGATCGGGGAAATTCGAGCGAAGATCGATTTGAGGGATGAAGGGCGAGAATCGCAAGCGAGGCGCAGCATGTTCAGCGGCCGCGAGGCCTCCGATGGGAACGGCCGTCGAGCGATGCAACCGGGAGATCCAGGCTGCGCAAACTGACTCGCTGACAAGCAGGCTACACAGCAAGGCGACGCAGAGCGACAACCCGCGAGCCAGCCTTGTTCGGCGAGCTCCCCGACCAGGCTGCCGAACGAAAAGAAATCCGAGCACTAGGGTACCCACAAGAGAAAGGGCCGCCGCCACCTGGTAGGCGATCTTGAGAGCGATCAGGAAGATCAGCTCGGCTTCCCAGTAAACCCAATCCGGCGTGTCATGCTGGAGCTGGGTCACGCCGATCAAGATCATCGCGACGACCGGAGCCATTGCGGCCGTGAGGAGCGCCATGCGCCGATCTGCGCCACCACGGCTGTCCCGAATGGTTCGGACATCCGCTTCGCTCCTCACGGATTGACCTGGGTCGCCTCGTCGCCTTCTCGACGCCCACGGAGCCCGGACGGCATTTTCACTTCGGCAGCTCATCATACTTCGGCGCGACCTGGCGGAGGTTGGGCTCAATCGAGGCGTCGAGGCGGCCCGTCGTCCAGCCGAGGGCGCCGAGCAACAGGGTCTGGTACATCGGATTTTCCCAGACGTCTTCGCGGTGGCCCATCGAGGTATAAAAGACGCGGCCCTTGCCATACGGTCGGGCCCAGGTGATCGGGAAATTGGGCCGCTCGTACATGTGGCCCTTCATCCCCTCGGTAACCTGGACCAAGATCACGTGCAGGTCGTCGGCGAAGTTCTTGAGGGCATACCATTCGTCGGCGATCGTAAATGACGATCCCGAAGACCCGAACCCCTTGGCGATGCCGGGGAACGCCGCGTCCGCGATATCGATCCGTGAACGCTGCTGACTGCCGTGGGTAATGAACTCGCCGCCGATCATCTGAATATACGGGTCGTTTGCGCCCTTGTTCCTTGGGGCGTGGTGGCCGAAGGTATCCGTCGCGCAGTGCATGCCCATGAAACCCTTGCCGCCCCGTATGGCGTCGTAGAGCGCCTTCTCACCGTCGGCTGAGATCGGCGGGTTCTTATCGCCGCCGGGCGCCGTCAGGTCGCCGGTGGTTTCGAATACAAACGCGTCCCACTGGTCGATTTGACCGGGTTCAAACATTCGGCCATCCTTGGATGCGACGACGTCAAATCCGTGTTCTTTGCCGATCTCGGTCAAGATCCGCTCGGCCATGCCCAGCTTATTGCCCTTGCGAGCGATCACGGAATGCTGAAAGCCCGAACTTTTGGTGAAGAAAAGGACCTTCTTGCTGGTTCCTTTGGGCTGGGCCAAGAGGCGGTTCATCGACCCGGCGCCCAACCAGGCTGCGCCCGCGGACAAAAGCCATTGACGACGATTCAGTTCACACAACATTGCTTGGATCTCCTTGGAGGCTACGATCATGCAGCGGAACATCGAACGTTCTTCGTTTTTAACCGAGCCTGAGTGGGAAAGAAACCAAGCAGCGGGTTGCAATGGCAATTTTCCTGGCAGAGAGAGCGATAATGGGCTGATGGAGGCTTGCAGTTGCGGCAGTGCCGTGTTTAACCGGTTCCAACGGGAAAATGAACCCCGCTAACGCTGGTTGCCTTTCCGGTGTGGTTAGCTTTCCGCTTGCGAACTTGCATCGGGACGAGTAATCTACACGCAAGCTAGCGTCATTCGTAGGCGCTGGACGGATTCGCCGGGCGTTTCCTCTGTCGACTCAGGGAGAGCTGCGCGGACACCAATACCCGGCACGGACGCTGAGATTCATCCTGGCGTCCAGCTATTGGTCGGGGGACGCAATCAGGATGCCTCAACTCACCTCGGAACCGATCACCACGGATCAGGCTCAGCTTACCAAGCTGAGTGTCTCGATTCGTGGTAAGCTTCAGTTCATGGATTATCTGATTCGCGCCGCCTTGGCGGACGCGCAGCGCTATCAAGACGAGAATGACGCGGGCACGCGGATCTTCATTCGGCAATTGGTCGAGATGCATGTGGCCAACCTCAGGCTTGAATGCCAGAACATGCGGCTTGTGGGCGAACTATGCACCGTACTCGAATCGATGGTCGACGCGTCGGCGGACTCGCGGGCCGAGGGAGACCTTCCATGAGCTTGTCAAAGAATGGCGCTGTCGGCGGTGCCGAAATGCACGACTTCGATCTGATTAACGATGACGGCGAAGGAATCCCGAGCACGCCATCTCGACGCCGGCGCCCCTCTCAGAGTTGAAACGCTCGCTGGCCGACATCAAGGGGCAGGCGAGTTTTTACTTATTTGGCTGATCAGATCGAGGAATCGCTTGACCAACTTTGCGGCGAGGCCGACGCTTGTCATGGCGCTTTTCTGTGCAAGGTGCTCGGCATGTACTCCGGCCAGCTCGAGAGCAAACATCAGGGGCTGGGCGAGAAAATCGCCGAGGCCTGCCAGGAAGTTTACGTGACCGTCCGCGAGCGAGAAATGGTCTGAAACTCGCCTGCGGACTTACGCGACGTTACTTGGGTTTCTTTCGGTTCTTGGAGGTGGCGCCCGTCAGCCGGGCGAGCCCAAGCTTCAAGATAATTGCAAGGGCTGAGGTGGCCTCCCGCATGTTGATCTTGGAGGTACCCGCCCTGCGGTTTTCGAACAGGATCGGCGTCTCACCGATCCGCGAGCCGACCGACATGCACCAGTAGAGAATCTCTTCCTGGAACGAATAGCCTCTCGACTGAACTTGATCGAGGTCGATCTCGCTGAGCTTACTCACTCGATAACACCGGAATGCGCCGCTGTTGTCTTTACTGGTGAGCCCGAGCAAGAGCCGGGCATAGGTGTTGATGCCTGAGCTCATCAACCGGCGCTTCAGGTTAAACCCCCCTTCGACACCGCCGCCGGGCACGTATCGCGAGCCAATCATCACGTCGTGGTCGGCCATTCCCCTCAAGAGGTCGGGGATGAAACGAGGCGGGTGGCTGAAATCGGCGTCGAGGTTGAGCAGGTACTTGTAGTGATGATCGATCGCGAAATGCACCGCGGCCAGGATTGCCGTACCCAGCCCCTGCTTGCCCGCTCTGTGCAGCACATGCACCTTTGGCAGATCTTTCCGAATCTCATCCGCGATCTGGCCCGTGCCGTCGGGCGAGTTGTCGTCGATGACCAAGATCGAGCTGTTGGGGACAAACTGGCGGATGGTCTCGATGAGCGGCCGAAGGTTACCTGCCTCATTGTAAGTCGCCAGTGAAACTAAGAGTTCCCGATCGTCTTCAGCGAGGAAAACGGATGGATCAGGCAAAGCCGTTCATTCCCGAATCGAGCAATGATAGAACCACGGATGCGAAACGGCTCGCACTTCCGACCGCGTAGAGCTCTAAGATATGACACCGACAAGGCTGCGCAAGACGAGTCGACGCGGCGCCCGCACGAGCCGGGGCACCCCAATGCCCTCTTTGGAGACTCATTAAAATGGCACTTTTTTGCACTAAACGACAGTGTTTAAGCAAGGCTCCGTCTCAGAAAGCTCCGCTAAGCAACGAGTTCGCACAAATCGTGAGATCGGCGGGTACGCTCACGGCCGCGGTATCCAAACGCGGGTCGCGGCAAATCGCGCGCGGCCGGATTCGTGGGGGCAAGAACGCCCCGCGGAGCGAGCTTAGCAAAACGTGAGTCGGCATTTACGGGAGCTAGAACGATTCACGAAACGCCGAAATGGGGAAACTACGAAACGGAGTCAGGTTGAGCGACCCGACGAGGGAACGACAACCTCCACACTAACAATATAACGTGGTTTGCAAATTTCGTTAATGCACCTATGCCGGTTTTCGTGTCGTTTTCCAACGGAACGTGTTGTTCCGGAATGAATAAAAAACTTTTCCGAAATTTTTGTCCGCGATCATTGTGCGCTCGCCATCACGGCTTGAGGGCACCGATACATCGCGAACACTCGGTAAGACCGCGACAGCCGTGAAGGCGGGAAAATCCCTTCTGATCGATTTCTCCCGGCATTGAACATGGGCGACGAGGCGGTCGATATCTCCGCGGCGAGAAGTGATTAATTGTCCGCGGAAGAGGCGGAAAGACACGTGGAAATGGGCACGTAAAACTGACCCACCCTGAGCGCGTAAAACTGACCCACCTGGGTCTTAAAAATAGTCACTCTGGGCAAGAGCGGTAATTGAGTCTTATTCGGCTTTCCGGCCTCTCCTCGTTTTCATCGACTCGCGGAAGCGATAGCTCTCGCCATTCATCTCGAAAATCTGCGAGTGGTGGGTCAGGCGGTCGAGGAGAGCCGCGGTCATTCGCTCGCCCTGGAAGATCTGGTTCCACTCGCTGAAGGGCAAGTTGCTCGTCACCAGTATGCTTCCACGCTCGTAGCGATCGGCGAAAACCCGAAACAGAAGCTCGACTCCGCCGCGGCTCATCGTGACGTAACCCAGCTCGTCGCAGATCAGCAGATTCGCCCGATCGAGTTGGTTCAGGAAACGGTCGAGCGTGTACTGCTTTTGCTCCTTTTCCAGCCTGCTGACCAGCTCGGCCGCCGTGAGGATTCGATCCCAAGGCCCGCCCGACAGGCGGCGAGGCCAAGGCCAATTGAAATATGAGTC
>CAWHKI010000119.1:0-69006 GCA_963829765.1 uncultured Isosphaeraceae bacterium | reverse complement strand
CATGAAGGGGCGAAGAGACTTCGGGAACATCGATCAGGCCGTCGGGGCCGCTCGTTAATTCTCCAGAATGACGATCAGGCCCGGCTAAGGCGACCGCCGTTCCATTGAGCGTATGTACAAACCGGGTTCCCTTCTGTCCGCCGGGCGATACCGGATGTTGAGCCTGCGGATGATAATCGGTCAGTCGGATGCGCTGGTCACTTCGCCGTATTCGCCTTGTTCGCCCGGCCGGGCATCCAGGCTTCGAGATCGAACTTGCGCTAGCGGGCCGCCCAGGTCGCCGGAGCAGATATCGAGGACGCGGTAGGGGATGCCCAGCGGCTGGAACAGATCTCTCTTCGATCGCCAGCATGTCGGCATGGATATCGCCCGAGGATTCCGGCGTGCTGAACGCGAACATCTCGACCTTAGTGAACTGATGGACACGATAGAGCCCGCGGCTGGCCGGCCCGCGGCGCCCGCCTCGGTGCGGAACAATGCGATAGCCGGACAACTTCACCGGTAAAACAGCTCATCGAGATCTGGTCGGCGAGCATTCCGCCCAGCGTGATCTCGGCGGTGCCGATCAGCTGAGTTCGGTTTCCTCGACCGAATACACCTGTGTTCGACTCCCCGCGGCGTGAACCCGATCCCTTCCAGGATGCTGTTTCGGGCCAGATCGGGAGTGATGATGGGGGTGAAACCCGCCCGATCAGTTTCGGACGGCGAACTGCTGGAGCGCCAGTCCAGCAGTACGGCGTCGTTTCGAGGAAATGGAAACCGGTCCCGCTGACTCTGCCCGCGGTCTCGAAGTCGATGAGGTCGAGCGTCTTGCCAAGCTCGACGTGATCTTGGCTGTGAAATCGAAGGACGCGGGGGGTGCCGAGTTTGCAGAGTTCGCGGCTGTCGGCCTCCGTTAAGCCGATGGGGGCATCGGGATGCGTAGGTTGGGGACTCGCCGCGACCGCTGGGCGATTTCGGCCTCGAGCCCGCGCAGTCGTTCTTCTTCGTCGGCCACCAATAACTTTAGGCGCTTGCCCTCGTCGATGAGGGCCGTCCGCTTCTGCGGGTCGCGCTCGCGGCCGGTGGCCTGAGCGATTTCATTTTGCCGGCGGTGGATCTCTTCGACGGTCTGAAGCAACCCCCGGCTCGGCCTCGAGCTCGACCACGCGATCGACATCATCGATCACATCGGACGAGACGTTGCGATCGCGGCAGTTCTGCTTGACCGCCTCGGGATGAGCGACCACGAATTTCAAATCGAGCATAAGCACACCTTAATGGCAATTAGGGATCGTCGCGATCACCAGGGCCGCGCGGTTCTTCCGCGAGTCTGATGCCCCACGCGGCCCGGTCGAAGGCCACGGTCACGACATCGACTCTTTGGCAAGCTCATCGAGCAGATGGCGTCGACCTTGATGCCGCGGTGGAAGTCGGCGAGAGAAAACTTCTCGTTAGGGCCGTGCAGATTATCGTCGTTTTGGCCCCATCCCAGAAGTAGAGTGTCGACGCCCAGGTGCTGCTTGATGAGCCCGACGACCGGAATCGATCCCCCCTCGCGGATCAAAACCGGCCTGGTGCCAAAGCTCGCCTCGATCGCGCGGATCGCCGCTCTCACGCCGGGCGTGTCGACATTGACCAAGACCGCCGGCGCGCCGTGATGGTTGATCAGCTCGTACGTCACGCCCGGTGGACAGACCTTGGCGACATGTTCCCGGAACTGCCGCTCGACCGTCTTGGGGTCCTGATCGGGCACCAGGCGGAAACTGAGCTTGGCGCCCCCTTTGCATGGTAGCACGGTCTTGGGCCCCGGCCCGGCGTATCCGCCGAAGATGCCATTGATGTCGCATGTGGGGCGGGCCCACTTGCGCTCGAGCGTTGTATAGCCGGCCTCGCCTTCCAGAGAAGTGACGCCAAGATCGGCCTGAAACGCGGCCTCCGAAAAGGCCAGCTTGGCGAATTCGTCACGCTCCCAAGCTTCGAGCGGCTTGACCGCGTCGTAGAAACCCGCGAGCTTGATCTTGCCGTCGGGGCCCTTCAAGCTGGCGAGGATCACGGCCAGCGCATTTAAGGGATTGGCGACGGCTCCACCGTAAGTCCCCGAGTGCAAGTCGCGGTTGGCTCCCTGAACGAGCAGCTCGAAATAGGCCAGACCTTTTAACCCATAGGTGATCGCCGGCTGGCCGGGGGCGAACTGGCTGCTGTCGGAGATGACGGCGAAATCGCAGGCGAGCTTTTTTGTGTTTTCTGGTAGATACGCCTCGAGACTAACGCCGCCGACCTCTTCTTCTCCCTCGATCAAGATTTTGACGTTCACCGGCAGCTTGCCCACCGTCTTTTGCCAGGCCTCGACGGCCTTTAAGTGCGTGAACATCTGGCCTTTGTCGTCGGTGGCGCCTCGGGCGTAAAGGTTGCCGTTTCGCACGGTCGGCTCGAATGGGGGCGAGAGCCACGGTTCGAGCGGCTCGGGGGGCTGCACATCATAGTGGCCGTAGATCAGGATCGTCGGCTTGCCCGGTGCACCCAGCGATTCGGCGTAGACGAGTGGGTGTTTGTGGGTTTCGATCAGCTCGGTCGCCAGGCCCATGGCCGCCAGGTCGTCGCGGATGAAGACCGCGGTCTGCCGGGTGTCGGCGTCGTGGTCGGGCTGGGCACTAATGCTGGGGATCCGGATCAAGGCCTTGAGCTGCTCCTCGAAGTCGCCCCGATGTGACTCGAGGTAAGCACTCACGCGTTCCATAGACATAAACCGCTCGCCTTTCTTGTCGCCGGATTACAATACTGGTAGCACCATGTTCTGGTAAAGAAGAAACCAAGAGACGCCGGGCGATGAGCGTCGCACTCTCAGGCCTGCCTGGCTTCGCCGTGGAAATACTGGCTTCAGAGAGTATAGCAATGCCGGGGCGGCGGGGCGACGGTCGAACGCACGTCTGTTGCCTCAGCGAGTGCGCATGCAAACCCTCATTCGTCAGGGTCGAAAAACGCCTGGTCGCAAAGCATGGCTGCACGGTGCCAAGGGGGCGTTGAAGTTCTGAATCAACATTCGTCGGTTTTTGTCCAAAAGGGGGTTGTAACCACACGATGCGCTTGCTTACAAAATGATGAGCACGGAATTGTAATGGTTGACTTCTGGCTGGCAGAGTTCATATTTTCCAAAAGTCGACTCAAGTTTTTATCAGGCTTGGCCGGACGACTTGTTCGGTGGGAACATTCGCGGATTGGCATTGGAATTGCCTTTTAGGCCCAACGGTGGGTGTGATTGGGTTTTCAAAGCTTGGAACAGGAGAATGATGGTTGAATACCGTGGTGGCTTGGCCCCGCTCCTCATTTTTTTTAAAAAATGAGGGAGAACTTGGGGAGATGAAGGAGCCGCGCATGGTATATATGAGTGAGACTGTCGCGCAGAAGAGTTGCCAACGGAAAGGCGCCCGTCCCCTGGGGTGGTTTCGACTCCCTTGGGCGCGGTGTTAAACGGATGCCTGGGATGGCCTAGCTTGGGAATGACACCCAAGACCGTTTAACGCGGTGACCGAGGGTTTATGTCGCATCTTTCCCACAGTTCGTCGCGGTTTAGTTAGGAGGGGAGCCTTTTCGATGAGTTTTCTGCAACGCTTCCTCGAGCGTGTTCTGCGTAATAATCCTGGTCGCATGTCGCGGACCAGTTTCGATGATCTCACTCAGGACCAGCTTGATGCTCACCTGCGCGTCGGACGCTACGGTAACTTTCTGCTCACGGATGCGGTACGCCCTTCGATCAGTCTCGATGTCATTCCGCGATCGGGCTATCGGCGCGACACCTATAGCGACCCGGAAAGTGGCAACAAGATGCCGGTCTTGGCCGCCTCCGTTTCCGCCGAGAACCTGTTCGAGATTTTTATGGATTTGCTCGACCCCCTGGGTGACGTCGTCGACGTGGTCATGGAATCCAGCCACGATTCCGAGCCAGGCTCGCACTCTGACCTTTATCGCGAGCACATGGATACGGTGATCCTGAAGAGTACTCTTTACGACTACGAGCCGTTACTCTTGCACGACGGTTGCACCGGCATGGCCGCGCTCAATCCCAACGGTCCGATGGAAGTACAGTTCGACGAGCATAAGCTGCTGTTCGTCTACGCCCACGACCTCGAGCCGTTTGAGGAAGTGTTGCTCAGCTACGGTTTGAAGCGTGATGACACCCTCAAATTCATCTCCGAAGCCGAGCACCTCCATTCGACGGACGACGTTTATCTCGAGCAATTTGAAGAGATCCTCTACCGGCTGGGAATCGATCGCTAGAGAAAGCGTGGCGCCGCGGCGACGACGGGGTTTGATTCACTGACTGTACTTTCGTGGGGCGGGACATCATTGATCAGGTGTCTCGCCCCTTCTCTTTTGGGCATCCCTCGCTCGCGCTTCGGGTTGATATGACCTCCGCGGCCGGCCGAGGTGGTGTTCGGCGAGAGGGGTCTCTTTTGTGGTCGGCGGCAATACTAACCCGACGCGCGAGCGAGGGGGATGCATGCCGCCGCCGCGAGTGGCTCGCGGCGACCCTCGCTGGCGCTTCGGGTTGATAGGGCGACTTGCCGCTCCGTAACATAGAGACGGCTCAACGGGCGCGTGTCTGACGCAGGTCTTCGTAGGCGAAGGCCCTGAGGTTCATTTCTTGCTTGGTGAGGGCCGGAATGCAGAGATCGTCGATCGGTCGCTGGCGCGGCCTATTATTGCTCCTCGGGCTATTTTTGGCAGCCTGCCAAAGAGAGACGACAACGGCTCCGGCCGGCCAGGCCCCTGGATTCGCGGGCATCTCCCTGACGATTGGCGCCCTCGATAACAAGGCGATCTTGACGGGTGTCTCGCCGCAGCGCGGGGAGTGGCAGGCATCACGCAGAGGCGACGTGGTGGTTCGCGACGAACCCGTCACCTTAAGCGATCTTTCCAGCGTCGACGTCGTGCTTTTCCCCGCTCAGCGGCTGGGCGACTTGGTGAATGCCGGGACGCTCGCGCCGTTCCCAACGCGCTCGTGCGGCCGCCCCGGCCGTCGGAGGAGGACGCGGGTGGCCGGGCCGGCCAAGAGGGCGAAGGCGAGGGCCGCGGCCGGGCCGAGGCCGCGCATGACGATTCGTTCCACTACATGGACATTGCCCCGGCTTTTCGCGAGGATGTGAGCAAGTACGGGCCCGACCGGGTCGCCTTGCCGTGCGGTGGTTCGGCGCTGGTGCTTGTTTATCGCCGCGATGCGTTCGACCGCGGTCCGAACCGCGAGGCCGCGCGTCAGGCGGGGCTCTCTTTGGACCAGCCGCCGGCAACCTGGCCGCGGCTTGACGCCCTCGCCAGGTTCTTCGCGGGCCGTGATTGGAATGGTGACGGAAAGCCCGATCACGGGATCGCGCTGGCGATCGGGCGCCGACACCGATGGCGTCGGCGACGCGACTTTTCTGGCCCGTGCGGCCAGCCTGGGCATGCATCGCGACCACTACTCGTTTTTGTTCGATGCCGAAGACATGACGCCCCGAGTCGAAAGCCCCCCTTTTGTCGAGGCCCTGCGTGCTCTTACCGCCTTGAAGGCGAGTGGGCCTCCCGGCATGGAGCGATTCGATGCGGCCGCCGCGCGGGAATCGTTTCGCGCGGGACATGTGGCGCTCTTGATCGATCGCGCCGAACGAGCGGCCGACTGGTCGCTCGGCAAGCCGGTCGGCGTGGCCCCGCTGCCCGGCTCGGACCGTGTCTTCGAGCCGTCGCGCAAAGAATGGACGCCGTCTTCGCCCCCGAATGCACCGAGCTATCTCCCCCACGGGGGGGGATGGCTGGTCGGCGTAAGCGCCAGGCTCACCGGCACACAGCTCCAGGCGGCGCTCGACTTCGCCAAATACCTGGCCAATCCCGAGAACTCGACTCGTCTCCGCGGCGAGCGTTCCTTTCCCATGCTGCCGGTGCGCAACTCACAGATGAATCAGGGTTTGCCCGACCCGCTCGCGGCGCCCGACGTCGACTCGCGGCTATGGTCCGACGCGGTCAGCCGGACATTGCTCGCCGAGCGTGTCGTGCCTGGGATACGCATCCCCGAAGCCGACGGCTATTTGAGCGACCTGACCCAAGGGCGAGTTGTCGCCGCGGCCGGCGGCGAGCCCGCCGAAAAGGCCCTCGCCGGCGTCGCCAAAGCATGGACAAAGCGCACCAAAGCCGCCGGCGTTAAGCGCCAGCTTTGGCACTACCGCCGCTCGCTGAATATTCCGACCAAGCGTTCCCAACCTCCCGAACCCGGAACCTAGGGGATGCGACTGTGGACGACAGGGAAGAAGCAACCCCGGCCTTGAATGCCGACATCGAGACGGAGGTCAAGGAGATGATGGGCCTCTTTGACACGCCGGCCTTCGCCCGTCGCGGCCACGACCTCGAGATCACGCTCCGCCGACTGCACGATCGCTGTCGCGGGGCACGCGGCGAATTGCTCGACATGGTACAGCTTCGGCTCCGGCAGTGGTCGCGCAGCGGTCACCGGGCCGGAAGCCTGGTCGATGGTCTTCAGCCGGTCGATCGAGCCATTGTGGCCGCTCGCGGAGGCCGGGCAACCGACCTGGGCGGAGTCGCCGGCCCCGATTCGCCGCCAGCGGCAGATCGCCGTCGACCTGATCGCGGCCGCCCTCCGGTTCAATCGCCGCTGGCAGCGGTTTCTCGAACAATTGCACATCGAGCCGATTAATGCGATCATCGACCAGTACAATCGTTACTATGTGATCGAAAAAGAGTGCGTCATGGGCTCGGCGCGGCTGGCCGCCCGCCATTTCCAGCCCGAGCCCTTGCTCACGATCTCGACGCTGGTCGTCCATCATCCCCTTTTGCCCGTTCCCGAGCTGCGAGAACGCCGCCGCCAACGTCGTGCCTAACCGCGACCACGGCTCGCTGCTTGACCAAGAGCCCGGTCAGCGCCTCGACCGAGAGATGAACGCGGCTGTTAAATCCGCCGCAAGTCCAGAGGATTAGCAACGACCTGACACGAGGAAAGATCGGGGATCGGGAGACGGAGCTCCCTTCTACAATTCCTGGTGGAGCTGGCTCTGTCCGGCGATGCTTTTTACCCTTGTCGCCGCTCATTGAGGATTAATTCCATGCCCGTGCTCGATCGCGAGGAATATATCGAGCAGGCTTATTTCTTTCATACGTTTCGCGAGCGGCTCATGGACGGGCTCGCGTCGCAAGAGATCCTGGCGCGGATCGGTGAGGAGCTGCTTTCGACGACCAAACTGCCTTTTGCTGTCGCGTTCTTGCACGCCGAGATGAAAGAGACCGGCCTGATGGGGCCGGCCATGGAGCGGATCAATCACTATTTCACACCGTTCCAGGCCTATGTGATCAGCCAGGCCGAGTCCGACGCCAGTCGGTTCTCGATGGACCAGGCCCTCCTGATCCTCGAGCGCGAGGCCAAGTTTAAGGCCGATGCGCCCTCGCTGCCGGCCCTGTTCGTGTTTCAATTCGAGGCACTCTCGCGCAACCGACTGGGCTACACCCAAGGCCTGGCCGCCATGGCAGGCGACCCGTTGTACACCGACGACTGGATCGATTACATTTTGACCCTCCGCAGCCGGCTGGGCGATGTCGACTTCGCCGACCTCATCTTCATCCGCTCCGAGCAGTTTGCCCGCGAACGCCAGCGGCTCAACTCGGAGTTTATCTCCAAGTTCCCGATCCTGTTCGGCGAGAAGGAAGGAAAGATCGCGCGAGCCAACCGCGGGCGCGACCCGATGTACCTGTTCGCGGCCTTACAGCGCAGCTTGGCTATCCCGAAGTCCCCCGCCCGCGCCGGCCCGACGAACTCGAGGCCCGCGTCTTGCTCCTCGAACAAAAATTGGCCATGCTCGAAAACCGCCTCAAGATCGCCGAAAGCGACATCCACCACGACGTCGATCTCGCCCAGGTGCTCGTCAAGCCCGAAGATACCGCCGGAGTGCCCAAGGGGTGGGGGCAGAAGGGGTGATCAGTGGTCAGTGGTTAGTGGTCCGTGGTCAGTGGTCCGTTGTCAGTGGTCAGTGGTCAGTGGTGGGTAGTCAGGAACAAAGTCGCAATGTGAACCCCGGCGCACTCGAGGTGTGTTGATGGATGTGGCAAAACAGGCGTTGGGGAGCGGTCTCCGCCAGGCCCTATACCGCGGTGGGCGGGCCCTGAGACATTCAGGGCGGGCCATGAGGCATTCAGGGAGGGCGAGCCTCCGTGCGAGCCGAGTGCCAATGCCGGCTCGGACAGAGCCTCGCCCTCCCTTCGCCAATGTCGCCGTTCGCGCCGGACGCGGTCTCATTGGCTGCTGGCTGTTCATTGGCGGCTGCTTTTCTTGCGGCGCGTCCGGACACGAGCCACACCGCGTCGTCGTCGACGCCCACTTTCCCGGTGCATATCAAGTAGAAGTCGCCGATGTCAACGGCGATAATAAGCCCGACATCATCGCGGTGGGAGGAAGCACCTGCGCCTGGTACGAGAACCCGACGTGGAAGAAGCGGGTCGTGACGGGGCCCGGCGAAACACCCGGCGTGATCTCGAGCGCGACCGCCGACGTCGACGGCGACGGCAAGGCCGAGATTGCCATCGCCTACGAATTCGGGATGAACACGCCGACAAAGGGCAAGCTCTTGTTGGCGGCGCAGGGGAAGGGACTCGACGAACCGTGGACTCTCAAGAAGATCTCCGACATCGGCAGCATCCACCGGCTACGGTGGGGTCATGTGGAGGGCCGCGACGGCCTCGACTTGATCATCGCCCCCATCTTCGGGGCCGACGCGAAACCGCCCGGTTACCAGCAGTCGGCTGCGACAATCCTGCGCTACCCGGCTCGAAGAGCGCCGAAGCAAGAACCCTCTTTCGAGAAACTGTCGTCGCGTTTCGTCTTGCATGCGATCGAGGTGATCGACGTGACCGGCGATGGGCTCGCCGATATCCTGACGGCCGATAACGGCGGTGTCCAATTGATCACTCGCGAGCCCGGCGATGCGGGCCATGGCGATGCGACATGGCGGAAGGTGCCGCTGGTCGCGGGCGCCGCCGGCAATCCTCCCAAGCGAGGTTGTAGCGAAGTCCATCTCGGCCGCGCCGGCGGCTCGCGATTTCTCGCCACGATCGAGCCCTGGCACGGTACACAGGTCGTCGTCTACAAGGAAAACGACACCGGGCTCGTTAAACTTTGGTCCGCGCATCGTCATCGACGACACGCTTTCCGACGGCCATGCACTCTGGGTCGCCGACGTCGATGGCGACGGCGACCAAGAGATCTTCGCCGGCCACCGGGGCAAGGACCATCGGGTTTCGATATACGACTTCGATCGAGCTGGTCAGAGATGGAACAAGACCGTCATCGACCGCGATATCGCGGCCCAAGACCTGCGAGGGGGCGACATCGATGGCGACGGCACGCCCGATGTCGTTGCCGTCGGCGGTAGCACGCACAACGTTGTTTGGTATCGATTCGGGCGAGGCTGAACGACAAACTGGAAAGACACGCAGCCCAACTTAGGCTGCAAGGAGGAGAAAGGGTTACGTTATACTGGCCTATCCCCTTTCCCCTCGCAAAGCCTCGATCTCCCGGCGGAGGCGATCGTTTTCTTGAGCGAGACGTTGATGAGCGGACTCCGCGGCATCGGCACGGTCGCGTTCCTTGGCGGCGAGCTGGTGCTGTTGCAGGGCGCGCTGACGCTCTTGCTCGGCGCTGACGCTCTTGCTCGGCGCCGGCGTTCTAGGGCGGCGCGGTATTCGGAGGCTTCACGGGCCTCAAGCCGCGTCAACAAGCGCTCGCCCGTCGCGGGATCGACGAAGCGAAGTTTCTTGCCAGCGCACCTCCAGGTGGAGACCCAGTACCTGACTCGGCAGCCGGCCCGCGATCGGCTCGATTGGTACAAACGTGCCCCTAACCAGCCGGAAACCCTGGAGTGGCGGATCAAGGTAATCCTCCGTCGGGTCGAAGAGGAAGTACTCCGACACGCGCAAGATGTCGCGATAGATCTCAAACTTCTTCGTTTTGTCCTCCCGCTTGGTCGACTTCGAGGTGATCTCGATGACCATATCGGGGGCTTTGCCTTCTCGCCAGACGAGGTAGTTCTCGCGCGGCGGTTCCTTGCGTATGCCAAGCGCCACCAGAACGTCGTGGGCGACGTGCTTGCGGGGGTTGCCTTCCTCGTAATAGAGCAGGAGATTGCCGCCGACGTAAACGTTGGGCTCATCGACGAAGCGATCGTCGAGGACTTGGATCGCATCGATCATGTCCTCGAGATGGACCTGAGTCTCCGCCATGGGTTTTCCATCCCCGCTGGGGTATTCAATGATGCGCGTTTTTTGCTGTTTCGGGACCGTCGCCATGATCGTGCTCCTTCCTTCCCGGTCGAGTCTCACTTCGGGCGAAGCGAGAAAGGAACCAGCCCACTTACCCGCCCGCGGGCGCGAGCAGCTTATTGTAGCAATTGGCTGGCCGAGGTCTCCATACGATCGCTCCCGGAATGCCCCTGAACTTCAGTCGCAATCCGCTATCCCTCATCTTTCTCCAGTCCTTCCGGTGCTTTCTACGGATACGACGACGGGCGATTCTCGAACGGGCCGAATTGGCTCGATCAATTCGCGGCCAAGCCAGGCGTGCCCGATCCGGCGCCGTCGCTGGCGGGCGGCACGGACTATGCGTACGGCGGCGCCGCGGCTGATGCGTCTGCCGTCACGCCCAGACTCAGCGTGCCTTACCTCGGCGAGCAGATACAATCTTACCTCCCCAAGTCTCCGGTGGCCGATCCCCACGCCCTTTACGTGTGTTGGATGGGGGCCAACGACTTGGGGGGACGGGGTCCACCCGACGACAGCGGCAGACGCGTATATCGCTGACGCAGCCTACGCGGCGGTCTTCCAGGGAGCTCCTCATCGCGTCGCGATGCATTGCGGGCACTCGTTCCGATGCTCCGCATCGGAATGCCGTCTTCGACGCTCTGCGTCGTCTTCGGGAACCAAGCCAAGCACCAGGCCCGACGAGCGGTGGTGGGATCAGGCCCCGCGTGCGGGCGATGGTCCGAGGACGGAAGAATCAGATGCGACGCTGGAGCGTCGAAGACGGCATTCCTACGCGGGAACGTAGGAACGAGTTAAGTCGCGGCCTTCCACCACGTTTACGCCCACCGAGCCGTCCCATACAATCGACAGGGCGCGGTACCGGTCGCTTGACAGTGGATCGCCCGGCAACCTCGCGGCAATCGCGGCCTGGGCCCCGGACGGCCGCCGCGTTGGGAGGCGTCGGCTGTTATGCCCACGAAAAAACGCATCTTTGTCAGCGCCACCAACCGCGACCTGGAAAGCTATCGCAAGCGGGCCGCCGAGTCGCTGCGCAAGCGCGGCTACGACGTCGACGACGAGGCCATCTTCAACCTGACGTACCACCAAATCGGCGAGATGCTCAAGCACCGAATCGCCGATTGCGACGCGGTCGTCTGCCTGATCGGCTTCGTGTACGGCGGCGAGCCGGCCGATCGGCCGCCCGACCAGCCTCGGCGGTCATACACCCAGTGGGAGTTTTACCTCGCCCGCGAGCTCAATAAACCGGTGTATTTGTTGCTCGCCGATGAGAAGGCAAAATTCGACGAACACGATAAAGAGAGCGACGAGCTCATCCAGCTCCAGAAGGATTACCGCGCCGAGGTCGTCCGCGATCGCGATTGGCGACCATTTAGCAGCATCCCAGAGCTTCGCGCCGAACTGGCCGAGCTGCGCTTCGAGTGGGAGGGGCCTGCGCCGGACCACAAGCCGTGCAACCTGCCATTCGCGTCGATCGGCACGCTCTTCAAGGGGCGAGAGGAGTTTCTCGCCGACCTGCGGACCAGGCTCGGCGTCGCCGACGGCCGGGCGGCGGCGATCGTGAACCGGCTGGCCGTGCACGGCTTGGGCGGGGTGGGCAAGACACGAGTGGCCCTCGAGTATGCCTGGGCCCATGCCGATCAGTACTCGGCCCTTCTGTTCATCTCGGCGCCGACGCCGGCCGAGCTGCGGGCCAACCTGGCGAACTTGGTCGGCGTTCTGGGCATGACCGCCGGCGGGCCTTCGGTCGATCAGCAACTGGCCGATGTTCTGGCCTGGCTCGACGCCCATCCGGGGTGGTTGCTGATCGTCGACAACGTCGACACGGAAGAGGCGGCCCGCGAGGTCGAGCGGCTGCTGGTGAAATTACGAACGGGCCACGTGCTGATCACCTCGCGGATCGGCAATTGGAGCAAAGCCGTGGTGCCACTGGGGCTCGACGTGCTGGCGCAGGCGGACGCTGAGGCGTTCCTGCTCGAGGGCACGCCGAACCGCCGGCACTAGGCCGGATGAGGGGGTTCAGGCGGCTGCGATCGCCCGCGAACTGGACGGCCTGGCCCTGGCGCTGGAACAGGCCGCGGCCTACATCGACAAGCAGCGGCTCTCCTTCGCCGAGTATCTCGACCGCTGGCAGGCCAAGCGTCCGGACGTGCTCCGCTGGCACGACCCGCGGCTGATGCAGTATCCCTCGAGCGTGGCCGTGACCTGGGAAACGACCTTCGCCCAACTGTCCGGCCCGGAGCAGCGGCTCTTGGAGGTCTTATCGTGGCTGGCGCCGGAGCCGATCCCGCTCTTTCTGTTCGACGCGGAGCCGCTCGCGAAGGCGATTCCCGTGCCGCGCAAGGCGCTCGCGGGCCTGGCGGGCTACTCGCTGGCCCGGTTCGACGCGGGCGGCGACGCGGTTCTGGTTCACCGATTGGTGCAGGAGATCAGCCGCGGGCGCATACCCGAGGCCGATCGCGCGGCCGTGTTGCAAACGGCCCTCGACGCCGTCGAACGCCGTGGCGCCTGTACGAGCCCCAGGACGTTCGCACCTGGGGAATCTGGACGCCCCTGGCCCCGCATGCCGAGGCCGTCAGCAATTTCGCCGACGACGCCGGACTGCCCGAGCCGACGGCACGGCTCATGAATCAGTTGGCACTCTACTGGAAGACGCGCGGCCAGTTCCGCGCCGCCGAGCCGCTGTACCGCCGGGCCTTGGCGATCTACGAGCTGTCGTATGGTCCGGACCACCCGAACGTCGCCACCCCCCTCAACAACCTGGCGGAACTGCTGCGGGCCACCAACCGGCTGGCTGAGGCCGAGCCGCTGTACCGCCGGGCGTTGGCGATCGACGAGCGGTCGTACGGCCCGGACCACCCCGACGTCGCCAGGGACCTCAACAACCTGGCGGGACTGCTGCGGCCACCAACCGGCTGGCTGAGGCCGAGCCGCTCTACCGCCGGGCGTTGGCGATCGACGAGCGGTCGTACGGTCCGGACCACCCCGACGTCGCCATTGACCTCAACAACCTGGCGGGACTGCTGCGGGCCACCAACCGGCTGGCTGAGGCCGAGCCGCTGTATCGCCGGGTGGTCGCGACCTTCGAGGCGTCCCTTTGGTCTCGACCATCCGAACGTGGCCACCGCCCTCAACAACCTGGCGGAGCTGCTGCGGGCCACCAACCGGCTGGCTGAGGCCGAGCCGCTGTACCGCCGGGCGTTGGCGATCGACGAGCGGTCGTATGGTCCGGACCACCCCACCGTCGCCATCCGCCTCAACAACCTGGCGTTACTGCTGCGGGCCACCAACCGGCTGGCTGAGGCCGAGCCGCTGTGGCGCCGGGTGGTCGCGATCTTCGAGGCGTCGCTTGGTCCCGACCATCCCAACGTGGCCACTGCCCTCAACAACCTGGCGGAACTGCTGCGGGCCACCAACCGGCTGGCTGAGGCCGAGCCGCTCTACCGCCGGGCGTTGGCGATCGACGAGCGGTCGTACGGCCCGGACCACCCCGACGTCGCCAGGGACATCAACAACCTGGCGGTACTGCTGCGGGCCACCAACCGGCTGGCTGAGGCCGAGCCGCTGTGGCGCCGGGCAGTGCGCATCGTGACCGAGTCCAGCGCAAGACCGGGCATGAACACCCGAATTACCGCCTTTTCCTGGCCAATTACCAGGTCGCACTGACGGAAATGGGGACAACACCCGAACAGATCGAGCAGCGGTTGCGAGAACTGGCCGAAGGGCTCGACCCTGGGGGCACGTGACCACGTGAAGAGTCCCAGGGCGTTGCCCTGGGCTGGTTTGTTGCGGCCCCTTCGGGGCGTAGGAGCAGCGATGCGGGCACAGTGTCGGCCAGTGGGTTATTCAATGGCCGTTTTCGCCCGGGGGGGAAGAACAAGTCAGCCCCGGGAATCGCCCTGGGGAATTGTCCTTTCCAGAAATCATCCGCTCAAGAAAATCGTCGAGGAGGCGAAGAAAGGAAGTTCCAAATGGGCGAAGACGGCCGGCCCCAAGAACGCCGGCTTCTACTGGCAGGCGGGGTATGGGGCGTTTTCCGTGAATCAATCCAACGTCGAGGCGGTGACAAAGTATATCGAGAACCAGGAGGAACATCATCGCAAGCTTACATTTCAAGACGAGCTAAGAGCGGGTGTTTCCCTCGCGCGGCGGCAGATTCGAGCTTCCGGAAATGGATCAGAGAAGTGAGGACACCGCGACCGACAAGGCCGTTGTGAATCACGAGGGGTCGTATTCGATCTAGGTTTCAGACCGCAAGATCCCGCTTGGATATGTGGGTGCTGGCAAGGGCGGTACCAACGTATAATGCTTCGCTTCCGTCGATGAGATAGTGTGGACTGACATGAGGCCCTTAAGCCCAATACCGTTGAATTGGCATCAACTACAGCGGACACAAGAGCTTGCGCCGCCTCGTTCCCACGCTCCGCGTGGGAATGCCGTCGGGGACGCTCTGCGTCCGCTCGATGGGCAAAGCATCGGTCCCGGGCCGACGACGCGGAGCGTTCGGAGACGGCGTTCCCACGCAGAGCGTGGGAACGAGATCAACCACTTCGCTGCCTTCAGATTATGACTCATTCAACAGTATTGCCCCTAAGCCCGCACCACTTGGGTCGGCGTCCGGGCTATAGGCCGGCAACGCCTCCGGTTGCTCCGCCCGTGGTGCTCCGCTGGGTAGGTCCACACCGCGTCGCTGTGAGGTGAGGGAAGCGGGCTCAGTCGCGGATCGCGTGGATCTTGCGATACCGCCGCCCCAGCCGAGGAGAATGGTCAGAGTCGAATGAACCTTTTCCCACTTTCCACCGCGCAGTTGGGCATCTCGTTGGATGCCCAGGCCAACCGCCTGGCCCATCTCCTCGTCTCCCGTGGCGTCGGCCGCGAGGTCCTCGTCGCCCTCTGCTTGGATAAGCTGCGGCGTTGACCGAGCAACGCGTTGTTGCCCGGTCAACCCGCGACATACAGGTCTCGCTCACTTTAAACGGCGGCCGGGGCCTTCGCCTTGCGACGTCCGCGGGTGATCGCGGCGACCACCCCTAGAGTCAACCCGGCGATGCCGACCAACGTCAGCGAAGAGGGTTCGGGAACCAGCGGAGCCGAACTGCCAGAAAACGAACTGCCATAGTTGCCTTCAACGGCGCCGGTAGGTCCTTCTTCGTAGTAGTAGCCCACTCCAAACTCAGACGGCGAGAACGAAAGGATTCCGCTTGAGTTTTCCAGATCGAGCGAGCCGTTAAACGGCCCGGTGGGAATGATGTCCGTGAAGTAAGCGTTCTGACCGTTGTTGTAGATCGCTAGCTCGGACTGGGTGAGATCGGAAAGGATGTCCGCTTGTGCTGAACGCGGACCCATTCGTGAACGCGACAGACAAGGTGAAACTGGAGAGCGAAGCGAGCGTGTAGGTGCCGTCGCCCAAACTACCGGCAAAGGCGAGGTCGCCGGTGCCGACGATCGGTGGGTAAGGGTTAAGTGGGCTGGAGAATCCGTTCGCGTCGAAAAACAACGAATAAATCCCTGCGGATGCGGTGTGCGAGGCGAGAAGTAACAGGCCCAACGTCAGGGCCTGGACGCGCAGTAGACCCTTCATGGGTGTCACTCCAATCTAGAGGTGAACCGGCATTTCTGAGGATACCAGGATTTCTATCGAAGCTTCATGAATCGCAGCGACGTGATCGTCCAACGCAGACGATGCAGGTAGTAAGGTAACATGCGATTACGTCAGTTGCAAACATTTTTCTCCAGCCCAATCCCGCAAATGGAAATGGGGACATTGCTGATTCGCCTGGACATACGGACTTTGCCGATTATGAGGAAAACAACGGACGTCGGGACTTTGCTAATGAGGAGGAAAAAATCGAACGACGGCTGGAGACTTCACGAAGGGACAATTGCTGGCCGGAGCGTGGACGAAAGAGCGGCTACTAGATGTTGCTGAGGGCTAGTGCGGCTCTACATCGACGACTTTACGTGTCAGGCGATCCCGGGCGGCGACCGATACCGACCCAACGCGCCAGCAAGAGTTCCGTTTCCGGTTTCGGCACTCCCCTCGCTGGCGCGTCGGGTTGGTATGTCTCTTCCCTCATTTCTCTCCCCGTCGAGCGCAACTGGGATGAGGCTGAAACCCGTGGGAGAAACAGAAGAGGATTGTCCACAAAAGGAACGGAACCGCACGACACGGTAAGCACCCGGCGCAATGCAGGCAGACCGAAACGGTCTCCCCCTTCCGTGCTCTTCCTGTCCCTTGCGTGGACAAAATCTGCCACGCGGACCGATGTCATCAGCGTGTCACTCAGCGGTGGATGATAGGAAGGATCGACAGTCGGCGGGAACGAGCGAGGACCTGCTTTCAAGGCGTCAGGGTGCGACTTGGATGACGCTAGATTCTGCGCAGAGAGAAGGAAGAATTGTCCACGGAAGGAACGGAACGGAACGGAAAGGGAACGGTGGGGTGGGATGACTTTAGGGGCGAAGGCGAAGGGCCTTTCCGCCCCTTTCCGCCCCGTTCTAGATTCCTTCGTGTTTTCGTACTTTCGTGTTTTCGTGATCGATCTGGAGGAAGTCCCATGAGCCATGACTTCGTGCCGCTTTCCGCTGCAACGCCTCGACGCTTGCCGTGAAACGAATTGTGGCGGGATGAGACCGAATCGATCACGAAAACACGAAAGTACGAAAGCACGAAAATGGCCACGGCGGCGACGCTCTCTCGCTCGTGGGGGGTTCTTGTCCAGTTCGATGGAAACTCCTCGGCTCGGATGCGCAATCAGTCGATGTCAACCGTTCTTCGAAAAACTAGTTCTGATTGTACTCTTGATCGCCGCTTTTTGGGAGTGCGCCCGCGCAACGCTTGCCGAATCTTGGGCCGCGCGTTCCCGGTCGACGCACATTGTCGTCGACGCTTCGTCTAACGGGCGGTGGGTGGCGCACCAACGATGAACTTTCCCATCCGTCCGCGGTTGCAATGGGGGGATAGGTCGTCTCGGCGATGCCCCGCCTGCGACAGATATCAGAAACAGTCAGCCCTTTGGCCAGATCGCGGTCGGCTTCGCGGAGTGATCGCGCAACCTCGTCGGCATTCCTTCACCTTCTCATGGATCCGTCCAGGGCTCACTTTACCCGGACACCCCCATTTCGGCTGGACCAATTCTCGGGGGGCAGCCCAGCCCCTTCACTCGAAGAGGAGTTTCTCACCGTTTAGGGGACGATGCCGCTTACGCGGCCTGCCACGGGGTGGCGCCGGGATGGGATCTTGGGCAGTGTTTTCGTCGGCCTTTTCATGCGGCTCAAAGCGAAAGCGGCTTTCCTTCCAGGTCGTCAGACGTTGTGCTCGATGGCAATCCAGTTACGGGCTAGCTCCTCGCACGCCTCTCCGGTCGTATTGCTGCCTGCGAACGGGTCAATCACCAGGTCTCCGGGGTCGGTCAGAAAACGGATAAAGAAATGCGGGAGCTGGATCGGAAACCGTGCCGGATGCGGCTTTTAAGCCCATTTCTTTGCATCGTTCGAGATAATGGCCGTTGGCGTCGTTGTTGCCGCAGATGGATCGATATTGGCTGGGATCGAGCCGCCATGTTATCGTTGAATTTCTTCGTTATCATGTGCCCGGAGGGCCGTTTCCTTCGGCCGTATAACCACGTTTCAGCAGCCGGCATCATATCCGGGCTGTAGTCCTGAAGGACATTCTGGTTGTTCGCCTTGGGCCAGGGCGTCTTCGAAAGCCACCACATGCATTCGACGGCATCCTTGACGCGAATCTTGCGGACGTTGACCCACTCGGCCGGTGAAGGAAGTTTAGCCGGGTTGTACCAGTAGAATTCCTGGTGCCAGGTGAAAGCCGATTTCGCGGCACAGGGCGATCAGCAGCTCGAAATGGTAGAGCGAGCGCGTTGGTAGGCACTGGTGTCCAGGCTCCGCCGATGTCGAGAACGAAGCTACCATCGTCCGCCAGGATTGCGATGGATCACCTCGGCGAACGGCAAAAACCATTTGATGTATTCGGCCTGATCGGCGTTGCCGTATTCCTTCTTGAAGTGCAGGGCGTATGGCGGGGAGGTAATAACCAGGTTCACGCTGGCTCGTTGCGAGCGATTTGCAGATGAATTGAAGAGAGTCGGCCAGATACGCTTTCCCTAGCGGCGTTTCGTACAGAATGTTTGGTCATGAAGCTGGAGCAAATCTCCGATTGCTTCTTTTCAAGATGCTCGCGCATGGGCCCCGATGCGGTGAATGGCACCCTCTGCATAATCACCAGGTAATCTGGGTGATACTGGTCGACGTTCAAGGTTGATACTGGCACAAAAATAAGTACTTCCATTCGCCGGTCTGGTTGAAGAGGCAGGCAGCCAGGATGTCGAACTCATCCACCTTATAGCCACGACCTAGGGCCGCCTGCGATGGCGTTTCTTGTTTTTTGGATCTCCACCTTATAAGCGTCGCGGAAGACCGTCTTACCGCTCCGAACGTTCTTGCATTCAATCCGGCTGAGTGACTGCCTGCCGATTTCAATAATGAAATCGGGGTCTCCTGTCGCATCGCTCCAAACTGAAGCTGCTAATCTGAAGTATTTCTCTCTTCACCGCCTCGATATGTTTATGTTGAGATAGAATTCTGCAAGCTTGCCCTTCACATCTGTCCGTGCCCTGTGCCCATGCTCAATGGCCGAGAGGATGTCCCAGGCCGGGAGCTTTGAAAAAGATCTTCAAGCGGATGTTTTCGCGGTTATCCGATTCTCGTACGAATTTCGGCGGCATCCCTGCCTCCTCCCAGCGTCATCCTTGACGTTGGCAGCACGGGACAAATGAACATTGTAACGCCTGCGAGCCCACAATCTAGACAAGTTTGCGCACTTTTCCTAAGTCGTCGGGCAGCGATGACTTAGGTCACAATCATCAGAATCGGTATTTCGATGCCGCACTATTCAGTCTAATCGTCGAGGCATCGGCCTTCCCCGGAAACGCGAAAGAGCAGGCCGGTTTTCCCCGGGGATGCGTTTGTCCAGCGGTCGGATGCCATGCCGTCGGCTGGTGTATAAGTGAGTCGCTGAATCGCGCGAGTCGGACCTCAGAGTTCGCCAGAATCTGTCTGTCAGCGCACCCGTGGCGCTGCGTCGCGCACCAACGGATTCTCGCGCTCTTGGGCGGCGACCGGTTCCGACCCGATGTACCAGCGAGGGTATCGTTTCCGTCGGCACTTTCCTCCCTTCGCTGGCGCGTTCGGGCTGGTCTTGTCCAGCGCGGCCGAAGGCATCGCCACAGGTGCGTATCGCTGTCGCCAGCGATCATAGGTCGTCTCGGCGATGCCCCGCCTGCGACAGATATCAGAAACAGTCAGCCCTTTGGCCAGATCGCGGTCGGCTTCACGGAGTGATCGCACGACCTCGTCGGCATTCCTCTTCGCTTTCTTCATGGATCCCCTTCGGGCTCACTCTTACCCGGACCCCCCCATTTCGGGCTGGACCAATTTTCGGGGGCAGCCCAATAGGAGAAGCCGGGCAAATAGGACACGGGCAAATAGGACACGCTTTGGGGCAAATAGGACACGCATTGCATATGCCGCGCTCTCGGGCCCTCGCACAACGGTGAATGAGGAAGGCAGGAAACCAGGAACAGACTCACTCAGGCAGGGATCACTCGCTTCGGTTCCAGCGTTGTTTTAGCGAAGTTCAGCGGAAGGCCAATGATCTGCTCGGTCACCGCTTCGTGTCCAGAGCCATTTTTGTCTTCGTGCTTTCCTGGTTTCGTTATCAAACCTTTCCATCCGTCCGGAAGAGACGACGGAGGACGGAAGATCGAGGACGGAAGACGAAAAGAAAACACGAAGAAAGGGACTAAGGGACGCGAACACGAGGACGGAGGAAAGAAATCACCCGCCTGCCCGACCAATCCCAGAGCCTTTTCACGATCGGGGAGGGCGATCCTGGCGAGCAGCGCGGTCTCCATCTAGGGCGAGCCTCTCGGGCCCTCGCACAAGGGTGAATGAGGAAGGCAGGAAACCAGGAACAGACTCACTCAGGCAGGGATTACTCGCTTCGGTTCCAGCGTGCTTTAGCGAAGTTCGTTGCCGCGCCAATGATCGGCTCGGTCAACGCTTCGTGTTCCAGAGCCATTTTTCTCTCTCCTGCATTCCTGGTTTCCTTATTGAACCTTCGCATCCGTCCGGATGAAGAGGACGGAGGACGGAAGATTGAGGACGGAGGAAAGAAATCACCCGCCTGCCCGATCCATCCCTTGACATAGACGACGACGATCCAGACGATCAACCGGTCCCCATCAAGGGCGAGCCGCTGTCCGAAACCATCATCCGTGAGCGGCGCTGAGGTGGCCGCCGCCGGGCCGCAGGACATGCATTGCGGCCATTGCGGCCCGTGGTCGTATGGTTATTCATCCGGGATGACTCGCTTCGCATCCAAGGCGGCCGCGTTGAACTTGATCAGCAAGCCGACTTGAAGGCCCGTAACTACGCCAGCGCTCCATATTGGGCCAGGGCAAACTAATGCGGATCATGAAAGCCCGAAGCGACGAAATCCCGAAAGGGCAAATAGGGCGAGCAGACGTGCTAGCGCGGCGAGGTCGTCGGCCAGATCAGCCGGTTGTCGCCTGTAAACCGCGATCTTGCGTTCTCTCAGGGCTTGCTCAAAATCTCCATGTCGGCCGCCGTTCGCCAGGTCCGTAGCGCTGGCACACACGGCCTCTGGGTCGCGTCGAAAATCTCCTCGCCCGAAAATGGCGCCCGCCATTTTTCTCGCCCTCGGGCACAAAAAAGCCGGCTTACATAACAGCATCCAGATCAGTGGCTTGCGTTTAGCGGGCTTAGCTCCAATGACCGAAAAATGGCGCTTTTGGCCTTCGAAAAAGCGCCATTCTCCGCCATTTTTTTCCCCTGTCGATTCAGGGTGCCGGCCAGCCTGGGCCCCGGGCTGAGAACCGCGAGTGGGGCCAACGCGAGGCGCGGTGGCCCTGGTCATCGCGCGATGATGAGCACCATGTCTAAAATTGCCGTGCCGCGGCCGCATTGACATGGTCCGCCTCGACCCGGCCGCGTCGGCGCGGTCGTCGCTGGGCCCGGCGGCCTACGCTGAGTACGAGCGCGAGTTCGGCTCGCGATTCACCGCGAGGTGGCCGCAACACCTGGTTTTAGACGGGCTCGATACGATCGAGAACTTGCTGGAGACCGGCGACCTGAAAATCCACCCGCGATGCAAACACCTGAAGGACGCGTTTCTCAATTACCGGCGGCAACGACGCGGCTGTCAGTGGATTGATTTCCCGGCCGATGGTCATCCGGAAGAAGACCTGATGGACGCGCTTCGCGGCGGCATTCGCGATGCGATGCCGCAGGGCCTGGCGCCGGGGCCCAAGCTCCATCCGGTCCGTGCGCCGGGGATTATGTAATGAGCAGCAAACAAGTCTAATGTGGCGCCTGAGACGGCCGATGGCGCGATCGTTGCGGGCCCAGGACACAAATCGTGTTTGGCCAAGGAGATCGGCAATGGAAGCCTCTGAAAAAGTCGCCAGAAATGCGCCATTTGCGGCGGCGGTCCGCCGGGGACGGGGCGATGCGGTACGACGGTCCGCCAGCGTGCGGCGGATCGTCCCGATTGCAGCGCAGGCCCGTTGAGCGTAGAGTCGAAGGCTCGCCACCGTGGGTCATAGAAGCATCCAGGGGAATGCCACGGAAGACGTCGAAGTGGTGCCGGTTCGACGAACCGTTTCATTCCGCTTGTAAGTGGCCACTAGGTCGGGGATCGAGCGCGTCGTTGACGCCAGGTAAGCCATTCGAAAAGGATAACCCATGCTTTCGCGGAGCCTGAAATACGCGATCTTGTTCCATCTCACCGCATTCGCGGGATTGATTCCTGTTTGGTCGTCCGCGCAGGAGACGCTCCAGCGGAAGGCACCGGCACGCCGGTCCGCCGATCATGCGACCGTCGGCGACGAATCGAATTCGGCCGATCCGAGTGGGTCGCATCTCAAGCAGCGTGCGATCTGGCCGGGGATGACCCGCCGGGCACGGTCGTTCTGCCCAATGGCTGGAGCCTCAAGCCGGCTGGGCGACAGACCAAGCTCGGCGACTTGCCGGTGCAGATCGCTGTTCATCCCTGCAAACCGATCCTGGCGATCCTTCATGCCGGGTTCGGCGAACATGAGATTGTGACCATTGATGCGTCGAGTGGCAAAGTCATCGCCCGCGTCGCGCTACCGACCAGTTTTGCCGGTTTGGTCTGGTCGACTGACGGCAAGCGGCTGTTCGCCGGCGGCGGGTTCGACGACCTGATTTACCGCTTCGACCACGCCGACGGGCTGCTCTCGAAGAAGGCGGTCTTCGCGTACCCCAACCGCAAGGAATTCCTGGCACAGCCGAACCCCAAGGAAGGCGAAAAGGCCAAGAGCCTGCAGCGCTTGCCCGCGGGCCTGGCACTTTCCAAGGACGGCAAGGTCCTCTACGTCGCCGCGGTGTTCGGCGATTCGGTGGGTCGATTCGACGCCGAGACCGGGGCTTTTCAAGGCGAGCTGGCCGTCGAGAGAGAGCTATCCGTATGGCCTGGCACTCGATGAATCCAAAGGGCTGCTCTATGCGAGCCTTTGGAGCAAGGCCAAGGTGGCCGTCATCAACACCGACACATTCAAGGTGACCGCCCAGTGGGTCGCCGAGGAGCACCCCAACGAAATGCTGTTGGCGAAAGGTGGCAAGGTCCTGTTTGTCGCCAATGCCAACCGCAACACGGTCAGCGTGATCGATACCGAAGTGGGCCGATCGATCGAGACGATCGGCACCGCTATCGACCCCAACGCCCCTCCGGGCAGCACGCCCAATTCGCTGGCACTCTCGCCGGATGAATCGATGCTGTTCGTGGCCAACGCCAATACGAATGACGTCGCGGTCGTCAACGTCAAAGACCCCGGCGTCAGCGCACCGCTCGGCTTTATCCCGGTCGGCTGGTATCCCACTTCGGTGCGCTCGCCGCGACGGCAAGACGATCTATGTGGCGAACGGCAAAGGGGCCAGTTCGCGTGCCAATCGCGACGGCCCGCGCCGGGGTTCGCCGGACGCCCCAGCCCAACGCTGGAATATATCGGCGGCCTTTTTCAGGGAACGCTCTCGACAATCTCCATGCCGGCAGCCCGCGAGATGGCCGCTTATTCTCAAACGGTCTACGACTGCAGCCCGCTCCGGCGCGGTGATCCCGCCGCGGTGACCGGGGCGAAGCCGACGCCGGGAAATCCGATCCCCGCGAAGGTCGGCGAGCCCTCGCCGATCAAGTACGTCATCTACGTGATCAAGGAAAATCGCACCTATGACCAGGTCTTCGGTGATCTGAAAGAAGGCAACGGCGATCCCAACATCTGCCTGTTCCCCGAGAACGTCACGCCCAACCATCATGCGCTGGCGCGTGAATTCGTGCTCCTCGATAACTTTTATGTCGAGAGCGAGGTCAGCGCCGACGGCCATGAATGGTCGATGGGAGCGTATGCCAGCGATTTCGTCGAGCGCATTTGGCCGGTGGGCTACCGCGGCGACCGCCGCGTGCCGTACCCATCGGAGGGGGCCCTCGACGCCGCCGCCAGGCCGGCCGGCGGTTACATCTGGGACAAGGCCGCCGAAAAGGGGGTGAGCTATCGCAGCTACGGCGAGTGGGTCGCCAACGGCAAAACACCGTCCGACCCGGCGACGGCTACGGTCAAAGCCATCGAGGGCCATTTCGATCCCATGTTCCGTAGTTTCGACATGGATTACCCCGACGTCAAACGGACCGACCGATTTCTTCAGGAGCTGGCCGAGTTTGAAAAAGCCGGCGAGATGCCTCGCCTCACCATTATGCGCCTGCCGAATGACCACACAGCGGGGACGTCGCCCGGCAAGTGGACCGTCACGGCCTGCGTCGGCGACAACGATCTCGCCCTGGGCCGACTGGTCGAGGGCCTCTCCAAGAGCCGGTTCTGGAAGAACCTGGCGATGTTTGTTGTCGAGGACGATGCCCAGAACGGCTCGGACCACGTCGACGCCCATCGGACCGTCGCCCTGGCGATCAGCCCTTACATCAAACGGCATTCGGTCGATTCGACGCTTTACAGCACCTCGTCGATGCTGCGCACGATGGAGTTGATCTTGGGCCTCAATCCGATGTCTCAATTCGACGCGGCCGCCCGGCCGATGTACAACGCGTTTAGCCCTCAGCCCGATTTCACTCCGTACGTCCATCGCCCGGCCCGCGTGGACGTAAATGCCAGGAACACCTTGGGGGCGCCTTTGGCCGAGGTCTCGATGCGTCTCAACCTGGAAATTGAAGACCGAGCCGACGATTTGCTCTTTAACGAGATCATTTGGAAGGCCGTCAAAGGTGCCGATGCCGTGATGCCACCTCCGGTTCGCGCGGCGTTTGTGTTGCCGAGGCATTGATTGAGGGGGACCGCGTCGATTTTCGGCTTGTTCCCCCTTGCACCCCGTGAACCCCGGCCGCACTGTATTTTGTATTGGGGCCCGCTTCGTATCTTTGTGTCGCCACGAGGCTCATGAAATGGTTTTGCACGGCTATCTGTCCCCCTTTTTTCAACGACCCGACACAAGGCTAGATCGGGGATCGGGAGACGGAGCTCCCTCCTACAAATCCTGTAGGAGCCGGCTCTGTCCGGCGACGGTTCTAAACGCCTTTGCACGATCCTGGGAGGGCGAGCCTCCTGGCGAGCCGCGGCGCGATCCGGCTCGGACGGAGCGTCGCCCTGGGCCGATGAAAAGTCGGCGTCGAGCGGACCGTGGAGGGCGGCATGCACTGGCTGCTTCTGTTACGCCAGTTGCCGCTCCCCCTCACCCGCCCTTCGGGCACCCTCTCCCCGGCGGGGCGAGGGGAAGAATACGGCCCGGCCCCTCTGCAGAGCCTTGCGCAGGCGCCAAGTCATCGCCCTCTCCCCGCCGGAGAGAGGGATGGGGTGAGGGGACCGCGATGCCCCGCGACGATGCTATCGGCGCAATGAAAACGGCAGGAAAGCAATGGCGCAACCAGAACAGTCTTTCATTTCCCCAGCCTCGCCCTCCCGGGACCACGCAAGGTCATTTAGCCGTGTCTCGGGCCATTGTTTTTTTTCTGACAGCGCTCGCAAATCGCCGTCCTCTCGCGCGAGCCGCTCGTCTGTTTTCAGGGACCGGCCCTTCCCGCTTGGGCTGGTTCATGGTTCTCGGCCTCACGTTACTGGCGGCGATCGAGCCACCCAGGGCATTTGCCCAGTTTGAGCGTTACGAGCTGGGTCGCCGGCTGCGCAACTTCGAGGTCGAGTGGGATCGCATTGAAGACGCTCAAGCCAAGGCCCGGGCGGGCCAGTCGCTCAAAGAGGCCGTCAAGGCTTTTTTTTCGTTCCGGCTGGGCGAGGCGGGCCGATCGATCAGCGAGGCCCGGTTCGCGCTTTCGAAGTAGCACCGCGCCCTCTGACGCAGAACGGTGGACCGAGTCACTCTGTCTCAAGCCCGAGGCACGCCTGATCGACACCACCAAGCCCAGCTTGCCGGTGACTTTGGCCGCGTTCTACCCGATTAGCGCCGAGAAGCCCAAGGATGCGACGATTCGACTTATTCTCGGCGGTTCGGCCGAGTCGCGTATCGAAGCGACCATTGGTCCGCTGCCGATGACGTTGCTCCTGCCGATCAAGGGCCTCGGGGCCGGAGATCACGTCTTGAGCGCCGAGGTTTGCTCGGGCGGGAAGACCCTCACAAAGAACTCACAGACGATCTCGCTGGCCGATCGCCTTGACGCCAGGATCACCACTTTGAAACAGACCATCCGCGGCTGGCCCGAAGGGGCAGCATCCACGACGACCGATCGTGAGTCAGCCCGGGACCAGCTTCGGATGCTCGAGTCTCTGGCCGGCAAGACGACTCTTGAGTCGGATTTCCCGGCCGAACATATCCTCGCCGATCTGGAAATTCAGATCCGAGCGGCCGATCGATCGCAACCGTTTCTCGGCAAGGATCGCAGTGGGCAAGCGTGGGTGACGGTGGTGTCTAAAAGCGGCCGACGCGCGGCCACGCGAGTGTTCATCCCGAAAGAAGCCGCCAAGGGTGAGCCGTTGCCCATCGTGGTCGCACTCCACGGCGCGGGGGAAGCGAGAACATGTTCTTCGAGAGCTACGGTCATGGCGCGATCATCGAGCGTTGTCGCGAGCGAGGCTGGCTGCTGGTCGCTCCGCGAGGCGCGCGCGTTCGTCGGAGCGCCTGTGGCGGATGTCGTCGACGAGCTGGCCAAGCTCTACCCGGTCGACCGCGGGCGGGTCATGTTGGTCGGCCACTCGATGGGAGCCGGCCAGGCCGTGGCGGCGGCCATGAGCGAACCGACACGCTACGCCGCGGTCGCCGCGCTCGGCGGAGGGGGCTCGGTCCGACCTCAGCCCGCGCTCCGCGACCTGCCGTTCTTCGTCGGCATTGGCTCGGAAGACTTCGGCCTGAAAGCTGCCAAAAACCTCGCCGACAACCTCGAGCGAGCCGGCGCCGCGACCGTCATCTTCCGCGAATATCCCGGCATCGAGCACCTCGCGATCGTCCAGGTCGCGCTCGGCGATGTGTTTCGGTTCTTCGACGAGCGCGCGAAGCCCCGATAAGTCCGTCCCCATTTTTCTTCCCGATGAGACCGTCCTTTTTCTTCGTCCTTGTAGGAGTTCACCGATGCAGACTGACCCTGCCTCCCCGCATTACGTCCTAGGACGCTCGGAGTCCGAAAGTCAACGGCTGATCGAACAGGCGAATTTCCTCCGGCCGGCGCTCGATCGCCTCTTTCGGAGGGCGGGAATCACCGAGGGGATGCGTGTTTTGGATCTCGGCTGTGGAGCGGGCGATGTCAGCTTTCTCGCGGCGGAGCTGGTCGGTCCGGCGGGATCGGTCGTCGGCATCGACGTCGATCCGCAGGTGCTGGCGGTCGCCCGCGAGCGGGCGAAAGCGAGTGGCTTGACACACGTCAAGTTCGAGGAACGGCCCACCGACACCTATTCGTCGCCGCAACCCTTCGACGCGGTTGTCGGCCGATTCATCTTGATCTATCAGGCCGACCCTGTCGCGACGCTGCGCCAGGTTTCCAGCCACGTCCGGAGCGGCGGCGTGATCGTTGTGCAGGAACCCGATTTCCGCGTCGGCATCTCGACTTCGCCGCCGGTCGCTCTCTGGCAGCAGCTCCATCACTGGATCGCCGAGACGTTCCGCCGTGGTGGCGTCCATTACGACATCGGAGGCCGGCTTTATCACGTGTTTCGCCAAGCGGGATTGCCGGGGCCGACGGTGATCGAGCACGTGGCGGTCGGCGGCGGGCCCGCGATGAGGCCGTACTGCGACAACAGCGCCGCGCATCGTCCGCAGCTTGATGCCGAGAATGGAGCAGTTTGGCATTGCGACCGCCGCGGACGTGCAATTGGATACACTCGCGGACCGGCTCGCGCACGAATTGTGCGAGGCCGAGTGCCAACTGACATACATGCCCATGGTCGGGGCGTGGACAACCAAAGAGTGACGACGGTGGGCTGGTCAAGAGGCAATTGGTCTGGGCGCAATCCCAAAAAGTGGCGATCAAGGTACAAACGTTCCCACGCTCCCGCGTCGGAACCCACTTTCTGGACGCTCGGCGTCCCTGCGATTTCCCAGTCGCGGCGCCACCTCCCGCCAACGCGGAGCGTCGAGGAAGACATTCCCACGCGGGAGCGTGGGAACGAGAACCAACCCCTCGTCTGGTTCCCACGCTCCCGCGTGGGAACCCACTTTCTGGACGCTCGGCGTCCCTGCGATTTCCCAGCCGCGGCGCCACCTCCCGCCAACGCGGAGCGTCGAGGAGGACATTCCCACGCGGGAGCGTGGGAACGAGAACCAACCCTTCGTCTGGTTCCCACGCTCCCGCGTGGGAACCCACTTTCTGGACGCTCGGCGTTCCTGCGATTTCCCAGCCGCGGCGCCACCTCCCGCCAACGCGGAGCGTCGAGGAGGACATTCCCACGCGGGAGCGTGGGAACGAGAAGATTACTGACTTTCGGGCGGGGTCGTTGGGGAAGTGGACGCGCCGGTGCCGGTGAAGCTGGGCGGAACCTGTTCGATTCCCAACCGGGCGCGGCCCGCCCGAACCTCGTCGAGGCGGTGCTTGTATTTGGCGTAGAGTCGCGTGTGGCGGCTCTCGGGGCGGAGGGGCTCGCCGTCGATGAAAAGGGCCAGGACAGGCGTCGTCGGCTGGAGGAGGTGTCCCGCCGTGACGACCAGGTTCGCGCGTTTGCCAACATCGAGAGAGCCGACCTGATCGGCGACTCCTAGAATCTGAGCTGGCGTCAGCGTGACGGCTTTGAGTGCGACCTCCTCGGGCAAGCCGAAGGCGACCGCCGTGGCGGCCTCGAACGGGAGGTTGCGGGCGGCCGTCTCGTTGGTGGCGGCGCCCGCCTTGGAGTGGATGGCGACGGTCACGCCGGCGGCGTGCAACTTCGCCGGGTTGGCATACTCGGCGTCGTAAGGGTCGTATTCGTGCCTGGGCAATCTCAGGGTACCGCCGATCAAGACCGGCACTTTGGCCTGTTTGAGGGCCTCGGCGACCTTCCAGGCTTCCGAGCCTCCCGAGATCACGCCCTTGATTTTGAGCTCGCGGATGATGTCGAGTGCGTCGAGGATTTCGACTCGTTGCTCGGCATGCAGGACGACCGGCTTTTGTCCTTTCGCGTACGGAACCATGGCCTCGAGCCGGGCATCGGGCGCGGGCGGAACGTCGCCCCGTTCGCGTGCCTTGGCCACGACAGCGTCATACGCGAGCGCCTTGCGGAACAGCTCTTTGATCTTCTCCAGCCGTTGCTTCCGCCGTTCACGGGCCTCGTTGCCCGCCTGACCGCCCCCCGGACCTTGGCCTGGCCGGTCTGGGCCCAAGCCGGGCCGGAGCGACTCCGGCGAGCGGGCAATGTAGGTGGGGATCGTTATCGCAAGTGCGACTGGATCGGCGATCACCAGGTCGCGCGGGACCCAGCCGTTTAAGTTGATCAGGCACCCTTGTCCGGAGATGGTTCCCCCGGTTGGCTCGACGAACGAAGTCAAGATGCCGTTGGCTCGCGTGACCGGAATGTGTTCGCTGTCGGGATGAAGCGCGGTACTGCTGCGCAGCTCGGGTTGAAATTGAGCGGCATCAGCCGAGTCGTGAGTTTCCACCAGGCTGCCGACCTCGAACAAGCCGAGGGTCGACCCGGCGTCGACCAGCCCCGGCCAGAGATCGAGGCCGGTCAGCTCCACCGTCTTGGCTTCGGGCGGGATCGGCATGCTGGACGGCCCGATGGCGGCGATCTTGCCGGCGGCGATGATCAGTGTCCCTCTTTTGATTTCCGGACCGGAGATCGGGTGCAGATTGGCGCCGACGAGCGCGAATTGGTTTTTGGGCTGGGGGGCGATTTCGATGGAGCGATTGCGGGCGGACTCGGGCGCGGCCGGCATCGCGGTGTGGTCGCCCGGCCGAACGCCATATTTCCCCGCCGGCTCGCGCCGCTGGAAGAAGACCTCGCCGTCAATCAGCGTGAGCTCGCACCGGGCGAAGGCATCAAACGGGTGGCCATTAAAGAGGGCGATGTCGGCGTCTTTGCCCACCTCGATCGATCCCAGCCGCCCGTCAAGACCCAGCTCGCGAGCGGGGTTGATCGTAATCATGGCCAGGGCTTGACTCTCGGAGACAGCGCCGTACTTGACCATCTTCGCGGCCTCAAGGTTCAAGTGGCGCATCAGCTCGGCGTCGTCACTTTTGATGCAGACGCTCGCGCCGGCCTCGGTGAGCAAGGCGGCGTTCTGGGGGATCGCGTCATAGGCCTCGATCTTGTAGGCCCACCAGTCTGAAAAGGTGGACGCACTGGCCCCGTGCGCGGCGATCTCGGCGGCGACTTTATAGCCTTCGAGCACGTGTTGCAGCGACTGGACGCGCACGCCGTACTTCTGAGCCGTGCGCAAGAGCATCAAGATCTCGTCGCTGCGGTAGCAATGACTGTGGATCTTGATGGAACCATCGAGGATGCCCGCAAGCGCTTCAAGACGCAGATCGACGCGTGGGGGAGGGCCGAGTTGGGCCGCATCTTTCGTTTTCGCCGCCTTGCGGTAGTCGTTCCAGGTCGCGCGGTAAGCGCGAGCCTCGTTGAAGGCGCGTTCGATCACCGACTCGACTCCCATTCGCGTATTGGGAAACCGTCCTCGCAATCGCGTCACATTTTCGCCGAGCGCGAATTTGACCCCTTGAGGGCCCTGCCTGATGATGAGGTCGCGGCCGGGTTTGCCGTAGCGTAGCTTGACCACGGCGTCCTGTCCTCCGATCGTGTTGGCCGAACCGTGGAGGAGACGGGCGGTCGTCGTACCTCCCGCCAAGGCGCGATAAATCGCGATGTCGTCGCCAGTGACCACGTCCTTGACCCGGACCTCCGGCACCACCGAGAGCGTCCCCTCATTGACGCCGCCTGCGATGGCGATATGTGAGTGTGTGTCGATAATCCCGGGCATGGCCACCAGGCCCGCGGCGTCAATGACCGCGACCCCCGCCGGAGGGGTAAGCCCGGTCCCGATGGCCTCGATCTTTCCGTCCTTAACCAAGATCGATCCACCGGCGATCGTCCCTTTAGTGACGGTCAAGATGGTCGCGCCCTTGAGGAACACATTGCCGCCGGTGTGAATCGACGGCTTGCGGTCATCGTCGAGCTCAGTCGGCACATCGACCAGCGGAGCCGCCGCCGGCCCCGAGCTCGCTGCTTTGGGACCCGCGGGTTTCGTTTTCCGTGCGTCCGCGTCAGATTTGGATTTGGGACCCGCGACGTTTGAATCGGTAACCTGGGAACCTGGGGCCTGGGGCCCCGCCGGCTTCGCGGGCGCGGCCGCCTCTTTCTCGGCCAAACCATCGGCCCCACTGCGTCCCCGTGATCGCCCCTTTGGCTGATCCTCTGGCTTAATCTCGAACTTCAAACCATCGATCAACACGTACTTAATCTTGGCCTTTTCTTCGGAAAAGGGAGCTGTCATGGCGATCAGGTGCCCGAGCTTGCCGGGCTCAAGCGTTCCCAATCGGCTGCTCACACCGGCGATGGCGGCGGCGTTTTTGGTGAGCCCGGCCAGGGCTTGATCGGCGGAGAGCCCGGCCGTGATAAGCTGACGCACCACCGCCGGGAACGAGTCGATCTTTTCGATGCCGTCGGTGGCGAAGGCAAACGGCACGCCCGCCTTGGCGAGCACGGCCGCCGTCGCGACTTGTTCCTTCCATTTGGCCTTGCGATCGGCCAGCACTCGCAGGGGCTCATCACGCTCGGCGGCGGCCTTCTTGCGATACTCCTCTTCGGTCGGGACTTTCGGCTCTTCGGGGAAATCGAGGCGGAGCACCACGGGGACCTCGGCCGACTTGAGCCGGGCGGCGACCTTGGCGGCCTCGCGGCCCCCCGCGATGACGGCCGACGTTCCAAACTCGGCGGACAGGTCGAGTGCCCGGTGAATCTCGTCGCGCGTATTGCTCTCCCACCAGACGTTTATCGACTTGTTCCGCGCGGCCGATAATGCTTTCAAGGCCGGGTCAAACGGGGGCTTGATGCCGCCGTGAGCAGCATAATAAGCGTTCAGCTTCTGGTAATGGTCCGCATCGAGCATGGCCTGGCGGAAGTGAGCGATCGAGCCCATCAAGACGCGGGGATAGGGATTGTCGCCCGCCCCTTCTTGACCCATGCCGCGGCGGCGGAATTGGCCGGGCGTCGGGGCCGGGTGGGCCCGGCGGGGTGGGAGTTGCGGGCCCCGCAGCCGGCGACTCGGACGGCGGGGCCAGGTGCACATGCAGGGCGACCGGCGAAGCCACGATGATTTCGCGGCGCGGCAAGCCGCTCAAACTCGCCAGAGCACTCTGGCCGGTCGCGATCGCACCGGCGGGCGCCGAGAGCAGATCGGTAAATCCCAACCGCCGCCGCGGTTCGGCGAGGGCGTCGGTCAGGTCGAGCACGCCCGCGACCTCGAACTCTGGCGTCAAACCGTTGCGGTTATCCGGTGGTGTTGCGATCAACGGGGCTTCCGACAAGTCGACCGGCCGGCCCTTGCCCGTCGCCGACCGCTCCACGCCGGCTCGCTGGCCGATGGTCGTATACAGATCGATGAATCCGGGATAAATCACCAGGCCTTTGCCGTCGATCGCTTCGGCGTCGTAGGGCACCGTCACCTCTTTCGTCAGGCCGACGGCCTCAATGATCCCGCGCCGGACGACAATGGTGCCGGGCTCGATCGATTTCCCCGGAGCGGTCACGATCTTGGCATTGGTAATGGCATACGCGGCGGGGTAAATGCCGGCGCCCAGGCTCGACTGGTCGTCGGCCGTCACGGTGGACCATGCCGCCGGCAGGCTCAGCAGACTCGCGATGCACAATAACCCCAATAGCACGCCCAGCCCACGCGTGCCCACGCTCGTTTGTCGTAACAGACCCATGTCGTTCTTTCCCCAGTTGATACAAGGCAGTAGGCAGTAAACCCCTGACCGGGAACCTGCTCTTGAACCACACCCCCGCGGCATGGCCGGGTCACGCGCGTCCGGCTGACTGCATGATTATACTTCGCGCGGCGTGACCCGCGACATCGACCCGGGGCGGGCGAGGCTCCGTCCGAGCCGGCATCGGCACTCAGCTCGCACGGAGGCTCGCCCTCCCAGGATTGTGAAAAGGCGTTTAGTTGGTGCGCCACTCACCGCCCTTTAGACGGAGCGTCGACGACAGCGTGCGTCGACCGGGGGAGAGGGAAAGAAAGCCGCCACGATCGACGAGTTGCCGCTCCACTGGTTTTTCGGTGACGGCGTCGTTTTGGACATGCAGATCGAACGGCTCGTTAACCTCGGTTCACTGCCCCCTTTGGCTTCAAAGTCGCTTGTTTCCCGCTCAAAATCCAAGGTGCGAGCGCGGGGCCGGCCCGGGCCGTCGCGATCCTCCCGGACGAGCCCGAGTGACCGGCAATTGGCCCGCCTTCAAAAAAACGAATCGCCCCCTTAGAAAATTCGCGGGAGCGAAAGTAAAGTACGATATACCACTCGCGGTGTGAGCCGCGACATCGGCGCGGGGAGGGTGAGGCTCCGTCCGAGCCGGCACCGCCACTCGACACGCACGGAGGCTCGCCCTCCCGGGACGTCTCCAATCAGCCCGCGTACGGTATAAACAGAGGTGATCGACGACCGCAGTTTCTGGACCGATGAACCCGAGTGGTTTCGCGGGACATAATTCCCAGGCAACCCGCCCACCAAAGGACAATCTTGACTCACCACGCCGATAAAACGCAAGAAAGGGACCGGTGATGCCCGCAAGCGACGGCTTCGAACATATTCGCCTTTACACGCTTAACGATGTCACGATCATCGAAATCCTGAGCTGCGATGTACAAGGACCAGAACGTGCGCAAAAATTCAGCGCGGAATTGGTCGCGGTCGCCAACCAGGCATCGGCGCAGCCGCTCTTGCTCGATATGCACCGATGCAGCTACTTGAGTAGCATGGGTTACTCGGCGCTTTTCAAACTTGTGAAGCAGGCCAAGGAACGGCAACGGCGGATCAAATTCTGTAATATTCACCCCGACGTCAATCATGGCGCCGAAATCGTCGGCCTCTATCAGGTCGTAGAGATCTATGACTCCAGGGAGTCGGCCCTGGAAGCTCTTGCGCAGCCATGAGTCAACTGTATTGGCCGTTGGCACCGGTTCGCCGACCGACCGCGCGCTCACTCGCCGATCGCGATCTTGCTTGGCAATCGCCCGCCAAAGATCGTGGCTTTGATGATTTCGGTTAGATCATCCTTCTCGCCCGGGCGGGTGAGGTCTTGGCCCTTTTTGACCGCGGTCAGAAAACCGATGCACATTTCGTCGGTGGTCTGTGGCCCCCATGTGATCAGCTTCGGTGGTTTGTTGGGATTGTGCGGGTTCTTTGAGCTATTGTCGTAATGGGCGACGACATTGAGGACCGAGCCCTTGGGCACGTCGAGTGGTTTCTCCAAGAGATAAACGTTCTGCCAGTCAAAATCCCAATCGGCGATCTTGATCAGGTCGACGTTACGGCCATCGGGGTACGTGATCGTCATGGTCATGTCGCGGCCGATCTTGTGCATATGGGGGGTGACCGCCAGCACTACAACGTCAACCGGGGCCGTCCAGGACGCCTTGACCTCAATGTTCGAGCGGTTCGGCAACAGAAACAACCCGGGGTTAAAGGCGAAGGGCCTGTGCACCGTCTGCTTGGTCGGCGTTTTGGCGAAGTAGACGCCGATTTTGGAACGGTCGGTTTCGGGCTTTCCATCCGGGTGGTAGTGAAGTTGCACGATCACGTCGGCCCCTTTGGGAAGCGAGTAGGCGATGCCGTCGGGAAGTCGCGCGGGGTCCCTGCCGACAGCCCAGCCCCCAAAATCGCTGTGATAGTTGACCTCGGGACCGGTAAAGCACTGATAGCCCGGCCCGGGGTCGTCGGCGTCTTTCTTTCGACCCGCCCGGGTGACATCAACCCAGCCGAGCATATGGTGTACGACACGACGGTTGTCGGGGCGATATTCGAGCGCCGAAACGTAAGTATCCTTCGGAAGGTTTGTCGGCAGCACGAAACATCGATACACATCGTCGCCAGACGCCGGCACGGAAAACTCGGGCACCTCCAGCACAAGGTCGGGCGGTCCGAATTTCCACCCAAGGGGATACTCCTTGGGCGGAGGGAGCTCGGCGGGGTCGCCCAGCGGTGCGCCTGCCTCGGCCCAGGCGCCCAGTGTCGAGATGTCAGCCTCTGATAACGACCGTTCGTGCTGGAATTTCTGACCGAACCCGCGCACCGCCTTCCACGGCGGCATCGACCGCTCCCCCGCCACCGTGGCGATGTCGGCGGCGCGCTTGCGGGCCTGTTCGTAGGTCTCAAGCGCGAACGGCGCAACCTCCCCTTTGCGGTGGCACTCTTGACAGTTCTGTTGAATGATCCGCGAGACCTCCCGCGCGTAGGTCGGCGTGTTGGCCCCCTCGCCTCTCTTCACTTCCCCCGCCACCACGGGCCGACCAGCCCAGACAACGCCCATGGCGGCCAGCGCGAACCAAGCGATCCCCAGCCATTCTCGCGATCGTTCATGACGCACGGATTGACTCATCGCGGTTCCCTTTTTTGCAATGATCGAGCTTGGGCGTGGCCAACCGCCCGGTACGATGACGCTTTCAAGCTCGGGGCCCAGTGATTCCAAACACTGCGAGTGTACCCGGGAACTACCCTCCCGGCGAGGGTGATTGTTTCGAAAAGCCGTGTCGTGCCCGTTGGAGCGCGGCCAAGGCATTGATGCATAGCAAGCCGTCGGTGATCTGGATAGAATACGAAAGTGCCTGCCCGTCGGCGTCCCACGAAAGATGGCAACGATCGTCCTGAAACGTCGTTCAATTATAGGAGCTTCCGCCGTGACTGACCGACCTCAACCGAAGGACCCCAGTGAGTCAACCGCGCCTTTGCGTGCTTCCTCCTCGCGACGTGATTTCATGAGGGGCTCGACGGCAGCGGTGATCGGGGGGGCCGCGGCGACGGCGGTCTCGACCGGGTTGACCGTTCCGCTGGTGCACGCCGCCGGCAGCAGCACCATCAAGGTCGGCCTGGTTGGCTGCGGCGGCCGGGGTACGGGCGCGGCCGAGCAAGCCCTCATCGCCGACTCGGGCACCAAGTTGGTCGCGATGGCCGATGCGTTTCAGGATCGACTCGACGAACACCTGTCGATCCTCAAACACTCCCCGGTCGGCTCGCGGGTCGATGTGCCCAAGGATCGCCAATACGCCGGGTTCGATGCGTACAAGCAGGTGATTGACCAGGTCGACCTGGTTCTTCTGACGACCCCTCCCCACTTCCGGCCCCTCCATCTGGCCTATGCCGTCGAGAAAGGGGTCAACGCGTTCGTCGAGAAACCCATGGCCGTCGATGGCCCTGGCTTGCGCAAATTTATCCAGGCGTGTAAGGACGCCAAGGCCAAGAACCTGTCGCTGGTCAACGGTTTCTGCTGGCGCTACGATGGCCCGCGGCGCGAGACCATGAAGCAGGTGTTCGAGGGCAAGATCGGCGATATCGTGGCCATCGAGACGACCTACAACTCCCACGGCGTTTGGGAACCGCGCAAGTCGCGCGAGGAATGCAGCTCCGACATGGAGTACCAGATGCGCAACTGGTATTACTATACCTGGCTCTCGGGCGACCATATCGCCGAACAGGCCGTGCATGGCCTCGACACCATGGGCTGGGTCATGGGCGACAAGCCGCCTCTGCGCTGCTGGGGCGTCGGCGGCCGCCAGTCTCGCACCGATTTAAAATACGGGAATATTTATGACCATTTCTCATTGGTCTATGAATATCCAAACAACGTTCGTGGATATCATCAATGTCGCCACTGGGTCAAGACTGACTCGCGAGTGAAAGATTATGTCTTGGGTTCGCGGGGGGTGGCCGATGTCTTTGGGAATGCCATCTCCGGCCAAGACAAGTGGCGCTATCGCGGCCCCAAGACCAACATGTACCAGGTCGAGCACGACGAGATGTTCGCCGCGATTCGGGCCGGCAAGCCGATCAACAACGGCGAGGCGGCGGCCCAGAGCACGCTCTTGGCCCTGATGGGCCGCTTGGCTGCCTATACGGGGCGGACGATCACCCCGGATCACGTGCTGAATTCCAAGGAAGACCTTAGTCCTCCGCGTTACGAGTTCGGCCCACTGGCCATGCCGCCGGTTCCGGTGCCCGGCGGCTCCAGGTTCGCTTAATCATCGTTACGGAAGCAGGTCGAGCAGCCGATGTCGAGCAACGACCCTGAATTCTACCACGCCCCCAAGTTCACCCCGGAGCCTCCAGAGGCATTATCCGGGCAGCGCGGCTGCTTTTTCTACGGGTGCTTGATCGCGAGCATTTTGGCGGTGCTCGTGATGATCCTGATGGCGGTCGGCGGCTTTTTCTTGTACCGGTTCGTCAACCAGATGGTGAGGGACTATACGGCCACCGCGCCGCGAGAGCTTCCCAAGGTCGAGATGGCGGACAAGAATCGTCGGGAGCTCAAGAATCGCGTCGAGGCATTTCGCAAGGCCGTCGACGAGGGGGCCCCCAGCGAGCCGCTCGTTTTGACCAGCGATGACCTGAATGTCCTGATCGAGGACAACGAAGACTTGAAGGGGAGATTCTTCGTCAAGGTTGAGGGCGATGAGGTCAAGGGCCAAGTCAGCATCCCCCTCGATCCGCTGGCCCAAGGCCCGTTCCGTTCGATGTTCCAGGGGCGCTATTTAAATGGCACGGCGGACTTGCAAGCATCACTGCGCGACGGCGTCTTGATGGTCACCCTCGACTCGATCGAGGTCAACGGCAAGAAACCGCCCGAGGAGATGCTGACGCAAATCCGCCAAGAAAACCTCGCCAAGGATGCCTACAAAAACCCCAAAAACGCGGAGACGATCCGCAAGATCGAGAGCCTTGAAGTCAAGGATGGCAAGGTCATCCTCAAGGTTCGAGCCAAGGGAAGTTCGTCCAGCGAGCCGGCCGTTCCCAAGAGCGACGCTCCCAAGAACTTGAGTTTCCGTCGTCCTCCGCTGATTGATCATGGATTCACTTCAGGGCCAGTTGCTGATTGCATCGCCGGGGTTAGCCGACCCCAACTTCGCGAGGACGGTCATCTTGATCGCCGTCCATGGCGACGACGGTGCGCTCGGGTTGATTCTCAACCGCGAGCTGAACACGCCCTTGCCGCAAATCTGGAGTCAGGTCAGTGAGGCGGAGTGCCTGCGGGCCGAAAACGTGAGGCATGGCGGTCCGATCAGCGGCAGCTTGATGGCGATCCACGACCAGCGGCCCCATGCCAACCTCGTCGTGACCGAAGACATCTATGTCGCCACCGAGCTCAACGCCATGGAGTCGCTGGCCGGCTCAGTGCAGGGGGCGGTCCTTTTCTATGTCGGCCACTCCGGCTGGGGCGCCGGCCAGCTCGAAAGCGAGTTGGCCGATGGCTCGTGGCTCGTGCTGCCCGCCGCCGCCGAACACGTCTTCGGCGCCCACGACGCTAACGCACTCTGGAGAAACGCCATCACCGAAGCCGGCCGCCGACAGGTGCAGTCAGTCGTTCCGATCAAGCACGTACCCGATGATCCGCGGCTCAATTAATCATCCCCTTTTCCGGAGCTTCGGGGCCATGCTCGAACGGCTCGGCCCGGCCAGCCGCGCCCGCAAGCAGGCCGCCTTGGCGAGCTTCTTGGAGTGGGCCTGGCGACGATCCGGAAGCGGCTGGGGCACAAGAACCTCCAGACCACGTTGCGGTTCGGTGAGCAATCGGACGCGACGGCCGACGTGGAAGTGCGGGCCTGGCGGAGGAAGCAGGGTCGATCCCAGTGAGCCTAACATCGGATTTCCCGTTGACGCCCTCGTTTGTCCTGAGTGCGTTGAAACACAGGTACATTAATGACTATCACGTATCCTGACACTCGCGTTCGACGTTCGCGCTGGCCCTGGATTGTGCTAAGCCTCGGTCTGGTATGGACGGTCCTGATTCGCGTGCCGCTCATACTCAACGCCGATGACGATTTTGACAGCGATCTGGCCGTCGACGCTACGACGTTGCGCGATGCCACCCATGGACATTGGCGGTGGCATTTTCCCGGGGCCCTCTACCAGGGCATTGTGCCGCTGCTGGCCTCGTACCCGCAGGCGCTCGTGTGGGGCGCCAATCCGTTTACGCTCGTGAGCGGCGGTACCGTCATCTGGTTACTGGTCGTAGGCTCCACGTTCTGGCTGGCGGCCAAGTCGCACGGGCTCGAAGTGGCGGGTTGGGCGATCTTGCCGCTGGTGTTCTCATCGCTGGGCACCATCTGGCTATCGGCACGCATCACGGGCGGCCATCTGCTTACCAGCTTTTGGCACACCGCGGCATTCGCAGGTTTATATTGCTGCCTGCGCCGTGGCAATTGGCGGTGCGCGGCAGTGCTCGGGGTCTGGTGCGGTTTGGGAATTTATGTCGATACCATGTTTCTTTTCACTCTCGCGGGCCTGGCTGCGGCCGCGCTCTTTGCGTGGCGTTCGACCGGCCGATCGGAAGCGGGAATCGGCCTGGCGGCGTTGTTTCTGGTCGCACTATGGGTCGGGCTGGCTCCACGTGAAATCGGCGGCCGACTCGATCCGCACGACGCGTATCCCAATGTGTTCAACGCAACGCTCGAACCGAGGGCGATCTGGGAACACACTCGGCTACTCGTAAGCGATTGCATGCCACGGCTGATCGGCAACGGTGTGTTCCCGGCGATCATTGTGGTGCCAGCCTTCCTGACTACGCTCATCCGCGTCGCCCTCGATCTGGCCTTATCGACCGATCCAGCCCGCAAGGCTATCAGCATAGGCATATGTACTTCGGCACTGCTGATCGTCCCTGCCTTTGTGCTGAATAACACCATTAGTGATGCACATAGTTTTCGCTACCTGGTCTTTCTATTGACCCCGTGGGCTCTGGGGTTCGGCTTGGTTCTGTCCGACCTGGCCCGGCAAGGCCGACTCGGGCTGCTCTCGGCATGGCTCGTCGGGGCTCTTTTACTGGGATCGATGACCGTGCCCGTGTTCCTCTGGTATCGCGACGAAATGCATTATGTCGATGCGCGAGGAATGCCTGTGCGATTACCGCCTCAAAACTGGTCGGAGTTGACGATCGCTCGCGACGACGCACGCACAGGCCAGGCCGTCTTCGAGGATTTTGTGGTGCCCCCCGATGTGACGCACGTGTACGGGAATTATTGGGTCGTTTATAAAATGGCCTTTCTCTCGAACGGGCGTGTGGTTGGTATTCCAGCTCCCTTCTCCGCCAACCGTTTCCGTGGATGGTCGCATGGACTTGGTGCTGGCCGTGGGAAGTTGTTGGTCCTACACCCTGATTTGATCGTGTGGAATCCCCATTCGGTGTCACACGCGAAGACGCGGGGGACACTCGTGCGTTCCGCGAGACACACCAACTGGTATACCTACTTCAAGCTCATGTGGAAAATGGAACACCGCGATCCCGCGGAGGCCAACCTTCTTCGGGTCGTCGTTCCCTGAGCATGGCCAGCGGCGCAGTGACCATATTCGGCGGAGAAAGGGAGAGCGCAACCAAGAAAGCGTTACCGGTTAAAATATCCGCAGACCCGGAAAGGTCCTCTCTTTGACGTTTGAGACAATCGCGGGCGATCCAACATCATACTAGCGATGGTGCAGCCAGGTAGAATCCCAGGAGCGGCGTGTATCGCTCGCGCAGGCCGATCAGGGTGGCGCCATCCCGGTACCCCACGTTGTTGTCGCCGACGATGGCTGTCGTGTCGCCCGTCCGCCAGATGCCGAGCGGCATGCAGCGCAGTGATCGCCTCGTCATCCCAGAGCCCTAATGCCCCAGCCGGGCGAAGAGTAAGATCGCGGCCGCGAGGAACACACCGAGGGCGATCGTTCGCTTGATCCAACGCTCGCTGATCCACAAAGATGATGCTATAATTAACATTTAGTTATTTACTATACATTCATGCGTCGTGCTCAGCCCACCCCTCATCATTTCCGTGCCCTCGCAGGACCCCCATTGCTTCTATGGCGCTTGATCGGTCCGGATCGCATTATGGGTCTAATTGGATTTAGACGGCAGCATGCGAGGGGAAGCCCCGTGGGCTTTCGGTTCTCGATCCGAAATTTCGACCGTGGGGCTTGCAATCCGGTCCATTGTCGTCTATAGTAGTTTGAAACCTCCGAGTCATGACGGGTCGGGGGATATGGTCCAGATGGCCTCGTTGGGTGCACCTAATTGGTTGCGCAACGGGGTTTTTTGTTGCGCAATTCGGCTTGGAACCATGTTTGTTGATGCAACCATAAACGTGTCGAGCGGGCCGTATGACGAGCGGGCCGGTGTCGGACATCTCACCCGCTTAGTCGCCGTAAGCCAAGAGGCCGCTTTAAGTAAAGGAGACCATATCTTGCGTCGCGCCATTATATTCCGACTGGCAATGGTGTGCTTTGTCTTTAGTCTCATCGTTCCGTGGATGCCGGTTTCGACAGTCTGGGCTGGCCAGCCCAACAAACCTGGTCGGTTGCCGATTGATCGCGGCCTAATGCAGCGCCTGTCCAATTTCACGCTCAAGGATGTTAAAACCGGCCGAAGCCACACGCTTTATGGTTACCGGGGAAAGAAGGCGGTCGTTCTCGTTTTCATGGGGACCGACTGCCCGGTGGGAAACCTTTACGCGCCGCGATTGAACGAGCTTAACAACGAGTTTGCCAAGAACGGCGTCGTTTTTTTGGGCATCAACTCCAATGAGCACGAAACCGAGCAAGACGTCGCCAAGTACGTCGGGGATTGGCGAATTGAATTCCCTGTCCTGAAAGACCCGCAGAACCTGGTTGCCGACGCGGCCTTGGTCGAGCGTACCCCCGAGGTGCTCGTGCTCGACGGTACTGCCCGCATCCGCTTCCGGGGCGCGATCGACGATCAATATGTGGAAGGGAAGGCCAAGGACGCACCCGACCACTATTACCTGCGCGACGCCTTGGCAGCGATCCTTGCCAACCGGACAATCGACGTGCCCGCCACCAAGGTCGCCGGCTGCCTAATCGACCGCGCCGATACCCAGCCGCCCGCGACGGCGAGTGCCCCGCGCCTTCGCGGGGCCGCACCCGAGGTCGCGAATCTCCTCGCGTCTCGCGAAAAAGAGCACCCGATCGAGGTGGGCAAAGTGACCTACGCCGCCGACGTCGCCGAAATTATCCAGAACAAGTGCCAGGTATGCCACCGTCCTTGCGAGGTCGGGCCGTTCTCACTGCTCACGTACGACGACGCCAAAAAGCACACCGAGATGATGCGCGAAGTCGTCGACAATCGCCGGATGCCTCCTTGGCATGCTGATCCCCGTTATGGCCATTTCGCCAACGATCGCAGCCTATCGGCCAAGGAGCGAGCCACACTCATGGCCTGGATCGACCAGGGGGCTCCGCTGGGTGACTCGCGGCAGTTGCCGCCTCCCCGCACGTTTACCGAGGGATGGATGATCGGTAAGCCCGACGTGGTGTTCGAGATACCCGAGGCGTACCACGTTCCCGCCCAGGGGGTGGTGCCCTACCTTTACAAACGCGTGAAGACCAATTTCAAAGAAGATATGTGGGTCCAGGCGGCCGAGGCCGTCCCCGGCGACCGGTCCGTCGTCCACCACATCATCGTTTACTTGATCGATCCCAAGCGCCGCCGGGGCCCGGCGGGCGGCCGCGAGTGACGCATTTCACGGGCTATGCGCCCGGTGACGCACCCTCGATCTTCGCCGAGGGGACCGCCAAGCGAATCCCGGTCGGCACTGAACTCTTGTTCCAGATTCACTACACGGCCGTCGGCAAGATCACGCCCGACCGCTCCAAGGTGGGGTTCGTTTTCGCCAAAACCAAGCCCAAGCGCGAGGCGTTCACAATCGGTATCTCCAACACCGATTTCTTCATCCCCCCCTATCGCGACAACGTGGCGGCGGGTTCCTCGTGGGTCTTGCCGGAAGCGCCCGGCTCTTAAGCATGTTTCCTCACCTGCATCTCCGCGGCAAGGACTTCAAATTCACGGTCACCAAACCGGGCGAGCCGCCCCAGGTCGTGCTCTCGGTGCCGGCCTATGATTTCAGTTGGCAGACTTATTACGTTTTCTCCGAACCGATCCCGTTACCCAAGGGGACTCGCATCGATTGTCTCGCCCATTTCGATAACTCGGTGAACAACCCTTATAACCCCGACCCCAGCAAGCTGGTCCGGTTCGGCGAGCAGACGTTTGACGAAATGCTGATCGGTTATTGCGATATGGACGTTGCCGTCGGTGATCCCGTTCCCGAGGCGCCCCAATTTGAGTCCAACATTGAAAACGCCATGTTGGGGTTGCGCGACGCGTGGCAGAACTTTGTTCGGCGCGGGCAAGCGAAAGGCCAGGCTCCGCCCACTCGCCGCGGTCCCGGTTGAGGAGCGCATTCCCCACTGAGCCCCGCTCTCCCCGGGGCCAGATAGATTCGCGGGGGGCCAGGCCCAGGCTCGGGTCGCGAGGCCCCCCGCTTTTTCATCAACTAAACATCGCAGAGCGCAACGGCCTCCCGCAATCCTTGCAGCGGGTCACGGGTCGGGATAAACTCTTGGCCGACATGGCCCTTGTAGCCGATCTCGAGGCAGCGCCTGCATGATCGGCTTGTAGTTGATCTCCTGCTTGTCGTCGAGCTCGCCCCGGCCGGGGTTGCCGGCGGTGTGCACGTGGGCGATATAGTCGCGGTGCTGGCGAATCCGGCTGATGATGTCGCCGTCCATGATCTGGACGTGATAGATGTCAAAGAGCAGCTTCAAATTGGGGGAGCCAACCCGCTTGATGATGTCGATGCAATAATCGGTATGGTCCCCCTGGTACCCCGGGTGCCCTTTCATCGGGTGCGAGCTCACGCGTGAGTTGAGCATTTCCAGGCAAAGGGTCACCCCTTTTTTCTCGGCGTAGCCCACGATCTGCTTGTACCCCTCGACGCAGTTGTCGGCTCCGACGTCGTCCGGGATGCCTTCGCGCATGCCGGTGAAACAAATCACGTTCTTCGTTCCGAAGTCGGTGCACGCGTCGATCGAATCGCGGGTGGCCTTCAAGACCTTTTCACGATACTTGGGATTGTTGAATCCCTTCACGAACGGTGGGTCGGGGGCCATGTCGATCGTGCCGATCGCACACTTGAGCCCATATTTTTGAAGTAAGGGAAAGAAAGTGGCGCCATCAGCTCGATGCTGTCGCAGCCAAGCTGTTTGGCGACCTTGGCGGTCTGCTCCATGTCCCAGTAATTTTCGAAGCACCAGTACACGATGGATTGATTGATCCGGCCATTTTTCACGGTACGCTCCGCGGATGGAGAATCTTGGGCTGAAAGCTTGCTCCCGAGTGCTGTCACGCCGAGCACGGCCGCGCCCGCGGTCTGCCTGAGCATCCCTCTGCGGCTGCTCCGTCCCGGCCCGTCTTCACGTTGCGTCGTCCGGCGGCTCATGGTGTCCTCCTGATCGCTAGTGGCTAATGGCTAGTATAAAGACCGGTCTTTCCCTTAACGAGCCACTCGTCACCAGCCACTCTTGACAAGTACGAATCACTGTTCCGGCCATTTTGGGGGCATTCGTCTCCCAGACGATGAATCGAAGATCTCACAATACGCGACCGCCGCTCGTTTTGCGAGACACGACCTTCAAGGTGGGTTACGATGGCGGAAATGGCGGTCATTGGACGTTAAGGATGAGCTTGGGCGCGGTCACGATGCATCCACGTTAATCCATGGACAAAGCCTCCGGCTACTGGGATATTCATCATGCCACCCAACGGCAGGGGCGCCTTTGTGATGGGCGCGGTGCAGCGCGATCAACGCACTCTCATGAAGACGGGCGTTCTTACGATGGCCCTCATTTGCCCCGCCGTCGCGGGCGAACCGCCGACCCGCCCCGTCGAGACGGATAAGAACAGACCACACCGTTTCCTGGCCGAGGGAAAGAGCGGGATGGTTGTTGGGCTCACGGGAAGGAAGTCCGTCGACGCCGGGTTCGAAGTCTTGAAGCAAGATGGCTGCGCCGTCGACGCGGCGATGGCCACCGCGATGACTCAAATCGTGGAAGCAGCCGGGTCGTATGTCAGCTTCGCGGGCATTCTCACAATGACGTATTTTGATGCGGCCACGGGCAAGGTTCACTGCTTGAACGCCGGATTCAACACGCCGACTGAGGAGAAGGACCCCGTGTCGATCCCCAAGTTGGGCCCGCTCAAGCAGGGCGGGGCCTTCAGCGGCCGGACGGCTTTGGTTCCGGGCTTTATGGCAGGCGTGCAGGCGGCCCACGACCGGTTCGGCAAGCTCCCGTTCACCAAGGTGATCAAACCGGCGGTCGCTCTGGCTGAGGACGGGTTCGACGTCGACCCGCGGCTCGCGGGCTCCATCCAGTATCGCAAGGACGTGCTCAGCCGGCTCCCCGACCACCAAGCGGGTTTTCACAAAGCCGGACGGAACTTTCTACGCGCCGGGTGACCGGTTCCGGCAACCGGAACTGGCCCACACCTTGCGCCAGGTTGCCGCCCAGGGCGCGGCTTACATGTACACGGGCGATTGGGCCAGACGGTTCGTCGATGCCGTCCAGCGCGACGGCGGAGTCGTCACTCTTGAGGACCTGAAATCGTACCGGGTCACGTGGGATGAGCCCCTGGAAACCATTTACCGTGATGCCCGCGTTTTCGCGCCCGGGCTTTCGTCCGTCGGTGGCGTCGATACCATCGAGGCGCTGAACCTGCTCGAGCTTGCCGGGCTGAACACGTTCGGCCCTCCCGTCAGTTCCGCCAAGAGCCTCTTCTGGCTGATGCAGATCACCAATAACCAGGCTCTCTCGTACGACTTGGAGCTCGTCTCCAAGAAGTATCCTCGGCGGGACCTCTCACCGAAGGCCCGCGCGACCAAGGAGAGCGCTCGCTGGATGTGGCAGGAAATCCAGATGGGCCAGTGGCCTTTAGCAACAAAGCTGGGGAATGCCCGGCCCGGCCATTCCTCGGGCGTCGTGGTTGTGGACCGTTGGGGCAATCTCGCTGCCGTGACACACACGATCTACGCGGCCGTTTGGGGGAACACGGGAATCTTCGTCGATGGCGTCTCGATCTCTGATTCGGCCTCGTTCCAGCAAGAGGCCATCAAGCGAGCCGGGCCAGGGCGACGGCTACCGGACGCCCAGAGTCCGCTCATCGTGACCCGCAACGGCAAACCCGTGTTGGCGAGTACGGCGATTGGCGGCGGAATCCATCAGCGCAACTTCCAGGTCCTCGCCAATATCCTCGAATTCGGCATGGACGCGCAATCCGCGGTGGATGCCCCGGCCTTCTTGTTGCAGGAGTGGAGGGACGATCGATCCATCGGGCGAGTGTCAAGGGGAGCGTTCAATCCGAAGTTACTCGAAGGAGTGAGAACTCTAGGCCAGGAGATCAAGGAATTATCGCGAGGACAGCGTGATATGTTCGTCGGCTACTGGGCCGGCATCGAGATCGACACGAAGACCGGGAACTTCCGCGCGGCCGGCACGGCCGAGTTGCCCAGTTATGCCAAGGGTTACTGAAAGACCCGGCGGACGCCTCCTCTCGGCGTTGCGTTTTACGTGCCCTGGCCATGCCGGACTGCGGTGAACTTGCTCAAAGCGAGCCTCGAGTGCCTCATTCGTGTCCATTCTGCTAATCCTGTACAATCATCCGTTTCACACTCGCCGTCACAGCTTTAAGGAATTCGGGGAGCCCGAGAGGAACTGGGAGACATGGAGAATCGTGGTCATGAAATGGAAACGCAGACCAGTGGAGAGGGAAGCGAGGCCAGCGCATTGGCGTTCTTGGGCAGGCGGCGGGTGACTGTCGCTCTGCTCGTGGCGATGATGGTGACGGCCGTCGAGCAACTGGTGGTCTCGCCGGCCATGCCCACGATCATTGCCCAGTTGAAGGGATTTGAAATCTATCCCTGGGTCATTTCGGCGTATCTACTCGCCGCGACCGTGAGCACGCCGATCTACGGGAAGCTGGCCGACCTGTTTGGACGCAAACGCGTTCTCATCTTCGGGCTTGCGCTCTTCAGTCTGGGCTCGATTCTGTCGGGTACGTCGCACAGCATGGCCCAGTTGATCGCGATGCGATCGATTCAGGGGCTGGGTGCCGGCGCGGTCGGGCCGATCGTGGTGACGATGCTAGGCGACCTGTTCACGCTCAAGGAGCGGGCCCAGGTGCAGGGCCTCTTCAGCGCGGTCTGGGGGCTGTCAAGCGTGGGGGGGCCGCTGGTCGGCGGATATCTGGCTGACCACCTGGGATGGCAATGGGTCTTTTTGGTGTGCGTCCCGTTTGCCCTGGCCTCCATCGTGATGTTGATTTTCTTTGTTTCCGAGCCAAGCGTCGAGCGGACCGTGCGCCCATCGACTGGGCCGGGAGCGGTCTTGCTGACCTCGGGCATGTCGACCCTGCTCTGGGTCGTGCTCGACGGCTCGCACAGGCGTTTGCCACCGATGTGGCCGTGCTGGGGGTTCAGCCGGGTTAATCGTCTTGTTCGTGATTCGCGAGAGGATGGCCGCCGATCCCATCCTCCCCATGGACCTGATGATGCGCCCCACCATCGCGGCCTCGCTCGTGGGCAGCTTTCTGGTCGGCGCGATTCTGTTTGGCCTGGATACTTACGTGCCGCTGTTCGTACAGGGGGTGCCGCGGAGGCGACGCGACCTGGGCCGGCCGCGCAGCTCATGCCGCTGTTCCTGGCGTGGGCGATCAGCGTGGCCGTGGCCGCCAAGGCCGTGGTTCACTTCGGGTTTCGCCGCGGGGGAATGATCGGGTCAGCGCTCATCGTGGCGGGTAATCTGATCGTCGTGGGGGGCGCATTTTCCCCTCGTGGTCTCAACTCTGGTTCATCGTCGGGCTAGGCGTGTGCGGCCTTGGCATGGGGCCGACATCGCTGAGCTTCATCTTGGCCGTGCAGCACGCGGTGACCTGGGGCCAGCGCGGGGTCGCGACCGGGGCGGTCATTTTTCTGCGCCACAATTGGCGGAGCGATCGGCGTCGGCCTGCTGGGCGCGGCCCTGGGCTGGGGATTGGCACACCGGCTCGCTCTGGCCGGCGCGGCCGGCATTGACGTGGTCGCCGCGCTCCGACCCGAAACCCACAAGGCCCTCACGACGGCACAGCTCGCGATCGTGCAGTCGAACCTCGGCGTCACGCTCCGTGACATCTATCTTCAAATGACTCTGCTTGCAGTCGCGTGCCTCATTTGTACCTTCTGGCTGCCCGACAAGCATGCGACGCTGACTCACTCCCGATCTCACGAGCGAGAGGTCGCCGCCGACGAAGGACTCGCCGTGGCGGCGTCTGAGTTTTGAAGAATTCCAGATTCCATCGGGCTGAAAAACCCTGTGGAATCTGGAATCCTGGAATCTGAAATTCGGCAGCAGCCGCGTCCAGCTAAGCGTGTCGTCAAAACTGGGGCGCGGGCAACACTTTCCCAGGTGCGGATATGACCGTGCCCGCTGGCGCAAGCATGGCGAGGGGGCAGCGGTTTCATAAACCGGGGCAGCGCCACAACCGCAGGCGTCGCCCTCATACGCTGATCGATAGTAGTGCTTCTGCTTCCACTTCGCACAACCCGTGACCGACATCAAAGTGACGACGACACAAGCTGCCAAAACAAACCGCTTCATCAGACCGCCCTCCTTGAAACGACGGGAAGAACTACGAGACAAGTCTGCCCTACGAGCGAAGAAAAGGCGGGAAAAATCATCTCTTGTCACTGGTGGTTGTTCGGAATGTCGTGATCCGTTAAAAGAGTTTGGTCCGTCGCAAAGCCAGCCTGTTCGAACAAGCTTGCCTCGTCGGCAATCTCAATTGCGTAATTAACCCTGATTTCCGAAACTTAAGCAGGCTGTTGATTGAAACGTTCAGGGACAAGAAGGAGCTGGGTTCACCGAGATGACAAGAATGACGTCGAAATTCGCGTTGGCTGCCTTGACCGTGGGTCTTTCGCTCGTCCTGGCTGTACCGATACGGCGTGCGCTGGCGGAAGAAAGAACCGCTCGATCGGGGATTGATCGGGCAAACTTTAACACGGCCGTCCGGCCTCAGGACGACTTTTTCCGCTATGTCAACGGCGGCTGGATTACGCGCACGCCCATCCCGGCGGATCGCTCGGCCTACGGCTCGTTCTTTGCTCTGCGAGACAAGAGCGAAGCGAATCTGCGAACGATCATCGAGGAGGCGGCGGCCAACGCCGCGCTTCGGTCGGATCCGACGCCCGCAAGATCGGCGAGCTTTACGCGTCTTTTATGAAAGAGGATCGCGCTGAAGCGCTCGGACTCAAGCCCGTGGAGGGTGATCTTGCTCTTATCGACGGCATCACCGACAAAGCCACGCTCGTCCCCACCCTCGCGACCTTTCAGCACGAGGGAATCACCGGCCTGTTTGGTGCCTTCGTCTCCAACGACGCCAAAAAGTCCGATGAGCACATCCTCTATTTGAACCAAGGGGGCATCACCCTGCCCGATGAAGCGTACTACCGGGATTCCAAATTTAAGCCGATCCGCGAAAAGTTCGTGGCGCACGTCGCCAATATTTTCGAGCTCGCGGGCATCCCCAAGCCACAGGCCGCGGCCGCGCAGCGTGATGGCGGTGGAGACCAGCCTGGCCAAGCACCACTGGGACCGCGTTAAGAGCCGCGACCGCACCCTCACCTACAACAAATTGGATCGCAAGCACTTGGAAGCGCTGGCTCCCGGGTATGACTGGGGCATTTGGCTCAAAGCCTACGGAGTCAAGCCGGTGGACGAGGTCGTGGTCCGCCAGCCCGACTACTTCACGGCGATGGCGAAAATGCTCGACGAGGTCCCGATCGACGATTGGAAGATCTGGCTCAAGTGGCACGTCCTGCACGAGGCCGCACCGTTCCTGAGCAAATCGTTCGTTGACGAAGACTTCGCGTTTTTCGGCAAGACCCTGACCGGAACGCCGGAAATTCGCCCTCGGTGGAAGCGGGGGTGGAAGTCGTCGAAAATGCACTCGGGGAAGCCCTCGGCAAGCTCTACGTCGCCAAGCACTTTCCCCCCGAAGCCAAGGCGAGGATGAAAGAGCTGGTCGCGAACCTGATCGCGGCCTACCGCGACGAAATCACGGCGCTCGAGTGGATGAGCCCCGAAACCCGGAAGCGGGCACTCGACAAGCTTGCCAAGTTCAATCCCAAGATCGGCTATCCCGACAAGTGGCGCGACTACTCGGCCCTGGAAATCCGCCGCGATGACCTGGTGGGCAACGTGCGGCGGGCAACGGCCTTCGAGGTGGCCCGCCTCCTCGCCAAGCTCGGCAAGCCGGTCGACCGCGCCGAATGGGGCATGACACCTCAGACCGTCAACGCCTATTACAACCCAAGCATGAACGAAATCGTCTTCCCGGCGGCGATCTTGCAACCTCCCTTCTTTGACATGGAGGCCGACAACGCCGTCAATTATGGAGCGATCGGCGCGGTCATCGGCCATGAGATCGGCCACGGCTTTGACGACCAGGGCTCGAAGTTTGACGGCGCGGGCAACATGAGCAACTGGTGGACCGACCCGGACCGCAAAGAGTTTGAAACACGGACGAAAAAGCTGATCGCCCAGTACAACAATTACGAGCCGGTGCAACTTCCGGGACAGAAGGTCAACGGAGCGATGACGGTCGGCGAAAATATCGGTGACCTCGGGGGCCTGTCGATCGCCTACAAGGCTTACAAGCGGTCATTGCAAGGGCACGAAGCCCCCGTGATCGACGGCCTGACCGGCGACCAGCGATTCTTTATCGGCTGGGCCCAAGCCTGGCGCAGCAAGTATCGCGACGCCGAGCTTGCCCGCCGGCTGGCCACCGATCCGCACTCGCCCCCCGAGTTTCGCTGCAACGGCGTGCTTGCGCAACTTGCCCGAGTTTTACGCGGCCTTTGGTGTCAAAGAAGGAGACAAGCTCTGGCTGGCGCCCGTGAACCGGGTGCAGATCTGGTGAGTCCGCCGTGGCGGGCGATTTTTTGTTCAATGTCTCGAGACACGGCTCGAAACGTCGCCGGACAGAGCCGGCTCCTACAGGATTTGTAGGAGGGAGCTCCGTCTCCCGATCCCCGATCTAGCCTTGCGTCGGGTCGTTGTTTTTGTTCCGGCCTCCAAGTGTGGGGCGATTCACGACCAATCCGACGCATTTCCAGGAGAGCAAAGATGCCAACCACTCTCGAACCCGTCCTGGCCAGGCACCCCTTTTTCCAGGGTTTGGAGCCCCAGTACCTGAAGCTGATGGTCGGTTGCGCGGCGAATGTCCTGTTCCAGGCGGGTCAGGTCATCTTTCAGAGCGATGACGAGGTTGATCGATTTTACCTGATCCGAAGAGGCCATGTTGCCATCGAGCCTACGCCCCACCGCGGGGGATCATCACGATTCAGACCCTCGGTGAAGGCGAGATTCTGGGCTGGTCCTGGCTGATCCCGCCCTACCGGCCGCGCTTTCAGCGCTGCGCGATCGAGCAGACGCTTGCGATCGGCATCGATGGCCGATGCCTGCGCGGCAAGTGCGAAGCCGACCACAACCTGGGCTATGAGCTGCTCTCGCGGATCGCGCCGATTCTCGTCAATCAGCTCGAAGCAACACGCCTTCAGCTTCTGGATCTTTACCGAGCTTGATCTCATCGCTTGAGGTCAGCGTGATCGAGGGCGTGAAAGCGCGGTGAATCACTGTGTTGCCGGCTTCAGCGAGGACGGGTCGACGATGATCCAGTCATCGGCACTCAATCCCACCTTTACCTCTGCCAACCCGTCTCGGTCCAACCCGACCTGCACATTGCGATGGCCCACGGCGTTTTTTTCGTTTACGAGAAATATGTGAGCTTCATCACCCGAGAGCTTGATTGATGACTGAGGTACGAGCAGGGCTTTGTGGGGCGGCCCTCTGAAAAGTGCATGCACGGCGCGGACAAGCCAGGGAGCAGAATACCATCGTGATTCGAGAGGGCTGCGCGGAAAGGGATTTGTCCGTTTCCCGACACTCGCACGACGTCTCCAGGGCTGACAACGGCAGTGCGCGAGAAGTCCTGCTCGCCAGCCAGGCCAACCTTGACGATGGGCGCTGGGCTACCGTCAGTCTGACTCTTGGCTTCGCTTATCAGTCGCATGCGGGGGCTTCAGCCAGCCCAAAGACGACGTACATTGGATCGAGTGCCACGACCGTTGCCAGGACAGTGGTGTCGGCGGCGACGACGCTTCCTGCGTCGAGAATCGGGCCGCTGACAGTGCCGGCAATGGGGGCGCACCTGCGTGGCCTCTGCTCTTAGCATCGCCAGCTCAAGATCCGCCATTGCCGTGCGCACAGACGCCGCGGCTTCCTCGAACTCTTGTTCGGCCCGTTCGACTTCTTCCTTGCTGACTACAGCATTCTTGTTTAGCTTTCTCGTATTGGCCAGTTGGAGCTGAAATCGCTTGGCGCGGGCCTCCGCTCGCTGGACCTCGGCGCGAGCCTTCTTTGCCTCCATCTGGTACGATCTGGCGTCAATCTGGAACAAAGGATCGCCCACCTTCACGGTTTGACCAACCCGGCATTCGACATTCACGATCGTCCCACTGACCCGCGCCCGCAATTGAACAGTATGGGCGGCTTGGAGACTCCCCGCCACGACGAGGTAATCGCGAACCTCCCGCACGATTGGCTGACAGATCCGGACTTTCTTCTCGGGATTGGTTGGATCCAGAGCGATCTCCTTGAACGCCACCCTCTCTTCGGCCGGCTTCCCGTCCGTCCTGGCGGGAGGAGTCGAGGGCTTGGCGGCCTCACGTGGTGGCTGGAGCCGGGCCGGCGCGGCCTTGCCCGAAGCCCCGGCCTGTTGACCCGAAGCCAATGCGGGCAAGAAAGGCAAGGCGAGTGCCCCCAGCAACAGCAAAACTCGTGGGGCCGTGCGCACGATCGGCCCGGCCGTCTCATCGTGCAGAATCATGTTTAACCTCCTCTTAATTGGCAGAGTACGCCCCACGCCACTTGCCCCCCACGGCAAGGGCTGGCGGAGCCCGGACAAAAAGGACGCCGTGGCCACCAGCGCCTCCGCATAGCGACCGGCGGCGGAGGGCATAGCCCAGACGACCCAGGCATCGCAACATTCTTCCTCGGCCCGCTCGAGCCGGCGACGTGCCCACCACGCGACGGGGTCCCACCAGTAGAGCCCCAGCACGATCGCCTCGAGTCGCCGCACCCAATGGTCGCGGCGTTTCAAGTGAGCGAGCTCATGAGCGAGCACGGCGTCTTGTTGGGGAGCGTCGAGCCGGGCCCAAAGTTCTTCGGGCAGTAACAGGCACGGCGGGCCGATCGAGCGGCGCCCAGAGCATGGGTGGGACTCGCGCTGGCACGAGCCCGATCGCGGGAACGCCGCGCGTTCCCAGCCGCGACGCCATCTTGCTGGCCCGGTCGATCAATGCCGCCGGCGCCGGCGCGCCGACCGCGCCAAACGGCGGAACCGATGCGAGCTCAGTCCCACGAATGCCCACCAAACCGCCGTACCAGTGACCCAGAGCAAGAGGACCGGCAGGCGCCACTTCCAGTCACGCGAAGCGACTGCCACTCGCAGCCCCCGAGTAAACTCCACCGTGCGCCGATCGATCGGAGGGCGAGGCTCCATCTGAGCCGGCACCCGCGCTCGGCTTCCCGGGAGGCTCGCCCCGCCAGTGGGAGGCCGGCGCTGATTCTTGGGAGGGCGAGGCTCCGCCCGAGCCGTTTCATCTCCCAAGGCGGCTCGGACGAGCCTCGCCCTCCCGCAGAGACCGACACAGCCGCGGGCCCGTTTTGAGCGATTTGGCCCGCAACCCCATTCCCGGGAAAACCGACTTGTGTCAACGACGGCGTCACCAGCTTGATCAGCACCAGAAGCCAGAGCACGTGCACCACCGCCGGCCGGCGCCGCATGAACCAGGCTAGGGCGGCCACGGCTACGGCCAGCGCCGTCGCCCACGCGGCGTTGGTAAGACCGATGCGGAACAGATCGTCCATCGCCGCGTTCCTTTCACTTCGATTCAGCCGAAACTTTGAGCGCTCGCCGCTGCTCCCGCAAAAAGACATACAGCTCGTCGACCTCGGCCGCCGACAGGGGCTGCGAGCGGACCAGGTTCATCACCAGCGGCCCGACCGCCCCTCCACAGAGTTTTTCCGCGACTCCCCGCAGTCGCCGGCGGATCAACTCTTCACGATCGACCGTCGGCTTGAACACGAGCACTCCCTCGCGCCGCGAGTGCCGGACAAACCGCTTCCGCTCCAGCCGGCCCAACAGGTTCTGCACGGTTGCGTAATGCGCCTCGCCGCCCCCGGGGTAGAGCACGTCGGCGATCTGCCGGCGAGTCGCCTCGCCGCGCTCCCACAAGACCTGAAGGATCGCCAGTTCAGTATCAGTGGCGTCAAAGCCAGATTGACGGGACATTCATTCCTCCTAGGCAAATTGTCTAGGATCATGCTAAGGCAATTTGTCTAGGGAGTCAAGAGGAGGGTCACTCGGCGCCGGCCGCCTCGACCGTCACGGCCATGACCACAGGCGCCGTCGCGTCCGGGCCCTTGACCAGCTCGATGCGCTCGATCGTCTCTTTTCGCTCGGGCTCGATACGGAAATAGCGAATCTGCTGGCCGCCGAGCGTGAAGGCGAGCTTCGAGCCGGGAACGTCGACGACCCGGATATAGTCCGCGAATTGAACGCCGTTTTCCAGCCTGTGATCCTCGACCTTGCCGTCGGCGTAATGGAGCCGCACGATCAACGAAACGCTTCCCTTGCGGCCGAGGGGATAACCCCAGCCGCTGACGCCGCTCAGGAAGTGGATCGCCTTCGCACTCGAGTTGCAGGCGAGCTCGACCGATCGGGGCATCAGCGGAGGAAACTTGCCTTGGGGACCGTGGAGCAAGACGACGTTGGGGACCTTGTCTCCCTTGGGATCGACCAGCACAAACGGGACGCCGTCGACGATCTTGGGCGACCAGTCGCGCAAAGACCAGGCGTTCGTGCTCGGCCTCGGCGTCTTCGAACATGCCGCGCGTGCTGACGATCGTGGCCGCCTTGGTCAGGTCGAGCGGTCGGATACTTGCCTCGCCGGGTGAGAAACGCCAGCAGGTCGTTGAAGCCGGCCGGGCGTAACCTGCTTTTCAAAACCCTCGGGCATGAGCGACTTCTTGGAGGCGGCCATCTGGTCGATGTCTTCGCGAAGGATGGCGTGCCGCTTCCCCTCGGCGTCGATCAGCTCGACCGAGGTGGTCGACTCCGATGCCAGCAGACCGCTGATCACGCCGCCCGTCGGTGGTGGCGACCGTATACTGCACGAAGTTGCCCTCGACGCTCCGGCTGGGGTCGAGGATGTGAATCAACAGCTCGCGGCGCGGAATGGCCGACATACCGGAGAGGTCGGGGCCGACCTGGCCCCCTTCGCCATTGTGGCGGTGGCACTTGGCGCATTGCTGCTGGAAGACCAGCTTGCCCCGCGCGGGATCTCCCCCTTGCTCGAGCTCGGGGCGCGAGCCGATCGATCACGAGCTGCCGATCGCGGTCGGGAAGGCCGCCGCCATGGCCAGCAGCTTTTTGGCACGCGCGGCGATCTCGCGATTGGGATGGGCCGCCAGGGCCTGTTTTTGATCGAGTGCCAGCTCGGAGAGCCTGGCCGGGTCGTGCTCGAGCCAGTCGACGAAGGCCGGAACCCAGTCGGAACGGCCGAGCAAGATCCTCAAGACCCGCGAGCGCACGCCGGGCGAGAGCTTGGGCAAGACGGCGACGAACGCCTGGCCCACCGGGGCGCCTTGCTGGTCGGCGACGGCGTCGACAAGCCCGCGCGGCAAGCTCGGGCGACGATCGGCCGGCGTGATCAATTCCAGGAGCCCGTTCGCGCCCCCTGCGTCGCGTGGCACGCAGCTCGATCAACTGCCGCGCGGCGTCGATGCGACGCGGACTTGGCAACCTGCTCATCTCTTACCGAAGCGAGCAGCGATGCGGCGATCTCGGCACCCAGCCGGTCGAGGGCCTGGTCGCCCCAGGCGCCGGCCAGGCGGACCAGTGGGCCCGCGCCGCCGGGGTCAACTCGACCGTCAGCTTCTTGAGCGCCTCACCGGTGGCCGCGTCGACCCTGGCCGGCCGGTCTTTGGGCCAGCCGCGAGCCAGGCCCCGCAAGATCGCCTCGTTCACCGCCGGCTCGCCGCCGGTCAGGGCCGCCAGAAACGAGCCGACGGACCTCGGTCGGAGCCGCCCCTGGCCCAGTGCTCGGCCACGTGGTCCGCGATCGGCCAGCACCGGCGGCGCGAGCGGTCATTTTTCTTGGCCTGGCGAGGGCCTTCAAGAAGGGCTCGGCGTTTTTCGCGCCCGCCGCCATGGCCGCGTCGGCGAGCCACCGGTCGTCCGCAACGGGCCCCGGCACGCAGCACCTCGGCGACGGCCCTGCCGGCCTCGTCCGTCGGCGGTTGATCGGCCAGGCTCAAGAGCGCCGCCAGCCGCACCTGGGCGTCGGGATCGCGGAGCAAGCCGGCGGCGAGCACCGCCGCCGGCCGATCGGGTATCGCGGGGCAACACCTGGGCCGCATTGCGGCGAACTCCGGCCGAAGGATGCTTCAGCGCCGCCACGGCGGCCTCGGCGGCCGGAGATGAAAAGTCAGACAAGGCCCCGAGGCCCTTGAGCGTCCACAGCGCATGGATCACCGCCGCGTTCAAGCCGATCGCGTCGACCGAGCGGTCCCGCGCCAGCTCGATCAGCGCGGGCACGACGTCGGTCTTGCCCCGCTCGACCAGAAGCCGCTGGGCGTGCAACCGCCAGAACTGATTGTCATGCCGCAGAGCCGCCACCAAGCCCGTCGGGACGGTCGGGATCGAGTACGCGGCGGCCGCGACGGCTCGGCGTCTTTATACACGATCCGATAAATGCGCCCGTGCGTCTTGTCGCGCAGCGGCGTCTCGTAGGCGTTGCCCTTGCCGGTCTTGAAGCCGTGCGGCGTGGGGTTGTGCTGGACGATGTAGTTGTACCAGTCGATCACCCAGACATGGCCGTCCGGCCCGACTTCGGCATTGATCGGGGCGGTCCATTCGTCGTCGCTGGCGACCAGGTTCCAGCCGTAATAGTCGGCGACGTCGCTCCCTTGCGCTCGAGCGTGAACGTCGCGACCAAGTGGCCGGTCGGCTCGGCCACGAAGGCGGTCTGGTTCCAGTAATGCCGCGGGTAGGTCCGGGCCGTGTAGAGGGCATGCCCGGCCGCCGCCGTGAAACCGCCGTGCCAGTCGACCTGACGCACCTTGTCGGTGACCGGATAAAACCGGTTCGACGCCGCGATGCTCTCGAGCCGCGCCGGCGCCCGGCCCCGCACCGCTTCGTAATAGCGGTTGGGATCGGCATGTAAGACGCTCGGGCAGCCGTTGGCCGTCGAGCCGAAAACCAGCCCCTCCTCGCTGAAGCCGACGCCCCACGAGTTGTTGCTCGTGCTGCGCAATGAACTCGAGCTTCGAACCGTCGGGCTTGAACCGGAACAACCCCTGGCCAAACGAATGAGCCTCGCCGCCGACCGTGCCCCGAAACGCCGAATAGCCGACGATACCCCAGACCCAGTTATCGAGCCCCCAGCGCAGGTTGCTCGGCCCGGCGTGCGTGTCGCCGATGCCCCATCCCGTGAACAGGACCTTGCGCAGGTCGGCCTTGCCGTCGCCGTCGGTATCCTTGAGAAACAGTGTGTCGGGTGCCTGCAAGACGATCACGCCGCCGTCATGGCAAAGCAGGCTGGTGGGAATATTGAGGCCCTCGGCGAAGACCTTGAACGAGTCAGCCCGGCCGTCGCCGTTGGTGTCTTCGAGAATCGAGATCCGGTCGCGGCCCTGGCCGTCGCGCTCGCTTGGTGTTGGGATAGTCGGTGCTCTCGGCGATCCAGAGCCGTCCGCGATGGTCCCACGCCATGCAGAGTGGCTTATAGATGTCGGGCTCGGCCGCGAACAGCCGGGGCTCGAAGCCAGGCGGGGACGACCAGGTGCTTGATCGACTCGTCCGGCGCCAGCGGCTTTTGCATCTTGTGGATCGCTTCGCCTTGCGTCCCCCATTTCTGGCCGGGCAGATAGTTGGGGATCTCGGCCGGCGACTCCTCGTAAGTAAACGGCGGCAACCCCGCCGCGACGCGGCCCCGGCTGTCGAAAACCTCGCCCTTCGCCGACGCCCAGCGAATCCCCCGCTCGATCAGGTCGTGAAAGCCGGGTTCCTGCCAGGTCCGGGCATCGTGCCCATAGGCCGTGTAAAAGACCCGTCCCTTTGCCCTCGGTCCGCACCCAGGTCCACGGCTCCTCGGCTTTTCCTTCCGTGCGCGTTTGCAGCACATGGCGGTTCGTTGGCGTTGTGCTTGGTGTGCACATAAGTCTCATCCCAGGTGCGAAACGGGACGAAGCCTTTCATGATCGGATGCGACGGATCGACGACCTTCGTATCGAACTCGCCCGTGCCGTGCCGCTGGAACTGGGCGCCGACGAGCGCGATGTATTTGGGCGAATTCGGAAAGCAATAGGACGCGCAATGCACCGGGACAAAGCCGCCGCCGCCGCTCACATAGTCGAGCAGGGCCTTTTCCTGCTCGGGCTCAGATCCGGTGATATTGGCGTAGACCAAGAGTGCGTCGTAACGGGCGAGCGTCGCGGGATTCAAATCGTCGAGCTTTTCGGTGTAGGTGACGTCGATCCCGCGGCCGGCGAGCACCGGCGTGATTTGAGCGGCTCGGTCGGCCGGGTGGTGATGCCCCTGGTCCCCCAGGAACAACACCTTGATGGGCGGTGTCGGGATGCGAGCACCGCCGTGGCAAAGCGGTGGGAACGCCCCGTCGGCACCGATGAATAAGGCCGGTCCAAGAAAAAGGATGAGATAGAATCGTCGTGTCATCGGAGAGAATGTACGGATAGTCAAAGCACGTGGACCTCGACTGGGACATTGGCACCTCGATCCCGCTGGGCGGAAGAGAGGTAATTCAACCGCTCGAAACCGATGACGCAGCCCTCCTGATCCTTGATCAAGACGACGTCATCGCCGATTTCCTCGCAGATCGACTCTTTTCGTGGATCGTCGAACCAGACCGTGACGGTGCTACCTATTCGGTCGTGGTAAACTCTTACTTTGTCCACAGTGCTTAATCCCTCAATCGCAGTAACTGCCCACAATTTGAGCATCGGTAGCAATAGCTCCGGCCCAGCATCCCCATGAACTTGAAGGCAGGGTCTCCACAATCGCATCGGAACCGAGGCGAATGAAACTGCCAGTTGAAGAAGCAGACCATCGGCGGCAACAAAGGGTAAAGCATCACTCCATAAGTCCACCATTGCCGGGAGAACAGCAGAATTAGTAGAGGAAATCCGAACGAGCCAACGATTAAGAGCGCTAACATTCGCTTGTACTGAGCGGGCGTCCTTTCATCCGCAAACATCTCGACCAGTTTCTCGCCCGCGACCCTCTTCATGTTCTGCCCGCACTTTGGACATTCCAGGTTTGCGTAGATCGTGGGCTTCTTTCCGAACCTGATGACCTGGCTCGCCGTCCAGCCATGATACACGGGAACGTTGTCGGCGCCGCATCGAGCACACCGAAGAGGCACCTCCCAGCCATGCTCCTGCTTCAGCCGTTCGCGGTACTTCGTGAGGAATTTAGCAAGCATCCGGTTCCGTTTCCGCTGAGTTCGGTGATCCAACCCATTTCCGAACAAAAAACTGAATGTCCCTCTTTTCAACAAGTCAAGCCGACCGGCTTTGCTGAGAAGGATCAGCGGAGATGCGTTGACGATTCGCTTCAACGACACGGTCCACCTCCTCCATCAGTTCTTCGACAGTCACCTGGCAAGCCGGAACCTTTGCTCGGAACAATGCGTCGAGGAATTCGACTCGGCTCAGTCCGGCGATCTCTGCTCCATGCCCCTGAGAGATTCTGCCCTCGCGATACCACTCAATGGCCGCGGCCAAGCTCATCTCCTGCGCGAACGCCTCGGGGGTCTGCGAAGAGGCTCAGAACGTGCTCGGGCATCTCGATCAGCACGGCGTTTGTTCCGATTGCTGTGCTCATCGCGTCTCCCTCCCCTGGCTTTCCCGGCCTCGACAAAACCGTACTCAGTCGCGGGCTCACGTGCCTCGATTATATTCGATTGCCCGCTTCCCGTCGCCCATTTCCTCCAGCTCGCCAGCCTTGCTTCTTTGTCCATCCCATCGGACATTTCGGGCGACGCGAAAAGGGAAAGGGGATTCAACTTTTTGCGTGGAAAGCTGCTCGTTTCCGGATTCAGCACAGCTCTTCGATGACTTTCCCGTTGGAGCCGATCGAGATCGGGCGGCCCAAGCGGTCGTCGAAGGTGGTTGTGGGGTCAATTTGTCATTGCGGGAACACGAATTTGGCTTTGCTTCTTGCGGGGCATTGTCCTATAATTCAACCGATGAATGCCGATGAGTCAGGGCGTGAGATGGCGCAATGGACTTCGATTTCGTCGAATGGGATAGCAAGGACGATCCGCGGGAAATGCCAAACACATCGCGGACAACGGTTTGAGCGTTGATGATGTTGAAGACGTGATCTACGGTCCAGAGAGCCGTCCGGTTCAAAGCCGCAGTTCGAGTCGGCCGGCCTTGATCGGTCAAACATCTACGGGGAAGACCATTATCGTGATTTATGAGCGGCACAAGGATGCTGGGATTGTCGTGATTCGCTCCGTCTCCGCCTATGAGATCGAGGATTAAATCATGCGCAGCCAATCCTCCGGAAACCCGGACGAGCGTCGGAGACGGCGACTCGAGTAGCGCCGAGTTGACCCCCGAGCAACGGGCCGCCGTCGAGGCGCGTCGCGCCAACCGCCAGAGTTCCGCGTATCAAGCGGAACTGGCGCGGGACGTCGAAGCCTATCGACAGGAATACCCGCCGCTTGGGGATTCGGAGTTGGTCGAAACCCTGGCCGGCCTGCGACGGGAACGCGAGCAACAAGGTTTGAGCCTCACCGATATGGCGCAGCGGACGGGCATCGACCGTGCAACGATCAGCAAGCTCGAGACGGGCAAGCTTGCCAACCCGACCATTGGGACCCTTCGAACCTATGCCAGGGCCCTTGGACGGAGGCTCGCATGGACCCTCGAATCGGCCGACAACCAGAAATAGCGTGCCCCTTCCTTCATCGCCGCCTTCCGCTCGGCAACGGTCGGGCTTGGGGCGTAAAACATCCCCACCTTGCGCCGCGTGCGATCACGCGCGCCGTGGATCACGACGATATGCGCATGTCGGGACCGTCCCATGCGGGCTGATGCCCAACGCCCTGTACCGGCCCTCCACTGCGGTCGCATGCTTCAATTTTCGCCCGTCCCGTCAATTGTCCAGGTCGATACGAGCCCGGAAACCCGCCAAGGCGGGAAGCGACTCGAGAGCGCGATAGCGCTGCGCTTTTGCCAGAATCGCGTCACCCTACCGGCGATCAGCACGTTGCGCCCGCTGACACGCACCTCGACGTCTTGCACCTTGTCGCCCAGCGTGGCGCGAATCTGCTGCTCGATCCGCCGCTTCACGACGGCATCGGAGCCGGGGGCGGTTCCGGTCCTGCTGGCGGCGCGACCGGTCGCCTCGCTCTGGTTCGGCGAGTCGCGATCCAAACTCGCGGGAGGTTGACCGAAAACGCGACCCAGGAACGCCGGCATCCGCCGCGGCACCGGACGTGTCTGCACGGGGACGCTGTCAGACTCGCCCGCCCGATTGGACGCCTTGGGCCGGACCGCACCACCCCGCGGCGGCGTGTACACCGGGTTTTTCTGATCCGGGCCAGTCTCGTCGTCGAGCGGCTCGAGCGTGAGTGGAATCGGAGCAGCGAGCACCGCTGCACCGGGCCTTCGCTCCGCCGGCTTCCCGTCACCAGGGCGGAACGGAGAACCTGGGTTCGAAGGAACTGGCGTGAATTCCGACGCCGCGGTGGGAGCCGGCGAGCCCGGAGCTGACGATCGAGAAGGCTGGGGAACCTTGGGCAGGCTTGCCGCTTCGGCGGGCCGGGATGGAGCGGTCACGCCGGGGATGACGAGCATCGGACGGGGCGGCGACGGCGCGGCCGTTGGAGTTGCGGGTTTGGTCGCAGGTGCCGATGGCCGCGAGTTTGCCTTTGGCGGCAAAGGTTCCGATGTCGGCCCTTCTAAAGGCGGTGGGTCCTGGGCAAGCGCCAGGCTGGTACCAAAGAGTACGACCCAGAACGACTGCCCCAAGGCTGTGCGGAACATCGGCCAAGTGTCTCGCCGGTTAGTTCGAAGCTCGGGTATCACAACCCACCAACGAGTATCATCGGCTTGCAACCAGGCGAGGAATCCGTTTTTCTTGTCGAAAGCGACCCCGCGCTGGGTGCGCGAACGGATTCTGGCAGTTGGACCCAACCCTTTCGCTTGCATAATAGTCTACACGCTCCGCTGGCCCTCGTTCCGACGCTCCCGCGTCGGAATGCCGTCTTCGACGCTCTGCGTCATCTTCTAAGAACCAATCGACAAGGCAGACTCACTCGACGAAGCCTCATGTAGCGCCTCGTGGACGAAACTTTGTCGTACTTGCGCAACTCGATCGTTCAGAAAATCGCGAGGCTCTCTACCTCGATTTGCGTACTATCTGGCCAACGATCGCAGGGTCACACACGACGCTGAGCGTCAAGGACGGCATTCCTACGCGGAGCGTAGGAACGAGTTAAGAGACGTTCGCGCCATTTTTCCTGGCCATCAGATTCAGCGATCGCCAGAATCTATTGGCGCACTCCCCGCGCTTCACACGGCGTGGGCAAGTCGAGCATTACGCTCGCATGCAAGGCGCGATCCCGTGTATGATGCTCAAAGGTTGTCGCACTGTGCCTCGCTGGCGAACAATGGGACCGCGCGATGTCAGTAGGCGGAGAGCCGGGTCATTTGCATCCCGCTGTGAGCGAGCGAAGTGGTTATCAATACTTGTTTTACGACAAGCATCACGGGCGAGGCGGACCCGAGGCGGCTTGTTGGTCACCCGACTTGAGCGCTCAATAACCGTCAGCGAAAGCGCTTATTGAAGGGAAGCAACATATGAGCGGATCACCCGTCGAAGGTCAACGATATCGTTTCGCGGATGATGAAATCACCTGGGCCGGCGATTGTCCGTGGACTGGCGGTTACTGCTTTGGCACCGAGAGCGGCAATCTGTTGTTTTACGTCGATGAAGGTCAAGTGCCGACCCCTGCGTTTTCGGGATTCGTTGCGGAGGAAGCGATCAACGGCGTCGCTTTTTTCGGCCCATTCATGGGTGTCAGCACGCGAAGTGAAATCAATCTCTTTCGGCTCACCGCGGGGCGCAACTTCGAGCCGGTCGGCGCCGGACCCGGGGGAGCGCACGGAATCGTCGCCACGCCGAGTGGCCATTTCGTCGCGCCCATGGGAACGGTAGGCCTCTTTTGCGTCGATTTGTCACAGGCTCGGGGGCCTCGATGCTGGACCGATCATGCCGCGGGCACAAGGCACAACTATTATTCGCTGCGTTATGTGAGCCGTGCCGAGGATCAGGAGATCCTGGTTTGTGCCGCACGAAATGACGGTCTTTTGACAATTAGGTTAGACGACAGCGAGAACAAGAATCAAATTATCGGCTTGACGTCGCCCGCTGTCGACTTCATCGACGTCTGCTCGCTCGGGGTGCCTGAATCGCCATACGCCATCGCCGCCCTTTGCCATGATCGCTCGCTAATCTTTGTTCGAAATATTCTCACTGAACAGAATCCGAAGACCGTGAAATTTGATCAATTTCGGGGGGCGCCCTACGCGATCCTGAGCGCACGGGGGCACCTTTTTGTTCTAACGAGCAAGGAGATCGTCGTCTTGCCGGAACTTGGATCTCGGTTTGCCCGAGGCGATCCACTTGATCGTCCGATTAATTACCGTCACAGGGCGGCTCAGGCCGTGGATGCGTTCATAAGCCGTGGTCGTGAGTTGATGATCCTCACAGACGATGGCGTCGATGTTTTTGACATTTCGAAGCTCGTTCAAGAACGGTCGGAGGCCGCTGCCGTGGATGCCCCCCCTGACATTCACCCGTGGGATGAACTGCTCGAAGCACCAGTCCTGCTCAAGACCGATTGGCATAATCTGGTCGCGTCAGCGCCAGTGAGCGAGAACGACACAAAACAGCGAAAATCAGGGTACAAGCACCGTGTGATCGCGAACTGAACATATTTGTGCGAGGCAAGCCAAGCAATGACCGACCTGAAAATCACCGCCGTCGAAGCGATCTACCTCCGCCTGCCCGATGTGAAGACCCAGTGCGACAGCGGTCAGGACGCCCTGATCGTCAAGGTCAGCACCAATGCCGGGATCACCGGATATGGCGAGGTCGACTCGAACCCGATGGCGGTCAAGGGGTGCATCGAGGGCCCGTTCTCGCACACGACGGCGACGGGGCTGGCACACGTGGTGATCGGCGAAGATCCGTTTCGAGACCGAATATCTCTGGCACAAGATGTACCGGGCCAATATCTATGGCGGCCGGCGCGGGATTGGCGCTGCACGCCATGAGCGGCATCGACCTGGCCCTGTGGGACATCAAGGGGAAGGCCCTCGGCCTGCCGGTCTGGAAGCTGCTCGGAGGGGGCTTCCGCAAGTCGCTGCGGGCCTATGCCAGCTCGCTGTTCGGCGCGACCCCGGCCGAGACGGGCGAGCGGGCAAGGCGGTTCGCCGACCAGGGATTCACCGCCGTCAAGTTTGGCTGGGACCCGATGGGCCAGGATCGCGAAACCGACATCGCCCTGGTGCGAGAGGCTCGCGCCGGCCTTGGTCCGCAAGCTTGACTTGATGATCGACGCCGGACTGGTCTACGACGCCAAGACCGCGATCCAGCGGGCCAAGGCGTTTGAGCCGTTCGACCCGTTTTGGTTCGAGGAGCCGCTGCTCCCCGACGATTACGAGGGCTACGCCAAGCTCGCCGCCGCCACCAGCCTGCGGATCGCCGCGGGCGAGGAAGAGAGCGAACGCAAGTCATTCATTCAGCTCATGGACGTCGGGCAAAATCGACGTCGTTCAGGTCGACCTCACTCGCTGCGGCGGGTTTACCGAGGCCATCAAGATCGCCGCGCTGGCCGCCGATCGCGGCCTGCCGATCGTCAACCACGGATTCACGACCTATTTAAACGTCGCGGCCGCGCTCCACTTCCTGGCGAGCATTCCCAACACGCTGGGGCTCCTTGAATTCGTGGTCGAGGAGGGCACAACCCTGCGTCAATCGATCACCGAGACGATTCGCGCCCGCGACGGAATGGTCGCCGTGCCCGACGCACCCGGGCTCGGCATCGAGCTGATCCCGGCAGGGAATCGAAAAGTTCCGGGTGGCCTGACGGTTCCCGCCGGCGACTCAGAAGACCTCAAACGACCCAACCCCCGCTCAACCTGAAAGGTCCCAAACGAATCACCATGCCGACCGCACGCGAGATCATCGCCGCTCTTAAGCTTCAGCCTCACCCGATCGAAGGGGGGTTCTTCCGCGAAACCTACCGGTCTGCCGGCATGATCCCCGTGGAGTCACTCCCCCCTGGCTATTCCAGTCAGTCGGGTCGGTCGATGGGCACCTCGATTTATTACCTGTTGACCGCCGAGACCTTTTCCGAGATGCACCGGCTGCCGACCGAGGAGGTCTTTCACCTCTACCTGGGAGGGCCCGTCCGGATGCTCCAGCTCTTTGCCGGGGGCGCTACGCTCGAAGTGATCATCGGCACCGACATTCCGGCCGGCCAGCAACCCCAGGTTGTCGTCCCCGCCGGAGTTTGGCAAGGATCACGTCTCGAGCCCGGCGTCGAATTCGCCCTCCTGGGCGCAACCATGGCGCCGGGCTTCGATTACGCCGATTACGAGCAAGGCCGCCGCTCCATGCTAGCCGCGCTCTATCCCGGCCAGGCCGAGCCTAATCCATCAGTTGACGCGGGAGGAGCGAGCGTCAGCTACGTAACCACGGCCATCGAATGGCAGCTCGCGTTGGTGACAGCCCAGGGATGGGGCGCGCCTCGGGCCCCAGAGTTCCAAAGCGGCGCGACGGGCAAGCGCAGCCCAAGGCGGGCCAACCAGCGGCGCGGGTCGAGAAAACGCAGCAGGGCGTCGAGCTCGTCCGGAGCCAGGAACGTCACGTAAGTCGCGACCAGGATCTCGCCGAACCCCGGCACATTCAGAATGGGACGGATGCCCGCATGGAGCAGCACGCCTCCCAGGATCGCCCATCGCCGGGTCGGCCTGAACCAGAGCCAGAAGGCCAAGGCGAACTCGATCAAGCAGGCGCCGTGCGTCAGCGCGTTGATCACCAGCGGATACCCCGCCAGCCATTCCGCGTCGAAGACACGGAATTCCCGCAGAAAGAGGATGTAATGAACAACTGTACCCTTAAGCCAGAGAGGTCCACCTGGCACTTGATGACACACGATTGAAAATAAAGCAAGCAAATCTGCATTTGAAACAACCGCAAGGCCCAGGGAATGATGAGCGGTTCGGCGGGGGTACCCCGCTTCCTCGCCGCGCGCCGCGCGTCGAGGGAATAGGCCGCCCGCACGGGGCAAAGCATCATGTAAAAGCTGAGAATCGGCGGCACCGCGTCCGGCCCGCCATTGGATGCGACATTCCGGTGATAAAGGCAAAGGAGACACAAATAAAGCAGAATGCTCATTGATCCGGGTATGCCACCCCAGCGTGAAAGCCACGGCCACGACCATTGTTAATGCGAGGAACCGCGTGAGCGATTTGTGGATTATCCACGTATTGGAGCGGCGAGAACCGCAGCGGGGCCGCGGCCTCTCTGGCCTCCGTGCCCTGAAGTAAGCCAGCACTGGTGTACCAATGGTCGAACTCGACCGACATCAAGGCCAGATGCTGCAATACCAATAGTCCAAAGACAATTCGGAAACGACCCGAGCGGCCGCGCCGAGATCGGTCCGAACAAAAACCGGCCCCAGTCCTTAAACGGATTCATGGACGTACCTCCTTGAGCGAGGCAAACTCGTAGCGCTCGATCATGTGAATACGAGGGGGAGCCATCGCGTCGACGACCGCCGTACCTTCCGGCGGCGGGTCGTTGACCTTCGTATAAAGGCTCACGGTCAAAGGAAACGCGTCTTCCCCCAGGCCCAACTGGCGAACCACATGGCGAGCCGTGAATTCGCGCTACCTTGGCAATATTCGCCGCCCGCCACGATGTTGTCGGTGAACTTGGGATTGCGATATCGGCCGAACTTTTGCCACGCCGACAGGTCGCCGATCTTGGTGAACTCGTAAATGTGAATCAGCTTTTTGGCGTCGACCACCTCGGCTTCGAGCAACCGTTTTCGCGCAGGGGGTTGGGTGCGAACATCGACCACCATTGCCAGAGTCCCAGTGGCAACATGTAGTACCGATAAGGCGCCTGGAATCGTTCCTTGATGGCGCAGTCGGGCATGGTCCAGATCGATCGCCGAAAGGTGGAAGAGGACAAAGGCGGAAATCGCCAGCCGTTGGGCAGTCCATCGCCAGGCCAAGGGAACCTCCCCTCGTTTTTCGAGATTTTGAGATGAAATGGCGGCGAGAATCTAGATCAAGACCGCCGATCCGTCAATTCCGGCTTCGGGCTTCCTCTTCGTGGCCCGTGCCGCCCGCTGGCTAAACGTAAGTCGCTCCCTGATCAGCAGTAAGATGAAGCGACGGGCGGTCTGTTGGTAAGAAAAACCAGCGGCATCGCGGTGACAAATCGAGGCAATCCGGCATGCAACATTCCAAAGCCCGACTCGCTCTTCATTTTCTAGGGGCTTGAAACCAGGCCGCATTTGCTATTTCATTATCTGGTGCGCTGTAATCGGCAGATCCGCCTCGAAGCAAGCATTCACCCTTTGAGTCACAGTTGCTAATACCCTTGCGTACATTCTTGCGAGCGTTCGTGTGTGATTCAGGTACAACGGAGCGATGTCCGCTTCGGTACTTGATGCACGAGATAAGACACAAAGGATAGGCTAACAAGATGCGTGACTCCAACAGGCAAATCTCCCTGCGTGTTTACGGCTTCATTACGTGCTTGCTCTCGCCATCGCCCGCGCCTTCGCCGGACCCGCGCCTGCTGCTGACGAAGCCGGCCGACCGGCAACCTCGACCACGCGACCGGCGGCGGGGTCATGAGCATGCTGTTCCTTGCGCGCATTCACGGTGCAACGCTGTTGTTGATCACCGCAGTCCCGGCACTGGCGCGCGGGCGTTGCGATCGTCAGGTGCGGCTTGCCCATGGGACGGTGGCGACCGAGGATGACGTCCCCTTCCGAGGTTCGTCCCTCCCCAGGTTACTCGCTTCCCGGGTCACGCCCCTGGCCTGTTCCCGACGCGGACCGGTCCGGCCGCGACGGCACCGCGCTGGTCGGCCGGGCCGCGGGTCGGCTGGCGTTCCGCCTGGCGCGGCGCGGAAGACATGCCGGCGTCCGCGGCCTGACCGGCGACGATGCTGTTGTCCGCTGCGCGTCGGCGTGGCGGTGATCCCGCCGTCGGGCAGCCTGCGCGCCGCCGTCCGGCGCGCCGGCCTCGCCGCCACTGGCCGCCGCGTTTCTGGGCGGTGAGATCGCCATCGACGGGCCGCGCGTGTCCAGCTGCCCGACCAGGGCGCGCCTGCTGCGGGAGCGTGGTGCGACGTCGTCGACGTCACGATGATGCGCTCTGCTGGTCGCGCCGTCGGCGAGCGCCCCTGGTCGAACTCAAGGCGGTCGATGCCGCCTGGCCGCTGGTCGGCGTACCGCCGAGACCGGCCCGCCGGTGCCGATTCCGCCCGCGTGGCGGAGCAGGACGGGCACTATGTTCTGCTCGCCGATCCTCTCGTGCTCGACCCGCTGGGTCTGAAGACCGGCGATCTGGCGCGGCTCGGGACCGCACGCTGCGGTGGCCGGCGCGCTGACCACAGCCGACCGCGTCGCGAAACCCGCGCCGCCAACTGGCTGCTGATGGCCGCCGCCTTCCTCTTTTCCACAGGGCGGCGCGGCCATCGAGGCTTTCGATGACGCCCTGGCAGATCGCAAGCTTCCTTCCGCGGATCGCCGCCGCTGGCGCTCGCCCTCTCGCTGCCGGATCAGCACCGGCACTGGCGATGGGCGCTGCTGCCCGTGGCCGCGGCCTACGCCGCTACGCCTGGCCTGGCTCGCTGGCCACCCGCATGACCGCCTGGGCGAACGCCATGTTCCTGCAATCCACCACGCCGCTGCCTGCTGCTGATCGGTCCGCTGCTGCTGAAGGAGCCGCTCGGCCGCTCCAGGACCCTGCTATTCCTCGCCGCCGTGGCCGGAGGCATGTTCTTA
>CAWHKI010000118.1:0-23092 GCA_963829765.1 uncultured Isosphaeraceae bacterium | reverse complement strand
TCAGACAGTAAATAAACGGGTTGGCCGTCACGCCAAGTCGAGCGTGGCGGCGATCGCACACTGCGGAACTCGAAACCAAGCAGGAGTCCCGACCAACTTGCCGTGGCGAGGTGGCGCATTTCGAGCGGTAACCCGGGTGGCCCCATCGACGGCTCGTAGTCGAAGTTCCGCCTTTTACGGTGCCGGAGTGCCTAGGTCTCGGCAGATCTTCCGGCAAAGCGGGTCGGGGATTTCCGTGTGACGCGGCACCGCCGAGCGCTGGCCGTTGGCCGGGTTGCCCCACCACGAATGCCGGCGGCCCTCTCGCACCAAGGCGACCATGCCGCCGGAGGTGCTCGAGCAGTTTATGCCGCTTCACGCCGGGATGCTCACTTCCTCGTAGGTGCCGCTCGCGGCCGCGCGAGCCTCGGCACGGTTCATCTCAAGTGCTTCTTCGAGGGCGTCACGAAGGTTGTCCAACAGTTCCTCGCGATTCCGGCCCTGGGAGTTGACACCGCGGACTTCCTCCACCCAGCCGATCCAGTATTCGCCGTGCTGCTGGACGATCGCGGTATAGCTCGCTGACATGACGGCCTCCGATGGTGTAAGCGCGGTCGCGACGACCTGAAAATAACATACTATATCGGGACGCCTAGCCCACCTGGATGAGGGTTGCGTGCCAGCCAGCCTGGCCGCGAGCTGGGCAGCACGGCACGTTGGGGTCTTCGCCGGCCAATGTGTGGTCGTGTCGACGCTGACGCTCCTTTTCCGCAATTACGCCGACGGCAGTGGAACCCCGTACCGTGATCCCCGGTCCCTCACGGTTTTCTTCCCCCTCGCTGCGATCTCGACTTCGACGCGCTGGCCGAGCTTCAAGGGATTTGATTCTCGGAATGCCAACTTGACGCGAAGGACCCGCGTGTCGGTGGGCCGGCCGGGATCGTCAGGACGGGTCTGGCGGTTCGCGACAATCGCCGGGATTTCTTCGACCTGGCCGCGCCAGTAACGGCCCGAATATCCCTCGGCCGTGATCCTGCAATCGGCGCCTAGTGCGACGCCCGCGATATCAAATTCGTCGACTTCGGCCTCGACCCTCAGCCGGCTCAGATCGACGATCGTCATCAAGGGCGAGCCAGGCGTCACTGTCTCGCCGGGGTCCACGTGGCGGGCGGTGACGACGCCGCTCATGGGAGCCACGATGCGATACTTACTCACCTCTGCCTCAAGGCGTTCGACCGTCGCCTTGGCGGCGTCGCGTCGCGCGACAGCCGCCGCCTCCTCTTCGACCCGACGATCCGCCGCCCGCGCTGCCCTGGCGGCAGGGGAGGAAAAAACTTGGTCCAACTCGAAGCGGGCCCTGAGTGAACGAAGCCCTGACTCCGCTTCGATCAGCCGAGAATGGGCCTCGCGAAGCGAGGCCTTGATGTCGTCGGCGCGCAGCTCGACCAATAGGTCGCCCTTGCGGACGGTGGCATTCTCCGGAACGGGCATGTTGATAACCGTTCCCAGGACTTCGGTTCCGACGGTGACCTCGGCGCCGGGATAGGCGACGACTCGCCCCTCCGCCGTGATTCGGCCGGATGACCGCGTGGCGGCATCCGCTGGATCGGCCCTCCGGATGGGTTCCGTTTGCGCCGTGATCTGCCTGACGGAGTTCCAGGTCAGGCCGGCCGCAACGGAAAGGCCCAACACCGGGAGTACGACTCGTCCCAAGATCATCGTTGGAGACATCGAGTCAAGCCTCCCCGGGGGTCAACCGACCGTCGCGGATCGTGATGACGCGATCGGCGATGGAGCGGACGAGCGGGTCGTGGGTGACGATCAAGAGCCCTCGGCGCTCGGCCCGCGCCATCTCGCGAAAGAGGGCCAACACGATTTTGCCATTCTCCGAGTCGAGGTTGCCGGTTGGCTCGTCGGCGAGGATCATCGTGGATGGTCCGGCGAGCGCCCGCGCCACGGCGACGCGCTGTCGCTGCCCGCCCGAGAGGTCGCGGGGCCGGAAGTCCCGCCGCTCTGCCAGGCCGACGGCATCGAGCACCCGCGCGGCCTCACGGCGAGCCTTCTGGCCGCGCCAACCCTTCAGGTTCAGGGCATACTCCACGTTCTCCGAGGCGGTCAGCGAAGGAAAGAGGTTGAATTGCTGAAAGACGAAGCCGATCGACCGCCGCCTGACTTCTCGCAGTCCTTCGAATCGACTCCGGGTGATCAATTGCCCGTCAATGACGATACGGCCGCTGGTGGGGGTCAGCAGGCAGCCCAGGATGCACAGCAGCGTCGTCTTCCCCGAGCCCGAGGGGCCTTCGAGCGCCACCACCTCGCCCCGCTCGACTGAGAGCGACACGCCATGGAGCGCCCGCACTTCACGGGTTCCGTCTCGATAGGTCTTCGTCACGTTTCGCGCCTCGAGCACGGCCATGGCTGGGCCTCCCCGCCGGTTTACGCGTCAGCCGCGAAAAACGATCGCCGGATCGAGCGATGCCACCTTCCGAAACGATAGCGACGCCGCCCCCACGCACAGGGCCTGCGTACCCACAAACACCAGCCCCGCCAACGTCGGGGAGACGATCATCTTCATATCGAAACGCTCAAGCACCGGCGCCAGCCCGCAGGCCAAGGCCAGAGCCAAACCATAGCCCAGGGCGGCGGCGTATAACGCCTGTTCTGCGATGATCGCGTAGACCGTGATGTTACCGCCCCCGAGCGACTTGACGGTACCGAAGTCGACCAAGTGTTCATTGGTCGAACTGTAGAGCGTTTGGGCCACGATCACGACGCCGACCAAGGCCCCGAGGGTCACGGTCAAAAAGAGTGTCAGCCCCAGCCCGGTACTCTCGATCCAGTAGCCGCGCGATCGGGCGGCCCACTCGTCCTTGCCATAAACGTCGTTGTAGGGCAAACGACGGCGGATCTCACGTGTGACCACGCTCGTGTCCGCTCCCGGGCTCGAGGCGAACCACGATGAATGTCGTTCGCCCGCGCAGCTCGTCCGGTGATAGTGATTGCGCGAGCCCGTAGTTGAGGAATGCCACCGGGCTGGTCGTGAATGAGAGCGCTTCGCGGGTCTTCCCGATGATTTTGAGACGGCGGCCCTGAAACTCGCGGTAATCGCCCGGGCGGAACGGACCGAACCGTCGCTCGGCCGAGGCGTCGAGCATCACGTAATGGCCGCGTCGGAGCTCAGCCGGGTCGCCCGACTCGACATTCCACGGAAAATGCCAGGCGGAAAAGTCGTTCAGCCCGTAATACACCACCGACTCTTTTGCTCCGGTTGGCAGCGCCACGATCGCATACCAGACGATCAGGTTGTCGGCCCGTGCGACGCCCGGGATCGACCGCACGCGCTGAACGTACGTCTCGGGGAACGGGTTGCCGAAATCGACGTTGGGCGAATTTCGCGCTGTCACCCAGAGGTCGGCGTTGAGCCGTTCAATGGTGATGCTGGCATTTTCGAGCAGCCCGAAGAACAGGCCCACCTGGACTAAAATCAATGCGGCCGCGAAGCCGACGCCCAAGACCGTGGCCGCGAAGCGAACCTTTTCGTCGAGCAACATTTTGACGGCCAGGTCAATCATCGGGCTTACTCCGTCGTCTTGGCCGGTTTTGACGAAGGCTTGACCCGAACGACGCGGGCGATGATGGCATCAGGCAGGCGCGCGACCACCGACATCAAGAGTGACATGGGCAGCGGAAAGCGCACGACGCCTCCCCGCCGCTGAGCGATCAAGCGAGCGATTCGGCGAGCGGCCGCGTCGGCCGACATCAAGAAGGGCGTCGGCGACTTCATCGGCGTCATCGGCGTTTTGACAAAGCCGGGGCAAACCGTGGTCACGACCACGCCTCTTGACCGCAAGGAGATTCTTAGGCCCTCCATGTAGGCGTTCACCGCGGCTTTGCTGGCACAATATGCCGACTCACCGGGAAGGCCCTTGAAAGCCGCCAGGCTCGAAACGGCCAGCAAATGCCCGCGACCGCGAGCGATCATACCCGGCAGCACCGCCTCGATCGAGTAGATCACACCCAGGACGTTGACGCGGATCGTTTGCTCGACATCGCGTGTGTTGAGCGGATCGAGCCGGGTCGTGGCACCAAAACCGGCATTGGCGACCATCACGTCGGCCGGCCCGAGCCGGCTTTCGATCTCAACGATGGCTGCGCGCAGAGAGGACCGATCGCCGACGTCTGCCGCCGCAGCCACGGCCGAGCCACCCGCGTCGTTGATTTCCGCGGCCGCTTGGTCGATCAGCTCGCGTCTGCGGGCAATCAGACCGACCCGATAGCCGGCCGCCGCCAACTGGAAAACGAGGGCCCGTCCGATGCCGCTCGAGGCGCCGGTGACGATGACAACAGGACTTCGTCCTTCTCCAGCCGAGCCCATCACAACTCCCTCGCATCCGTTCCCATCGATGAATCCCCACAATTCGCATTCATATCGCGCGAAGCACCAAAGTCGTGTTACTGCCGCCAAAGCCAAACGAGTTAGAGACCGCGATCCGGACCGGGTGCGGCCGGGCTTCGTTACCGACTAAGCAGAGGTCAACGTCGGGCTCGTCCAGATTGATCGTGGGAGGGATCGCCTGGTGCCGTATCGCGGTCAGACACGCCAGCGCTTCAAAAGCACCCGCGGCGGTAAGCATGTGACCGGTCAGGCTTTTCGTCGAATTGACGGGAATTCGACCGGCGTCGTCACCCAGTACCACGCGGATGACCGCGGCCTCCGCCGCATCGCCCACCGGCGTGCTCGTGGCGTGGGCGTTGATATGGTCGACCTCACCGGGCTCAACACCGCGCGTCGGCCAAGGCCCTGGCGCATGGCGGCTGCCGCTGGGGCCGGATCGGGGCTAGGAATCACGTGATGATGGGCATCGCTACTTGAACCGCAGCCCGCCACCTCGGCGTAGGCATTTACGCCGCGGCCACGGGCGCGACCGGCCCGCTCGAGGACGAACGCAACTCCCCCCTCACCCAGCACAAAACCGTCTCTTCCGCGGTCAAATGGACGTGACGCGGCCGAGGGATCGGCATTACGTCTCGACAACGCGCGAAGGTTGCCGAACGTCGCCAGCCCGATTGGCGTTACGGCCAGATCGCAAGCCCCCGCGACGCAGACGTCCACCAGACCAAGGCGAAGCCACTGGCGGCCGATCTCGAGCACATGATTGCCGCTGGCACACGCCGCCGAAACCGCCAGCGCCGGCCCAGTTAGCCCCAGTTCGCGATGAACCCGTTCGATTGTCGAGTCACCGTCCTGGCCGGGGTTATAAAGACGCGTACCTCCTCTGAGACTATCCGCCTCCCAGTGCAACATCCACTCCGCCCCGATTCCCAAAACGAGACCGACGCGCGCCTCGTGATAAGAACTCCACAGATTCGCATCGATCAGGGCCGACTCGGCACACCAGTAAGCAAGCTGATCCAGTGGCTGCCGCGCCGAAAACGTCGCGAAATCACCGTCTCGCGGCCGTAACGGCTCGGGCAGCATAGCGGCGATGCGACTCGGATAATCATCGGTGGGAAACCGCGTCACCATCGAGACGCCCGATCGCCCGGCAAGCAGATTCGCCTCGATCTCCGCGAGCTCGCACCCCAGCGGTGTCGCCGCCCCGACGCCGGTAATCCAAACAGGTTCAACTGTTTCCATATTGCCTCATCCTGCGAGATCCGACCCGTCGATCAGCTCGATGAGCATCCATCCAGTGGCATCGGTTGCGATCGTACGCGGTAATGACACCCCGTCGCCGTCGAGTATCTCCGCCAACCACGCCGGATCACTCGGCAGATCGCCGTCGGGTGGCGCATCTGATCCGAAAATCGCGCGAAACACTGGGCCATCGGCCTCGTCGTCGATGCCCGCCAAGGCCAGGGCGAGGGCCAGGCATTCGCCTGCGACCGGAGCATCACCACGCGGGTCGGGCACCAGCTCGGGCGACCAGCCGCTCGTGACGAGCCAAACACCCGGCACGACGCCCGTTGACAACCAAGTCAGAGCCGCCAGAAAACCTTCGGACACCGTATGCAACCCACCGCCAGCCCCCAAGTTCGGACCATGCGATCCCAACGCCAGACTGATCGTGCCCGACGCCGAATGCAAGGCAAAATGCGGGATCAAGTGCGGCGAAGTCCCCCAGACGCCGTCGGCTGCGAAGCTGCGCAAGGCGACTGCCAGATTGGCCCGGCCCAGATATCGCGACGCAACGACGACGCCCCAATCTTTGAATTGATCGGGATGAGAGCCCATCGCCTGGATCGCGCTGAAAACCGCCGCCGTGGCGACGATCGTCTGCTCGTCGGCGTACCGGAGCAACGACGGCGGTATCCGACCCCATCCCTCCGGTACCGGTCCCGGCTTCTTGCGGAGAACCAGCATGTCGCCTTGCCTTGCCCGATAAAGGGCGCGGCCCTTCACCCTGCCGCCAAGCTTCGCCACGGCCGGCAGCCCGGCGGCTGACGACCATCGTGTCTTCGTGCGATCCGTCACTTAAACGACCTTCCTGTCGCCAGCGCCTTACGTTCCGTCACGCTTAAAAGTAAATATAGGAGATCCGCGCTTTCTGGGCACAATAAGTGCGAGTTGGCGAAATAGGGAGAGCTCCCACGACGCTCTCGGAAGCAATTGAGGCGAACCACCTTGGCGCTTGAGTGTATCTTTACGATCATGCTCTTTCAATTGGACTCTAAGGATGGAGGCGGCTCTGGCAGGCGAAAGCCGTTCCCCGCCCCCGCGGGGGAATTCGAGCCAAGCGACGACCCAGAACCGCGCCGACCACGTAAGGAGACGTCATGACGGCCCTTTCGCCCATGGACAAGCTCGGGGACGCTCTACGCCGCAATACCCTTGTCAGGATTGTTGAAAGATTCGGTGACGAACACGCCGATTCGCATCTCAAGGACCTCGTGATCGACGAGGCGGGGCCCGGTCGAGAGATCAAGGTGCTTGGCTGCTCGGTCGTGAACTTCGGCTCGGATAGCTTCCTCGGCCTCGACCGCGACCCGCGCGTGCAGGAGGCCGTGCGCCGCGGGCTGAGGCGATGGGGTACGCACAACGGCTCGTCGCGGGCCTTCGCCAGCGTGCGTGCCAATATTGAAGCCGAGGAGAAACTCGCGGATTGGCTGGGCGTCGAGTCCGTGCTCATCTTTCCGTCGGTGATGCTCGCCAATTTGGGGGCCATTCCTGGCCTGGTCGGTCGGCAAGATGTGATTGTGCTGGATGAGCATGCCCACAGTTCGATGCAAGAGGCCGCCAAAATCGCCCGCGCCAACGGTGTCGAAGGTGGCGACCTTCCCCCATAACGACGCGATGGCGCTGGAGAATGTGCTTGAAACCCTGCGGCCGTATCGATGCGCCTTGGTCTGCATCGACGGCGTTTACAGTATGAGTGGCATGATCCCGCCGATGGCGGAGCTTAATGAAGTGGCCCGAGCCAACAATGCCGTGCTTTATATCGACGACGCCCACGGGACAGGCGTGCTGGGAGAGCAGGGGAGGGGGACCGTGCTCGAATCTCTGGGCAGCTACGACAACACGTTCGTCATCGGCTCACTCTCCAAGGCGTTCTCATGCGCCGGCGGTTTCATCGGTTGCACGGAACCATTTCATCGCCTCCTCAAGATCCGCTCCAGCCCTTACGTTTTCGGCGGCCCCGTCGTCCCCTGCTATCTCGAGGCCATCTCGGCGGTCATCGATATCCTTCGGTCCGACGAATACGCATCGCTTCGCGCGCGGCTCGACTCGCACATCAAACACCTGACCCGCGGGCTCTTGGACCTCGGGCTGACAATCATGGGCGGCGCGACACCCATCGTCTCGGTCTTGATTGGCGACGAGGCCGACACCCTCCGCGCCGGCAAGTTCCTCTTCGATTGTGGATATTACGTCCAATCGGTCCTGTTCCCCGCCGTCCCGTACCATTGCGGCGTGCTCCGCGTGCAGTGCAACGCCAATCACACCGAGGGATCGATCGACGGCCTGCTCGATGCCTTCGCGGACTTGACCGATATCTTGGGCATTACACCGTTGGACGACATGACGTCCATGGCCGCCCCGCACGACCGCCACCTGGTCCATGGCGACTTTTTCAAGGGAGAGATACGCCTGTGACCCTCGCCGGCCGCGGTCGAGTCTTGCTGATCATGCTGGTCGCGGTGATCGCCTTGGCCGTGGGAGAGACCCTGCTCGCCAAAGGGATGAAGCAAGTGGGCCGAGCCGGCGGAGGTTGGCTCGATCAAACAACGGCCGTCGCACGCAACGGCTGGGTCGCGGCGGGCCTTTTACTCTTGCTCGTCCACGTTGGGCTCTACATGCTGGCCCTCGAGGGCGCGGACCTCAGCTTCGCGCTGCCGCTCACCGCGGCGTCTTACCCTCTGGCCGCGCTTTTGGCGCGATTCTACCTTCGCGAAGATGTCAGCGCCGCTCGCTGGGCCGGCACGCTCTTGATCACCGCCGGCGTGGCCATCGTCGCATTCGGTGACGCGACCAAGGACTCATGAAAAAAGCGACAAATATTTCAGGTAGCGGCAGGCTTTTCTCCGTGTCGGATCGCCGTTGGATTGGACTGCGGGTTGATTCGCCAGTTTCGCCTCCATCAAGTCGAGCAGATCGCCGACCACCTTCACGTTCGCCAGTTCCTCGGGCGAAAGCCGCACGCGAAACTCGCGCTCGATTCGCATGACAAGGCCGACAACGTCCACCGAGTCAAGACCCAGCGACTCGCGCAGATCCTGATCGTCTTGGGGTAAGGGATACTTCTCCCCCATTTCTTCCTCGAGCAGGTTCACAAGCGTCGCTCGAAGCCTTTCCCTGTCTGACATGCGGCGCATTTCCCCAAGACTGGACACTTACAATTCTGCACGCTCAACTGATGCAAGATACCAGCGAGTGACGTCTTGTCACCAGTCGAAAGCCTCGGCAGATGTTGGTTGCCGCGAGACACTCGCGGCACCGGCATGCGTCCCCTCGCTGGCGCCTCGGGTTGGTGTTGCCGCACAAAGAACTAGCGACTTGAGCCGAGCCCACCGAGTTTCGCTTTGGCTCGTGTCCGTTCGGCCGCGATGCCTTCAGAGAGCGGATGCCGGCTGGATTCGCCGGCCATGGCTTTGTCCGCCCCGCGTAGGCGGCCCAGCCAGAGCCGGCTGCGATGCGCTTCGGCCAAGGCCAGCGTGCCCACTCGCTCGCTGAAATGCGCCGGGAAGTGCGAGCTTGGGGGCCAATTGAGCCGGATGACCTCATCCCAGAGGTCGAGGGCTCGGAGAAATCCTCCCGCCGCGTCCCTGTCGCCGGCCACCCGCGCGAGCCGTTGCATCGCGGCGGTCTCCAGCGCCTCCCAGACCCGAGGTCCACGCTGGTCAGCCGGAATTTGCGCTAACCGCCCCATCAGCTCGTCAATCGCGCCACCGTTCTCAAGGAGGTCGATCAACAAATCGTCGAAAACGGACCTGAGCTCGGGGTTTATCGTGTCGCGTTGAATCTTCAGAAACACCGCGCGCCAGCCTTCCGCTAGGAAGCCCCGAGTGTCGGCGCTCACGCGGTCACGTCCGGATGCCAGCCCCGCCGACTCCCTGACCGAGGCATCGCGACACCAACGCAGCCGATCTTCGTCGGAATCGAAGACACGAGCTTGCACCGATTCACCCGACGTCCCGCCGTGCGCCGTAATTTCGGTGACAGACCAGTTTTCGTAATCAGGCGCCGTCTTGCGCCAGGCAGCCGGCGGTATTCGATCGTTTGTGCTCTCCTTAACTCTCTCAGTGCAGGCGGGACGAGCGGAGTTCACCGCCTCATTTCGGACACGGTAAAGCGGATCGCCGAGGTACACAAGCCGCCACGGGCAGCCGAATGGCTCCTCCTCGCCTTGGCGCAGGGCCGCGACCAAGGGCACAGCGTCGGCCAACAGGGCGGCAACCAGCTCAGGGGGCCGGAAAGACATCACAAACGGCTCGTTGAGTGCGCCGAAATACGTGAAAGCCCCCTGCGACAGCCAACGGCCAGCGATCGTTTGGCCATCGTGGGGGGCGGCCGCCGAAAAGCTGTGAATCATCGCCACGCTTTCCGGTAGGCCGCGGGGAATATCGCTCGGGCGTCCTGGCCCGCCGCTGATGCTAAACCAGTCCGGCCCCCCCGAGGAATTGAAAAACACCATGCCAAAGCGATTAAACGGGTCGACCGCGTGATGCCAATTCGCCACGTTGGCCTCTGGCCCTGAACGCTGCACAATCTCGCTGGCACTGCCAAGGGAGCGGCTCAGATCAGCGGCGGCGGGTTTGACGGTATAGTTGGACCAAGGTTTTTCCCCGGTGTAGGTGTTCCATAAAAGTGCGGACCTTGGTTGCAGGAACAACGCCGCCATCGCGCGCGCGGCACTTGCGGCCGGATCGCCCAGGAGCCGACCTGTATAGGCCCACCGGCACCGAGCCTGATCCGGCCACCCGGTCTGGACGGATGGATCAAACAGCGCGGCCGATCAGGTCGTCGAGCGCGTAGATACCGCGAAACGGCTCGTGCCCCCCCTCGACGAGATATCGATAGGGCCAGTCGGCGGCGATGGTCAGGAAGTCGCAATCGTCGCCAAGACGGTTGTACTGAGGGACCACAGAGGCCACGCCGAGCTCGACTCTTCGTGCGAAACCGAGTGCCTCCGGAAGGTTCAATACGTCTTCAAAACCTTCATTCAGCCTCGACTTTTTCGCTGAGCCTGGATAGCCGCTGAGCGCTCGCAGACGCACGAGCGGCTGAAAACGGCCGGCGGCCAGCGCGACGGCGCCGGCGAGCATCGGGGCCTCGGGAGTCAGAAAAAACAATGCCGGGCGGTGTAGCGCCGAGCCCTCGCGACGGCCGAGTGGCGGCCGCGGCCGCGGGTTCCGCCTGGCGAGGGCCAGACCAGGCGCGTGCCACCGCTTCGAGCGATTGTGACCACAACCCGTCGCTACCAGCTCGCCCGAGTGAGTGAGTCCGTGGAAACCGCCGCGGCCGCCGGCCGTGTCCCGGCCGGCAAAACGCACCACCCGCGCGGGACGAAATGCACGCAGGAACGGGAGTGTCCAGGCGGGCTCGTCAATCAGGATCGGGAAGAACGACCGCTGGTCCCAAAGGGCGATCGCTTCCAGAAAGGCGGCCAGATCGGGCACCAGACAAACCTGGTCAACGACCCTGCGTCTCGGCGCGGCCGAACGCCGCCACGAATCGACCGCCAGCCGGAGCGAATTTAAGCGAGGATCACTCAACCCCAGCGGCCCGGTGGGAATGGCCTCAAAATCGCCGGCTGGTTGGCGGTTACCCGAGAGGCCCGAGCAAGACGCTCGGTAACTTTGTGGCGACCTCGGCCCAATCCCCTCCAGGCGACCGCGCTCACACCGACCATCCACACAGTCAGTATCAATGCGGCAATCGTCATCGTCCAGCCAGCACGCAAACCACGATTTGTCATCAGCTTTCCTCATGGCGAGCCCTGGAGATGAAGCCGGTGTCACTGGCCAATCCGATGGCCTGGCTGGTGCCATGCTCACAGGCAATTCCGGGCTCGCGCCCATCCTGGGTAGAGCGAGTTCACCATAATCGTTATACTTTACATGGTCGTGGAACCGGCAACCCCCGATTTTCAGGCACCCCGGTCAGGACGCACTCCATCGAGCTCTCTCGACCCGACCACTTTGGCTTCGGGGATTGGTCGGGAGATCTCACCGGGTGCTGCCTGGCTCGTTAAGGATCAGGTCCCATGAAGAAGGGCGGCATCCTCAACCCGGCGATTTGTTCTCTCCTGGCCGAGCTCGGGCAGTCCGACGAACTTTTGATCGTCGATGCCGCCTACCCGCTGCCGACCGACGGACACGTCATCGACCTGACGCTGACGCCCGGGGATCCCTCGCTTGCTCGATGTCTTGCGGGCCGTCACCGAAGAGCTCGTCGTCGATGCCATCACGGTCCCCGTGGAGATCAAGGAATTCAGCCCGCGTCTCTATCAGGAGATCCTCAAAATCGTCGGCGAGACCGATGTCGACGAGGTCCCTTTCCACGAATTCAAAGAGCAGGCATTCGACGTCAAGGGGATCATCCGCTCGGCCGAGTTCAGCCCCTATGCGAGCGTTCGCATCGTGGCCGGAAGCGCCTTTTAGCGATTCGTCGAATTGAGCGAGTTGAGAAGTTCGTGGCGGGCATCGTAAGCCGGATTCTGTCGAGCCTTTGACGGGACGCTTACACGTCCCGTCTGAGGCCCGGATGATCATTTTTCTGGGACGCCAGTCGCCTGACGCCTCGAGCGACCTACCCGGAAGTCGTAACGGATCGGGCCGATCCGTGAGAGGCAGGCGGACAAGACGTCGCGGATAAACGCTCTTGTCCCGTGTCGCCTTGCCGCTCTGCTCCCTTATTTGGTCTTGCTCCCGATGGGGTTTGCCGAGCCAGGCCGGTCACCCGGCCTGCTGGTGAGCTCTTACCTCGCCGTTTCACCCTTACCCTGAGCGTAACGCAAGCGTCACGTCCAAGGCGGTCTATTTTCTGTGGCACTGTCCCTATCCGGCCCGCGCATCGCGGTACCGAACGGTGGGCGTTACCCACCATCGCGCCCTGTGGAGTCCGGACTTTCCTCCGTGGCACGTCCCCGGACCCAGGCCGCACCGACGGGTTGCCCCACCATGCCGCCTGAGTCCAAGCGCCGCGGCGATCATCGCGCCCGCCACGAACTCATCTTCATCATACGCACCGGGCCTTGGCCAAACAACCCGCAACGACGAGCACCAGGTCAATTGGCCGGCAATCACGGACGGGTTCGCTTCCGCCGGCCCGTTCGCTCGCTTGACCGCGGCCTTCGCGGCAAATTCGGCGTCGCTGACTAAGGGAACAGGCCAGAGCCCAGACCTGCCCAGCAATCCCGATACCAAGGCCGGGGCTGGCTGCCCTCCCTCGATCTCCTGACGCAGCTTGCGTGCCACCGACTCGAGTACGCGGTCGCGCAGGTCGTCCGCACTCCCCTCCATGGAGGGAAGCAAGGCCAACCGCGTCACCTCGTCGTAGAAAAAGCCTCTGAACGCCTGATCCGGCATCGCGAAAAACGCATCGGCCTCATCGAGCAAAGCGATGATCGGCCCCAACGCACTTTTCTCGGCGTGCAACCGCGCCATTTCGAGAGCGCAGAGAACCGCGTTGCCCTCGGGACGCCGGGCCCAACCATCACGAAACTTCTCCATGGCCAGCTCGGGCTTGCGAGCTTTCTCGAGCCAGAGCCTGCCGGCGCCCAAGTGGTCAGGAGGCAAACCGCAGGCGAGGATGGCCGCTGCCTTCGCATACTCACTCACCGCTTCCTGTTCCTCACCAATGCGGCGCAGCAGGTCGCCGGCAGCCTCGTGCATCGCGGATTGCCGGTACAGCTCGATCGCGCGGTCCACCTCGCCGGCCGCCTCGAAAGCCCGGGCGGCCGCGACCGGGTCGTTCATTTTCTTCAAATAGATCATCGCCGCGTCGTAGTGTAATCCACCACGCTGCAGAACCCTGGCGGCCGTGCGATCGTCGCGGAGCAAGTAGCCGTAAATGTAGGCGGCCCGGCGAAAATCTCCCTGCTCCACGGCCCGTTCGGCGGCCTTGCGATATTCCTGAGCCAGCGCATAGGTCAGGCTCGGCTCGGCGGGCAGCACGGCGTTCGCCTCGCCGCGTCCCAAATGGCGTGACCGCAGTAGATCGCCCAGATTATAGATCGCGCCATCCAAGGGAGCCTGGCCATGCTGGTGGGAACGGCTGGCTCGTCAGGCAACGACAGGGGCAGGGCACGCCGCAAGGCCTTGGCTGGATCGCCATGACGAAACTCGTGCAGCAGTTTTCGGAGCAAGTGGGAATGATCGATCCAGTCCCACTGCGCCTTCTCCTTGAGGACTACGAGCGCCTGACCCGCCGGTCGGACGGCGGCCCGTAGTCGCTCAACCAGGTTTGCCAGGACCGTCTTCAGGCCGCCAGGCTGGCTCGCTCCCGATTGCTCCGTGGGGACGGGCTCGTCGCTGGCCCCGTCTGACGGCCGCGGGCTCGCGGGCTCGCCCGAAGCCGCGGCGGGCTTGTCGGCAGGATCATCGCGATCAGGCTGGGCGGGCATTTCCCGTTCGAGATCCTGATAAAGTGTTTCGGCCGGGGGCTCGGGTCGTTCGAAAGCGATCTCCACCAGCCGGTCGGCCAGACGCCGCGGCGCTGGAAACTCGCTCCAGCCGCGACGGAGCCGCGGCTCGGCGGCCAACAACTCGTTCAATTCGACCGGGACATGACGATCGAATAACAAGGCCCCGCCACCCGGCGGGAAGACCAGGCCCCAATCGCGTACCAGACCTCTCGCCTCGTCGTCGAGGAGGCACGGGAGCAACTCGGCGTCGACCGGAACATAGAGCGACTTCACCACAGCTCGCAGTCGGACGGCGCCAGGCATCGGGTCGGCCGACGGCCGCTCCAGCTCTAGGAGAAAGCCTCCCGCGACTTCGAAGAGTCGCCCGCTGGGATCGAGGTCCAGGCGAGAGCACAAGGCCAGCACCGCGCACGGATCGCCCGATGGTACGAGCAGAGCCACCGCGGGATCACAGCGGCGGCGGCGGCGAAGGTGGTAGGGGACCCGAATCACCATACCGTGCCCCCTTCGCCTCGCTCGACCCGTGTCAGAGCGGCCGCGATCCGTTCGCGAGCATTCGGCGTCGGCTCACCGCCGATAAGCCGGCGCGGGCCGAACATCGTCCCATCCGGCAGCCATGCCGCGAACTCGTGGCAACTCACGAACATCATACAAACCAAGTCTCCGCCACGCCCCAGAATGACCACGTGATTGTACCGATCGATCAAATGCGCATTGCGCGAGTTTCGATCGTTTGGACGAATCGATCGGGATCGTACCCCGGACCATCACTTCGCGCCGGGACACTCCGGGAAACCGCGACAACATTGCCGATCTGCTCCAGCAAAGAGTCCGCATCTTGGAAAACGAGGTCGAGACGGCCCTGGCCCCATCGGATCAGCCAACAACAGTGGGCATGGCGAGGTCCCCCGAACGTGAACTCACGAACGAGCAGGCACGACCGCCCCAGCGTTGCGAAATGGACCCATAAATCTTCGTGGGGAGTCACCAGACAGGGGGGCTGATCGCCCGGGACAGCGGCACACTTCCAGCCGGTGACTATCGACCGCCCAAGCGAAATGCTCACCGTTGCGACTCAATGCGAATGTGCTTCCTTCGGGTCGGGTCGGAAAATGAAACATACCAAGCACGTTGCCCCGCGAAACGGAGATGAAGTACAGCACCAGTTCGCGATCGCCCACCGCCAGGATCGCCACAACGTCTCCACCGTCGAGAGCTTGAACAATCCGGCTCCCCTTGAGCACCGGGCTGCCGTCGACAAGGGGCGTCAGCGAGCGCTCACGCCCCGTCGCCTGCCCGTAATACAAGATCCCGGATCGCGAATCAAGCCGAGCCGTGTGATAGCTCGGAGGATAGATCCCAAGGTCGGTAAGTGTCATCCAAAGAGGTGAAACCTTCAACGGGTAAGGCCAAATTCCGGCCCTCGCGCGATCGATGGCGCGGATCGCCCGCGACGAGGTCGCGGCTTTATGGCCGGCTTCGCCCAGGTCAATCGCCCCGGCCACCCGCTCGCCATCCGCCTCGACGGCCACGACCGAATGAAGGTCGCGGTAATAAAACCACATGACCTGCCGTTGCCGATTATCGATTTCGTGGAGCGTGCACGCCCGGGGCGGAAAGTCATAATGAGCCAGAAACCGACGCCCGTCGCCAAAGCCCTCGAGAACAAATCCGCCGGCGACGCCCAGGGGGGGCCTGTGCAGCTTCACGACCTCGCTTTTAAACCGCGGCCACGCGGCAGGACCTCGGCTTCCGTCCCATCGATCCGGCAACTGAAGAGAAGGCCATGGTGACCTACGATCAGGATGCGGTCACCCGCGTCGTCAAAGTCGAAACTCGAAAAGAAGGCATGCGGTCTGGTCTCCATGTGATCGAGGGCGCCCGTTTGGAACGGAAAGCCGATCGATTCAAAGCTCCCCTTCCAGGCCAGGCGGATCGCGCGATCTCCACGGTTCGCGATCACTGGCGCGGGTGCCCGCGGCGTCGCGAGTTCGATCCGGCCGCGCCAGCACGACCGGCAGGCCACACCGCAGCTCGGCCAGCTCGAGCTGGCCGCTTGAGTCAACCGAGATTGCAAAGAGCCGAGCATTCCCCGCCTCGGCCTCGGCCACTGACCGCGCCGCAGCCGCGACCTCCGTTTGCCGCAAGTTACGTGGATGAGTCAGAAGAACGATGTCGCGCTGCAACCCCGCGGGCCATTTCGTAAACGCAAGAGTGCCTCCGCGGGATGCGGCGACAGGTCGCTCGCTTCCAGCAGCTCGGCCAGCGCCGCGGCTCGAGATGGGTGGGATCGACGGCATCGGCGTCGTTGCTGGTGACAGCCAGCTTGACGGCGATCCCCCGCCGCTGCGCCTGACGCGCAGCGCGACCGCGGCACCGGCCAGCGCCAGCCGAACGCCGCCCCAGGTGCGCAACCCCTTGATCGAGCAACAGAATGATCTCTTCGGCCGTCGGCTGGCGCGGCTCTTCCCGGTGGAAATAAAGCAACTCACGTGCGGCGAACCGCCGGAGAAATTCCTCTTGCTCGAGTGCGAACTGGATCGGCAGGATTTGCTCGGGAGCGCCCTTGGTGGTAATGTCGGCGTAGCCGCCGTCTTGCAGCTCGGACCACGCCAGTCGGCGCGGAGGCAGCGAAATGGCCCCTTCCAGCCTGCTTACAAGCCGTCCCACCCCGGCAAGCCGCGGGCTTCGCTCCAGCTCGGCCAACGTCTCCGCCAGGCTCCGCGCTTGTGGCGGCATGGGAGGATCGACGCCGCTGGCCACGCTCCCCCGACCATGACGCAGCCAGTGCCGGATCTCACTGTCCGAAAGTAAGTTGGCCGCGCGGCAGATTAGTTCTACCAGTTCCGCTGCGGCCAGCCCTGGCTCTTCCGCTTGATCCATTGCTCCCAGGAGCGGATGCGAAAGCACCATCTGAGGGACCCAGCTTCCAGCGGTCAAGATCTCTTGCAGGTCGGCAACGTGGGGCGGATCGGCCGCGCGAGGTGCTGCACGACTGAGCCACGCGCACAAGGCACCCGCATTGCGCAGTGGACATCCCAGCTCGCGAAACGGAGCGGCGATCTGCTCCACGCAAATGGCCCTCCGTTCCCCATGCCGGGCCGCGCGATCGCCCAGACCGACCAGGTAAAGAAGATGAAGCACGAACCCAAAACCAGGGAGCGTCCCGCCCGCGCTGCCCATTCCCTCGAGAAAAGCCGCGACCTCGGCCGCGAACGCGAAGGTGCGGCCGGCCGCCGGGCCCTCGAGAAACTCGATCGCCTCACCGTAATGCGCCCACCTGAGACCGCCGAACGATCGGCAATAATCGGCGGGGATCTGCAGATAAAGGGCCGCGCGGTCACGACTCATCTCACGCTCCCTTCCCCCGGCCGATTGCCTGAGAGATACCCGCGAGCCAACCGGATGCCCGCCCGTGAAAGCGGCTTGAATGTGTCGCGTGCGATCAACTCGAACCCCTGTTCGTCGAACACGACCAGATCGCCCTCGTCGGCCCCGACCACCCGGCGAATTGCCCCCTCGGGAAGCGCCGGATCAACCCGGAAACCCAGCGGGACCAGCAGGTCAGTCCCCCAGTACCGCACGCTCTCCGGTAATAGCGGCAATGTACCCACCCCACCGCGGACGAACGCATCGGCCTTTCCGTCCTCTCCGTCGGAGGCCTTCCGCCAGGTCCCTTGCAAACGAGAAAGCTGGTACGAGGTCGCCTGCTCGGCCCAGACGGCGAGCGTGACAAGCTCGCATCTCATGGCCGTCGCCGGCCGGGCTTCGCCTCGCTGGTCAGGCGCCACGCCGACATCAAGCCGATTGGCAAGTCCCCGCTCCGGCCGCTGCGCCGATAGCTTTTCAGGAATCAAGAGCCGGTCGAGCGGCACGCCGTCCTCATGATTGCGAAATGGCACGAAGAAGGCTGGTAAGTGCTCGCCGAGCCGATACCACCGCCCGCCACGCTCGACGAACAACTCCACGCCCTCGATGGGCAGAATCCGCCCGACCAGCACCTCCGTGATCATCGCCGAGTCAGCCTGCCAGCGAACCCAGGCACGATCCCCGTCGACTACCACCCGCAAGTCCGCCCGACCTCGTACCTCGGCCAAGACCCGCAAGTCATCAACCCGCAAGCTGGCGCAGCGGACCTCCCTCCACGCTGTCGTCACGTCGCTGGTCTTCACTCGTGATGGCCTCTGGCGGCCAATGGCCGATGATAGGAGGCGGGTCGATCACCTCACGTTCCTAAATGACAGTGTAAGCTTCCGCTCTCCAATACGCACGCACCGCCTCCACTCGTTTTTGCCGGATCCTCTCCGCTCGGTCCGTACCCACGTGTCTCGCTTCTCGTTGTCCACCTCCGCTTGAATTCTTTAATGCTTGTTCGTTGAATGGCATTTTTTGGCGCGGAATGGCGCGGTTTGAGCGGGGCCCTGTCTCAGGAAGCCCTTCTGAAAAACGAGTTAGAACAATTCGGCAAACGAGCAGGCGCACTCGCGTTCGGGGCATGAAAGACGCGTCGCGGCAAGTGGCCAGTGGCGGCTTTGCGTGGGCAAGAACGCGCCCCAGAACGAACGTGTTGGAGTCGACGTGTCTTGGAATAATCATTCGTCGAAATGTCGCTTTTTGGCGCTAAATGTCGCTTTCTCAGAGGGCTCTGTCTGAGAAAGCCAATCTGAAAAGCGAGCTAGGACAACTCGGCAAGCAAGAAGGCGCACTCGCGTTCTGGGTCCGGAAAAAGGGGCCCATTGCAAGTGGATTGAGCGGAAGGGGCAACGCCTTCAAGCATTCTGGAAAACATCAGACCAACCAACACCGTGCGCCGATCGTGTGGCCGCGACCCGTAGGCGCGGAACACAACGTGCGCATTCACCCTATTTATACTATATTGTACACATTGCCCAAAATTGTTTCAAATTTCGGGCGATGTTTCAAGGCCGAAATTCGATCGGAACGTTCGACGTTCCAATGACTTAAACGATTTACAAAAATTTTCTTTCGTGCGAACATGGACACCTGGAGTTTAGGACTGATCGATGCCCACTGCCGGCACGGTTCAAAAACGCCTGCCTATCAGCGAGGCCGACGCCGAAATGTCCAGTCTCCCGGTCAGAACCCCGAGCCGGATCATTTCCTCGTAGTCGTCGACGGAATATTTCGTAATGGCCATGAGCGGCTCCCGTCGCCGGAGGGCGAGCGTTCCATTTCCATGAAGGTCGCGACTTTGATGACAGCCGACTCTTGGTGCCGATGAAGCCGATGTCCCCGGAATTCCCCAAGCCGCTCCGGACATCTGGTATGGTCCGGTGGGGCTGCTGTGGCCGGTGTGGAGACACGCTATACCAGGCGCTGTCCCCAGAAGGCAGAATCTTCTCGGGCCGGCGTGGGCGTCTGCGAAGCGGGGAGAGGAGCACGCCTTGATTTCATCAAAGAATTACGTTGAAGAGGATTCCCAGGGCGTGCTTCGCGTGGGCTCATCGGGCGTTTCGCTCGACTCCGTCGTGATCACATTCCAGGAAGGCCACTACGGGGAAACCATCCAGCAGATGAGTTGGACCGGGCGCTCGCAGAAGGCGCGCCGCGAGGCCAAAGAGCAGGTTCTCCGACAGATGGGCCTCGCCTGATACCGGATGGATGCCGAGACGACCCGACTCCATGGCGCGGTCTACATTGAATTGCGCCGCCGGGGCCGGGTGTTGACGCAAGTCGACATGATGCTTTCGGCCCTCGCTCGCCAGCATACGCTCCTCGTTCTGACCGCGGATCAGGGTTTTGAGGCACTGTCGGATTTAGCCGTCGAGAACTGGATTGCCTAGGTGGACGTTTGGTCAATTGGGTTGCAAGCCGCTAACAACAAACAAAGGCCGTCGGCGGCACCGCGCCAGCGGTGCCGCCCGACCCGTCGTCTCGACCCACGCCGCGGGGAGTGTGCTTCCAGCTAGTAATTCCTCGGCGTCGTCCCGGAAACGTTGCAAGCCTTGACAAAGGGCAATTATGCTGAAATGCCGTCTCGCTGGTTCGCTTTTTCAAAAAGCAGTTAGTGGATCAGTTGCGTGGAGGTGGAAAGCGTGGTGAACCTTCGCGTCAACGTCGTCGAACGAGATAGCCAACAATTCGTTGAGGGCGTGATTCGGCCGGTCAGAGAGGACGACAAGGTACTGTGGTCACATTGGCACGGAGCGCTCGAAGCAGGGGCCGAGGACGGTCATTGGGCATGGGATGATCTGATGGATCAAGCATTCGCCGACCCCGATCAATTCGTCGTTTACGCCCTCGAGGCGTTCGGGGAGCTACAGGGCCTGCGAATGATCCAGATATCCCAGAACGAGGTCGAGGAGTACGGCATCCATGCGCTACGTCTGTCGACAGCCCCGTGGAATCGACCACCAATGGTCCGTTATCGGGGGGTGGGGAGTTTACTCGTCGCCATCGCGATTTTGCGGAGCCAGGCAGACGCGCGAGACGGTCACATCCATTGCGAGTCGCTCCCCGGGGCCGAGGAATTTCACCGCAAGAACGGTATGATGTTTTTTGCGGGCCGTCGATTGAGGGGCTGGCACGCTACCGCTTCACGAGCGCGGCCGCGAACAGCTTTTTGAAACGCCTTCGCATTAAGGGGCTCCTACCATGGCCGACCTAAAGGAAGCCTATCGGCGATATGACCCGGCGTTGCCCCTCAACGGCGAGCTACTGAAGCCATATTACGTAACGCGCCCGGTGACCCCGTTGGGAAACTCGCAAAGGTTCTGGATTACTCTGAGTCCCCCCAGCATATCTTGCTAGTTGGGCAGAGGGGCGTGGGCAAAACGACGGAGCTGCTGCGTCTCGCCAGGTCGCAGGAGCCCAGGAGACTGGCGTTAGCCCATAATCTGGATTATGAATCAATCTCAAACCCCGCGCTAGGCATCTCTCGCCTCACGCACCAGCTCGTGCTTCACGCCCAATCACAAGGCTGGACCACGACACTCGATCTCATCTCCCGAGAACGGGCCCACGCTGCCACATTTGAAACGAACGTCGCAATGGAAAACCTCGCCGGGGTGATCGAACAGCTTCACATCGCCGATTTGAAGCCGATCCTCCTGGTTGACGGTCTGGAGAAAAAGCGAGGAGAGAAACTCAAGGCGGCTGCCCGCTTTGTCACGGAACTCGGTCGGCTTGAGTGCTCGTTGGTGCTTGTGGCTCCTCTAGGCTTGGCTTTCCTTCCTGAGTATAGCAACGAGATTGGCGAGTGGGACCGAATCGTGACACTGCCCGCCGTCTCGCTCAGGAGCCGAGAAGGCAGTCTTCAGGAGGCTGGATATAGGGTCCTTGAATCAGTGCTGGAACAGCGAGTGAGTGAGGAGATCTTTGATTTGGGTGCCAAGCAACTTCTCGTGACCCAAAGCGCCGGAATCCACAGAACAGTGCTGATGCTCGCGCAGGACGCCTGCCTCAATGCGATATCGAGGGGCTCATCCTCTATTTCGGAAGACTCGGTTGAGGAGGCGATCGAAGAGAGACGTTTGGAGATGAGCGGCTTCCTGACGCCTGGATATCTGAAGATGCTCGCCTCGGTGCGCAAGACAAAACTCATCAACAGTTTTGCGGATGCGCTTCCCTTGTTGGAGCGGAACGCGATCGTTGCCTACCAGAATTCGACGACCTGGTTCGACGTGCATTCGCTCGTCGGGCCGCTCGTCGACACCTACGAGGGGGTCGAAGTCAATTCGTAACACGGAGACGATAAAGGGATCGAACGATGCCCGATTGCATTAGCAAACGCGAAACCATGAGCCTGAATACTGCGCTCGATGCCTTGGGTTCAGCGCATGCCCCGGCGATCTTCGTCGTCTGGCAGGAATACGAAGATCTCGCGCCCGTTCTAAAGGCCTGCTGTGACGCGGGATTGGAGGCATGGGTCGCGCCGTCGGTGGGATTGGACTGGCTTCAGTCAACGGCCGCCGGGGGCTCTTCGGGGGGCGATGCTCAGGTCTTGGTGCTGCCGCGGGGCCTCTCCGGTCTCACCGATTCCGACCGCATGAATCTCAACGACGCGCGGGAGCGACTTCTGAGCTTGGGTCGGAAGCTCATCTTCGTCGAGCCCGCCGGTGAGGAGTCGTCCTTGCGGAATGACTGTCCGGACCTGTTCGCGGTCGTTCGCCGGGACTTTCACTTCGAGGTTATCGGGGACGACTATCTTTTCGACAACGGACCCGCGGGCCGCCTTGAGACGCTGCGTAAGGCCTATCCGACCAGCCTCTCTCGTGATTCGATCATCTTCATTCACGGCAAACCAAATTTTAAGTCGCCTCCACGAGTGAGCTGTCCCAACGGGCACGGATTGCTTAGCCGTGGCAGAACGACAATTAAGTTTCAGAACGCTCCGGTCGCGAGTCGCGACCAGGCCGTTGATGGATGGGTCTGCCCGAAGTGCGGAGAAGCCTATGTCCCTGGGGAAATCGCGCGAGGCCCACAGACGTGCGTTCCCAGACTATTGAGTGGTCAAACTTGAGAAAGCCGAGGTAGCGAATGCGCCAGCACGCTCGCCGCCTACCCCGTCCGCTGCGCTGCCAAAGTTGACTCCCAACCTGCCCCGACGCAGGCCCGCCGTGCGCGATCCGGAAATGCGGCGATAGGCGTCGGCCGCGGACCGCTTCCGTACCTTCAGCATTCCCGCCACCGTGAGCGCGCTCGAGCTGATCGACCTTGTCAAACCGCTTGTATCGACAATCAACACCCCGACACTGATCGTGCAGGGACAGCGAGATACGGTCGTCGAGCCGCCGGTGCGCGGCGGCTGCGCGACAACCTCGGATCATCCGAAAAAACTATCATCAGCCTCGCCAACACGGATCAACGGGTGGCACTTGACCTTGAGCGCGAACAGGTCATCGCCGTTCTGAGTCGCTGCTCAATCGAATGCATCGATGCCCGCTGAGCTTTTTCACTGCAGCTCGACCTCTGCGTACTGGGCGTGCGAGGAGCTCTTAAACATAAAGCCGTTCTGGGGCAAAAGCTCGGTGGCGCCATCACGTGCCCTTACCGCCAACAATCGC
>CAWHKI010000117.1:0-51871 GCA_963829765.1 uncultured Isosphaeraceae bacterium | reverse complement strand
CGGCCGAGGAATCAGTCTGATGATGCTCGCCATCGGCCTGGTGGTCGCGGTCTCTCTGGCCCTTGCGGCGCGGGGATTACGGGCACCACCGGGGTCCGGTTACCTGTGATGCGCCCGGCCCGGCACGATCGTGGAGCCTGGAATCGGGGGATCCGGGTGGTCGAGGGCAGCGAGGCTTTCACCGAATCATCGGCTACCATGTCGTCGTCGATCTCGTCCGGGTGGCCGATCGTTCCCACCGGGACGAAGGAGGCTGAGCCGTTCGGATCGCCGCCCGTACCCTTCACTAAGAGCAAAGTCTCGACTGTTCGTTTCAGCGGCGTCCGCGCTCACTCCAGATAGCCAAGGTCGGCAAGGCGCTGCTCGATGATCTGTTGCTCTTCGGAAGTGTATTCAAACGGCCTGGGATGAGGTCCATTAATGATCTCCGCGGCGGAATCCTGGCGAGTGATCGTGAAGCCGGGCGAAAAATGGGGCGTCGTCGCGGGGCCGGCGATCGGCTTGCCTTCAACGTGGGCCGGGATGGCGAGTCCGAGCAGCGAGAGGATCGTGGGAGTCGCGTCAATGAGATTCGCCTTCAAGTGCCGGCCAGGGGCGAGGCCCGCACCGGCCAGGGCGACGATTCCCTCCGGTCTATGAGTTCCGGGGAGATTGGCGTCCGGCTCAAGCCATGATTGACCGGCCGTCAATTTCGTGCGCACCCAATAGGGCTCGTCCGGCAGCGCGATCAGGTCGGGATAGCCCTCGCGGGTGGGATCAATCTGATAGGCCTCGGCGGTTTCGATAATCTGAGGAAAAAGACGAGACCCAATGTCGGGATGTCTCGCGTCGGCGAGCGCGGCGGCCGCGGCGGTTCGGGCGTCGTCGATTTGTCGAGGCGACATCCTGGGTGCGCTGGTCTTCACGCCGCCGTGACGGGCGGTCGCAATTGACGTAGACCATGGCGGCTGTGTCTTGATGGGGTGCAAAGGCGAGCGTCCGCTTCCAGTCGAAGGGATACTGGGCGGTAAGGGACTGGTCGAACGAGGCCGAGCGGGCGGCCGGGTCGTCGCGTTTTTGGCCCCACAGCCGAAGCCGGTCACCTGCCTGAAGCGTCCGGCGTTCGATCAGACCTGCCCAGCCGGGCAGTCGCGCTACGCCGGCCTTGACCAGGATGCGGTTCACATGGATACGGCCGAGACAGGGGCCGAAACCGTGGTCGCTGACCATCATCACGGCCGCTCCTCGCTTCTCAGCCAGATCACAGAGCTGGCCGATCGCGTCGTCCAATCCCCGGATCACCTGGGCGGCCGCATTGTTCCATTCGGGACGATCGATGCCCGTTTCGTCAACATTCAGGTACCGCCAGACGCGGTGCTGAAACGGGTCGAGGTTTTGAAACTGAACCATTAACACCGACCAATCGGGGACGAGTCGGTCGGCGAGCACGCCCCCCGAGCGCGGCCACGAAAACTCTCGGCCGTCAGGCCGGCGTTCTTGGTTAGCTCTTCGAGCGATTGAGGAGCCCGTTTCCAGAAATAGCCCAGGGCGTAGCCGGGGGCTTCGGCAGCGAGCCGGGCCGCGAACTCGGGGGCGGTCGAGAGAGCGGCTTCGAGATGAGGCGCGTCCATGCCCGAAACGACAATGCCCCGGACCTTGAGCGGAGGGTACAACCCCGGTGTGTTCAGGCAGACGCTCGATCGCCCGGTGCCTGAAAGCAGGTGCCAGACAGTGGGGACGCGAATTCGACCGGAGTGGTTGACCTTCATGCGGCCTTCGGCGGCATCATAGTAGCGGTGATCGAAGACGCCGTGACGCGCCGGCCCGCAGCCGGTCATCATCGTCGTCCAGGCCGCCGTGGTGACCGGCGGAACGATCGAACGTAACGTTCCCGAAGCGGCGCGGGCAAGATACGCGTCGAGGTTGGGCATCAACCCCCGCTGTCGCATCGGGTCCAGCACGGTCCAGGTCGCGCCGTCCAGGCCCAGGACGAGTAGTCGATCGACGGTCTTTGGCATGGGATCGTTCCTAATCTTCCCCGGAAGCGGCGCCGGCTCCATTTCGGCGGTAACTCAACGGGCCGCCATAACGGGTCAAGCGGACATTCGCTCGTGAATCGGTGGACCGATCACCGCATCGGTGTCGATCGTAAAATTCGACTCATAATAAGGCGGCAACATGACGCCTCTCGCCCTTGGAGCGATAAATCATGGACGCCCGCCGCCTGAGCTTTTCGCTGACTGGTAAACCGAGCCGCGGTCTGTTCGAGCCACGATTGATAGGCATCGACAAGCTGCTCCAGCTTTGCAACACCGTCGGCAGTAACCGGCGCCTTGAGCCCAACCCCCATGACGGTATGGGGGAAGGCGTGATAGCCCTGAAAGCCGCTTACCCGTGCGGCATACGGCGATAACTGGCGTCGGAGGCAGTTAGGCGTCATCCTCCAGTAGTCGTCCGGATAACCGTGAATTCGAAAATTAAGCGGGGAGGTGATGACGAAAATACCGCCGGGTTTGAGCAGGCGAAAAACCTCATTGAATGCCTTGCTCACTTCAAAGACATGCTCGAAAGTTTCGATGCACAACACCGTGCCGGCCGATTCGTCGGGCAGGCTGATCGCCGTGACATTTTCCACGCGGTCCACGCCCGGACCAGGCCGCATGTCGCAACCGACGTAGCCCTTTGTGGCGAACAACTCACGCAGGTTCGCATAACCCTCTTGGCCTTCGACTTGGTACGAGCCAAACTCGAAAACCGGGCTCGGGCAATCGAACGTCTGGGCCACCAGGCTGCAAAAGGCCTTGTTGTGGTCGCGCATCGGGGGCTCCTCCTTGAGCCGGATTAATGCAGGCAGGTAAAGAGGTCGCTATACGGCTGTGCGCAGACCGCGTCAGCCCGCCCGCCAACTGGACACGTGGGGATCATAACTCAGTGAGCGGTACGGTCAAGCCGAACGGGATTTCGAAAACAAGATGTGGCTTTTTATCCCGAACCCAACGCGGACTCGCTTTCGGTTTCGGCCGGGTCGACTCCCAGCTCTCTCAGCTTGGCCGCGAGCCGCTCGGCTCGGCGCTCTTGTGTGTCTGCACGCTTGCGTTCTTCCTCGGCATTGAGACGTTCTTGCTGGGCTTTGCGGTGCTCTACCTCGGCTTTGCGGCGCTCTTCCTCGGCTTTGAGACGTTCTTCGACAGCCTGTTCTTCGCCGATCGGCAGTAAATTCCCTTGTTTGTCATACCAACGGAGCCAGGGTGCGGTCTCGTTCCAAAAAAAACCGTGCCAGATTCCGAGCTCAACTCCCAAAGGCTCGATCGGGTAATGCCCGCGTTCGTTGGGTTCGAGCCGCCGATATCTGTTCCCTTCCAGGCGATATACTTCGAGCTCGCCCGTTTCCACCACAATGATCGCGTAGTAACCGCCGTGGACGGCTTGTTCGTAGATCCAGAACTTTCCCTCGCGCGGAGTTCGGTCACGCTCTTGCGTACCGTCCCCGGATGCATACTCGATAATGACCGCGGGAGCAATGTGTTCCTTCCAAAGAACGTACGAGCGGCGGTAGTGGCCATCGAGATCCGGAGGCACTCCGGGCACGTAGAACCAATCGGGCGCGATCGCGCCTCGCTCGGGAGGATCAGTGAGCCGCCAGTAGATTCCGGAATCCTGGCCGACGGCAAAATGACGATCGGGATGAATGCTCTCGAGAACGGGCCAGATGGCACTCGACAGCAGCAGGCTTTGGGGCAGCTCGCGGAAATTCTGCACGAATTCGCCATTCTCCTCAGGCAATTCGAGGTGGTCGGGAAGATGGTCCGGCAGGTCTGGTGACGCCGGCAACGGTTTAGAAGGTGCGATCGACATGGAAAAGCCTCCATGATCGAGAATAACCGGCAATTTCAGCTTCTGCCAGCGCCACGATCGCCAGTGCCGGTACGTCGATGTGTTCGCGCGAGGTCCAGGTCCCGCTGTCGCGCTCGATGCGATGATAGAGTGTGTCTCTCTCGACCGGGATGCGACCGGCCTCCGTGATGAGGCGCTCGATCTCGGCGACTGTCGCTTCTTGCGGCGTCTCGGCGCCGGCTTCGTGGTAGATTTTTTCGTGTACCACGGTCCCGTCGAGGTCATCCGCCCCGAAAGAGAGAGCAACCTGCGCCGTCTTGAGCCCCAGCATGACCCAGTACGCCTTGATATGGGGAAAGTTATCGAGCATCAGGCGGCTGATGGCCATGACCTTGAGATCCATGAAGCCCGAGGGCTTGGGGATATGTGCCATCTCAGAGTTGTCGGGGTGAAACGCCAGGGGAATGAACGTTTGGAATCCGCCGGTTTCGTCCTGCAATTCGCGCAGCCGGACCATGTGATCGATCCGGTGTTTAGGGCCATCGATATGGCCGTAAAGCATGGTCGCATTCGAGTGCAGGCCCAGTCGGTGGGCGGTGCGGTGGACGTTGAGCCAACTTTCGGTCGACGCCTTGGCGCCACAAATCTGCTCGCGAACCTCGGGATGAAAAATCTCCGCCCCGCCGCCAGGAAGACTTCCCAATCCGGCGTCGATGAGTTCGCCGAGCACCTGCTCAACGCTCTTTCGCGAAATCTTACAAAACCACTCGATCTCAACGGCCGTGTATGCCTTAATGTGAATCTCAGGCGCTGTCTCTCGAATCCAGCGCACCACATCGAGGTAGTACCCAAACGGCAATTTGTGGTGTAGCCCGCCAACGATGTGGAGCTCGGTCGCCCCGCGAGCACTCGCCTGATGCGCCCGCTCGACGATCTGGTCGCGATCCATCACGTAGGCCCGATCTTCACCCAGGTCGGCGCGAAATGCGCAGAAGTCGCAAGTGTAAACGCAGACGTTGGTTGGGTTGATGTGCGTGTTCACGTTGAAGTACGCGAAGTTGCCGTTGTAGCGCTCGCGCACCAGATTCGCCATCGAGCCCAGGGCGAATAGGTCGTTCGACGCCTCGAGAGTCAGGCCATCCTCAATGCTCAGTCGTTGGCCCGCTTCGACTTTTTCGCGGATCACATCCAAAGGATCTGTCACGCTCGGCATCGCTCCCCCGTCCTTTCACACCCGCAGGGCCATGCAACTGGCCGCCATGATCGTCGTCTTCTTTGTCGAGAAAACGAGTGGACGACGATTTAACGCCTTTTCAGTGATTTTAGTCGGGATTGAACGAATCATCAACCGGACTCGGGCGCCGGGGTGCGCCAATGGATTCCAGCGTTGGGGTGCGGCGACCGATACCAACCCGACGCGCCAGCGAGGGTTCCGTCGGCACTCGCCTCGCTGGCGCGTAGGGTTGGTATGTTCAGCGTAGACTCCGATCTCTCTACGGGGCTTTTCTGAGCATCCGCCAGAATCTGTTGGCGCACGCCGGGCGGCGGACTCCATGAAGCACGGCACCTCAACATGTCGTTGGCTACCTCAGTCCTTGGTCGCGGAGCAATGTGTCGGCCCACTTGGCGTCTTCTGAGTTCAAGGGCGGGTCGGGTTCTTCGTGGTAGTCGATGTCGTCGACATAGCGCCCTTCCTCGCAGCACTCGTCAAGCGCGGACTGTAGGTCGAGCGGTAGGTCCGGATCGGTTTGTCGAAGTGGAATGGCAATGGCCGGTAGCCGCTCGCGCAGCGGGAGGCGGTAATACTCGAATTCGGAAGGGTTCCAGCCTCGTTGGACGCAGGCTGCGTAGGGAGTCCGATGGCCGTCGGGGATCAGCTCGAAAGGAGCTGACAAAACCCTCGTACCGGTCCGGTTCAGGTCGATCTCGACCAAGCTGACGCCCGCCTGCCGAAGCTCGCCTTGTTTCTTGATCTACAAGTCGCGTCCAGGACCGGCGACCTTGTTGGAAGGGCTGATTGAGGTAGGGGTCCATTCCGGGGAATGGGCTACGCAAGATGGGGGCCTCCGGCGGCTGAAAGAAACCTACAAAAGATCATAAGCGGGATGCAGAGAGATTGATGTAGGTCAGGCTTTCCAGCCTGACATTTTTGACGAGCCGAAAGTCGTCGGGCTGGAAAGCCTGACTTACAACGCGCGAGGACTTCCGGCGGGCCACGGAGCACTGGCGACGGTTCACGGACATCGTTCGCGGCCCTCGTGAGAGGTCGCCGCCCGAAGAAGCGAGCGCCGAGCCGGCCCACTCGCGTCACGCCACAGCATAACCAGTGTGGGGCCGAACCTTCGGTGACTTGAACGCCAAGACGATACGATCCTTAGGTATTCCCGCGGCCTCCAGATCGAACGCCACTCCGGTTTCGGTTCCGTCGCGTTGGATCCAGCATTTACCATCGATGAGGTCAATATGGATCACGCAGCCGTGGACACGGTGCTTGTCCCAGCCGACGCTCATGAGGAGATAATGGTCGCGGTCCGGGTCGAAGACAAGCTGACGGTCAATTTCACCGTAGGAATATGGGTACTTCGCGTATTCGGTGAGTACCCGCTCGATAATCGTGCGATAGGACTCTACTCCGGTATCCATTGAACGATGACTCCCTTTTCCGGGTCGAAAACAATGAGCCGCAAGAGCGCTCGCCTCAAAATTAACTCGCCAATCGGCTCCTTGAAAAGCTCTTCGTAGACCTCCCCGGAAACGGCCAAATGGATGAGCCGGTCCGGTTCTGTTTCGCCGAGGATTTCGCGATAGAGGATGAATTGCCCGAGGGCATTCTCCAGGTCGGCGACCTCGGAATCGCCTAGAAAGCTTTTGACCTCCACGGCGATCTTCCGGCCCTCCTTGTCCGCGGCGAGCAGGCGCTCGGCCCCGAGGTCGACAAAGAGGTCTTTCTTACCTATGTGGAGCCGCAGCGGGTCGTCGGTAATCGTCCAGCCGTCGGCAATCAAGGCCGACTTGACGACATCGTGGTAGAAGTCTCGAGCCGGCATCCTGACCCTCGGTTGGGTGTGTCCGGCCCAAAAAACGACCGGATCGAACCAGCACTGATTTTACGTTGCGGCGGTTCTCTTGAGAAGCGTCGCGAAATCGGAAGCTTACCCTGTGTATGGGACTGTGCTTGCTGCTCAGAGTGTTTGGCCGGCGCGTCTCGTCCGGGAAGCCAGCCGGGTGGCCTACACCCTGCCACTTTGATAGATCGCGGGCCGATCACGTGGTTTCGGCACACGCTTGCCTGCTTCAAGTGCTGCTTTGATCCAGGCGGTCTTCGCTTTCTCAAGCTCCAAGAGTGCCTCTGCCGGCGTCCGGCCGAAGGCCGAACAGTAGCGGAGATCGGGGATGTCGGCGATGTAACCGTCGTCTTCCTTGCTCTAAAAAATATTGATGTGATGCTCTTTCATGACTTGTCTTCCAAGGATTCGATTCTAGTTTAGACCCGCCGTTTTGAAAAGCACGGCTCCCTCGGACCAGAAAGCCCGCCATTCCATTCGTTCAAGTTCCGGCAGCTTGGCCCGCCTCAACGTCAAACCAACAGGTCGATGAGGCCGACCAATAAGAGCCCCATGCTAATCACCACATTCACCTGAAAAAACGCCATATTGACCCGGGTCAAGTCATCAGGACTTACCAAGGCATGCTCGTAGACGAGCAAAGCGGCCACCGCTGTTACCCCGACGAAGTAAATCGGGCCGAGCGGGTAGACGAGGCCCAGCCCAACTAAGGGCATGATCATCAAGGCATGGCACGCGGCCGCGAGCCAGAGAGCACGGCGAACTCCAAACCTCTTGGGCACGCTATGAAGGCTGACTGTTCGGTCGAATTCGAAGTCCTGGCAGGCATAGATGATATCAAACCCCGATACCCAGAGCATCACGGCCAGTGCCAGTAGAATCGGGGGCCATTCGAGGTCCCCACGCAAGGCGATCCAGGCCGCGATCGGAGCCAGGCTCAGTGAGATACCCAGCCAGAGATGTGCCAGGCTAGTGAAGTGCTTGCTGTAGGAATAGCCCAGGAGCCAGAGCAACACAGGGATCGAGAGGTAGACCGGCCAGCAGTTGGGCAAGAAAAGAAGGGTCCCGGCCACAAAAGCCAGCGAGCACACCAAAGTGAATAGCGCGACCGAGCGAACACTCATTAGTCCAGCGGGGAGGTGGCGGCCGGCGGTACGGGGGTTGAGTGCGTCGTACTTTCGATCGGCCAGCCGGTTGAAGGCCATCGCCGCCGAGCGGGCGGTCGCCATGCAAACGAGTATGCCGATCCAGTCGCGAGCGCGACCGTGCCAGCCGCCTCGCCCATGGGCCGCCAGCGCGGCCCCCAGAAGGGCGAATGGCAGCGCGAACAAAGTATGGCTGAAACGGATCAGGTCGAGGTATTGAGGAATACGGGCAATGGTCATGGCTTTTATTGTAGCGACACCGTCCCGATTCGTTCGATCCATCCGCGCATGCCCGTTCACGTGATCAGCGGTTTTCATGCTGGAATACCCTAACCACGCGGTCCCCGAGCGGCGGACAAAGCCGCGAGACGATCCCGAGGAGCCGGAACGTCCAGACCAAACGCCGCAAGACCGACAGTCGGCGCCGTGGATGGTCGAGCAGACGGACCACCCGCGGCGCCACCTCTTCGACCTCAGCCGTCATCCAGGGCTTGACGCTACCGACAATGGGATGCACGTTTTTCTCGGCCGGTTTCAAAGTGCTCAGGGCATCCATGAACTCTGTCTTGATTGGCCCCGGCTCGACCAGGCATACTGTGACGCCCTCCGAATAAAGCTCGCGACGCAGCGCATCGTTCCAGTAGGCCATGCCCGCCTTGGTTGCGCCGTATGCTCCCAGCGCCGAGTTTGGCACGCATGTAATAGCCGAACCTATGTTGATAAGCATCCCGCGCCGTTCGATCAACGACGGCAGGCAGAGTCGCGTGAGCATCAGTGGAGCCGTGAAGTTGACCGCGAGCTGACGAGCCAGAAGCTCCGGCTCGGCGTCGGCGAAGAGAGTCGGCAGGCCTAAACCGGCGTTGTTGATCAAAACATCGAGCCCGCCAAATCGAGCTAGCGTCTCGTCGACCAGTGCCGGGGGTCGCGGGGTCCGCAAGGTCGGCCGCGATCGTGAGGACCTCGAGGCCCCGCCGAAGCTCCTTCAGCTCGATCGCGAGCTGGTTCAGCCGATCGCCCCGACGGGCGGTCAACACGAGCGCCCGCGCCTTCTTCTGGCGGGCTAGCTCTCGTGCCAGTGCGGTCCCGATGCCGGCGGACGCTCCCGTGATCAGAACCACTCTGCCGGTTTGAGAAATGGCGGCGCTGCCGGCTTCGACCATCGCGTCACGCTCCCTCAATCGGCTCGGCATCGGACTTGTCGACCTCGACCGAGTGACCACGAAAACTTTCCGCCCGCGCATCCGACCCAGCTTCTTCTCCCCAGCGTTCGATCAGGTTGTTGTCGATACCGAGCTGATCGCAAATTCGTCCAACAACAAAGTTGATCAGGTCGTCGAGGCAACGGGGGCCGTGATACCAACCCGGCATGGCCGGCAGAATGACCGCCCCCGCTCGGGTTGCTGCTCAGCATGTTTTCAAGGTGAATGAGACTCAAAGGCGTCTCGCGAGGAACCAGGATCAGCTTGCGCCGTTCTTTGAGATGCACATCAGCCGCACGCGTGATCAAATTTGTGGTGATTCCACCGGCGATCGCCCCCAGCGTACTCATGCTGCACGGGACGATCACCATACCGCCGGTTCGGAACGAACCGCTCGCGATCCCCGCGCTGAAATCTTGATAATGATGGTAGACCAGCCGGCCAACCCCGAGCGAGCCAAAGACGTTGGGGTCAAACGCGTCGATGGCCACTTCCAGATCCATCTCTTCGCGGAGCACCTGCACGCCGCTGGGACTGAGCGTCAAATGGATCGTGCGGCCGACCCGCGACAGCACCTGCAAGAGCCTGACGGCGTAGAGCGCCCCGCTGGCGCCAGTCATCGCGACCACCAGATCGTCATGACGCGAAGGCGACGAACCAGGAAAAGTCATGTACGGGGCTCCACGATTTCCCGATCTCTGCTGTCAGCTTCGTTCATGCGGAAACAACCTGTGACGAATCGTCTTTGGTCCTCCGTCCTCATTCCTCCGTCCTCCGTCCTCATTCCTTCGTCCTTCCCCCTACCGCCTTGGTCCCGACGTAAAGCGTCGCAATTCCCAATGTCAGGGGATACTGCTTCAGCTCGGTGAGTCCGCGGGCTCCCAGCAGGTCGAGCATCGCCTGTCCGTCGGGGAACTCCAAAACGCTGCGCGGCAAGTAGTCGTAGGCACCGTCCTGGTTGGGTGCCAGCGCCTGACCGACCCGGGGAAGCAAATGGCGAAAAAAGGCGAGGTAGAGCGGCCCTAACATCCTCCCGCGGGGGCGAGAGAACTCCAGAATGGCAATCTTTCCGCCCGGCTGAGCGACGCGAATCATCTCGTCAATGCCGCGGACGGTGTCGCGGACGTTTCGCAAGCCAAAGGCCACACTCACCACACCAAAGGCATTGCTGGGGACAGGCAATCGCTGAGTATCACCCTCTAAGAGCGTGACACGCCCGAGGGCGCCGGCCTTCTTGACCTTGCGACGACCGAGGACAAGCATCTCGTGACAAAAGTCGGTTCCCACGATCGGCGAACGACCCCCAGCGGCCCGGTCGTAGGCCAGCGCCAGGTCGGCTGTGCCGGTGCAACAGTCGAGCACCGGGACGCCTGCCACCGGAGCGACCACGCGCGTCGTGAACTTTCGCCAAGAACGATCAATGTTCAGGCTAAGCAAATGGTTGAGAAAATCGTACCGCCCCGCGATCGAGCCGAACATGCGCCTCACCCGCTGGTCGGACTTGTCGATTGTGGTCGAGACCGTAACGCTCGTCCCGGTCGATTGCGATTCATTCGTGATCATTAATTCAGACCTGTTCGGCCGCTAGCCGCGCCTTGACCCACTCCGCTTGCTCAGGTCGAAGCGGTGGTTCGACTGTCACCATGTCGTAGCGAACCGCTCGCTCAAAAGGGCCTTCGTCGTAAGCCCGGTCGAAGACGGCCTGCAAGTCCAGTGGAACGTCGGAATCGCCTTCAAGTAATGGCACGGCGATCACGGGTAATTTGGATTCGAGCTTGATCGGGTACACGAAGAATTTGTTGAATTGATCTGATCGATGGACACAAATGTGGTAATCAAACGACCCGGCCCTGGCGCGAGCCATCTCGAGTGGAACGGCCGTCGCGTGCGTGCCTGCCCGAAGCAGGTCGATCTCGATCAGGTGCGCCGGTGACAGCAGTGTCTCTTGCTGTTTGGCGACGTAGAGATTCCGACCATGGTCCCCTGGCGTCTTGTTCGACGGACTGAGGATCTCGAAGACGGCGACGAGGACGTCGTCAGTTCCCTGACGCCGATGAATTTCGAGGTAAGGCTCGTGCAATGGGTCGCCAAAGGCCCACTCGATGCTGCACGACGACTGGATCGCTAACGACTGGTTCGGCCACGGCAACGCCGCCATTGTCTGTCTCGCGCCGTCGCCGAACGGTCCTCAAACCCCCTGAGCGCAAGACGTCTACATCTGGCTCGACAGGAGGTCGATGCCTTAGATCAAGCCATACGTGCTGTCGAGTCCGCGCGTAGTACGGCCGGGGTAGCCGGACTTGCAGGGCCGCCTGGATCGTGAAGATCAAACCGTCATGAAGGTTCGGAAACCAATCGGGGCTTTCGAGGTACGGGTTCATTCCAGGGAACGGCGAGGGCATGGAACGACTCCTCTCCCATTTGCTGGTACGCTGTCTGCGTTTGATTGTCGCCCGACATACATGCTCGGTCAATCGTGTCTTCGGGCCGGCGGGTGCCTTGGCTTAAAGGTTTTCAAAGACGCAAGGGCGACTTCTTGATTGGATTGCTCTCGATCCGGTCGCGATTCTAAGTTAAGAAACGATGCCGTAATTCCATTATCAGTCTTCTCGAAGTGCCACTGCCTCACGAGCAAGGACGCTCCATGACCCCCAAGCAATCGCTGTGGATTTTGATCGCCGGCTCCGCTCTCCTCCGCCTTATCTGTGCTTCTAGCTTGGGCTTAGGAAATGACGAGGCGTATCACTTCCTGTACGCGGCCCACCCCGCGCTAAGCTATTACGACCACCCGCCGATGATGGCGTGGGTGGAGATGGCGGGCTTAACGCTTTCGGGGACGGCGGCGGCCTGGGCACTTCGGATCGGTTTTATCCTGCTTTTTAGCGGCTCGACCCTGCTGCTCGCGCGGGTGACGACGCGATCGTACGGACCTTGGGCAGGCGTCTTGGCCGCCTTTGCCCTCAATGTCACGGGTTATTACGGGCTGGCGGCCGCGACGTTTGCGTTGCCCGATGGTCCATTGCTCTTCTTCTGGCTGCTCACCATGGACCGGCTGGAGATCGCCCTCGCGGACCCCAACCCAAAACGGCTGACGCCCTGGGTCTGGGTGGGCCTGGCGTGGGGAGCCGCCATGCTCAGCAAGTATCACGCCGTATTGATCCCTCTCGGAACGGCCGTCTATGTCGTGCTCAACCGCCCGATGAGGCGTTGGCTGTTGCGGCCTGGCCCATATCTGGCGTTCGCAATCGGACTCGTGATGTTCAGCCCGGTACTTTTTTGGAATGCCGGCCACGGTTGGGCGTCGTTTCTTTTCCAGGGCGGTCGCGCGGTCGGGAGCTGGACGATTCGACCCGACTACCTCTTGGGGGCGCTTCTGGCTCAGGCCGGTTATCTCTTCCCATGGATCTGGGGATCGTTGATCGCCATCTTGATCGTGGAATGTCGAAACTGGCGTCGGATCACGTTGGGCAAGAACGCCTGTGGGTTTGCCTGGCGGTCGTTCCGCTGGTTATTTTCACCGCCGTCGCTTGTTTTCGCCCTGTCCTGCCGCACTGGGGCTTAATTGGGCTGGTATCGCTCTTTCCGATCCTCGGGAGCAAGTGGGCGCGCGCGACTCGAAAAACATCCTGAGGCAACGCTCCGCCTGTTCGCCGCCTGCGCTGGTTTCTCGGTACTGATTCTGGCCATTGCCGTCGGCGAGTATCGTTTTGGCTGGCTCCAGCGCGACGGTCGCGGCGGCTGGGGGCTCGTCGATATCCGGACCGATCCCACGCTCGATCTCTATGGCTGGGACCAGGTGGCCGGTCGCATCAAGCAACTCGGCCTGCTCGATCGATCCGCGCACGTTCGTCTTTACCAGCTTCTGGTATCAAAGCGCCCATCTCGCGCACGAGCTTGGCCGCGAGCGGCCGGTTCTCTGTTACAACGCGGATGATCCGCGTGGCTTCGCCTTCTGGAGCCGGCCGGAAGAATGGCTTGGCCGCGATGGGATCTTGGTCGTGGTCGGCGAGATCGAGTCGTGGCCCCGGTACTATGGGCGTTGGTTCAAGTCCGTCGAGCCGGTCTCAGACTTCTGGGTTAAGCGGAATGGCAAGCCGGTGAGGCGCATCCAGCTTTATCGCTGTCTAACGCAACGAGTGGCGTTTCCGTTCGCCATGGATCGGGCTGAACTTCTTGCTCGAAATCCAGGCGAGCACGGCGGCACTCAGTGGCCCTCAACACGTTAGGTGGCTGAACTCTCTTCCACAGTTGCATTCCGGCTTCCCGCGTAGAATCCATAGCGGCCCTGGATCACCTCGTGGCCGGGTTTAACCTTGGGATAGACCCACGCCACGCCATTGACGATGCGGCCGTCGGGGCCGACGTAGTCGATCCAGTTGCAAGTTCCCTTGTAGGGGCACGTGTAAGTGCGCTCGGTCACGCGCAGCAGCTCAACCTGAACGGCCGCGGGGTCGAAGTACCAGTTGCCCTCGTACCTGGTCACCCTCGGCCCAACTTCCGCCTGTGCCAGCGCCGTACCCGATTCGCGTTCGCGGATGATGACACTCATTGGTTCTCCTTGTTCTCGAGCGATGCGATTGGTATTGGGGGGGGAAAGGCCGTCAACCATGAGTTTGCCGATTACTACGCGTCGTTGGCCCGGAGCCATCGCCGAGCGATGTGGCGCCTTCATAGATTCGTTGCGATGCTCATTGCCAGTTATTCTCGCGGAAATCCGGCTGTCCGGCAACCGGATGTGTTTGCGCGAAGCTCTTCACGAAACGCTCTGGGACGGCATTTGTAGAGCTCATTCGCCTTCAACTCTCGACGCGATAAAGACTTGATGGCTTCCGCTGTGGGAACGCCGATTCGAGAGAAGATTTCTAACCACCGAAGGCATTGAAAGACACGGAACAAAGGTCGCCGTCACCCACGGCTGGGCTTCGATGCGCCGCGGGCGACCGGCTATCGAAAACTTGAGCCCCTTCCCATAATGAAGGGAGCCGGTCTTCTGACCGCCCGCGGGCGAGGGACCGGCTCGGCGCGTGAGAACGCCGTTTACTCTCCCGAACAGCCCGCCGAGCAAAGGAGGACCGTGATGATGAATTCCGGATTCCGGCGCCGCCGCTTTCTGCAAATGGCCTCGGCACTCGGGTTAGGTGCCGAGCTGGGGCCATGGGCCAAGTTGAGGACAATCACTCCCCTACGGGCCGACGAGGCCCGCGTCAACCCCGAGAGCGTCAAGTTTCGCCCCGAAATTGAGCCCGTCGTGCGCCTGATCGAAGAGACCCCGCGCGACCGCGCTCTTGAAGTCATGGTCGCGCAGCTCAAAAAGGGCCTGTCGTACAAGGACCTGCTTTCCGGCCTGTTTCTGGCGGGAATTCGCAACATCAAGCCGCGGCCGGTCGGTTTCAAGTTCCATGCCGTGATGGTGATCAATTCCGCGCATGTTCTGGGCCAATCGTCGGCCGTCACCGAGCGGCTGCTCCCCTTGCTCTGGGCCCTCGATAATTTCAAGAATTCGCAGGCGCAGGACGTCAAGGAAGGAGACTGGGTGCTTGGGCCCGTCGACGAATCGCGCCTTCCCAAGCCGCATCAAGCGAAAGCGGAACTCTCAAGCGCGCTCGAGAAGTGGGACGCCGACGCGGCCGACGCGGCCGTGGCCGCGCTCTGCCGTAGCTCGGGCGCGGCCGAGACGATGGAGCCACTTTGGCGTGCCGGCGTGCGCGATCAGCGCGATATCGGTCACAAGGCGATCTTCACCGCTCAGAGCTGGCGGACCTTGCAATCGATCGGCTGGGAACATGCCGAGCCCGTGCTCCGCTCGCTCGTATTCGGGATGCTCGACCTCAGAGGCGATAACCGTCCCCGGCCCGTCGGTCCGTATGAGGCCAACCTGGAAAACGCCGCCAAGATCCGTCCGGAATGGACGATCGGCCGCGACGACCCGGCGGCTACCCAGGCGTTGCTCCAGGTGATTCGTCAGGCGACGCCCGAAGCCGCTTCGGCCGAGGCGGTCAAGCTGCTCAACCAGGGGGTCGCACCCGGTTCTCTGTGGGATGCCGTGATTCTTTCTGCCTGTGAGCTTTTGATGCACAGCCCGGGAATCATTGCCATTCACGCCACGACGGCCACCAACGCACTCCACTACACCTACACGGCCAGCGGCGACGACATGACCCGCAAGCTCGCGCTGCTCCAGGCCGTCGGCTGGCAGCCGCTGTATCGCGGACGGGTCAAACTGACCGACGCGACCGGCATCGACTCGCTCAAGGCCAGCCCCGACGTGCAGGTCGCAACGTGGAGACGAGGCCGTCGGCGAGATCTTTACGTCCATCAACCAAGATCGAAAGAAGGCCGGTACGATGGTCCTGGCCTACTTGGCCCGCGGGGGTTCGCCCGATCTGATCTTCGACGCGGCCCGGCGCATGATCTTCCACAAAGGCCGCGATAGCCACGATTACAAATATGGCGCGGCCGTGTGGGAAGAATGCCTCTGGTCGACCGACCCCAAGTGGCGCAACCCGATGGTCGCCGCCGCCATGTTCAATTTCCCGGGCGCCAAAACGGCCGACAGCCCGCTCATAATCCGCGCGAGAGGCTCTCACCAAGGTGATGAGCTAAGGAAGGCTGGACTGGTCGTCGGACAGAGCCGCCTCCTACATGATCTGTAGGAGGGAGCTCCGTCTCCCGACTCTCGGGTTTAGCCGTTCCGCGGGCCGACTGTGAAAAAAAGTTGAGGCGATCGATGGCCCCAGCGGACACTATCTCTCCAACCAGACCCGCATCACGAAAGGAAGTGAGGAGCCCGAGCCCTTGGCAAGCAATGCCTCTTCATCCGTCACGAAGCACCTTAACGCCTTGTTCCGGACGGGGACGGCGATCGGGATGAGTGACGCGTCGCTGCTCGAACGTTTCCGCAGCGGCGCGGCCGACGAGGCCGAGGCGGCATTCGCGGTGCTGGTCGAGCGACATGGTCCCATGGTCCTGCTCGTCTGCCGGCGGATCCTGGGCGATCGTCACGACGCCGAGGACGCCGCGCAGGCGGTGTTCTTGGTGCTCGCTCAGCAGGCGCGTTCGATCCGCCGGACAGACTCGCTCGCAAGCTGGCTTTATGGGGTTGCCGCGCGCGTCGCGCGGCGGGCGCGACTCGATGCGGCCCGGCGTCGGTTGCGCGAACGCAAGGGCGCGGAGCGATCGATGGCGATCCGGGACGTCGACCATGCCGTTAAACAGGACGGGTCGGAAACCTGGGCGAAACTGTACGAGGAACTCGCCCGGCTACCCGAACGGTTCCGGGTGCCGATCGTGCTCTGCCATCTGGAAGGCCTGACGTACGAGCAGGCCGCTGAGCGGTTGGGCTGTCCGGTGCGGACGATCCAATCGAGGCTGTCCCGGGGTCGAGCGAGGCTGCGCGCCGGTTTGACCCGCCGCGGCCTGGCGCCGGTAATCGCCGCCACGGCGGCGAACTTGACCTCCGAAGCCGCCTCGGCGGCCGTCCCCGAGAGCTGGAAGCTTGCCACGGTGACGGCGGCGGTCCGCTTTGCAGCGGGCGGTACCGCGGCCGCCTTGATCCCCTCAACGGTCGCTTTTCTTGCCAAAGGAGCTTCGAGAGCCATGGGCCTACACCGTCTAACGAAACACGTCGCGGGCGTGTTGTTGATCGGCGTTGCCGCGGGCGGCGCGGGGATGGGGATGCTGGCGCGATCGTCGCCCCAAAAACCCGAGTTGGCGCTCCTGCCGCACCGGACCAAGACCGATACCGCGTGACGATGGCCGGGGGTGCCACGGTGGAGGTGGTCGCCGTCTCAAGTTTCCCTTCGGGCCCCAAGACGTGGTGGCGCCGGACGGCACTCCGCTCGAAGAGGCGCCTGCTGTTCCGTCGCCTTATCCGTATCGCACTCATCCGAACGAAGAGCAGCGCGCGGTCCTCATTCGGGTCAGCGACCTTCCCAATGACGCCTACCTCAGGTGGCTGCCGACTTTTGATAGTGGCTGCTCGGGCTTCAGGCCGACCAAGGGCGGCCAGAAGGTTCCGGGCCTTGAGGGTTACATCGCCTCGGTACGCCGGGATCGCGCGACCGGCGAGGTCAAGGTCCGGCTCGCGGCAGGCCCGTGGAAGACCGAGATATCTAATGACGGCCGAGGGGGCGTCGGCACATTTGTGAACGGCCACAAGTTCGCGTTCGGCAAGGCACGCCCATTCGCGGCCCACGACCGGCTAATGACGGTCTTCGCGGTCGCTCACAACTTCTTCGAACAAGACAGGCGAGTCGTCGCGATCGACCGCGACGGCAAGGCACACCCCGCCGTTCGCTACTCCGCCGGCTCGGATGGGGACAAGAAATGGGTGATCGACATGATCGATGCCGAATTCGACCTGCCTCCCGACCAGATCAAGGAATATCAGGTTCAGTTCCGCCCATTCGAACTCGCCGAGATCAAGGATATCGCTCTTATACCGCACGCGGGCTGATTTGAGACATCCCAGGGGGCGAGCCTCCGTACCAGCCAAGTGCCGATGCCGGCTCGGACGGAGCCTCACTCTCCGAGAAATCTTGCGCGGCACATGCGACAGATGCGTCAGCGGATTCTGGCAGGCGTTTTCCAGGTGCGTCCTCATCGGATCGCGATGCTGTGCGGGCACTCGTTCCGATGCTCCGCGTCGGAATGCCGTCTTCGACGCTCCGCGTCGTCTTCGGGAACCAAGCCAAGCACCGGGCTCGACGAGCGGGGGCGGGATGAGGCCCCGTGTGCTGGCGATGCTCCAAGGACGGAAGAATCAGGTGCGACGCTGGAGCGTCAAAGACGGCATTCCTACGCGGGAGCGTAGGAACGAGTTAGGTGCGACGCTGGAGCGTCAAAGACGGCATTCCTACGCGGGAGCGTAGGAACGAGTTAGGTGCGATGCTGGAGCGTCAAAGACGGCATTCCTACGCGGGAGCGTAGGAACGAGGTGCCGGGCTACACATGGAAGACCAAAGGGCCGGTGACGATCACGAAAAAGCCGTGACAGATAGGCCGGTCTGGTTCAGTCCACGTATGGCGTGCTCGCCGCCGTCATCAAAACCCGGAGCGACGCCTGTCCTTCTGGTCCTCCACAAGTGCCTTGTACGCGGCGACCGCCATGCGGTCGCAAGCCTCGTTTTCCGGATGCCCGCGATGGCCCAGCACGTGCTTGACCCGGACCTGGTGGGTGCTAAGCAGTGAGTCGAGCCTTTGCCAGAGGTCGACGTTTGCCACCGGTTTCAATTGTCCCTTTTCTTTTCGCTGCCACCCCTGCCGCTTCCACTTGGGCAGCCACTCGCTGATCCCCTTGGCCACGTACTGGCTATCGGTCACGAGCTCGACCTGACACGGGCGTGTGAGGCTCGCAAGCCCTTCGATCACGCCCATCAACTCCATGCGATTGTTGGTGGTCTCTGGTTCGGCACCGGAAGCATCCCGGCTCTTGCCGCTGGCTGGGTGCTGGAGAATGAAGGCCCAGCCCCCCGGCCCGGGGTTGCCGCTGCACCCACCGTCCGTGAACAATCGCACCGAGTTTTGGAGAGCATCGGCGTCCTTTCCCATCGAATCACCTTTCCTACACTCACCCCGAAGCGGGGGAGCGCATGTCTATTGAGTTCGTTCGAGCGCTCGCCGGTTGCAAGGGTACACCAACCCGACGCGCCGGCGACGGGCGAGCGCCAAACCCTCGCCGGCACGTCGGGCTAGTAGGGACGAATTGTTTCATGATCATGGAGCGACTCGACGTCGACAGGGTAATTCCGCCACTGAATCGAGTAGGATTCTTCGAACCAGTGCTTGATGTCGGCCTCGACGTCGCGGTCGTAATCGGGTGCGACGTGCAGCGTCTTGCCGTAGGTCTCCTCGCGGATTTCACCTTGTTCGACAATGATGCGGCCCGCCTTGATGACGAAACGCGGCAGGGCGAACATGGTCTCCTGGTTCGCGTCCGGCGTATAAATCGTGATATCGGCGTCGGCACCAGCGCCCAGGTGGCCCTTGTGCTTCAGGCCGAGGATTCGAGCCGGGCCCGCCCGCGTGATGATGGCGATTTCCGACAACGAGTACTGGCGGTCGAGGCCGGCCAAGGAGCTTTGCTCGCGTACCTTCGCGGGCGCGGTCTTGAGCATCTCTTGCCGGTAAGTCCGGTCCATGAGCAGACGGATAATCTGCGGGTAAGCCAGGAAAGAGCCGCCGTTGGGGTGGTCGGTGCTCATCACAACCCGCCATGGGTCCTGGACCATCAAGTACCACTCCAGCCCGATCGCCCACTGCCAGGCGTGAATCAGGCTGGTGTTCTTGTATTCGATCGGCACGATACCGCAACCCGCCTCGCACTCAGTATCGGCTGCTGAACCATTTTGACTTGTAAATCTTGCTCAGGTAATAACCCGACCGGGCCGTCGCCCGTCATGCTGGTGGTTTCACCAAAGACGACTTGGCCGACGTCGACGGTCAGGTTGGAATGGGTGTTGACATAGTCCGCCAGCGGAGCGACCTTTGACGAAAACGTCTCCTCGTCGCCGGCCCCGCCGCCGTAGCTATGGAACTGGATGTGGGTCAAGTGGCCGCGGTGGCTTTCGAGCAGCTTCATGGTCTCGAGTGTGGTCGTCCAGTTGCCCGGGAGCCCGAGATTGTTGGCGTGAATATGCACCGCGTGCGGTAGCTTCAGCTCGTCGACGGCCTGAGCAACGGAGCTGATGATCTGGCGGGGTGTTACTCCGAAGTGGTCAACCAGCGAGTCGACAGTCTCGACGTTGCCGGAAGACCGGCTTTTCCACATCTCCACACCGCCGGGATTGACGATCTTGGCGGCGTACGACTTCGTCGCGGAGAGGAGCCAACCGACCAGCGCCTTCACCTTTTCCGTCTCCCCGCGCTGGATGGACCGCATCAGGTAGTGATTATTTCCCATCAAGACATAGAAGCCTTTGTCGATGCACGGAGTGTCGGCGAACTCTTCGTGCGCATGGCGGGCCGAGAGCGGCGGAATGGCGGCGTCGAAAGCGGTCGTGTAGCCCAGCCCGGCATACTTGTAGCCGGTCGCGAACGTGCTGGGCACGCTCCCCATCGTGCCGCTGCGCGTGGCATCGGTACGATGCACGACCTGGCCGCGCCGTTTCTGCTCGGGGCACATCTTTCGCGCCATGTTCACTTTGGGCCCAACGATGTGACAGTGCATGTCGACGCCGCCAGGCATGACGACCAACCCCCGAGCGTCGATCACGCGCGTCGGCCTGATCTCGGGATCGGTGGGGGGCGCGACGATCTTGCCGCCCGAGATCCAAATGTCATGCACCTCGCCGTCGATCCCATTGGCCGGGTCAAAGACTGTTCCGCCCGCTATTTTGAAGTAGTCGGTTGTCATTCTTGTCCGTTGTTCGTTGTCCGTGGTCCGTTGTTTGTTTTCCGTGGTCCGTGGTTTCAATTCGTTCGGATCCACACCTCGCCCTTGCCGAGGGCGACCAGATCGCCGTGCGAAAGCAATAAGTCGTCTGCCAGCAGCCCGTGGTCGATGTCGAGTCCCTGTTGAGCGAGTTCGCGGAAGAGAAGTCGAAGAAAGAGGGGGCGAAACCGGCCGGCGGCGCGGAAGGTGGGTAGCAGTCTGGGCGGTTCTTGACCGAAGAGTGCGAGCGTGCCCCTGCGCATGCCGGCACCCGGCCGAGCGCCACACGATCCAAAGACAAGGATGCTACCGGCGATCATATTGAAACCAAGACCGTCACCACATGAACCTCTTACAGCCAATGTGCCGCGCCTCAGCGAAGCACCGGCCTCGTTACCCACGTCGCCATTAATCAGGATCGTGCCGTTGGTCATCCCCTTCTTGCTGCCGGGATAAGCGGCACCAACAAGATGGCCTGCACTGCCAGCGACGTGGATGAGACCCCCGTGCATTTCGCCGCCGACATAGTCGCCGGCGTTCCCGTCCACTTGGATACGGCCGCCATGCATCGTTCCCCCCACATGCCGGCCCGCGTTACCGTGAACATGGATGACCCCGTGCTTCATTCCGTAGCCGATCCAGTGCACGCCGGCGAGTTCACCCTCCAGGTCGATTCGCCCGTCCGAGGGATCTCCCGAGACCTGAAACAACTCGGCCAGGGGCAGCTTCCGGTTTCCGTGATGGATCGAGAGCTTCTCGATCTCCGCCGTTGAGAGGGGGCCGAGGCGGTCGGGCACTATCCCCTCGATCTCGACGGGAACCGAGGTTTTCGCGTGGTATCTCAAGGTTAGTGACATCGAAAAAGCAGTCAGCCAAAGTAAAGGTGATTTTCAGAGAACCGGCTCATTTGTGGCCGCCGCCATTTCGCGCAGGCGGTGCAGGATTTTCTTAAGGACCTCTTCATCGCTCGGCCGAGGCGATAACAAGGCTGAACGAAGCGGGATTGCGACACCGTCGGAACGATAGACGGTCCCCGACGTATGGATGCCGTAAGTCGCCGTGCGGAAAGCGACTGTCGCGGTCTGGAGCGTCGCCGTATCCCCGAAATCGACGACGATCGTGGGGATGCGAGCCAGGTGCTCTCGGGCTGCCGTGCCAAACTGTGATTTCGGATCGGCGGCAATGATTAGGGCCGCATCCGCCTCCCCCCTGCGCAGCAGGTCCGCAGCCGCGTAATCCCTTGGCCCGAATCGAGGATAGCCGCGCGCGAGGCTCACCGCGAATGGATAGCCGGTTTGCCACGTCAACACATGTTCGGCACCGGTCATATTGCCTGGTCCGCCGATCGACATGCAAACGAAGCGAGCATGGGCGTTCATGTCGCGGACCAGGGCAAATAGCGCATGGAAACATTGATGTGAATCGAACGGATCGGTGGGACCTGGACCAGTGAAGATCACGCCGTACCTGGCCCGCTTCATTCGATCCATCAATTCCCGCCAAGTGGAAAGTGAGAGTCCGGTCTCGGCTTCGACGAGCGTGGCATCGAGCTCTACTCCCTTGGCGAGACCGCGCAGAGCCCACAGTGCCTCGAATTCCCTGCCCGGCCTGATCGAGAGGAACTGGTCGGCCGCGGCTGCGGTTGCCGTTTCTTGAACGTCGACCACGACGCAAAACCGGTCCTCGCGGCCTCGCGGCAGAAACTGACCCGTGGGCTCCAAGCTAAACCTGCTCAGGTGCCGCGGATGGGTCTCAACCGGGTTGCAGCCCCAGAAGATGATCAAATCGCCGCGGTTCCTGACTTCGCCCAAGGTGCACGTGACTTCGCCTACTTCCTGCAATGCCAGAGCCGCGGGACCGCCATCCCCGCTGTGCGCCGAGTCAATGCAGGCACCCGCCCAGTCGGCGATCGTCACGGCGACGCGCTGGGCTTCCGCCGTTGTCTCACCGAGGCCGACAACGACCGGATACCGGGCCTCGTTCAAAATCCGAGCGGCCCTTTCGATGGCATCATCCAGAGGGCTGGGTTGGCCCTCGATCAAACAAGCCGGCCCCTGATCTTCGGTTTGACTGAAGAACCACGACTCGCCCCGCGCGCACGCATTCCCGGCCGCGGTGATGCTGTTCTTCTCAATCGAGAGAGCGATATCGTCGCAGAGACAGCCGCAAAAGGTGCATGTGGCGTCCGGGACGACTTTCTCGCTCGGCTCGGTGTTCATGTCCGGGCTAACTCCCGAAATAAGGCGGTCGAGGAGATCATTCAGAAGGTTCCACAAGCATAGTGGGCCTTCGATTCTACGCTCAAGGGGCCTGCTCCAGTCGGGACGATCGGCCGCAGAGGGTGGCGGACACCGTCGCCCGCATCGCCCCGCCCACGGCTGACCGCCGCGACAGAATGGCGCTTTTTGGCGCTTTTTCGGAGGGCCCCGTTGCCGATCTCTTTCGCCAAACACGATTTAGGTCCTGGGCCCGCAACGATCGCGCCGTCGGCCGTCTCAGGCGCCACATTGACTTGGTTGCTGCTCATCTGGATAGACAGGGAAAAAATGGCGGAGAATGGCGCTTTTTCGAAGGCCAAAAGCGCCATTTTTCGGTCACTGGAGCCAAGGCCCCTAAACACAAGCCATTGATTGAGCTGCTCTTATGTCAGCCGACCTTTTTGGCGCCAGAGGGCGAGAAAAATGGCGGGCGCCATTTTCGGGCGATGAGCTTGTCGACGTGCCCCAGAGGCCGCGTACGCCCGCGCTACGGACCTGGCGAACCGCGGCCGACATGGAGATGTCGCACGCTCAGGGATTTTGAACGGAATATAACGAAGGCTTCCATCGCGCCGTAGTTTGGCCCCGCTCGCGGTTCTCAGCCCGGGGCCCAGGCTGGCCGGCATGCCCTCGAAGGGCGTGGGAAATGGGACGTGAAGGATTTGAGGGTTGCGCCGATCAGTCAACCGGCCTCAAGCCGGCCGGTGACCACGATCAACCCGGCTCATAGGCCGTTGATCATTCCGGCAACGCGACGGCTCGCCGAACATCAACCGCAAAAAGCTCGGCGCCCACTCCCCCTACGTTTACTATATTATATACGCTGTGCAGATTTTGTCAAATTTTGAATGCCGTTTGGCGGGTGAAATCCGAATGGAAAATTTGACTCAGATGAGGTTTAGGATATTTGCCAAAAATTTTTGTCCGGGGTGCTTGGACACACTGGAAAATTGAACGCGGCGAGCCGCCGCCAAGGCCCTATAGGCAATCCGCCCCACTGTAGACTCGAGCCTGCCGGCTACTGAAAGGATAACGGATTTTCAAAGCGAATGGACTTTGGCGCGGTCGAACTCCTCTTGTTCGTCGCTCTGCTCCCTCCCATTTTCGCCGTTTCGTCGTTTCGCCCTTTCGTGATCAATCCGGATGGGTCCGCTCGCGTTTTCCGAAATTCTCGAATGCATCGTTCCCGCCTTCCTGGGTTCCTGATGGAAACCCCGCTTCAAATTCAGGTGAGGAATGCAGGAAGGCAGGAACGGGTCAAATGCGGACCGACGCCGGGGGACAGGCTCTGTCCAATCAATTCAGGCGAGAAAAACGCTTGGATCGACTCTGAAATACTGCGAGAGCGAGCTGATTTGCTTGCGGTTGAGTTCTCGCTTGCCGTGGAGGACCTCGGAAATTGTCGACAACGATATGCCGACCTCTGCCGCGAGCTTAGACTTGCGTAACGCCGCTGGCGTCGATCAGATGTCGAAGCATGGCGGCATCAGAAACTTCCGGCATGGGATGCGTCTCGTCCTCATAGCGCTCGACGATGTCGGTGAGCACATCAAGGTAATCCTGCTCGCCAGGGGTAAGATTGCCTCGAACGAGCAGGGACGTTAGCCATGGCCTGGCCTCCCCTGGTGAATCGGTAGCGCGATTCCCGCCCTAAGGCGAACGTACTCGATCCGCAGCCGAGGAAGGTTTCGATCCTGACGGAGCCAGCACGGTGGGCCCGCTGTCTTCGGTTTCCGTCGAGTGGTGTTCGGCGAGGAGTGTCCACATTCCTGACCGGCCTGCCGCTGGCGGTGAACATTCGCAATGAGACGCTCGACGTCTCCGCGGTAAAGGAAAGGCTGATTGTCCACGGAAGGGCCAGAAAGGCACGGAAGGAAACATCGATAGATGAGGTCATGAATCGCTGAGCTCGACCACGCGGCCTGAACCGTGCCTTGCGATACGCGGCGCAGGGCCGTCGAAGCTTCGGACGAGTGCTCGGACATCTCCTTTGGCTGGCTTGCCGGTTCAACACCGGTCTCGGCCGGCCTGAAGCTCGATTTGCTCGATCCACGGCTCGGGCTCATCGATCAGCAGCACCTTATCGCCATCGGCGGTGACGGTCGAGATGTTGGAATCGATGACCCGCACGTTTTCAGGCCGCGCCACGGGAATGTGAAGAAACCGCAGCCACGCGGCGCGATCGAGCTCGATCAGCCGGCGCATCGTGGCGTCGAATGGTTTGGGCATGACCGCATACCCCCCTCGTGAACTGCGATCGCAGATCTTCGGATGCCGTGACAGGTCTCTCATCGAACCCTAGAACACGGCGCACGACGAGCGTGGACACGGCATGGAGTCTTGATGCGCCGGCCGGGACTGTTTCGGACGGGCTGAACAATACGCAGTTTGTGTCGGAGATGCTTACCCTGGAACATGGTCGAGCTTGCGCTGGCTCACCGGGCCCGAACAAGGGCCGGCGCGGCTGGAGCCGGGCACGGCCCCGCGCGAGACTTTGTGGGTAGAAGGTGTCAACGCGGTCACAGCCGACGTCGACCTGGCGATCATTCGACAATCGGTGTGCCGGGATCGTCCTCTGGGACGTCAGGACGGACATTGGAGACGGCCAAGGCTTTGGGTTTGGGATACAGCCTTCGTCCTCGGGGACGGCCGCGACCCGTCTAGCTATGCCGGGGGCTGAATCCCCCAGATTTCCCAGATGACGTCGAGATATAGTATTCCCCTTTTTCGCGATGATCCTGACACCCGCGACCCTCGCGAGGAAACAAAAAACCATGGCTGACCCCGTCTGGACCATGGCTGACCCCGTCTGGACCCCGTCTGGACCCCGTCTGGACCCCGTCTGGCGGCACCGCGCCAGCGGTGCCGCCACAAGCACAACAGTTACTGGGGGCAGGCGAGAGCCCAAGAGAAGTTGCCGAGCAACTGGGCATCAAGCTCGATACACTCCGAAAGGCGATCCGGCACAGACGACTGACCGTGCCCCTTCGCGCTCAGCCGGCGGAGCCAACACCCGAAGAAACTGCCGCTCCGCAGCCCCCCGTCGTCACCGACAAGTCCACGCGGGTTGCCCTCGACGCCAAGGCGGAAATGGGCACGGCATGCACGCGGCCGGACGAGCGTGTCCTGGCGGCTTTCGGTCTTCTGTTCGGCGCTTCGACCCGGTTTGAAACCTGCCGCGACGTCGCCTTCGGCGGCGCGCTGTGCGCTTTACCCGCCCTGGAGGCCAATGGCCTGTTTCAGCACGTCCACGACTGCCTGGCAAAGTTACGCGGCTACTACAGCACGCTGCACGTGATCGTCCTGTTGGCCCACATGGCGCTCTGTCGCATCAAGACCGTCGAGCAGTTGCAGTACCATCCGCCGGGCGAGTTGGGCAAGCTGTTGGGACTGGACCGCGTTCCGGAGGTCCGTTGTCTGCGGCGGAAGCTGGCCGCACTGAGCATCGACGACGGCCCGGAAAAATGGGCCGGGCTCCTGTCCCGAGATTGGTTAAAGGCCGAGCCGGAACTGGCCGGCACCCTGTATGTGGACGGGCACGTTCGCCTCTACCACGGCGAACTGACCGCTCTGCCCAGACGCTATGTCTCCCGCCAGCGACTGTGCCTTCGAGGGACCACCGACTACTGGGTCAACGACGCTCTGGGCCAGCCGTTCTTCGCGATCGAACGCGCGATCGACCACGGACTACTGGAGGTGTTGCAGAATGATATCGTGCCGCGTCTGCTCAAGGATGTCCCCGGCCAGCCGACCGAGACCGAGCTCAAGGCTGACCGCTATCGTGCGCGGTTCGTGATCCTATTCGACCGCGAAGCGTACAGCCCGGAATTCTTCAAGGCGATGTGGCAGACCCACCGCATCGCTTGCATCACCTACCACAAATTTCCCAAGGACAACTGGCCGATCACCGAGTTCTCTGACGTCGAAACGACGATGCCCAATGGCGAAGAAGTCAAGCTACGGCTGGCCGACGCGGTTCGTGGATTGGCGACAAGAAACACGGGCTCTGGGTACGGGAGACCCGCAAGCTGACCGAGAGTGGACACCAGGTCAGTTTGATCAGCACAGCCTTCAGCGAGTCGGCGCGGGAGGACTCTGTTCGACTGTTCAGTCGATGGTCTCAGGAAAACTTCTTCCGTTACATGATGGAACACTTTGCCATTGATCTACTTAACGAATATGGAACGGAGGAGATTCTTGAGACCAAACGGCCGGTGGTTAATCCGAAATGGCGGGAACTGGACCGCCAGAAGCGGTCGGTGAAGTCCAAGCTGACTCATCGGCAAGCCCGCTTCGCCGCCCTGACATTGCAACCGGAATCCGACGAAGACGCGCAGGCGAAATGGGCAAAACGGAAGGCCGAATTGATGGAAGCGATCGAACAGTTTGAAAAGGAATTGACGGACATCAATGACAAGCTGAAGACGACGCCCACCCACTTGAAGTGGGACGAGTTGCCCGCGGCCGACAAGTTCGAGCGTCTGGCTCCCAGCCGCAAGCAACTGGTCGACACGGTGAAAATGGTCGCCTACCGCGCCGAGACGGCGATGGCTTCAATCGTGCGTGAGAAACTAGCCCGCAAAGACGACGCCCGCAGCTTGCTGCGTGACCTGTTTCGCTCCGAGGCCGACCTGGTGCCCGATCTGGCACAGGGGGTCTTGCGTGTGCAAGTCCATCCGATGTCGAACCCGCGGTCCAACCGCGAGATTGCCCATCTGCTGGAGCATCTTAACGTGGCCGAGTTCACCTATCCGGGCACCAATCTGCACCTCATCTACTCGATCGCCGGTGACGCCGACATGCCGAACCTGGCTCCAGATCAAAATCTCGCAAATCAGGAGGTCTGAGCCTGAACACGGGAAGACATCCCCTTGCTAACGCCAAGGTTTTCAAGTTTCGCGTTGGAACTTGATTTCTTGTCCCCACCATGGGTTCCAAGCCCGGGCATCTCCCGCAGTACTTCGCCCATCCCGCGCTCGGCGCAGATCCGCTGCCGCTACACCCTGTTGTCGTCGGGCCCCACCGGGTGTTACGGGCCCCCTCACCTCTCCGCAGCCAGAACGGCCTTGATCACCGCCGCCCGGTCTGATGCATCGATCGGTCCTAATGCGGAGATTCGCGCGCACGGAGCCAACGTGTTGATCCCCTATGGATGTGAATCCACCCGCAGACGTGCGCCACCACCTCGGGGAGCAGGTCCGCACCGGCGTACATGGCCTTGTCGCCGGCCCAGCGTGCCACCACCTCGGCCTGACGGTCAACACGTCGGCCGTGCGTTGACTGGACACTTGCCGGGATTTCCCTGCGCTGGCTCATACGCAGAGTTAGCTCTGCGTCTGTTGTGGTGAGATTTTGGAGTAACGAGCAAGCGTGCCGCTGGCCGGTCCGAGTAATTGCACGGCCATGTGCTCGAACCCGTACAGATAAATGTCGAGCAGCTTCGGGCGGATATCTGCGGCTGGCAAATAGTCTTCAAAGCACGCGTACGTGGTCTGCGCTGGACCCGATCCACCCGGTTGGTGCGCGAGGTAACGAGCAACCAATGCCGCCGACCACATTGCGCGATAGGGTGGATAGAGCAGCGAGTATGTTTTGTTTGTCTTGAGTTTGGCCAATCGCTCGTGGTGATTGTGTAGATGACAAGCCTTAGGCTCCCTGGCGAAGATCGCTTCCACGACATGAAGCGACTTATAGAATGCAGCTACGGCGATCCATTCAGAGCACTTGGGCACGTCGAGCAATAAATGGTCTAGTGCTGCCTGGTTCCTGTTGGCTAGCCCCAGGTGCTCAGCTTCTGCGGACATACGGCGCCCTCAAACAGTCGCGGCCTGGAGACCACCGGTATATCGAAACGCCCGCTCCAACTCCAGAAATGAGGCAACGGTTTCCTTTGAAGACCACGGAAGCGCGAGTACCCGGAGCTTGATGAGTTCGAATTCCGAGTCTTGAGCCACTTCCAGGTCAAGAATGGACAGGGAGTCCTCGAAGGCCGGATCGAAGGCTTTAGCTTTTCGGACCACGACGAAGATCGCGCCCTCGGGTTCCAACCCGACATACGCCGCGCCGACCTCGCCCCCCCGTTCCTCAAGCCATGCCGCAAGGCGATTGAGTAACGTCCCCACCTGTCGGCAGAACTCTGTGAGTTCGGCCTTAGACTTGCATGCATTGACGACGTCGTCAATCGGCAGACCAAAGCAGTCGCCGTCCTTCGAGTGGATCATCACACTCCCGCCATCCTCCTGACGCAGGTGCTGCCACGTGGATTTCGGTTCGGACGAGATCATGTAAGGCCCCCTCGTGCTCTCTTCCAGATTCCTCTTAGACGACACGGGAAACGTCGTAGCCACAGAATACGATCAGGTCAAGAGCGATCACCAACATTCTAGGATACTCAGCGACAAAGGAAGCTCGCAACCGCCGAGGAAAAATTTACACAATTCCGATGATTCCTAGGATTCGAGTTATACAGCCCCGCGGCCTGAACATGCGCGGATCCCCGCTCATGCTACACAAGCCGTTTGTCGCTTGCCTCGATCCGCCTCGGCACCCGCCGGTTATCCTCGATCAGATAGACCGGAATCCCAGCCGCGAGGGCTTGGCGGACACAATCCTTTGTGCCCTTGCTGGCCCCGATCCGTCGGTGTAGAGCGACACAGAGCGCCGCCACGGCCTCTACCATCTCCCGGTTGCGTGTGGGCCCCGCGACGTTGCCTAGGCCCTTCCGATCGGCAAGGTGTGCTTCGGCGGTTATACCGAGCTTACGGCATGCCACCGCGAAAGCGTTATCAACACCAGGGCGCCGCCGCGGATAATGACCGGGTCGGCGCCGTACCGCGCGAGCAGGCGCTTTATGATCCGTTCGGCCAGCTCGTCACAGCGCCAATGGCGGTCGCCAGTTATTAGGATACGCATGTCCAGATAATAACCGGCCATGTTGCCAGGAATCAAGGCGATCGCCCCCGCGAGGCCCTCCGCTGGCGGGCGTTTTTATTCCAATCTCGCATCGCCAGCGGCGCTCGACCTCGGGCGCGGCTGTTTGGGATCAGGGTTGCGATTGACTCCAAAGATCACGAGCCTCGGCTTTCTCCTTTTCAGCTTCGATTCCGGAAAGCGCCAAGAGGATTTCCCGTCGTCCGCTTAAAAGCTTTTGGTATCGCTTAAGGACGTCGACGGCACGATCGTCTAGAGTTAAGCTTCAGAGATATGATATCTTGTTATCTGACCCCTGCGCCCGCGTCCGCGGTGAGTCGGTCGACCGCTCAATCCCCGCCTTCAAGAAGGGGCCGCCGATACGGCCCAGTATTGTGGCGATTCCGTCGTTAAAGAACGTCGGGATTGCATGTTTCGCATGAGAGTCAGACCAATAATCGCGGTTGGGAGCAAGGCGAAAATCCGAATCGCTTAATCGATGCAGCCAGTGCTTGTTCTCAAGGAACTCGCTTTCGAGTTGCTCTTTGAATTCCGCCTTTATCTCGTCGAGTTGAGCTTTTACGCGAAGGACAGAGTCCTTGTCGAGCGTTTTGACTCTGGCTGCCTGTCTGTCGATCGTATCGGCGATCGCCTTTTCAGCCCAATTGCCCACGTTTGCACATAACGCGTCAACGAACTCCCTCGCGGAAGCCTCCATTTCGCGTGTGTTGGCTTCCAGTTTTGACCTCTGTTCGGCGATTTTCGCATCAAAGACGACGTATCCATGGCGCGGCTCCGCGTGCAAGCGGCTAAGAGTTAATCGATACACCCTGATTAAAGCCGCGTTGCGCCAGCGCCACAAGGGGGGCAGTCGTCCCGCTGGCGAGTCATCGCGCCACCGTGTCCAATTCCCTGACCATGCCGACCGGCGCCGTCCCCACGCCACCCAGGGCGTTCGGTTTGCCTTGTCGGAGCCAGTCCAGAAATCTATCCACGCAAGACGGGCACAAGTCGATGTAGGGTTCCCCCTCGATCCGGTCGGCGAGGGTACCGGCCTCGATCTTTAGAATCGAGTGACCGCCCAATATGGTCGCCCCGCACCGCGAACAATGGATCGTGACGATTCGGCTCATGACGCCAGCCCGGATTGGATTAAGCTCACCACTTCGCTTTTAGTGCCAGGTCAATGATTTTCACCGCTTGGTGAGCGTGGGGAACGATGCCGATGGTTTCGCCCGATCGCGAACGTATTGCGTACTGGCCATCAGGTAGTGACACCCAGTCGATCGGCCGCACGTGGAACTCAAGCTTCCGGGCAATCGATCGGCACAATTTCCTCTCTCGCTCTTGCCAAGCCAAATCGGCTTCGTGTCTCGCCCACCGTTCCTCGTATGGCGCCATCGTTTTCGTGGACGATGAACGCACCCCGGGGCGGCACCGCGCCAGCGGTGCTGCCCGACGGGGTCAAACAGTGTTTTTTGTTTTTCGGTCTCCCTAAAGCCGGTCCGCAAAGCGAACGTGGACCTGCCCGGCAGCGTATTGGACGCCGGAAGGTCCCGCTCGCCGCCGCCCAGGGGGCAAGGAGCAGTCTAGCGCATGTCAGTCCGGGCCCCGTTTGCTTGGGAGCGGGGTTCGACCAGCCTGGCGCCAGGGATTGATCAAGCCGGACAGCCGCGTCCAACTTTTTGCCGCAGTGCGACGGATTGACAATCCGTCCTACGGGAAATTTGCATCTGCCGCTCGCGCAAGCACTTCCGCGTTGGTGATCGGAATATAATGACGAAGAATCGGCGGCAGCCGCACGGATCATGCCGCGAAATGGCACTAATAGAGAATAGGAGGCACGGTGCGAGATCACCGCGCCGCCATCGACGATTTCCAGTATTCGACAAGATTGAGGCTTTGGGATGCGCTTAACTCTAAGAACGCTCTTGGCTTGGCTCGACGACACACTGAAGCCGACACAGGTCAGGGAAATTGGTAGCCAAGTCGCCGAGAGTCCATTCGCCCAGGAGCTCACCGAACGAATTCATCGCGTCGCGCGGCAACGCCGGCTGTCGGTGCCCAGCAGTTCAGGCCCGGATGCGACCGATCCGAACGTGGTTGCGAGCTACCTCGATAACGATCTCGATTCGGACGCGGTGGCCGAGTATGAAAAGCAGTGTCTCACCTCGGATGTGAAGCTCGCCGAAGTGGCATGCGTGCATCAAATCCTCAGTCTGCTCGGTCATAAAGTGAAAGTGCCGGTCGAGGCGAAAGCGCGGATGTATCAGCTCGTGAAGGGAAGGGAGAGCGTTTCGCCGAGATCGCGGGAAGCCCGAAGACCTCAAGCGGCCGAACCGCTGACGCGGCCGATCCCCTCCTGGGTGGATCCGGATCCGATCCAGCGGTCCTGGACCGAGCGGTTCGGATTGGTCGCCGCTTCGCTCGCCTTGATTGCGGTCTCGATCGCGACGGCCTCATGGAGTTTAAGGACGCCGCCAGCGGAGCCGGTTCACACGCCGATTGCGATCAGAGAACCGGTGGTCGGCCAGGCTGCCCCTTCGGCACCGGCCAGCGGGCAAGTGCACCCACCGGTGCCGGCGGGCCCGAAACAAGAAGATCTCGCGCCGGCTGAGAATGGGCACGCACCCGGCACGAATCTGGCAAAAAACTCCGGGGCTGCCGGATCGGCCGCGGTTGCAAAAACCAAGGAAGCGGCACCGGGCAACGCGTCCAAAGCCGCGGACACCGCCGCCGGCGCCTTGGACGGGTCAGCCGTTAAACTGCCGGCCGGCGCGCCCAACCTGGCCGATGCAATGGGTGGGATTCTGCTCCGATATAACGCTGATCAAAAGGAGTGGGAACGCATCGTGGGGCCGACGCCCGTCCGCCGGTCGGACCGGCTGCTTTGCCTCTGGCCATTCCGTGCTTCGATCTCCCTGCACAACGTTCCATTGACGATGGTTGGAGAGACTGAAGCTCAGATTTTGTCTCTCCCTGCCGATAAGGTCCCGGCGATCGAGCTGCGTCAAGGCCGACTGCTGGTGCGCAAGCCTCGCGCTGGCTCGATCAAGGTGGGCTTTTCCGGCCGGATGATCACCGTGGAAATTGCTCCGTCGGCCGCGGTTGTTCTGGAAAGGACGGATCGTCGGCAGTACGGGCGACCCGTAAGTCAGCCCTCCCCTTTGGTTGTGTACTGCACCCAGGGAGAGGTCGGAGTGTCCTCCGGCCAGAAAGAGGAATCGTTGACTGCGTCCGAACGACTTGTGATCGACGCCAGCGGGGCCGTCACGCGGGAGGCGATCGACTCACCCCCTTCGTGGGCGACCGAGACCGAACCATCGGCGCTGGAGCGCCGACTCCAAGAACAGTTCGTCCGCATGTTCCATCCCGGCCGCCCCGTCCTCACCGAGATCGTCATTGCCAGCGAATCCGATAACTCTGACATCAGACAACTGTCGATACTCGCGCTCAAGTCGCTTGGCGAGCTCTCGCTGTTGATGCCCATGCTGTCGCGCGAGGGGGATGCGGTCACGCGCAGGGGCGCGTTGGCCGCGATTCGTTCTTACATGGCGCTTGGTCCCGATGCCGCCGGCCGTGTTCGCGATCAACTGGCCGCTGAGTTCGGCGATGATACCGCGGCGTTCGTTGAGAAAATGCTGATCGGCTATACTCCCGAGGAGGCGTCTGATCCGAAGCTCTATGAGCGTCTGGTTGCGGCGCTGGGGCCCGAAAAGCAGTCTGTCGGCCTGCGTGAGTTGCGCTTGATACGCTGAAACAACTGACAGGCCGTGATGATCTCGGGTACGATCCCGACCACCCCGAGGGTAAAGGACTCAGCGCCTGGAAAGAGCTCGAGCGGCAAGGCAAACTCTCCGCGATGCGCGCAAAACAAAATAGAACGAACGGGCGCCGGGCTCTTTACTGTTTCGCCGCCCTACCCACGCCCGGCCTTCGTGAACGCCTCGAGCTTGCCGGTCGAGGCGAGTGGCCGGGGCTTCAATTGAGTGAATGATAGCCTGCGTGGGCCGTTCCGCCAGTGGAGGCTAGGGATTGACTGTGTTATAGTTAAGGGTGACCGAGCATAGGTGTTGGGCGGTTTGGTTCTCGATAGGTTTAGGTTAATCGGCATTCTGCCGGTTACGCTGCTGAGGGAAGTTAAGCGCCGTTGTGCATCTCAGAGAAAGTGCAGCGCCTTGGATTTCTTGAGGTATCTGATCACGGGCACCCTGCTCGCCCAAGCGAGTGCGTCGTACGCGGCGGGCCCGCCCTTGGCCGCGGTGACGGCCCCGGGGAGCGATGCTGAAAAAACGGTACCGGCCGATCGCTCGTTCCCTTGGTACATCATTTTGAACAGTCCACGGGACATCGACGGTCTCTGGCAGAAAATCGCGCGCCCGACGTGGTGTTGATCAAACCGGACCAGCTCGTCCCAAAGGGAGCGTCCGATGGCCTGGCACCAACCCGTGAAAACGTGGCGCGTTCGCTGGTGGAATCGGTCCATGTTAGCGGGCAGATCAACGAGGATTTCGCGAAGCTTACGGTCGAGCTGCTGATCGTGGTCAAGGGAGCGGAACCGGTCTGGGCGCCCATTCGCTTAGACGCCCTGTTTTTGATAGGAGCGCGCGAAGGCAAGCTTGACCTGGCTTTGCGACGAGGCGAGCAGGCGCGATGGCAGGTCAGGCTGGCCGGTCAAGGGGAACATCGCGTCCAGGTCGAGCTGAGGGCTCCGATCATCGCGGCCGGCGTTCGTAAGTCGTTCACGCTCGCCATCCCGGAAGCAGCCTCTACCAGTGTTGATCTTGATTATTCTCATGGCGAGTCGGACATCGCCATTGGAGGAGAAGAAGTTCTCGGACAGCATGAACCGGGCAACGGCGAGAGGGCCCACCTGAGTGCTCATCTCGAGCCCCGTTCTGATCTGATTGTGAGTTGGGCGACTCGCGCCGAACCCGGCGCTGGCGGTTCTCCGCTCCTGACTGCCAAGGGTGAGATCGCCATAGACATCGACGAAGAACAGGTGCGGACGCGTTCGTCGTGGGCGGTCCGTTGCGTCTTGGGCGCGACCCGGAGCCTGGAGATGCGTCTGGGCCCCGACGATGAGGTCACCGAGTTTCAGATCGACGACCAGCCCGCCGAAGCGAGCATCGACCGAGTGCGCGGCACGGACAAATTGACGATCGGCCTGGTTGATCCCCTGCGAGCCGGCGGGGTGAAACGGCTGGTGATGAAGACGCGCCGATCGTTCGCGCGCGCAGCGCCCGCAAGATTTCGTTTGCCGGGTTTCCCGTGGTCAACGCGCGCGAACAAGCGGGCTTTATCGGCATCACGCACAGTGCGAACCTGTTCGTCAGGGCGACCACGTCTCAAGGGCTGCGCTCTCTTGACGCCGACAAATTGCCGGCCGATCTACGCGCCGTCCCTCGACCAGCCTCGCGTTTGAGTTTCTCGATCAGCCGTTCTTGCTCGACTTGGGGGTCGAATCGTCGCCCCCGCTGGTTAAGGCCGATTTGAAGGCCCTTTTTCGGTTAGGCGCCGATGTTGCTCGGAGCGAGACGACGATCGAGCTCGACTGCGTCCGTGGCCAGCTCTCCGAGTTGGAGCTCTACGTTGGCGCGGGCCTTCAAGTGATTTCGGTCGGTCCGCCCGAAGCCGTCGAGAGCTGGCATCTTGCCGACGAAACCGTTGGCGGCGGTCCCAACGGGGCGATCACCCCGCGCATCGCCTCACGATTCGCCTGACGGCCTTCAGTCGCGACTCAAACAAGCTGACTCTGGTCCTCATGGGGCTCCAGCGAATTTCCGCAGGGGGACGGGTGAATTTGGGATTGTTCGCTCCTCTCCAGGCATCGTCGGTGCGCGCATCCTATGCACTGGTTGGCGACCGGGGCCTCGCGCCCGAGTTGGAGGACGAATCGACTCGGATCCGGCGTGCTAGTGATTCCCTCGGGGAGACCAGCAGCCCCAAAACGGGTTGGCCATGGACCTCGTTGCGAGATGAGCAGAACCCGACACCCTTGCTGCTGGTGGACGACTCCCATTCCCGCGTCCTGCCCATCCGCATCGTCCGCCACGCCCGAACGATCGCGCAAGACATGTTGCTCTCCGCCCAGGTCTCCAGAAGATGGGTCGACGTGCTCGAGCGGGTGAACTTCGCCGTGCGCCATGGCGTGGTGAACACCCTGGTGGTTCGCGTACCCGCTGGCATCGCGGACCGGTGGGAACTGGTCGAGAAGGAGCTGGCGGACCGTGAAGACCTGGGCCGAGATCCCGATGGCGGCCGGCGGTACCGGCTGTCATTCTCCCGGCCGGTCGCCGACAAGGCGACACTTCGCTTTCGCTATCGGCTTCCTCTCTTGCCCGAACTCGACGCGAAGAGCGTCCGCGAAATCACGATACCCGAGATTTCGTTCGAGGACCTATCTCCTGGTCCGACGAAGGTGGAGATGTCGCTCACGCCGGAGATCGTTCTCAAAGAGACGGACAAGGCCTGGATTCGCACCTCGGACGATGCTCGAGCCGAGCCGTCGTCGCTCGAGAGCGCGGTCATGTCGTTTGAGGAGGGAGTTCCGAGCTCAAGAGTTCCAAACCTAAGGAAGGTCCCCTTCACATTTAAAGTTATGGCGCTGGAGTCGGTCTCCCTCCCTCCCTTGGTGGTGCCGCACTCCTGCTCAAGACGGTTTCCGGCGGCGACGGTTCGATCAGAAACAACGCATTCTACTGGGTCGAGTCACATGGGGCCGATTTTCCGTTTGCACTGCCTGAAGGTGCTCGTTGGATTGGCGCAGGGTCGACGGCCGCCTGGCCGAACAAGTCGATTACGACCCGGCGCGCGCAGCTACCGGCTGCGGTTTCCGGGTGAGTTCGGGTCAAGGCCCGCGTTGGTCGAGCTCGAGTATGAGTTGAACGAACACGCCATCGGCTCGAAATGGGCCGGCTCGGTTGCTTGATGGCGTCGTTCTGCAGACCCTGTGGGAAGTCAGGCTCCCGTCGAGCAAGGCGCTTTTGGGCGTGCCGAGCGGATGGTCCGACGAGAATCAGTGGTACTGGACAGGATGGATGTGGAATCGGCGTCCTTGGAAGGAGGTAGCGGAGATCAATGAATGGATTGTCGGGGCGGGAGCTTCCAGCAATGCCCTGGATGACAGCGACGGCTCGAACCTTGATGACTCGAAGCGCTACCTGTTCAGTCGATCCGGCCCGCCCGTCGAGCTCCAGGTATGGGTCGTTCCTCGGTCCTCGCTGGTGGCGACTTTGCTCGGGGGCCGACTCTGGTCGTTGGGTTTTTCCTCGATTTTTTCGAGGATGCGATTTCGGACGACCTGGCTGGCAATCGCGGTGATCGGCCTCCTGGCGGCGGTATTGGCTCCGCCTAGCGTATTGTTCCTCTTGTCTCGAATCCGCGGCCATCGGCGCCGTTTTGACGCTTCTGGGGCTAGTGATCGAGGCGATCCTTACCAGATCGAGATCGCTGTCAATGTCGGTCGGCGGGCGGGCCCTCCCGCCGAGTCGACCGGCGACGGATTCGTCGCTGACGCGTTCGCCTGACGTTGGCTCCGACGATCCGACGGCCGTACGCGCTCGCGTGCCCTCGACGGTCGATTTCGTTGCTTCGCCAGCGATCGCGGATGACCCGCGGGCCGAAGTGGGAAAACACTTGAACGGGGACCTCTGTCTTATCGTGAACGGGGACCTCTGTCTTATCAGATGTTGGAACGCCTCGTCATTTGGTGACGCCATGACCGCACCCCCACTGTTGGAACACCTCGTCATCAGCCCGGTGGTGGCCTGGGGCGCCGTCGCTCTGGTGGCGGTCGCTCTGCTGACCGGAGCCAAAGACCCTGAGATCATCGGAGTGAAGGTTCCCGCCCAGGAAGTCTCCAAGATTTTTCCGGCCGGCACCGAGCTCCGCGTCATGCCGGCCGACAAGTTCGCGTCGTTGGTCGCCGGCGCCCGTGCGGCATCGGTCCGGCACCGAGCAGCCGAGCCTCCTCGGCTCATCCGGGTTCGGCATTACGCTCGCTTCCGCTCCGGGTGTGCTTACGGGCCGCTCCGAGCTCGTCGATCGAGCCGCGCGATCGGGCCCGGCTGACTTTATTCTCGAACCCTGGACGCCCGCGATCCTTTCCACCCCCCAAAGCTCCGGTGTCGTCGGAGCCCGAGATTCGGGCAAGCTGAGCTTGTGGATTGATCGGTCGGCCAACCAGACCATCGTGCTTGACTGGGAATTGCAACCGCGATCGCCAATGAGCGGCCAGAATTTCGCACTCGAGCTGCCCGGTAACGAAACAACATTGCTCACGCTGGACGTTCCCAAAAACTGGGTGCCCTTGTGCCGCCGCGGCAGGCGCCGCGGTCCCCTTTCCACCACGGCCGGCCAGGACCAAAACCGGTGGGAGGTCGAATCAGAATCTGGGAAAATCGATATTCAAATGTATGAGCAGGCTGGTGGTGTGCGCTCGTGGAAGCGAAGACATGGATTTCCGGATCGACGCAGATTGACCTGCGACGCGCGGCCGAACGCACGGGAGGTCTGGCCAACTGGAAGACGGAATGGCGGCTCGAGGTCGATCCGCGCAATCCCAAACCACTGCGAGTCGAGCTTGATCCGGGCCTGGAGCTGATCGATGTGCAAGGCCCGGCCGTTCGTGGTTATTCGAGCGAACGGGTGGGGAACTCGCGGCGAATTGTCATTACTCTGGACAGTGGCCTCGCGACGGCGATCGGACCTGCGGATTTTGGCTCACGCCCGGGCCCCCGCGGAGGGCAAATGGACCATTCCGGGGCTCTTGCCGCTCGATGCGATCTGGACGGGTGGAACCACGACGGTGCTGCTCGACGAATTTCGCGTGCTGAAAGAGTGTCGGGAAAAATCCGGGCGGCTCGTGTTTCCGACGTCGCCTGAATCCGGACCAATGGATCGGCTGGAATTCAAGTCGGGATCGCCACGATCGGTTGCCGAACTCGTTTTTCACAGGCCCCGGGCAGACGTGTCGTGCGCGGTGCGCGGCCAGCTTTTCGTCGCCGGCTCGCCGCTCCGGGTGGAGTGTGAGTTGAATTATAGGGTCCACGAGGGGACGATTCCCGAGCTGGAAATCGAAGTGAGCCCCGCGTGGCTCCCGGACCGGGTCGTGCTCCGGGGCGTGGACGATCCGCTGGCGTGGCAAAGGTCGGCGTTGCCCTCGGGTGCCACGCGACTGCACCTCGCGCTTCCGGCAGCCGCGATGAAAGCCCGCGAGCTCGTCGTGATCGTCAGTGCCAGCTCAACTGATTTAGGCGGCCGCGGCGAACTGCGACTTCCTCGCATTCGCCCGGTGGGGCCCGTGTGATCGATGAGGCCTGGATTGCCTGGGCCGACCAGGGCACGATGATCCAGCCGACCAGGGCACGCGGGCTGGCGTGGATTGATCCCCGTGAGGTTCCCGGCCTCGCCGGGCCCACCGCGGCCGGTTCCGACGGCAGGGAGGCGCTCGCCTGGCGTTGGATCGCCAAGCAGGCCGACGCCCGCGTGGATCGGCAACGCATTGAGCAGCAACCCGGGGCCTCGATTCGCTTTCATGCGCGGATCGACGCCACGGGCAGCCGCCTCGTGCTCGACGGCCGTATCTTGGTCTACGCGGGGGCCCACGCCTTGCGAGGCGATTCCGGTCTGGATCGGTCCGTCCAAAGACTTGATCGAGCCGTGGCGCTTTACCGATCCCGACGGGGCGCCGCTGGCGAGCGAGCCGATTGCCGAACCTGACCGCTCCTCGTTTCGGTATCCCCAAGGAAGGTTCGGCTTACCGACTCGTCGTGAATGTGCCGCGTCAGACCGAAAAAGCCATTCAATTCCATGCGGAATACTCGTGGAATAAGCACGGTTTCGTTCCCTTGGTTGTGCTTCCTCGCGAGTATCAGCCTCGGGGCATGGTCGTCTTCGAGGCCCCCGCCAACATTCAGGCCCGCTTGCAGACCGTCGGATTGCGACGCCTGGCCGTCCCGGCCATGGAACCAGCAAGTTCTCGGCCGGACGAGGAGATCTCCGGCTGGGAACGCGAGGAGGAAGCACCCCGCAAAAACGCGATGAGCGATGCGTTTGTCTATACCGAGCAGGACGGGCGCCTCGAGCTGTTTACAGAGCCCCTGACGGCGTCCGGGACGGCCGGGCATTGTCCGCGAGGCGTTACTGACGACGTGCGTCGATCCCAAGGGGACGCTCGTGAACCGACTGCGCATGCTCGTCAATCACGGTGAAGGCCGCTCCCTTGATCTTATGATGCCACAGGGGCGCACGCTGGTTCGGGTCCGGCGCGATGGAGCGGATGTCACACCGATACAGTCGCCGGCGGGCCTATCCATACCGCTCGCAGATTCCGGGCCGGGATCGAAAACGACCGCGATCGTCGTTGACTATGTGGTCGCAAGCGGCGGCATTGTCAGTGGCGGCCGCTTATGGCCCAACCCGCCGCGAGTCACGCTGCCTTGCCTTTCATTTGTCTGGGAAGTTGTCACATCCTCCGCCTGGCGAGCCCTGGATGGCGGTCCGGGGTGGATCGCCACCGACCCAGAGGAACGCTCCGCACTGGCCATACGCACCCCTGGGTCTGCCGACGCCCCCCTGGACCTTCGCGCGAATTCCCGGCCCTCATCCAGTCGCGGAGGCGATCCGCCTTCTTGACGATCGACTGGCCGGTTCGATCTCGGCCGAGTTGACCTTCGCCGAATGGTTCACCCGCTGGGATGCAGGGCCCTGGCCGGTCGTGATCGACCGTACCTCGCTTGGCACCGCGGGCCTGGGACCGAAGTCGCGGTGTATGCCCACAACCGCCAAGTCATCGCCACGAAACATGGTCATGGCGACACTCAAGCAGTATGGGTTGACGCTCCTTCCTTATGACAGCATTTTCGTTATCACAACCGAATCGGAGATATCCAATTTTGAAGCCGCGTGATCGCTGGGAGGAGCGAGTCGCCGAGGCCTTGGTCTGGGGTTCGGATCGAACGGATCGGTTTCAAACCGTAACACGATGGCGGGGCGAGCACTCGCCGAGGAACGGCGCGGCCCGGGTGAAGAGCCCGCTATTCGAGGCAAGCGGCCGCCGGGCTGGCTGGCCGGGCGGTTCGAGGCGCAGAGTTGGCCAGGTGACGATGCATTTGTGTATGTGATTAATAGCAGGACGCACCTCCTCGTGGGCTGGCTGATTATCGCCGCGTGTTTTTTGGCGTGGTTCTGGTTTGAGCGCCGGCTTGCTCACTGGCGATTCGTGCTCTTGGCTGCTGTCATGATCGTGTCTCTGCTCGGTGGATGGCTACTCCCCTCCCGATACGCCACCGACACCGCCGGGGCGTTTGTCGCCGCTTTCGGCCTTCTCGTGGTCGAGCTTGGCCGTGGTTTCCGGCGGCCCGGTACATCGAATCGCACACGGCGGCGCTGGTATGGCCCATTCGTCAGTCGCGCGGCCTCGAGCCTGGCACTGGTTGTGCTCTCGCTGGACAGCATGGCCGTGGGTCAGGCTATCGGACAAGCGAACGCCATACTCGTGCTTTATCCGTACGACGGTCCGTTCGACCCCAATCAGCCGGCGCGAGACGTCGTCCTTCGGTTCGCGGATTTCACTCGGCTAAAGCAGTTAGCGGCAAGCGAATCGCCAGAGCAGGGGGGGCTGGTGCGAGCCGTGGGAGCGGTGCACCGAGTCGCGCCCAAGAGTGATGTCGACGTCGTTGTGGAGAGCCAGTTCGAACTCGTGGCGACCGGGCGCTCACCGTTTGCCTGGGAGTTTCCCGTGTCATCCGCGCGAGATATTCAGGTGACGCTGAATGGGAAGCGACTGCCTGTTTCGATCGCGCCGGGGGGCGTCACCGCCAAGGTCGCGATTCCAGAAGGGGGGAACCACCTCCTGAGCATTCGCCGGTCGGTTCTCATGAATCGGGAAGACGGGCGGGAATCCATCAGTCTTGCCGTCAATGCGGTGCCCACCGCTCGGGTCGTTGTGCAACCGCGCGAAGACGGCGGACAGGGCGGTGCGCTGATCGCCGGCGGTAAAACAGAGCTTCAACCCGACCACACGGTGATCGGCCGGCTCGGTCCGGCCGACCGGGTCGAGGTTTATTGGGGAATGCCCGCCGGCGCCCCAGGGAACGTTGCTCCGGAAAACGTCGAAGGCCTGTTATTGTGGGATATCACGCCCGCCGGTGATCAAATCCGTGCCCGATTCACCTTTCATGGACCGCGCAAACGCTCAACGATTCGGTTCGCGCACCAGCAAGGCTTGATCCTACGGTCCGCGCGAGCCTCTGGGAGCATCGACGCCGTCTGCGAGGAAGACACCACGACGGGCGAATGGGTGGTGCATGTCGATCCCGCCTTCCAGTCCGGCTCGGCGATTGAGCTTGATTGTTGGCTGCCGATCGAAGCGGAGCGAGACAATGGCGGCGGCAAAGCGTGGCTGGCCAACGGACAGCCAGGAGGTCTCTTGCACATTCTTCCTCGTCTAGCGCCCACGGGCGTGCGGCGATACTCCGGATCGCTCGGCGTTCGCCGACCAGGAGACTGGACCGGCCGGTTTAATCCTCTTCCGAACACCGATCCGATCAGCGACGAGTCGTTCGTGGAAGCGTGGGGCACGCTTCCCCAAGAACCATTAACGCTATCGGGAACCAGCCGGTTCGTCCGCGAATGTCGCGCGGCCCTCTTTACGGGACCAGCCCCGACGCGGGTTCAGGTCAAGCCTACGATCAACGTCCAGATCGAATCCGGGCGAATTGTCATGACAGTCGACGCTGACTTGACCGAGCTTTCGGGTCATCTCCGCCGTGTTGAAGTCGTGGTTCCGGAGAACCTCCAGATCATCGGGGTAACCTCGGAGGGGCTCACCGACTGGACCATCTCCAACGATCATCGACTCGCTTTAATGTTCGATCGCCCAATCACGCGGCCGAAGCGGCATCTTCGCGTTCTGGCTTGGATACCCATCCTCGAAGAGCCGCTCAAGATTACCAGGCACCAGCACCGCGTCGCGACGCCCTGGTTTTGGTGGAATGGCCTCGAGGTCAGCGCGGGTTTCCTGACGATCTCGTCCACCGTAAAACCGGAACTGCGCGGCTCAACGGGTCTGACCTTGATTTCTTCCGAGCCAACAGAGACGGCCGAGACGACATCGCCGAGTTATCGGTCGACTTATCGGGTCGATGACTGCGCGAAAACTGGGCGAGATTCTCTGGAATTCGATGCCGGCACGCGTCAGCGTGGCGATTGAAAGCCAGATGACCATATACCCGGAGTCGGCGGAATGGGTGGCCGTGCTGCGCTACGACGTGATCGGCGGCTCGCTCGACGCGATCCACCTGAAGATGCCCGCGGCGTGGGCCGCCGGGGTGGCGCTCCACCTTTCAGGCGGCGAGTTCCAGTTGACCAAGGAGACACGTGGCCCCGATGCTTTCTGGACCGTCACACCGGCACGCCCCATCTGGGGCTCGCAGCGGTTCGTGCTCAGGGGGAGCCGTAAGTTGGGCTCGGAAACAACCATCGTGCATCCCGAGATCACTCCGCGAGGAGAAGGAGTCGTTGACGCGTATCTGAGCATCATCAATGCGACCGGTGGCCCGTTGAAGATCGACAATAGCGTCGGCGTAGATAAGATCACCCAGGGCTCGAAGTTCCAGGGCAGAGAGTTCGCGAGGTTCGGTGGGACGCCCGTCGGTGCATTTCGCGTGGTTCAGAAGTCCTGGAGTCTCAAGGTGCAATCGCCCCGGAATGCCGCGATGGATCGTAATGCTCAGGACGCCTCCGCGCGTTTGTCATTGGCCGATATCACGTTGCAAGTGATGCCCGATCGATCGATTATCGGCCGGGCCGTTTATGAGACGGTTGCGGGCACTGGCTCGATCTTGTCGTGCGCATTACCACCAGGGAGCTCATTCCTGTGGGCGACTGTCGATTTCAACAAAGCAGTGCCGCTCCAAACGTCGAGTGGGTCGTGGTCGATTGCTTGCGACCCTCAGCGTGAATCGCGGATCGGAATGCTCTGGAGAACGGGTCCTCCTCCCGCGGCGGGCTCGAGGGGCTCGACGTGGTCCGTTGCTCTTCCCCGCGCCGGGGCCGGGCCGGCGGCCACGCTGGTTTCTGTCTACACGCCATCGGGATGGAGCGTAAGGCAGGAAGCCTATGGCGGGCTCGAGCTTGCCAACGCGGCTCGTTTGGAAATGGCACGCGCAGACTGGCTGGCCCATAGCGCCCTAGACCTCATCGCCAAGTTCGATCGTAGCTCGGGACGCGACCATGAGAAGCTCGTTTCGTCGCTCATCAGTCACGAAATGGCCCTACGAAGCGCCGAGCGTAACCTCCAATGGAGCGAGCGAGCGAAGACCAACGAGGAGCGTGCGCGAGCTCGAGCACGATCGCGACGCGATCGGCCTGGCGCGAGCGGCCCGCGACCAAATGGTGCGACGAGCCGGCCTCGAGGAGGATCTTCGATCAGCGCGAATTTATCTGGGAGAAATGTCTGCCAATCTCGTCCGCCCCACGAGTGGCGTACCCGAACCGGGCGAGCCGGATCGCATCCGCCTGTTCGGCCAGCCTTCTTCCCTCGTTGGTGTCTTGCCAGGCGTCGAGGCCAAGACATCACCCGTTTCGCTGACACTTCTCGAACGGCGCTGGGACGTGATGGGAACTGCTATGCGTTCTCGATCGGTCATCACGATCACGCTCCTCGCGGTTCTCGTGCTCGCCACCTTGTCACACGGTCATCGACCATGGCCGAGCTCGCTTGCGCTTGTGACGGCCCTCGGGCTGGCCGGCCAGAGTGGAGGACCATTGATCCTGCTGGCCGGGATCGGCCTCGCGGCGGCCGGCTGGAGAATGGGTCGCGGTTAGGCGATTTAGCCAACGAGCTCTTTGATCGGCTTACCGCCGTCGACAACCTTCATGGGCCGACCGCGCGGGTCGTATATTGCGTCGCGAGGTTGATGCCCATGGTCTTGGTCAGGGTGGCGATCAGGTCCATCACGCCGATGGGGTGGTCGACGATCTCGAACCCGTCCTTGTCGGTCGCACCGATGGCCTGGCCGTTTTTCATTCCTCCGCCACCGAGGACAACCGACCAGCTTCGCGGCCAGTGATCGCGACCCGCGTTTTGATTGATCCGCGGCGTGCGGCCAAACTCACCCATCCAGACGATCGTGGTCGTGTCGAGCAAGCGCCGATCCGCTAAGTCGGCGACCAGGGCCGCCATGCCGTTGTCGAGGTCGGGGAGGAGCCGGCCCGAGAGCGTGTCGAAATTGTTGGCGTGAGTGTCCCAGCCATCGAGGGAGACCTCGACGTAGGTGACCCCTCGTTCCACGAGCCGTCGCGCCATCAAACATCCCGAACCAAACGAACCGCGGCCGTAGGCGTCGCGGACATTGGCTGGCTCGCCGTCGAGGTTGAAGCTATCTTGGTAACGCGAGTTCATCATCCTCAATGTCTTCCGATAGACGGCCTTATGATCGAAGGCCGCCTGGGCCTGTCGCTGGTTCGCAAACTGCATTTCCGCCTGCTCCAGCATCTGGTGCCGCCGCTCCATCCGCCAAGACTCGACATCCTTGGGGAGATGGAGATTGGCGATTGGAGCGTTGGGGTTCTGGACGACGAACGGAGCATACGCCATCCCCAAAAAACCCGCGCCGGCACCTGGCGAGTTGATGGCGACGCAATGCGGGAGGTCAAAGTTCTCGATCTTCTCACCCAGCTCCATCGCGCAGATCGAACCCCAGCCGGGATGTACCACTGTCGGATTAGGAGAATAACCGGTGTGCATTAAGTAGTTGCCGCGCTCATGATTCCCTTCCTTCGATTCAAGTGAGCGAAGAATGCTCAAATGATGCATTTGTTTGGCCACTTTGGGCAAGTGCTCGCTAATTTTTACGCCGCTTGCCGATGTGTCGATGGGCCGGAACGGGCCGCCGTTTCTCTCGCTGTCGGGCTTCAAGTCCCAGATATCCAGATGGCTGGGCCCTCCGCCCATCCAAAGCACGATGCAACTTCGGTTGGCCTTTTTGAGGTGTTGCGCATTCGCCTGGAGAGACGAGAAGAAGTGGATTGCCGGCAATCCGAGCGCCGTGGACGCCAGGTGGCCCATCCAATGACGTCGCGTCATCTGGTTAAACGACCGAGGTACGTCGGACATGGCTTGAGTGCTCCTCCAGCGGACTGGGCTCGATCTGAAATCCACATTGCCGAGACCGCGCGGTGCGTCGCGCATCGAGCCTGGAACCTAGTGATTCAAAACAAATTCATTCGAGTTGAGGAGTGCCCAGAACAGGTCTTGCAAGACCTGGAGGCCGTCCGGGAACGCTGTGAGATAGTGCCGCGCGTGAGCGAGCTCTTTGGCCGACGGATATCGACTGAGGGCCGCCAAGTAGATGGAATTGACCATAGATTCTGGCGACCTTCCTTGACGCCGGGCCTGCTCGATGACGTCGCCCAGGAAGCCGCCGGGTGTGCATGAAACCGCCGTCTGCATGAGATCGCCGTTCATCATCATGAGCGCCTGGGGAATCGTGCCTTGAAAGCTGGTCGCTTCCCCATCTTCGTCGTTGGCGAAGGCGAAGATGAACTGGCGCAGCCACTCGTCACGCCGCCGGTTGCCGTCGTCTTCCGAGCCGGCGCGATGGGCCATGGTAGCGGTCAAGAGTGAGTCGAATAGCTGCTCCGGAGTCAACGGCTTGAGTTGCATCTGGCTGAACAGCCCGTCGTCTTTAACGCCTCCCTTGGTCTTTCCGCTCATGCTGGTGAGGTTGTAAGCCCGGCTGGCCATGATCCAGCGACAGAGCTGTTTCACGTCGTACCCACTCTTCTTGAATTCCTCGGCGAGCTTGGTGATCAACTCAGGATGACTAGGAAGGTTATGGGGCCCGAAGTCGTCGACTGGGTTCACGAACCCGCGCCCGAGGAAGTGCGCCCACAGCCGATTGACAAATGCCTTACCAAGCATCTCGTTATTGGGGTCGGCAATGAGCTTGCCCAGCTCAGCGCGGCGGATCACGCCCAGCCCTTGCCCGATTTTCCGGCCGTCAAGGAACCGCGGAAAGGCGATGCCAATCCGGCCGTCGGGACGGTCGAAACGAACAAACTCGTCGGTTGGCTCATCCGACAATTCCGTGTGATCGATCACCTCTAGCCCCGTCGCATTAGGCTTACGAACCTCCTCGACCTTCATGCCCTTGAAAAAGGCGTTGATTCCCCAAAAATCGCCCTGTTTCCACGGGTTGGAACGGTGATCGTGGCACTGAGTGCACTGAATTTGTTGACCGAGGAACAACCGCGTTGTGCGCGAAGTCAGCGGAACGGCCTCGAATTCGAGATGGGCCAAAACATAATTGACCGCGCCATTTTCCTTGCTCGATCCCGTCGACGCGACTAAGTCGTGGACGACCTCATTCCAGGGTCGATCCGCAGAGAATTGTTTCCGCAGCCAATTCGTCAAGGAGGCGCGGTCGACCGTCCGCCCCTGGTTGCCACGACCGATCAAAAGGACCGTCCACTGTGTCGCGAAGTTCTTGGCGAAGTCAGGATGATCAAGAAGGTACGTAACCAGCTTGTCCCGTTTATCTCTTTCACGAGTTTCAAAGAACGCGCGAGCACTCCTGGACGTTGGGTATTCTTCCCACAAGATCGAGATACGCTCGCCGCAGGAACTCATCATCTAAAGCAGGCTTTGCTGGTCTGACTCCCGCCTTTTGCCACGCCTCTTCGATGAACTGATTGATAAGGGCCGGCACTGGGCCAATGCCGAGCCCAGGGCGCCTTTGGCTGGGTGGTCAGCGGCCGATGCGATCGTGGCCACCCCCACCACACCGACGACTACGAACCAATATCCGACCAGCGCGCCCGGTCGGGAGCGACTCGTGATGGCCCATCGTTGTTCCATGGACGCCCCCAAAAAATCCGAATTCGCTTTAGTCTTAGCGGCACGCCCAAAAACGCCCGGCATCGGCAATTCTTGCATGCCGGATTAGATTCACTGGTAATTGATACCATGGCTTGGATCGCACACTCTTCAATTGCTCATTGTCTCTGATAACGCCTTGGAAGGCAAGCACGCGGATTGCAGGAAAAGCGGATTAAGGGCGATTTCGCCCTCTCATCTCAGCCGGGCCCGATTGGGGTCCGTTCTAAGCAAGCGGCGATTGGGTCAAAATGCCAGCGGGGGCGGGGGTATGAGGCCTGATTCGGGCGCTGGGATGGCTCGCGATGATAGTGAATCTCGTGCAGTCGGCGATAGAGAGCCGAGGTCCGCTTGAGCTCGTAGTCGGTCCCTACCGCCTCAATCTGGCCGTTGTTGAGCAGAACGATCCGGTCCGCGACCTGGATCGAAGCCAGGTTGTGAGAAATCAAGAACGTCGTACGGTCCTTGGCGAACTCTTCGATCGCCTTGCGGATGAGTAGCTCATCCTGAATGTCGACGGCGCTGGTGGCCTCGTCGAGTATGAGAATGGCGGGATCGCGAAGCATCGCGCGAGCCAGCGCGATCCGTTGCCGCTGGCCACCTGACAATCCATGCCCTCGCTCGCCGATGACCGTGTCGTAACCGTGCAGCGACGCCATGATAAATTGGTGCGCGTAAGCACGTTCGGCCGCCTCGATGATGGCGGCGCAGCTGGCGTGGGGGTCCCCGTAGGCGATATTGCTGGCGATGGTCCCCTGGAAAAGCACCGTCTCCTGAAGAACAATTCCGATCTGGCGGCGAAGGCCGCGGAGCTGGACATCGCGAATATCACGGCCATCGATCCGAATGGCGCCGGCGTTGACATCCCAGAAGCGGGGCAAGAGGTTCATCAAGGTCGTCTTGCCACTTCCGTTGGGGCCCACAAGCGCGACACATTCGCCGTGGCGAACCGTGAGATTGAGCTCGCGCAAGACGGGGGAACCTTCCGCGTAGCCAAATGTGACGCGGTCGAACTCGATGGCCTGGCGATGTCGAGGCAGCCGGGCGGCACGCTTGTTGTCCGAAACGCGCGGGCTGCCGATCCATGAGCGCGCAGATCCGGTCAGCCGCCGCCGACGCTCTCTGGATCTTGGAGTGAACGTTGGCGAGCTTGCGAATCGGGTCCGACGCCGCCGCCAGCATTGCGTAGAGCGTCAGCAGATCTTGAATCGACATCTCTTGCGCCGCGAGCTGGATCTTAAAAAATCCTAGATTCAGATAGATGGTCTGGTTCAGTACCAGATACGAACCCGCCAAGAGTGCGATGACCACCGTCGTCAGCGTCAACATTTCCAGGACCGGATCGGAGAGCGCGTCGATCATGGCCACCCGGACGCTCTTGCGGTAGAGGTTCTTGGTTTCGTTGAAAAACCGCCGGCGCTCGACCCGTTCCATGGCGAACGCCTTGACGATCTTGATCCCCTGAAAACTCTCCTGAAGGATCTTGTAGATCGTTGACATGCTCTCGAGCGACCGTCTCACGGCACGCTTCATGATCTTGCCGACCCGAATCGTGGTCGCCCCGGAGATCGGGATCAAGACCATGGTCAGGCAGGTCAGCCGCCAATTGATCCAGAGGGCCCCCGTCAAGAAGGTCACGATCCGCATGGGCTCGCGCATCACTTTGCTCATCAGCGTGTTGAGCCCCTGACCAAACGAATCCATGTCGCTGGTGAATCGGGCCATCAGCTCTGACGAGCCCTGGTCCGAAAAGCTGGCGAGGTCGAGGTTGATCGACCGGCGAAAGAACCGGTTGCGGATATCGAAGAGGGTCAACTGCATCACATCGGCGACCAGCACTTCTTGAAGGAACATGAAAAAGCCCTTCAAGGCCACCCCAAACATGACCAGCGCGATCAATAGGACAAGCGTCTTGAAGCTTTCACTGGGCAAATATATTGTAATGTACGGTTGTGCCCAGCGGCAGCGACTGAGAAGCTTCTCTTTGTCGCCTTGCTCGCGCTGATCTCGCGCAGGCGTATTTGTAGCGACTTCGAATCGCGCTTGCGGAACAAGGCGAGTGCTTCTTGGAGTTCTTTGCACTGGGCCTCGGCCAGGCGATAGTCGCGCCGCAAGTTCTCATGGAGAACGATCTCGTCGCGGCCGTCGGGATCGGTTCGTTCCTTCAGGCCGGCGACATCCACGGTTCGCTCATAGGTTCGCAGCCGCCCTTCCTTCTTTTGAAGATCGCCCTGGACTTCGAGATAGCGTTTCTTGAGTTGCTCATGGCGAGGCTGTCCGCTCTGCAAGTTCTCCAGCACGTGCGCGACTTCGTTGGCCCGGTTGTCGAGCGAGAGAACCTCCACTTCGAGGCCGACGATCTTTTCGGAAATCCAGCGCTGCGGATTCTGGCTGCCGAAGAGGATGTGGAGCAGGGGGTAGACCGCCCCAATTTCGGTGAACGACAGCAAGGCCACCATCGCCGCGCAGGCGACTGACAGCCCGAACCGAAGTTTGTAGCGCCATGCGAACTGCACCAGGCGGACGAAATTTTTCATAATGTTCGAAAAGTGACCGCGGACGTGAAAGCTCGTAGTGCTTCCATGCATCACTGGAGCTTCGATTTGCGCCGACGCTGGGGTGGCTGACTGTTTACCACGATTGGACGGCGGCGACAATCCGACTTCGATTCGATCGGCTGCACGTTCGGCGCGCGGGCCAGTCGGTCTTGGAAGTTTGGGGTTCGGCGGTTATGATCATACGGGTGAAGACAACGGCGATACACCTCGGCCGGCGAGGTTGATCGCCTACCGTCACGGAGGACGGGATGAAACTGCTCGCTCTGGTCGAATCGTCGGGCCATGTCTGCTGCCGCTATCGGATCCGCCCTTTTGCGCCCTTTCTCAGCGATGCGGGTTGGTCCGTGACCTATGAGGGTTTCGATCGAGGCTCGCTGCTTCGTCCCGTTCAGCTCCGTCGAGCACGGCGGTTCGACGCGGTCATATTGCAACGCAAGCTCTTGCCAGGATGGCAATTACGCACGTTGCGCCACTATTCGCATCGCCTTGTGTTCGATTTCGACGATGCGGTCAAGTTCCGTGACTCCTACGACGAGCGCGGTCCAGAGAGTCGCTCGCGTTCTCGGCGCTTCGCGCAGACTGTCCGCATGGTCGACACTGTCGTGGCCGGTAACGATTTCCTCGCGGACTGCGCGCTAAGAGACGGGGCCAACGCCGAACGAGTCCACGTAATTCCCACGTGTGTGGAACCTCGCCACTATCCGATCGCCCGACAAGAGGCGGCGGGGGACCACTTCGACCTTGTCTGGATTGGGTCGGCGAGCACGCTCCAGGGGCTGGAACAATCGCGTCCCATTTGGGAACGGCTGGCAAAGGCAATCCCTCAGTTGAGGCTGCGGGTCATTTGCGATCGATTTCCGATTTCTTTTCCAATTCCCGTCATTCCTGTTGCGTGGAGCGAGTCGACCGAAGCACGCGAGATCGCATCCGCACACGCCGGGGTGATGACGGCTTTCGCCGCCTGCCATACCTCGTTTGTTCCCCCACGATGGAACTCGGCGTGGACATCGCCGACCTTGACCTCGTCCACATGCGCAACGTGCCGCCCACGCCCGCCAACTACGCCCAGCGCAGTGGCCGCGCCGGACGCCAGGGCCAGCCGGGATTGGTGTTCACCTACTGCGGCTCGGTCAACAGCCACGACCAGTATTTTTTCCAGCGCCGCGCCGACATGGTGGCCGGCAGTGTGCGTCCGCCGCGCCTCGACATCGCCAACGAGGCGCTGGTGCGGGCGCATCTTCACGCGGTCTGGCTTGCCCAAGTGCGGCTGCCGCTTGGCGAAAGCATCGAGCAGGTCATCAATACCGACGATGAACAACAACTGCCGATGAAGCCGGAGGCAGAAGCGGCGATTCAACTTTCCGCAGCGGCGCAAAACGAAGTGCGCGAACGCGCCCGGCGCATCCTGCAGTTTGACCTCGCGGCTCTCGCCAATGCGGGCTGGTTCAGCGAGGCGTGGTTGCAAACCGTCATTGCCGAAGCTCCGGCGAATTTCAACCGCGCCTTTGACCGCTGGCGCGAACTGTTTCGGGCCGCCATCCGCCAACTCACTGAGGCGCAAATCGCTCTTCGCCGGGCGCGCCAGCGTGACGACCAGGAAGAGGCCCGGCGGCGGGAAGAAGAAGCTTTGCGCCAGCTCAATTTGCTCCGGCAAATTTCCACCAACCGA
>CAWHKI010000116.1:0-4301 GCA_963829765.1 uncultured Isosphaeraceae bacterium | reverse complement strand
GTCGCCAGGTCGGGGTCGCCGGCGGTCACGAACGGCATGAGCGCGCGACGGTTTTCTTGGCGGAGCCGGGCGAAGAGGGTGTCGATTCGGTTCAAATCGCCTCTCCTCGCAACCGGGCCACCTCGTAAGCGTCTTTGTCGCCACGACCCGAGAGACAAACGGCCAGTACCTTTCCACTCCCCAGCCGGCGTGCTTCCTTGAAGGCCTGTGCCAAGGCGTGGCTCGACTCGAGGGCGGGAAGGATGCCTTCGTTCTTGGCCGTGATGTTATAGGCGGAGAGCGCCTCGTCGTCGGTGATGGACTCATAGCGGGCCCGGCCCAGATCTTTCCAGAAACTGTGCTCCGGCCCGACACCGGGATAATCGAGGCCGGCCGAGATGGAATGAACGTCGAGCGTCTGACCGTCGCCGTCTTGCAAAACATAGCTGAAACTCCCGTGCAAGATGCCGGGCCGTCCTTTCGTCAGACTGCTGGCATGCTCGCCCGCCGTGAGCCCTCGCCCGCCGGCCTCGGCGCCGATCAGCTCAACCTGTGCGTCATCAATGAATGGGGCAAACATCCCAGCCGCGTTGGAGCCGCCACCGACGCACGCCACCACCGCGTCGGGCAGGCGCCCGATTTGGTCGAGGCATTGGGCCTTCGTCTCCCGACCGATGACCGATTGAAAGTCACGGACGATCATCGGAAACGGATGCGGGCCCACCACGCTGCCGATCGTGTAATGCGTGGTCCGCGATGAGCCCATCCAGTCGCGCATTGCTTCGTTGGTGGCGTCGCGCAAGGTTCGCGAGCCGGTCGTCACCGGCACGACCGTCGCTCCGAGCGTTCTCATGTTGAAGACATTGAGCTTCTGGCGCTTGATGTCTTCTTCGCCCATGTAGACGGTGCACTCGATGCCAAACAGGGCACAGGCCGTCGCTGTCGCGACCCCGTGCTGACCTGCCCCCGTCTCGGCGATGACCCGCGTCTTCTTCATCCGCCGCGCCAGCATCACCTGGCCGATCGCATTGTTGATCTTGTGAGCACCGGTGTGGTTGAGGTCTTCTCGCTTGAGGTAAATCTCGGCGCCCCCCGCGTGTTTTGTGAGTCTTTCCGCATGAAAGAGGGGCGAGGGGCGGCCGACGTAGTGCTTGAGGTAACCGTCCAGCCGCGCCTGAAAGTCGGGATCGGCCTGAGCCTCTTGATACGCGAGGTCGAGCTGATTGAGCGCGTCCATTAGTGTCTCGGGAACGAACCGGCCGCCGAACGAGCCAAAGCGACCCAGCGCATCCGGCCCGTGGCGCGGGCGGTCAGCAGCATTGGTCGCGGGCACGCTCGCTTGCGTTGGTTCCGTAGTGACGGTCGTTGACATTGGCGGGTCATCCTTGCAAGGAGTGGCCAGGGCTGGGTCGTCGGCTATTCGCGGCGTCTACGCACGAAGACGAGCGGTGAGACGGTTCAATTATCCCGGCCGACAAACGGCTCGGTCAAGGGCAACGGTCCGGCGTAGAAGGCCTGGCCTAAGTCGTTTGCGAATTGGGGAAGAGAACTGAAGCCCTCCCCATAAACCACCTGGGCCGGCCACAGAAGCCATATCAACCCGAAGCGCCAGCGAGGGCCGCCGCGAGGCACTCGCGGCGCTGGCATGCGCCCCCTCGCTCGCGCGTTGGGTTAATATTGCCGCCGACAGAGCCGGCAGGGTGGACCCGCCTGTCTTCGGTTTCCGTCGGGTGGAGTTCGGCGTCGTGGAAATCGGAACCGAGCTTTACATCAAGGCGCGCAAGCCGGGGACCGATTTCCAGACCCTCTTAATGGACACCGGCTTCCCGGCGGAGCGATTCGCGTTATGAAACGCTGCCGCGTGTCTATCGGGCCTGTGGCGAGCTTTGTTGCCGCGATCGCGCCGACGGCACCCTCAGCTCGAATTCCACTTCTTCCTCTCGCTCTTCCGGCTCGTCCGTATAAAAGTCGAAAAACTGCTGACCGGCGAAGTAGTCGGCCATGGCCTTGCGCACGCTGCGAAGTTGGCTGAGGAAACGGGTGTACTGGCGAATCAATCGCTTGCGGTCGTTGGCGGGAAGCTCGAGAATGTCGGCGTAGAATCGTTTTCCGAGGGCCTGATCGTGAAAGCTCCAGAGCCGCTTGATCCGCATGCCGGAGTCTTCGTCTTCAAATTCGAGCATTCGCGCATATTGCCGCGCCTTCATTTTTTTGGCGAAGGCGACCAGCTCGGCATTGGTCTCGAAGCCGCCAATCCGTTCGACCCAACCGACGATGTCGTCGGTGCTCAGGCGCGGCCCTTTTTCGGCACAAAGCTCCTTCAGGCTGCCAACAATTTCAGCGGGTCCCATGGTGCGATCCCTCAATGGGTCCAGTCAGAATCGAGTGCTCCGCATCCGTTCTCCTCATCAGGTCCTCATCCGTGCAATCTTAGCAAGACTGTCCAGGTGTGTCGATGGACTCTCGTACAATCCCCGGTCATTTTTGAGTCGAGATCCCGTTACTCGAATTCGGCCAGGGACGGAGTTGCCCGCTCGGTTTTCAAAATGCCGGGATCCCTGGCTATTCCCGCCCGGACGCGAGGCGTTTATAAATGATAGGGTACCGGCCGGTTGACCCTTGTCAGTGATCCCCCTTGGCCTGGTGACTGTGGCGACTTACGGGTCGTTTTTGTAAAGAGGCCGAGAGGGTGCCGACAACGGACCACGGACGAAAAAGAGGTGGCTCCATGAGGTTGAAAGCGATCAGTGGGCAGGCTCTCGGCGGATTGGTCCTCTTTCTTCTCGCGAGCACCGGACCTTTGAGTCGCCCGGTTGTGGCGGAGAGTCCGACGGGCTTGGTGGCAGGTCTCGACGAGGCCGCCGCCGAGCGAGGTCGAGTCGCGATGACTCTCAAGGGCTTCTTGAAGCCCGCATGGTCGGAGGGGGCCTACCGCAATGCGGGCCGGCTGTGGGATCAGCCGGCGCCTGATCCCGACACCGACCCCAAAGCCTACGCGGCGTTGTTTCGGTATCGCTATGGCCTGCATCCAGCCCCTTTTCCCAACGACGGGCTGCCGCTCGGGCTGCGGCGAGGTATCAGCCCAGAGGGCGTGAAAAGTGGCTTGCAGATCGATTGCATGGTCTGTCATGGCGGCTCGATCGGCGGCCAGAGCTATGTCGGTCTGGGAAACACCCAACTCGACATCAAGGCCCTCCTCTACGACCTGACCTTCGCCGACGGCAAGTCGCCCGCCGCTTTCCACGTTCGTGCTCAACTCGTCACGCGGTACAAACAATGCCGGCCAGATCGCCGCGGTGTTCCTGAGCCTTCGCAACTCCGATCTCTCGTTTCGTTCGTTCCCCTTGCCACTCGCCGTCAACTTTCCCGAAATGGACACACCTCCGTGGTGGCACATGAAGCGCAAGCGGACCATGTACTACGACGGCCGGACCGACGCCCGCTCGATTCGAACCAGCATGCAGTTCCTCTTGGGTGAAAAAAACCTCGAAGATCTCAAGGCACTCGAGCCCACCTTTCGTGACGTCCTGGCGTTCTTCAAGAGTCTTCAGCCGCCCAAGTATCCTTTCCCGATCACCACCGCCCAAGCCGCTCGCGGCGCAGAGGTCTTCAAAGCGACGTGCGCACGCTGCCACGGTACCTACGGACCGGGGGGCGAGTATCCCAACAAGATTATCCCCCTCGATACGATTGGCACCGATCCGGCGCCTCGCTCGGGCTCTCGGACCGACTGGTCGCCCATTACAACAGCACATGGCTCGGCGCGGTGAGCCCGGTCAATGCCAAGCGCGTCGGGTACCAGGCCCCGCCGCTTGACGGTATCTGGGCGACGGCTCCTTATCTGCACAACGGCTCGGTGCCCACGTTACACGCTCTGCTTTCCTCATCAAGCCGCCCGGCGCGGTTCACTCGCCCCCCGTCGACCGACTTCGCGAATTACGACAAGGCCGATGTCGGCTGGAAATTCAAGGAAGTGAGCGCCGACGAGCTGGCCTCGACCGCCCAGCGCTCGCCATTCCAGGCCAAGTTCATCGTCGACACCAGCCGCTTCGGCATGAAGAACAGCGGCCACACCTTTGGCGATGATCTGTCTGAGGAAGAGCGCATGGATCTGATTGAGTACCTGAAGACCTTGTGAGTTCCCCGGGTGTTTCAGGATCTCAGTCATCATCGAGGATCTTGAGGTACTATCGCATCCCCGTGCTTTGGGGAATCGGATGGCCGCGCGGGCTTCCCTCGCCGAGCGCGGCCGGCGGCGATCTCGAAGCGCCGCAAGGCGTCCCAGGTCAGCAACGCCGCGAAGACTGGATAGACCAGCAGGC
>CAWHKI010000115.1:0-65470 GCA_963829765.1 uncultured Isosphaeraceae bacterium | reverse complement strand
GTTGCGGTTTACCCACTCGGCCCTGGAAGGATCTGATCAATGACGGATTGCTCAGGCGGAGTGAGTTTGAGCTTCTCGACAAGGTTCCAGAAGCAGCTTTGCCCGGTCGCCCACCACCGCTTCAACTCCTCCAGCACGCTTGAAAGCGTGAAGGTCGGCAGGAAGAGACGTAGCGATTCCAGGACGCTGGTGAGAATCGTTTGGCGGCGGCTGGCCATCGCCTGTCTTGTTCGTCCGGCCCGTCACACGGCCTCGGCCGCGCCATGCACAGTTGCTGCTCGGCCTCGTTGTTCGTCCCATCCACCGGTTTGGTCATGCCGTTCGGCTGCGTCGTCGGCTTGGCGGTTACGAACGTAAACAACTCCTCGCGGAGCATGATCCGCATGAGCTCATCGACCAGCAGGCGATAGTCGTTCTCGAGCCCTTTCATTGGCGGCAGGTCCGCGAGCCACATTCCCTCGCACAACTCGACGATCTCGGCCTCAAGGACGAAGACTTTCCGTGTCCGTCCCTCGTCGCTGAGCCGCTTGTCGCGCTGGACGCGACAGGCTTCGCGGTAAATCTCCACAGTCGGTCCGTAAGACTTCGGTATTCGGTGTTGTTCGGATCCTGCAACGTGAGCTTGATCGCCTTACGCAGCAGATGGGCCCAGCACTTTTGCGACTCGGTGAAGTTAGCGTACACGGCCGCGTCGTCGCTGATCACGATGCCCGCGAACGATGCCGGATCGAGCACCTTCTTGAGCGTCGCGGCCCTTATGCACGCCGAACAACAAGACCCGCGCCTTCTCCGAAAGAAACGCCCAGACGCTGTTCAAACTCCAACTGGTCTCGTCGGCATGCACGACCAGCGAGTCGGCCAATAACGTGCAGAGCAGGTCGAACTCGTGTTCCCAATTGCGCGACAACCCATAGAGCAATGCGTTGGCTTGCGACTTGCTCAGGTGCAGGTTCTGGAAGAAATTGAGGAGAAGACAGACTTTGTCAAAGGACAGGCCGACGAATACACCAGATAGGCGATCTCGGTGACGATCTCCAGGCCGTACTCACTCCGGCCCAGCACGCCGGGATTTGGCCATAGCGGTTGCCCGGGCCGCGATAGACTTGGTACGCGACCAGCACCGCTCGACCGTTTTCCAGGCGCACACCGGCCAACATGTGACAAGTAACACGCGTCCGGAGGGACGCCTTCGGGAAAAACGGCTTCGGTCCGCTCAGCCTGCCGGACTTTCTCGTCGGGATCTGGGGACACCATATCGATCCCCGGGCCGCTCGCTCACAGTTCGCACAGAAGGGGGAGGTCGTAAGGGGGCGACAAGACACGCATTGCAGCCTGATCAGGGGGGCGACACGACACGCATTGCAGCCTGATCAGTGGAACGCTGGGGACCCTGACATGCTGGCCTAACTCATGTGGTCTAGCGATGCTCCGTCCCTTCCGGCCGCTGATTCACGTCCAGCCCTAACGTGTTGTTTCTAAAGACGTTCCGTCCGTTGTCGGCCATTGCTGTGCATTTCCTCTTTCTTTTTCCGCTCGTCCTTTCCGCTCGTCCTTTCCGCTCCCGACGCTGCGCCACGACCAGGTCCTCACCGCCGACGACCGTGAGGAAATGCGAGCCGAGGTCAAGGAAAGATTCGGCTGGCGACACCTGATCAATGCGACCCAGATCGGACCGAGCGAGCTCGACCTCTGCAACGGGTGCGTTGCTTCGAAGCTTGAGCCGATACCCCACAGTTGACCCATTCGTGTAATTTCCACGCCAACACCGCCGTGGTACGATGTGAAGAGAGCGGCTTCCTTCCTCGATAGGACCAAACCCATGAGCCAGACGCTTTCTCCTTCCATCCTCGATCGACTTCTCGAGCCGTTGGGCGATGCAATGCCCATCGACTACGCACGCAAGCTAGTCGAGCTCCGCGCTTCTCCGGCCGACCAGGCGAGGATCGACGAACTCGCGGACAAGTGCAATGAAGGGCTACTGACGGCCGAGGAACGCGAGGAATATGAGGGCTACGTCCAAGCGATTCAGGTAATCACCGTCTTGCAATTGAAGGCAAGGGCGAGTCCTAGCCGAGAGCCCACGCCCCTAATGGACGCGGCGACGCGGAGCCTGGTACGCGCTCGGGCTGGTAATTGGTAACACGTGAGGTAGTCAGCCGCATTGGGGAAGTCTCAATGATTCCGGATTCGATGTAAGTGTACGGGTCCGCGAGCGATGTCCAGAACAGCCATGGTCTTGATGGACGCATCCTGCCCGACCCTAACCGGGTATCCCGTCAGGGCTTCGACCTCTTCGATCGTTCGCCGTACGCAGTTTCGTGAGTCCATTTCGCCATTATCCTCGGCGCACAAGGCTTTTCCTAGACTGAGCTTTGTGAGTGGCTTTAGATAGTGAGTTGGATCGTCGCCAGTATTTCGTCTGTAGAAATTTCCAATGATCCCGTAATACCCGTAAGTGGCCTCGCAGCTTTTGCACGAGCTTCTGGTGCTGTTCCAAGCGGCGGCTCGCCGTGTCCTATTTTCCAGTGTGTCCGACCACGCCAAGAGAAAAAAGAAAACGTTTGGTAAATGCCCTAAATCTTATCTGGGTCCAATCTTCCATTTGGAGTTCACCCGCTCAACGGCATTCAAAGGTTGACGAAATCTGCGCAGTGTATATAATATAGGTGGCGTAGGAGGATTATGTGCTGAGCTTTTTGTCGCTGATGTTCGGCGAGCCGTCGGGTTGCCGGAATAATCAACGGCCTTTGAGCCGGGTTGATCTCCGTCAGTGGCCGGCCTGAGGCCGGTTGACTGATCGGCGCAATCCTCAAGTTCCTCACGTCCCATTTCCCAGCTTTCGAGGGTATGCCGGCCAGCCTGGGCCCTGGGCTGAGAACCGCGAGCGGGGCCAAACGGGGCGCGATGGAAACCTTCGTTATCTTCCGTTCAAAATCTCTTAGCGTGCGACATCTCCATGTCGGCTGCGGTTCGTCAGATCCGTAGCGCTGGCATACACGGCCTCTGGGTCACGTCGACAAGCTCCTCGCCCGAAAATGGCGCCCGACATTTTTCTCGCCCTCTGGCGCAGAAAGTCGGCTGACATAAGGGCGGCTAAATCAATGGCTTGTGTTTAGGGGCCTTGGCTCCAGTGACCGAAAAATGGCGAGTTTGGCCTTCGGAAAAGCGCCATTCTCCGCCATTTTTTCCCTGTCTATTCAGATGAGCAGCAACCAAGTCAATGTGGCGACTGAGACGGCCGATGGCGCGATCGTTGCGGGCCCAGGACCTAAATCGTGTTTGGCGAAAGAGATCGGCAACGGGGCCCTCCGAAAAAGCGCAAAAAGCAATTCGCCATTTTGTCGCGGCGGTCAGCCGTGGGCGGAGCGATGCGGGCGACGGTGTCCGCCACCCTGCGGCCGATCGTCCCGACGGGAGCAGGCCCCTTGAGTGTAGAATCCAGAGCGCACTATGCTTGTGGAACCTTCTGGTCGACCGCGGCTTCATCAACGGCCGTGAAATCCGCGGGCTCAATGGCCAAAACACGGAGGCCAATGCAGGACGCTCCGCCCCGCGATGGCGACCCCGGCCCCACGCAACCCCCGCCCCGGGATGCCCCGCCGGCTTACGTCTGAATTGCGGAGAAACTTACACCTCCCTTTCAAACCCCTCCCTACACCGTATATTAGAGGGGGCCGCCAGTATCTTGCATGCACCGCGGTGCAGGCGAGACTGACGGCCGCCCTCCGCGGATCGGGTGCCGAAAGCCCGCTCCCATGAGACCTTACAACAACACAAGTATCCAGGCGAGCCTGACCGTGCGGACTGGAAACCGGCTCGCCTCGGCACTCCCTCAGTCAACCGCTGATGTTATACTCAGGTTCTAGACATTGACCCGAGTTCTCGAATAGAGCGGCCCGACGCTCGAGTCTCTCCGATAGGGCTCGGCTGAACCCAGCCGACGCAAGGGGGAAGGCATGGCGTCTTGTCTGCGAATTGGGTTTGTATTCTTGATCCTCGGGGTCGGGGCCATCGGTCCGCGCTGAGGTGAACCGGTTGCTCGCCGCCGGCCGATGCCAAACCGCGCCCGGTCAATTTCGCGCGCGATATCCGGCCGATCCTCTCCGATCACTGCTTCGCCTGCCACGGTCCCGACGACAAGGCGCGTAAAGCCGGCCTGCGGCTCGACACGAAGGAAGGGGCGTTTGCCAAGCTCAAGAGCGACGGCCTGGCGATCGTGCCCGGCAAGCCGGACGAGAGCGAGCTGATCTTTCGGATCGAGAGCGACGACCCCGAGCTGCACATGCCCCCCAAGAAGAGCGGCAAGCAACTGACGGCCGACCAGGTTGCCGTGTTGCGCCGCTGGGTCGAGCAGGGGGCGACATGGTCGACTCACTGGGCCTTCGAAGTACCCAGGAAGCCCGCCCTGCCTGCCGTTAAGAACACCGGCTGGCCCATCAATGAGATCGATCGGTTCATCCTGGCCAGGCTCGAGGCCGAGGGGCTCTCGCCATCACCGATGGCCGCCAAGACGACGTTAATTCGCCGCGTCACACTCGACCTGACCGGCCTGCCGCCGACCCTCCGGGAGGTCGACGCGTTCCTGGCCGACTCGTCGCAGGAAGCTTATGAGAAGGTTGTCGACCGCTTGCTCGACTCGCCCCGTTATGGCGAGCACATGGCGCGTTTCTGGCTCGATGCCGCCCGCTATGGCGACACCCATGGCCTGCACCTCGACAACTATCGCGAGGCGTGGCCCTACCGCGACTGGGTCATCCACGCCTTCAACACGAACAAGCCATTCGACCGGTTCATCGTCGAGCAATTGGCCGGCGACCTGCTGCCCGATGCCACGCCCGATCAGATCGTCGCCACCGGCTACAACCGCTGTCACGTATCGACCAGCGAAGGGGGCTCGATCGAAGAGGAAGTCTACGTCCGCAACATCGTGGATCAGGTCGATACCAACGGGACCGTGTTCCTGGGACTGACTACCGGCTGTGCCCGCTGCCATGACCATAAGTACGACCCGATCCGCGCGAAGGACTACTACCAGCTTTTCGCGTTCTTCAACAACATCGACGGCCCCGCGCTCGATGGCAATTCCGCTAAATGGGCGCCGATCGTGCAAGTGCCGAACCACAAGCAAAGGGCGGCGATTCGGGTCGTCGATGCCCAGATCGCCGACCTGAATAAGACGATCGCGGCCGAGGCGGCTAAGCGCGGTCGCGGCGTATGACACCAAGGCAGACGCTGCCGATAGCGAAGCCCCGCGCGGTCCGACTTTGTCTGGATCGACGACGCCTTACCCGGCGGGGCCAGCCCGCAGGGAAACGGTCCGTGGAACTTTGTCGGCAAACCCCATCACCCATGTTTTAGCGGCAATCTGCGGGCATTGCGCAATCACGGCCCAGGGGCTCAATCAGCGGTTTTTCGACAACGCCGGCCGCAAGCTCAAGATCGGCGCAGACGACACGTTGTTTGCTTATGTTTATATCGACTCATCAATCCTCCCGTAGTTGATGCTACAGTGGCACACGAGGAAAGGCTGGTCGCACCGCGCATACTGGGGCGAGAACGTGATCGACTGGGGTACCGATGGCACTCCGAGCGGCTCAGGATCGGGGACCTGCCCGCCGCGAAGAAGTGGGTCCGGCTGGAAGTGCCCGCCGCCAAGCTCAAGCTCAAGGCCGGCACGCTTATTGACGGCTGGGCGTTCACGCAGCATGGCGGCACCGTCTACTGGGACAAGGCCGGCATCGCCACCGATATGCCGCAAGAGGGCCAGAATTTGAATCTCTCGCCGCATGGGTTCGAGCTCAGCGTGCCTCGGGCGCAGCGGGCTTGCCAGCGAACCTGAAGGCAATCATCGCGCTCGATCGATCCAAGCGGACCGAGGCCCAGACCAAGGAACTGCGCCCTACTTCATCGGGCATGCCTATTCCAGGACCAGTGGATTCTTGAGCCACTTCGATCGAAGCTGGAGGTGCTCGAGCAAGAGAGAAAAAGCTCAACGACCAGATCCCGACGACCTTGGTCTTTCGTGAGAAGGCCGGCGAGCCAAGCCAGCGTTTGTGCTCAAGAGGGGCGAATACGACCAGAGAGGTGAGAAAGTGGGCAGGGCCGTTCCCGCGTTTTTACCGCCGCTTCCCCCCGGTGCGCCGGTGAATCGGCTGGGTCTTGCCCAGTGGCTGATCGCCCCCGACCATCCTCTGACGGCCAGGGTCGCGGTCAATCGGTTCTGGCTCCAGGTCTTCGGCACAGGCATCGTCAAGACGGCCGAGGATTTCGGCGCACAGGGCGAGCCGCCAAGCCATCCCGAGCTCTTGGATTGGTTGGCGGTCCAGTTTCGCGAAGACGGCTGGGATGTCAAGCGGTTCATGAAGCGGCTAGTGATGTCGGCGACCTATCGCCAGTCATCGCGGATCACACCCGAATCGCTGGCGAAAGACCCGGCCAACCGCTTGCTGGCGCGGGGCCCGCGGTTCCGGCTCGACGCGGAGATGCTCCGCGATCAGGCGTTTTTTATCGGCGGGCTCTTGGTCGAGACCGTCGGCGGCCCGAGCGTCAAGCCGCCCCAACCTTCGGGTCTGTGGGAAGCCGTCGCCTATACCGACAGCAACACGGCGCATTTCAAGGCCGACACGGGCGTCGAGAAGATCCATCGCCGCAGTTTTTATACGTTCTGGAAGCGGACCTCGCCGCCGCCGCAGATGACGACGTTTGACGCCCCCTCGCGCGAGGCCTGCCAGGTGCGACGGGAGCGAACCAATACCCCGCTTCAGGCCCTGCTCATGATGAACGAGCCGCAATTCGTCGAGGCCGCCCGCGGCCTGGCCGAGCGTGCCCTGCGCGATGGCGGAGCGACAGCCGATGACCGCCTGGCATACATGTTTCGGCTCGCGACTTCCCGCATGCCGGAATCTCAAGACTTGGCCGAGCTAAAGTCGGCCTTAAACGACCTGACCGCCCACTACGCGAAACAGCCCGAAGCCGCCAAACAGTTGATTTCGACCGGCGAAACCAGGCCCGACCCGCGCTATCGACCCGAGCGAGCTGGCAGCCTGGACGATGATCGGCAACGTGATCTTGAACCTCGACGAGGTCATCACCAAAGGGTGATCGGCATTACCGGAGTGCCTGATGGACCCCATTCGCGAACGAATTGAGCAGATGACGCGCCGGCACTTCTTCGGCCGCACGGGCTTGGGCCTGGGAACGGCGGCCTGTCGACGCTGTTGGCAGAGAACGCGCTGAGCGAGACGACGCCCACTGGCGGCCCGATCGCCCGGGCCCCGCTTACCGGTGGCTTGCCGGGTCTGCCCCATTTTCCCCCCAAGGCCAAGCGGGCCATCTATCTGTTTATGAACGGCGGCCCGTCGCAGATGGACTTGTTTGACTACAAGCCCAAGATGGACGCGATGTTCGACAAGGACCTGCCCGAGTCGATCCGCAAAGGCCAGCGACTGACTACGATGACCAGCGGCCAGTCCCGGTTCCCGATCGCTCCCTCGAAGTACAAGTTCGCGCAGCACGGCAAGTCGGGCATGTGGATCAGCGAACTCTTGCCCTGGACGCCCGGCTCGCCGACGAGATCGCGCTCGTGAAGACGGTCTGGACCGAGGCGATCAACCATGACCCGGCGGTCACTTATATTTGCACCGGCAATCAGCTTCCAGGGCGTCCCAGCCTGGGCTCATGGCTCAGTTATGGCCTGGGGACGATGAACCAGAACCTGCCGGCCTTCGTGGTGATGACAGCGTCATGGACCGAGCAAGTCATCCGCCCAGGCGATTTACAACCGGCTTTGGGGAACCGGCTGTCTGCCCAGCCAGGCACCAAGGCGTGGCTTTGCGCTCACACCGGCGACCCGGTCCTCTACCTCTCCAACCCGCAGGGGTCGACGCGTCAACCCGCCGCCGCGATGCTCGATGCGATCAACCGTTTGAACCACAACGATTCGACCAGTTCGCCGACCCCGAGACGCAGGCCCGGATCGCCCAGTACGAGATGGCGTTCCGCATGCAGACGTCAGTCCCCGAGCTAAACGACATCTCGAGCGAGCCGAAGCATATTCTCGACATGTACGGGCCCGACGTGCACATGCCGGGCACGTTCGCTCGCTGCTGCCTGTTAGCCCGGCGCCTGGCCGAGCGCGACGTGCGGTTCGTACAGATCTTCCATCGCGGCTGGGACCAGCACGGTAACCTCACCGGCGACCTGCCGCGCCAGTGCCGGGACGTCGATCAGGCAAGCTTCGCCCTGGTCACCGACCTCAAGCAGCGCGGGCTTTCTGGACGACACGCTGGTGATCTGGGGCGGCGAGTTCGGCCGGACGGTCTACTGCCAGGGCAAGCTCGCCCGCGACAACTACGGCCGCGACCATCATCCCAAGTGCTTCCCCGTCTGGATGGCCGGCGCCGGCATCAAGCCGGGCATCGTCTACGGCGAGACCGACGATTTTAGTTACAACGTCGTCGCCGACCCGGTACACATCCACGACCTGAACGCCACGATCCTCCATTGCCTGGGCATCGACCACCGCCGGTTGAGCGCTCAAGTTCCAGGGGCTGGATGTGCGATTGACCGGAGTTGAAGAGCATCATCCGGTCAAGGGGATCTTGGCTTGAACTCAAGGCAGCTATCGCTTTACCGGCGAGTTCCCTTGCCATTCGCGCTTAAGTGGAGATCGTAAAGAGGCACGCCTGGCGGAGAGCGTGAAATCTGGATTCGCCTCTCGCCTCTGGTGCACCCAGCCCTCGTATGCCCGCAACAGTTGCTCTCGCAACATTGCTATACATTGTCGCCAATCATGTCCTCCGGCCGAACCCAGGCGTCGAATTGCTCAGAGGTCAACAGCTTTAACTCGAGGGCCGACTCTCGGAGCGTGATCCCCTTTTTGTGCGCGTGCTTGGCGATCTTGGCCGCGTTGTCGTAGCCGATGTGCGGGTTGAGAGCGGTCACGAGCATCAGCGACCGCTTCAAGAGATCGTCGATCCGTTCGCGGTTCGGTTCAATCCCTTGGGCGCAGTTTTCATCAAAGCTGACGCAGACGTCGGCCAGCAGCCGGACGCTGCCCAGGAAGTTGTGGATGATCAGCGGCTTCATCACGTTCAGCTCGAAGTTGCCGAATGCGCCTCCCATGTTGACGGCGACGTCGTTGCCCATGACCTGGCTGGCGACCATCGTCATCGCCTCGCTCTGAGTCGGGTTGACCTTGCCGGGCATGATCGAGCTGCCCGGCTCGTTTTCGGGAATGAGAATTTCACCAAGGCCGCTCCGCGGCCCCGAAGCCATCCAGCGCACATCGTTGGCGATCTTCATCAGTGACGCCGCCAGCGTCTTCAAGACGCCGTGCGCGAATAAAAGAGCGTCGTGTCCTGAAAGGGCCTCGAACTTGTTGGGGGCCGTCACGAACGGGTAGTCCGTGAGCCGCGCCAGCTCGGCGGCCACGCGAGCGGCAAACTCCGGGTGTGCGTTTAATCCCGTGCCAACCGCCGTTCCTCCTAAAGCCAGCTCGCAAAGATGCGGAATCGCCTCTTCGATATGCGTGAGCACATTGTCGAGAAGCTGGACCCAGCCGGAGATTTCCTGGCCGAGGGTCAGCGGAGTGGCATCCATCAGGTGAGTTCGCCCGATCTTGACGATGTCGCGAAACGTCGCGGCCTTTTGCGCCAGCGTGGAACGAAGCACTCGTACCGACGGTATCAGACGCCCGCGGAGCGCCATCACGGCGGCCACATGCATCGCGGTCGGGAACACGTCGTTCGACGACTGCCCCATATTGACCTGATCGTTAGGATGGACCTTCCGGCCCATACCGCGCTCGCCGCCTAACAGCTCGCTGGCGCGATTGGCGATCACCTCGTTCACGTTCATGTTGGTCTGGGTTCCGCTGCCCGTTTGCCAGATGACCAGGGGGAACTCGGCATCGTGCTTGCCGGCGACGACCTCGTCGGCGGCTGCGATGATCGCCCTGGCGATCGCGGGGTCCTTGAACTTGCCCAGGTCGAGATTCACCTGGGCCGCGGCCCGCTTGACCAGGGCAAGCGCATGAATCAGCTCGATCGGCATCCGGTCTTCGCCAATCTTGAAGTTCTCGAGCGAGCGCTGAGTTGCGCTCCCCAAAGCCGCTCGGCGGGGACCTTCATTTCGCCCATTGTGTCGGTTTCAATTCGGAACTGGCCTGCCATCGAATGTTTACCTCAACCAATCGACCTTGGAGGACTGATATTTCTCTGTAGGATAACCCGTTCGCGCGCGGGATGCATCCCTTCCGCCGTCAGGCCCCACGATTGTTTGTGTTGCCGGGATACCAACCCGAAGCGCCACGCGTGGGCGGGGGAGATACCGGGCCGTGAGTCGCGGCAACCATCGGCGGGGATTCGGGTTAAGAGAACGATTATTGGACTTTGGAATGGTTTTTGGATAAGATAGATCCATGAAAGCGACAACAACGCCCGTCCACATCGAGACAAAAGAGGCGAGCGTCGTCCCGCCGCCTGACCGCGTCAGGATTGTGAGTACGCCGGGCACCTGCGGCGGCCGGCCACGCATTGACGGCCACCGTATTACGGTCGAGGACGTGGCTATCTGGCACGAGCGGATGGGCATGAGCCCGGATGAAATTGTGTCGTCATACCCGACCATCACGCTCTCGGACGTGCACGCGGTGCTCGCCTACTATTACGAAAACCGCGAGCGGATTGACGCCGATATCGAGGAAGGACAGAAATTCGTCGCAGAGATGCGGGCTAAGGCGGGACCGTCCCGGCTCCAAGAGCTTCTCGAGGCACGGAAGGCCAATGGCCAGGACGATTCGATTCCATCTCGATGAGAATTGCCACCCGGCGATTGCCGGGGGCTTGAGGCGGCGCGGCGTCGATGTCACCACCACACCTGATGTTGGGCTTGTCCATGCAAGCGACGACCAGCAGATTGCCTATGCCTTGCCGCTTAAGCGAGTCATCTTCACCCAGGACCGAGATTTCTTGAGGCTTCACGCCGCCGGTGTCCCCCATCCCGGCATTGCATACTGCGACAAGGACACCAAGAGCATCGGGGCAATCATCACAATGCTTATTGTCATCTGGGAGGTTTACGAACCCGAAGAGATGGCAAATCGGGTGGAGTTCATATGAAGCGTGGCACACAGCGTCGCATGAAGATGAAAGTAAATAAAAGAAGAGGAAAAAGGGGGCGTTCAACTTTTGAAAAAGTTGAACGCCCCCTTTTTCCCCGCCCCCCTTTTTTTCTTTTTTTTGTGTCATGTGGCCGAGGTGGTGGTTGGCGAGGCGGCTCTCATTTCCCGATGCAAAATCGCTTAAAAATCCGATCGAGGATATCGTCGGTCACGACGGCACCGACGACCTTCCCGAGCTCGTCGATCGCCGACCGCAGGTCGACCGCGACCAATTCGTCGCCACCACCGCTCAGGAGCGACTCCGAAGCTCGACGCAACGATGACTCGGCCCGCCGCAAGCTTCCCCGGCATCGTGCGCCCGTGCCGGCGGGGAGATGATCCTCGGCTTGCTGGTGGCGCAGTGCATGGGAGATCGCCGATCGTAGCTCGTCGAGTCCCATCCCCGTGGCCGCACTCGTCACGACGGGATTTGCCGTGCCACCCGACAACCGAGCCTGAGACCGATTGATCGCCTTTCGTCCACACCTCCACACGCGGTCGGTCGGCGGCAAGCGACTGCACGCTCGGATCGGCCGTTTCGGCCGAGCGGCAAACAAGCAGAAGATCGGCTCGATCGGTCTGCAGGGCCCTGAGCGACTGGGCCTTTTGGGTAATCGTATCGCCAGCCTCCTCGATGCCCGCCGTATCCACCAGCTCGACGGTCAGCCCTTCGCAATCACACAATGCGGATAGGTAGTCGCGGGTCGTTCCGGCCTGAGGCGAGACGATCGCCCGATCACGGCCGAGCAGAGCGTTGAACAGGCGGCTCTTTCCCACGTTGGGCGGCCCGGCGAGAACAACGCGCGGGTGGCTTTCCGAGTTCTCGCGATCTCCCAGGCGCCTGGCCAGCAGAGCCAGCTCGGTGCCAGACTGATTCAGTTCGGCCGCCAGGTCCGCCCGGGCGAGGGAATCGACGTCGGGCTCGTCGGTGAAGTCCAGGTTCGCTTCGAGGTGCGCCACCACGTCGAGCAAATGGTCGCGGAGCGCGACGATCGGCCCGGAAACCCCTCCCGCGAGTTGTTCGAGGGCCGCATCGAGCTGCGTGGGGTTGCTCGCCTCGATCACGCCGAGCACCGCCTCGGCCCGGGTGAGGTCGATCCGGCCCGAAAGAAACGCGCGGAGGGTGAACTCGCCCGGCTCGGCGTGGCGAGCACCACGAACCAAGCAATGAGCCAGGACGAGGTTCACGAGCGGTGGCGCACCGACCATGTGAATCTCGACCACTTCCTGGCCTGTGTAGGTCCGGGCGCGGGCCAGAGAGCCAGCATCACCGGCAACAATGGCCGCAATCCAGTCACCCGCAACGAACCGCTTGAGATTTGGGCTCGCCGCGGCGGCAAAGCTTGTTCGCCGTCGGGAATATAGTCCGCGAGCACAAGAGAGATCGCCGCGGGGCCTGAGAGCCGGACGATGCCGCGAAGGCCGGGCCCGGTGGGACTGGCAATGGCCACGATCGTGTCGTTGGTGTCGAGAGCGACGGACATCACCCTCGCTTCATCGCTTCCTGGGCTTGGGCCTGGGCCGGTCGCGATCGCGATCTTTGCCCTCGCTCGACTTACCACCGTCGCGATCCTCCATGACTTTGCGGTAAGTCGGGTCTTTGCGGGCTTCGTTGAGAACTCGCTCCATGAACTGGCCGAAGCGGCCGGGCGGCTTCTCCTTGGCCCGTTCCCTTCTCCGTTCCTCCCTTGCCCCACCCGAAAAGGCCACCGCCATTGCTTGGGCCTTTGTCGTCACCTGAGTCGGGGCTTGATCCGACCCGCATCCAAGGCTGGCTGCGCGTGCGTGATCTTGGGCAATAACAGCCGCTCGCCGATCGCCCACATGCTGCTCGTGATGAAATAGAGGCCCAGGCCAGAGGGAACCTTGTAAAACATGAAACCCATGAATATCATCATGTACTTCATCATCTTCTGCTGCATCTCGGCCTCGGGCGTCGTGGCGGGGGGCGCGAACAGCTTGGTCTGAACCAGCATCAAGCCCACGACCACAAACGGCAGCACGTTGAACCAGTGGCCCAAGAAGGGCACTTCCGATGTGAAGGGAAAGCGGAAAAGCATGTCCGGAGCGGCCAGGTCGCGGATCCAGAGGAAGGGGGCGTGCCGCAACGCGAAGCTGGTATTGAGCGCTTGCCAGAGCCCGACAAAGATCGGCAACTGAATGAGCGCCGGCAGGCAGCCCGCGACCGGGTTGACTCCGTGCTTCTTGTAAAGCGCGAAGGTTTCTTTCGTGAGCCGTTCTTTATCATCCTTGAACTTATCTTGCAGTTCTTTCAAGTGCGGCTGAAGCAATTGCATCTTCTGGGCGGCGAGCGCCTGCTTGCGGCCAATCGGAAACATGCAGGCACGCACCAAAACCGTCAGCAGGATGATCGCGATCCCGTAGTTACCCTTCGACGACCCAAAGAGCCGGCCCACCCGTTCGGTGACGGCGTACGTGAAGCGAAGGATCGGGGCGATGACGAACTGAGCGATCTGCGGCGCCAGCGGGATCCATTGATTCTTACGATAAATCGCCAATCCCTCGGCATGATAAGGCTTGAGCGCATCGGCCGTCTTTGGTCCGGCGAACACCCGGTAAGTGTGCTTAGCCGGCTGGTTGGGTCCGATCTTGATCGGCTTCGACGTGATCCGCACCCCCACGTCGGATTTCTGGGCCCCTTTTTCATTCTTCTCGATCAACAAGGCGATCGTCTTGCTGTCGCGACGATCCTCCTCGCCGGTGGGAAGTGGATCCGGCACGACGAGGATGGCGAAATACTGGTTCTCGACACCGGCAAAGGCGAGCGGCAACGCGGTATTGTCGATGGGCTCACCGGTCGCGGATGCAACGTCGCTCGCCGAGTGCGTCAGGATCTCGATCTTCTGCCTGCTCAACTGGCCGAAGACAACGTCGCGAAAGGTCCCGGTGTACCATTCCCCCTCGATCGGAATGCCGTATGGCCCGAGCAAGTTGTAGACGACCGACTGCTCCTTGTCGGGACTCTCGAACTTGAGGTCAACCTCCAGGCCGTCGGCATTGGGGAAGAGCCGGAAGGTCTTGGTCACGATCACGCCGCTCGTGGCCTTGGTCTTAAATACCACGGCCTGACCGGTGATCGGCGCCTTGGTGAGCGGGTCGACGCCGCTAACCGTGCGCACGATCCGCCCCTTCTCATCGCGCACGACGTCCCACAGCACCGAATCCAGTGAATCTTCCGCTTCGGCCGCGGCCTTCCTGAGAGCGTCCGCGATTACGCGTTCGCCATCAGGTGTTTCCGGTGCCTCGGGCTCGACCGCCGCCGGCCCTTTGCCCTGGCTGAGCGTGAGGGCCAGCGAGGGGGGCCAATGCCGGTTGTAGTCGATTAATCGAAGCGGACGCTTAGGAATCTTCGCGCCTTGGAGTTTTTCATCGGGCTCGGCATCGTAGCGCGAAGAGTAAACGGAATAGATGCCCGCGCCCCTCTGGTCGAGCTGGACCTCGATCCGGTAAGCTTCCGCAGATTTGTCTGGTGAGCCCAGCACCAACTCCGCGGGTTTAACGACCTCGATCTCAGGCTTGGACGGGGCGGCCGCGATACCGGCTTTGGCTTCCTTCTTGATCTCCTGCTGGGCCTTGCCAGGTGCCGGCTGTTTTTTTTCGTTTCCCGCGGCCTTTAGCTCCTCTTTGGCCACGTTGAGGCCAGGGCCCTTGTCCTTCGCGATGAGCTTGTCCGCCGCGGCAGTCGCCGGTGGCCGCAGCGCGGGTTTTGGGTGGGGGATGAAGTAATTGATCGCCGTCATCCATAACACGACGATCAAAATCAGCAGGACGAAGCGTTTTTCGTTGGTCATGTTCAATGCATTAGCGTCCTTGGCGGAGCCGATCACCCAGGAATGGTTCGAGCTCGGGAACGGAGTGAATTTTTTGGATGGTCGTTTCTAAATCGTAAGGCAAACGACGATAGATGATTTTCGGTGAACAAACGGGGGCCGGCCGATCCGCGCTGCCATTCGGTGATGCATCGGCCAATCCGTCTTCCAGGATCACATAGCAGGCACGCGGGTCGCCGTCGCGAGGTTGTCCCACCGACCCGACGTTCACCAACAGCTTTCCTTCGCCCAGAGTATATTCATGGTCGATCTCGTCCGGAGCGAAGAATTGGAAATTCTGGGTGAAAACACCGGGAACGTGAGTATGCCCTTGGAAACAATACTGCCCGACGAGCTGGAACAGTCGCTCCATCTTGCGATGGTTGTAAATGTCCTCGGGAAAAATGTATTCACTCAGCGGGTTACGCGGCGAGCCGTGCACGAAAAGGTAGTTACCAGCCCGATGGGAACGGGGTAATTCGCCGAGGAATTCCCAACGCCGCTCATTGTTGTCACGATCGGCGGGCGCTTCGAGCTGCTCACGCGTCCAGAAAATCGCCCGTTCCGCCCCGCTGTTGAACCCATCCGGGTCGAACATGGCACCTTGGTCGTGGTTCCCGAGCAATGTGACTTTGCAGCATTCCATCACGCGATCAATGCACTCGCGTGGATTGGGACCGTAACCGATGACGTCGCCCAGGCAAAAAATCTCCTGGATCCCCTGGGCCTTGATGTCACCGAGCACCACTTCCAAGGCCTCGAGATTACCATGAATATCACTGATCAAAGCGCGGCGCACCGGGGGGGAACCTCCGACCGGAAGCGGTCCAGCGGAGCGCGGGCGCGCCAGACCTCGTTTCCAACATCCATCTCGACCACTCTGGGAGCGAGTATATAGACTAATCTAATACTAGCCATCTCTAAAAGATACGGCGAAGTTCCGCACACGGTCAAGTCCACGACGTCATGGGTTTCAATTGAACGATGCTGATGTACACTCACAAATGATCTTTCTCGCGCTGGACACGTCGACGGAACGCGGAGCGATCGGCCTGGGGGTGCGATCCGACCTCGAGTTCGTCGCGACGACCGATACGGCACGACGTCATGGGCGGGACTTTCTTCCACGATTGTCAGCAACCTTGCAGGAAGCCGGCAAGAGGGCCCGGGACATCGACGTCATCGCGGTGGGCCTAGGACCTGGTTCTTATACGGGGCTGCGGGTCGGACTGACGGCGGCCAAAACGTTGGCTTTCGCCACGGGAGCGTCGCTCATCGGTCTCGACAGCCTCGAGGCGATTGCATGCAATGCCCCGAGTGATGCCTCGCGGGTCGCGGTCGTCGCCGATGCCCAGCGTGGGCGGGTTTACGTGGCTGAATACGTCCGACAGCAATCCGGGAGACTGATTTCCGCCCGAGCGTGTCAGATCGAACCGGCCGCCGCCTGGCTGGCTCGACTCGAGACCGGCACGGTCGTGCTCGGACCGGCATTGGCTTCCCCACGGATCCGCGCGATGCTTCCCGCCGAGTTCGTGATGCCCGACCCTGCGCTCAATTATCCTGAGGGGCATTACCTGGTCGAACTGGCCCGTGAAGCGTGGTCGAGCGGCCGGCGCGACGATCCCTGGATGCTCGAGCCCCGCTACATGCGGGAGAGCTCCGCCGAGGAGCAGTGGAGTTCCCGCCCGCCGCCGCCGCCCGCCTAACCCAATTCCTCCCTCTCCTGTTCCGGGTGGAACGCCATGCTCCGCGTCGATCAAAGCCGCACCAAATCGGCCTATGGGCTGCAGTGGAACAAGTTCCGGATCATCAGGCCCGAGGAAGATCGCGCGACCTTTCGCAACCGCACCGGTCTTTCCCCCGCCGATCTCGAAGGCAAGGACATTCTAGACGCCGGCTGCGGCATGGGCCGATACCTGCGGATCGCCGCTGAATCGTCCGCCCGCTTGATTGTCGGCCTTGACCTCAGCGAGGCAGTGATCGCCGCCCGCGAATTGACGATCGAGCGTCCCAAGATCGCCGTCGTGCGGGGAGACCTGCTCCGGCTTCCGTTCGCCCCAGCGACCTTCGATCAAATCTATTCGCTAGGAGTTCTTGACCACACCCCGAACCCGCGCCAGGCATTCCTTGAGCTGGCCCGTCTCTTAAAGCCCGGTGGCCGCATCGCCATTTGGGTCTACCCGCGCAGCGACCGGTCGTGGAATGGATCATGAACGCCCAGCGCGCCATTTCGACTCATCTGCCCATTGGTTTGCTCGAGCGCCTTTGCCGGTGGTCGGCGCCCATCGGCGGCCTCAAGCGGCGGATGATGGCCAGCCGATGGCATCTCACCGAGCGAACCGGCGTCGCCCTCCACCTGGCGACGATCGGCGTCTCGATGCACCCCGATCCCGAGGTCCGCGTTTGCGATACCCTCGACTGGTACGCCCCGAAATATCTGTCGCGACATACGCCCGACGAAATCGCCGGCTGGTTTCGTGACGCCGGACTGACCGACGTGGTGGATTTGACCCGCAATCAAACCCTGTTCCACAAGGGACAGGGAAACGGTGTCAACATGGCCGGGCGAAGGCCACTCGATGGGCCGCGCGTGCCGCTCCCGAACGCGCCCGTGTTTTCGCGAGAACATCCCGCTATTTGACGAGCAATCGAATGCCGCTCGCGGTGGCCGCCGGGTCGGCCACCGCGAGCTCAAGAAAGCCTCTGGAAATCCACGCCGCTCGACGGGACAATGTGCCGCGAAAACACTAGCGCCTTTCGACGACAAACGGACGGCCCCGCGCTCTAGAAAACGCGGGAAGCCCCACGATGCCGAGGCGCATCTGAAGCGTTGCATGATCAGCACGAAACTCGTGAGCCGTCCAGCCAAGTGGCACGCGGGATGCAGAAGAGGGCACTGGCCTGCAGCCGCAGCCCAGGACCGCGACCGCTTGCGGAGGATTCGATCGTCCCCACGAACCAAGGGCACGGCCATCTTATTCAGATGGCCCGTGGGCCGTCTGTCGCGAAACTCCGCCCCTTGCCAGGGGGTGCCTGGGAGCGAGGTTCGCATGATCACTTCAGGCAAGGCCGAGAGACGATCGAACGCCGCGCGGCCGCCCGCCCCGAACTCGAAAATACAGCAACACACGCGCCCAATCGTTGTCAGTTCCTCTCCGTCCCCAAGCACTGGCCAGGCGAAGCAAGCGCGGGCAATCGTCAACACCGATCACGGACTCGGATCGGCGCTGGCGGGCCACGATGCAGCACGCCGCAATATCGACTATCTGACAAGCGCGGACATCGAGGCCGAACTCTACGCTCGGCTCCACTGGCCGCGTTGAGGAAAACGCAGCTCGAACGCCAGATCGCCCGCCCGACGAAGCCGCTGGCCCAAACGGCCGAGAAATCTGCCAGACACGCCACAACCAGACCGGCCAAGAGGAAGCCGCTGACGGCCGACGGGTTCAATCAGCAATTGTTCGCGGCGGAGCGCATCGCTTCGCTGCCCGATCCTGCCCTCGAGATCGACGGCGACGATCCAGCCGATGCGCCGGTTTCGAACCAAGGCGGACACATCTCACTGGATTTCGACCGCTCAGCTCCGAGCATGCAAATTCTTGGCCGCGCCAGAAACGACGGGGCCGGGCGGCAAGGTCAAATCGACCCTCTCAAGCCGCGGAGAGCGGGTCGAATCAAAGCAGCTCCCGGATCGGCTCTCCCTCGGCCAGAATGGTGGCCGGCCGGCCGAGGTGGTCGTAGTAGGTGTGCGTTGTGTCGATGCCCAGGTGGTGGTATACCGTGGCGAGCAGGTCCTTGGCCGAGAGGGCCCGGACCTTCGGGTAGGCAGCCCGCGAATCGGTTGCCCCGATAACCTGGCCCATCCGAAATCCGCCCCCCGAGATCAGGGCGCTGTAGGCCTGGGGCCAGTGGTCGCGGCCGATGCTACCGTTCGGTGGCCCGATGCGGGTCTGCGGCGTCCGGCCGAACTCGCCGGCCACGACGATGAGGACCTGCCGGTCGAGGCCCCGGGCGTAGATATCCTCGATCAGTGTGGAGAGGGCCTGATCGAGGTACGGCAGACGGATCTGCATGTAGATCCCGAAGTGTCCGGGACGGCCGACATTTCCCGGGTGATCATCCCAATCCGTAAAGTCGGGACCGCCCCGCGGTGTATCGAGGTAGAGCGTAACGACCGACGTACCCGCCTCGACCAGCCGTCGGGCAAGCAGACAACTCTGTCCCCATCGATGGCGGCCATATCGGTCGCGGAGCCGGGGGTCTTCTCGCCCCAGGTCGAAGGCCTGGGAGACGCGCGGACTGGCCAGGAGGCGGAACGCTTGTCCCTGGAACCGCTCCAGTGCGGCCCATTCGGCATGCTGGCCGAGGACCCGACTGCGCTCGATCCAGCCGCGACAGGAGGCGACGTCGGTCATCAAGCCCCCGGGCCGCTCCGTCCACCGCGACGCTCAGCGGCGCGAACCCCGGGGCGGACGGGTCGGGGACGGCGAACGCTTTGAAGCCCGCACCCAGATAGCTGGGCCGCGTGGCATCGAGAGGGCTCGGCACGGCCACGTAGCGCGGGAGGCCCTCCGGATGCGGACCCCGCCGGTGGCCGGTGATGTGGCCGACGTCGGGGTGGTCGCTCCTTGAGTTACTCGCGGGATCGACCCGCAGTGGGGTCTTGCCCGTCATCACTTCGATCTGGCCGTCGGAATGGACGGCCATCGCGTGATTCAACGACCTGAGCAGCGCGAACCGGTCGGCCAGCCTCGCCAGATTGGGGAAGTGCTCGCAGATGTCGATGCCCGGGACATTGGTCGCGATCGGTCGGAAGACGCTCCTGATGCCATCCGGCGCCTCGGGCTTGAGGTCGAACGTTTCCAACTGGCTCGGCCCGCCGCGCAAGAACAGCAGGATCACCGAGGTCTCCGTCCCGGCGGTCCCCGCGGTCGCGCGCCGACAGCAGATGCGGCAGCAAGAGGCCGCCCAGCGACAGTGCTCCAATTCGCAGCACTTCGCGCCGGCGGACCGGTCCTGGACACTCGGGCGGTCGTATGGCAGCTCTCTCGACCATGGAGCAAACGCGGGGTTCCTGACCCCGTCCTGTCGTCTCGACCTCAACGTCTTCTTTGCGCGCGCGAGCATCCGTTGGGATTCCCAACGGCAGATGTTCGATTTCCGATTTGAAGAAGGTTCCGGGATTGGGAATCGGGAAGCTGGAACTCCGGATTTATCGGTCGCAGTTGAGCCGTGTGCAAGTACAAGTGTATTTCGATGTCGCCCGACCGGTCAAGGCTGTTGTCTTCGCCGACCCCGAGCAACGGCGGGAGCTGCTTGCCTGGCTCGACGAGGCCACTCGGATTCTGGAACGCGACCCCGAACCCTGGCCTTGAAGGCGCTCCACCAATTTCCCCCTCGAAAAAAGTGAAGCGACACCAATTCCCCCCCCAGAGGGGTGGAATCATAAAGGCCGGGGTGTGAACCCCGGCGACCCCATTGTCCCTGATTGGTTAATATCAAAAATGTGGTTGTGGAGGGAAAAGAGCAGCGGAGCGCAACATGAGCGACATTTTATCGAGTTTCATCGAGGCGGCTATTGGCGCTCTGCTAGGCAGCATCGCGGATCGCTTTTGGGTCCATCGTCCACGGCTGAAGTTTAGCGCGTTGTCGTGGAGCTTGACGTTTCAAGACCGGGATAATCACGACGAAATCCATGACCTCGCCGAAAGTCCGCCGACGTCGGCGCCTGAGCCGATCGCTCGATATTCGCTGAGATTCCGCGTTTGCAACAAGGACGGGGAAGCCACCGAATTGCAACAATTTTGGGTGCAATTCACGAGGGGACCCCGTTTTGACACCACGGTGATTTTCACCGATAGCGAGCCTTTTGGTCCAACGTGCGACGGGTATGCACTGGGCGAGTGCATGCCCGCGCCAACCGGAATGAGGCTGCCCGCGGGTGAACATGCGGAGCGGGAGCTCGTCGGTTTCGTCCAATGGACGCCGGCGGTATGTCAGGCTGATTCCGTTTGGCTTTTCGCCAGCACGCCGCGCGGAGCGCGCTACCGCTGGCGCGTCGCTCGCCTTAAGGCCGATCAAGAGCGAGAATCGTGAAGAATAAAAAGGGAAAAAGGGCGGCGGGCTTTCGATACGCCCAGGGAGCGCCTACGGCGGCCCTGGGCTTTGTTGGGGGGATTGAGACACCCGTGATCGCGCCTGGATTCAGACACCCGTGATCGCGCCGGTCGAAGCGATCGGCCAGCGCATTCGCTCTCGGCCCCTCGGAGCGGTCTGAGACCGAGGCTATCGAGGCGACCGTCGTGCGGGCGTGGCCGCTGGGCGTGACAATGGAGCGGCTCGCCCTGCCGAGGCGGCGCCGGGCAGCGATTTGAGCGTGCGAGCCGACCGTGCTCTTCGAGTGACAGCGAGCGAAACCGTAATGGAGTTGTCTGCTGACGGCTCGGTGTCGAGCCAGTGGCCTACACAAAGGCGGTTCGAGCCGCCTCCTTTTTGAAGCGGCCGGACCAGAATCTTCCGCTCGAGCCGTCTTCGTGATTGGCGGCCCGGGCGATTTTCTCGCACAAGCATCTCATGAACCATGACAAGTTTGCGAGCCGCTTGCACAGTTCCGCCAGGCTATCGGAATTCGCCGTGAGCATGGCCAGGCCAGGCTCGCTGGGCTCGACCATCTCACCCGCCGCATCGTCGCGGGGCGGGAAAAGTCGGCGCCATCGCAGGGCGATCTCGTCGGCCGACCATTGCCCGGCGATGTCCGGTCGATTGCGGAGCAGGAGATGGAGATGCAGCGCCGCGCGGTCGATCTTTTTCCGTGAGGCACTTGACACGGTGGGACGATTTGGTACTTTTGTCCATTACTGCCATTGTGGACATAACCTCGACCGGGAATGCCCGCCGCTGTTTCAGGAGTTTCGGTCATGCCGACAGACGCCTGGGGCCAGATCGCGATTGAAGATACGGTCGAGGAACATGGGTGCCTGAAAGCCTGCGGGGAACATGGGTGCCTGAAAGCCCGCGGGCTTAAACGGCTGCACCCGTGAACAAGGGAGCGATGACTTCGCCGCGATTGAGCACCAGCGGCCGGCCGAGGGAGTCGTGGATGGCGCTCGACGGGGCGACCCCCAGCGCCGTATAAATCGTCGCCCCCAGATCGGCGGGAGAATAGCCGCGCGTGGCCGGGTAGGCGCCGATCTTGTCGGAGCGGCCGATGAACTGGCCGCCGCGGACGCCGGCACCTGCGAACAGGGCGAAGAAGGCGCCCGCCCAGTGGTCTCGGCCGACCGGGCCGGTGTTCGGCCCACTAAGGTTGGGCATCAGTCTGGGTGTGCGGCCAAACTCGCCGGCCATCACGACCAATGTCTCATCGAGCATCCCCAGCCCGGCCAGGTCGTCCAGGAGCGCCGAGACAGCGCAATCGAGGGGCGGAAGAAGCCTGGACTTGAGCTGCTCACAGTTATCGTTGTGCGTGTCCCAGTTGTCTTCAAAAAATACCGAGAAAACCAAGGGTGAAAGCCACTGGCCGCGATCGACCAGTCGCGGAATGGCTCAGGTGGCTCTGCGATAATGGCTCAGTCCTTGGCCGCTGCTAACAGCTGTCGGCCGTGTTCGGAATCGGCGTCGGGATAACCCGCGTCATCGCACGAGCGCAGATTGATCTTCGACGCTTTCGATAGTAAAAGTAGATAACGGTCGGCGACACACGGAAACTTCATGCAAATCGCGCGGGAGCTTTGACAGCGCGTCGTGTACACTACATTTGGCCGAGGGCGTCGGTTGAACGTCGTCACGAGTTTTTTCTCACAGCTGGGTTGGAGTCGAAACCTTCCATGAGTCGCTCCTTTTACACGCGCGGGTCGTTCGGTCACGGTAATGCGCCGAGTCGTCGTCGGTTTCTTGCTCAATGTGCCACCATCACCGCGCGTGCCTTGGATCCCGCAACGTGCGGACGGTCGGGTTGTGTCCCGACCGTCGTTCGCATCCGACCCGTTTGTCCTCGGTGTCGCATCCGGCGACCCCGATCCGCACGGGTTCGTCCTGTGGACTCGGCTGGCGCCCGCACCACTCGAAACCGGCGGTGGGATGCCGGCTGAGATGATCGACGTCCGATGGGAACTCGCAAGCGATGAGGGAATGACCAAGATCGTGAAGACAGGGTCCGCCGTCGCGACCCCCCAGTTGGGCCATTCGGTGCACGTTGAGCTCGACGGCCTTGAGAGCGATCGGTGGTACTGGTACCGATTCCATGTGGGCGATGCCTCCAGCCCCATCGGCAGAACGCGCACCGCGCCAGCCTGCAATGACCACTCCCGATCGTCTCAAGTTCGCCTTCGCTTCGTGCCAGAATTTCGAGCAAGGGCTCTTCACCGCATACGAGCACATGCTTAAAGACGATCTCGATCTCGTCATCCACTTAGGTGATTATATTTACGAGGGCTCGGGGCGGAATAATCTGGTTCGGAAGCATCATGGCCCGGAGATCATTTCACTTGACGACTATCGGGCCCGCTACGCGCAATACCGTGGCGACCAGCACCTGCGCGATATGCACTCGCGTTGCCCTTGGCTCGTCACCTGGGACGATCACGAAGTCGAAAACAACTATGCCAACGCGATCGCGGAGGATCAGAAGGTCGCGCCGGCGGACTTTCTGTTGCGGCGGGCGAATGCGTACCAGGCCTATTACGAAATGATGCCGCTGCGCCGCCAGAGGCTTCCCCGTGGGCCGCATCTCGACCTCTATCGAACGGTGAACTTCGGTCGATTGGCGGCGTTTCAGATTCTCGATACTCGCCAATATCGCACTGATCAACCCAATGGCGATCACCGCTCGCCATTAAACAAGGCTGCTCTCAATCCCAAGAATACGCTACTCGGGGCTCGCCAGTGGGACTGGCTTCAGAGCCGGCTTCTGGCCTCTTCGGCGACGTGGAACGTTCTGGCGCAGCAGGTGATGATGGGAATGGTCGGCTTTCGTTCTCAGCGCGACCGCGAATGAGCCCGGCTACTCGATGGACCAGTGGCCAGGCTACGCCGACGAGCGAATGCGGGTTGCTCGCTTCCTTCAGGAGCGCCGAGTGCCGAATCCGGTCGTGCTCACAGGTGATATTCATTGCAATTGGGTCAACGACCTGCGAGTCGACGATCGCCGTCACGATGCGCCCGTGGTCGCGACCGAGTTCGTGGGCACATCGATCAGCTCAGGCGGGAACGGGCACGCGATGCTCCCGAATCAGGACCGCCTGCTGGCCGACAATCCTGGCGTCCGCTTCTGCAACGCCCAGCGCGGATACGTCCGATGCACGGTCACTCCCAAATATTGGAAAGCTGATTATCAGGTCGTTGAAAAGGTCACCGAGCCGGGCTCGCCCATCATCACTCGGGCGTCGTTTGTGGTGGAATCAGGTCATCCGGGCGCAAGCACGCCTGAGCGTTCACGCGGCGAGGGGACCGCGTCAAGCTTTGGCCCGAATGTGGGCCAGCGCCAGCAAACCATAAGCGGTCACGAGAGTAGCGTCTCCCTCCATGAACGTATCCGCGCTATTGACCCAGGAGCCATTCGCACCCTGCCGTTTGGCCAGGGCGGCGACCAGGTCGGAACGCCAATCGTGGTCGCTGCCCGTGCTGTCGGTAAAAAGTGGCTTGCCAATGAGAGCGAGCGTTTTCGCAAAGGTCTGGTAGTAGTAATAGAGCCCGCGCTGGCCCAGGCCCGGGTTCTCGTCGAGCGTGTAGTGCCTGTTGATGTACGCTTGGGCGGCTTTTACGCGCGGGTCGTCCGCGGTCAAACCAGCGTAGATCATGCTGCGAAGACCGGCGTACGTCATGCTTGCGTATGAGCGAAGGCCGCCGTCGGCGTTTTTGCCGGCAACGCTCGAGCCCCCATTAGCCGCGGTATAAATGAAGCCGCCGTCGTTCACCTTGCCGGCCCATGGCCGGTCGTTGAACTCGCTTTTGAGGTTTTGGCAGCGAGAAACGAAGACCAACGCCTTTTGGAGCGCCGGATCATCGGCGGGGAGGCCGGTGTCGCGCAGGGCCTCCAGCATAAACGAGGTGTTTGATAGATCCGGCCGGCTGTTCCGGCCACCGTAACCCGCCCCGCCATAAAAGTCGCTGTCTCGCCCTTTTTTCTCCGTTTCGTCCCACTGGGTCGATTTCAGAAAATCCTGTCCCGCCTTGATGAGGCGGCCGTAGCGGCCCCCCTTATTTGCTGCCTGAAAGGCCATGATGGCGACAGAGGTCGCATAAACGGAGTGAGGCGCCTCGGTGAGGCCTCCCGTGGGACCGAGAAAGCGTTCGAGATAAGAGACGCCCCTTGATCACGGTCGGATCGTCGGGAGTGACACGCCCAGAGCGAAGCAGCGCGGCCACGACCACGCCGGTGATTCCCGGCTCCTTGCGGTCGCTCGACCAACTGCCGTCCTCTCCTTGACGCGGCCGAAGAAAGTTTACTCCTTTCAACTCTAGCTCGGATGCATTTGCGGTCCCTTCGGCCCGGCAAACACGCGGTCGAAGTGATGAAGCAAGCAAACCAACAGCGGGAAGAGTTTGTCCCAGAAACGAGCGACGCGAACCGGCTTTCATGCGCACTTCCCCTCATCAACGACCAGGAAAATTCGAGAGTCTGTTTTGCCTAATTGGTATTTTGGGGCCGCGGTCGACGCCCGCGGCCCCACGGTTGTTTTGACTGCCATCGTGTGCGGCGGAAAAAGGAATTCGCTTGATCCGGGTTGGCGAGTGGGGACGATCAATCGAGCCTGTCAAAGTGCGCAAAGGCACGCTTGGCGTAATCACGAACGCGCGAATCTGGGTCGCGATCGCTCATGATCTTGAGCCAGTCCAGGGTTTCGTCGCTTGGCTTGGTCAGCTTGGCCAATGCGCTCACCGCGTCACTGCGCACAAGTGCATCGGAATCACGGATTGCCTCGGCAAGTCCATCTGCGACGGCCGGATCCGCGTCGCCGACATTACCGAGCTTGAGGACGGCCTGCCGCCGAGTGCCGGCTTAGGATCGTGCAAATCGGCAAGCCACGATTTGACTTCCCGACCGCCCGCGAGCATCGGCCCGCGCTGTTCGCCGTTACAGCCGACAAGGGAAAACAGCGCGGCCGCGGTCGCTACGATTGCCCAGCCTCTATCGATCATCGTTGTGCCTCGACTCTCAAGGACTCGCCGCCGCGAACCGAGCCGGTAACGCGTGCGGCGATCATACGGGTGGGTTGTCACTATTTAGTACGATTCAGCGCTGACCACCTCGCCATTGGCTCGCGTGCCCAGGGCTTGGAAGATCAGGCTCGTCGGCGTGTATCTCGTCGATCCGTCCGGGTTTGTGCCCAGGTCGTTGGGGACAGTTCTGAAGAAAGTGTACCGAGCCATCGGCAAAAAGAATATTCGCGCCGCCGGGATGAAAGCTCGACGGGTCGTCTAGTCCACTGTCGCTGTCTGCATTGGTGTTTATCATGTGACAATGTGCCTGGACAAGACACGGCGCAAGGTACGTGGCGAGCGAAGAGCCGGGGCAAGGATTCAGCGGCCCGCGGAGGATGTAGCCCCCGAGGATCGCGCCTGTCCAGGTACCTTCCGAATCCCCCCACGCGCGTTCGAGAAGCATGACGGTTTGGCTCAGTGCCGTCGATGACCGCCGCGATCGAAATGGCGCTGTTGCGAAAAAAAAGGCCGTTTCCGAACCCATCGTTTTTCAGCCCGGTCGCCACATCCGCGGCGTCGCTGCCGGTACAATCCGCGTACGAGCTCGGGCGCGACGGTCGCCACCGTATTTCCGAATCCGTCGGTCACGGCAAACGTCCGGCCCTGCAATTGATCCGAGGGACAAATGAAAGATGGATAGACTTGTCTGGATGGAAGTCGTGTTCGCCGGTGCAGCAACGGGCAGCCAGAAGTTGATCGACGAATAAATAGCGGGACTGATCAAGCTGCGGCAAGATCATCGACGCCCAGCTCCAACCCGGCGATACGTCCGTTTCACCATCAGAATACGGGCCGGCCGCGATATAGCCCGGCGGAAAAACCGACATGGCGTCATGATAGTTGTGCAACGCCAAACCCATCTGCTTCATGTTATTCACGCATTGCGACCGCCTCGCAGCCTCACGGGCGGCTTGCACAGCGGGCAACAGCAGTGCAATGAGCACCGCGATGATCGCGATGACCACCAGCAGTTCGATCAACGTAAAACCACGGCGTACTTTAATCATCATTGATTACCTTTCCGGATTCTGCCGGGTAACTGCGTCCACGAAAAAAACGTCGTGGCCCGTAATAGAGCATGCGGCGTGCCTTAGACGAAGAAATCCACAACGCATAACTGTGATTCATCTTATGGAAATCGTTGTGACCTTGTCGCGCCCGCCGCTCGATGAAAAATTCGCCGTAGCCGGCCAATAATGCGCCATCGAGCGTTCCGTCCGCAATCGTGAGCCACGGTCAAGCACCGACTACCGGGTGCGGTCCTTTCGTGTTATCATCCGACTTCCATCAGCGTCGGAAGCGCGAGGCTTGTGACGGTCGTCGGTGCTCGTTCGCCAGGTTCCGGCGATTCCTGGGCGTCGGTCCAACTTCCATCGGCGTTCTGCCATTAGAAAAGTTTACGTTTGAGCTCTAGTCGCCATTGGTGCACATGTCCCGTCCGGTCGCGAAGGCGATCACAGCTCAGGGCGCTCATCTCCCTCGCGTACTCATAAACTCAAGATGATCAGTACGAGTCGGAGGAAATGACTTCGCCACCGCCGACGGTGCCCAACGCTCGCCACGTCTGATAGTTGATCGTGTTCTTGATGGAGTGGACGGTGCCGTCGGTGAAGAGGGCGTTGACGATGCCGGGATGATGACTTCTAGAGGTAACTGAGGCATAGGTTGGACCGCCGTCGTCTTCGTCCTCGGAGCTCATGTCGCTATCGAGGGCCGGTGTGCCGGCGGGAGACATAGTGTTTGGCGGTAAGGCGGTGGTGAAACCGTCATAGAACGAATTACCGTTGCTCCAGTGGGTGTGACCACCGCCCAACATGCCCGAGGGAGCTGTGGCTAACTTGCATCCTGATGTCGGGGCCGCCGCGACGCTTGCGAGCACAGTGGGAACATCGGGATACGCATAAACGCCAGTGGGTCCGGGCGGCGGCACGGCGCCGCAGTCATGGTAGGCCGGCGTGTAGGTCTTGACCTCGGAACCCAAGAGTGTGTTGCTTAATCCATCCGTGAAAGAAGCAAACGTGCGGCTCATGTTCGAGCCAATCGCACTCGGAGACGGCCCGCCGCCACCGAATCCGCCGAAGGTGTACCAGGTCCCCTCACACCAACCATAATTTGACACACCGTACGTCGTGGTCACGCCGGCGGTGCTCGTGCTGGTAAACGCCTGTTGATTGGGCTCGCTGGGGCAGAGGAACACCTTCAATTGCTGGGAAACAGCCGTCGCATTTGATCGGTCGGTCGTCTTGTTCGTGTAGTTGAGGGCGTTGTAGATCGTCCCCTGCTCCAGAAACGGCGTGATGCGCGACAATGCGCCCCAGCTCGACTTCCACGCCACCGTGCCCAAATTGTTGAACGTCAGGACCATTTGGGGCGGAAGGACGCCATTCGAGTTCTCGTAGTTTTGCATCGCCAGGCCGAGCTGTTTGAGGTTGTTAACGCATTGAATGCGACGGGCGGCTTCGCGCACTGCCTGGACCGCAGGCAAGAGCAACGCGATCAGCACGGCGATGATCGCGATGACCACCAAGAGCTCGATGAGGGTGAAGCCTCCATGGACGGTGTCGCACGCATGGGCACATTGCCTCGAAACGCATTTTCCGTTGCACCTGCTAGCGATGATTGACGAATCCTTCCCGGAGACGGAGGTTCCCGTCTCACCGGAAGGCGGAAACTCTTCAGAGGTTCCTTCAGGAACTGGGTTTATCTCGATCGGTTTGCATGGACCCGAGACCTGTCCTCGCGCAAGTACGACGGTGGGCATCATCTGATCCTTAATGAAAGTTACTCCACTACCGGTGGGACAACACCGGACGGGAGCTAGCCGAACGACTGACACTGAGATTCAATCTCAATTCAGGGAAAGTCTACTGAGACGCGGGCGACGCTGTCAAGCTGCCGCCGAGGAAAAACAACGCCAATAGACGTGCTTGATCGCATTCGGTGGAGCTTGGATCTTCGCATGGCTGGAAGATGAGAAGGAAGCGGCTGGGCTTGTGAAGAACAATCAGGGTCGTACCTCACGAATGACTGTCAAAGAACCGTCGACGACCAGTTGCGCCGGACGCCGTGTAAATGAGGACCGCAAATGGGTTTCTTTACTTTCGCAGCGAGGAGGAGTCGAAGGATGCGGATCGGGTATGCACGGGTATCAACGACAGAGCAGAATCTTGATTTACAGCGTGATGCCCTGAATCAGGCGGGTTGTGAGAGAATTATCGAGGACACGGCCAGCGGCGGGAACCCGCGCCCCTCGGGTCTGGAACGGGGTCAGCATATGGCTCGATTTCACGCTGCATCGGATAATTGCAAGAAAGGCACGCCCAGTCCGAAGAAACTTGGTTGAAACGCCGGGCTTCCAACGCGATAATGGCCTCCGACAATTGACCGAACCCCAGTTGCGGAGATCCGGCACATGCGAAGTGCGACTCCTACGCGGTTTCCTGATCGAGCTCCTGGTGGTCATCGCGATCATCGCTGTCCTGATCGCGCTGCTTCTGCCGGCCGTTCAGGCCGCACGAGAAGCGGCCAGGCGAGCGCAGTGCCTGAACAACCTGAAGCAGCTCGGGCTCGCGTTTCAAAACTATGAGTCGACAGACGGCCTCTTGCCGCCCGCGTTCGTCGGGACCGGGAATGGCAACACGGTCGCCTGGACCAACGGCTGGAGCGCACTGGCCCGCGTCTTGCCCTACGCGGAACAGAACGCGCTGTTTAGCTCCGCCAACTTCTTCATCTGGAAGGAAGACCCAACCAACACGACGACCGTTGCGCTCAACGTGAGCATCTTCGACTGCCCTAGCGATCCCAAGACCTCGCCTTTTCTCCACGATTACGGCTATGCAGGCGCGAATAGCTACGGCGTCTGCCAGGGCGACTGGTTCGTATGGGGAGGTTTTAGCGGACCGTACAACGGAGCGGCCTTCAGCACAAACCAATCCCGCACGTTTGCGGCAATCACCGACGGCCTCAGCAATACGGTCTTTGCCGCCGAAGTGAAGGCGTCGCAGGCGTCGGCGAATTGCCATGCCGCCCTGTCGCTGATCCAGAACCCATACAACGTCCCGCCGCCAAACGCCAACCCGTTCACCGTTGCGCCCGAGTACAACACGTGCGATCCAACTCTGGTTGGAGCCGTACAATTTGAGTTCCACACTGAGTGGTCCGACGGCAATGCTCACGCCGCCGGCTTTACCACCGCCTGGCCCCCGAACAAGGCCATTATTGGCACGGCGTCGTGGAATCTTGGGCTCGACCTGGACGTCAACGGGATCAACCAGGAATCCGGCGGGCCGACGTTTTCGGCGATCATCTCACGCAGCTACCACCCTGGCGGTGTCGACGCGCTATTCGGAGACGGCTCGTCGCGATTCATCAAGAGTTCGATCAACGGCATGATTTCGCGCCCCTCGGAACGATTTCGGGCGGTGAAGTGGTGAGCAGCGATGCATACTGATCTCGCGGCAGGGGGTGATTCGATGCGGCGTGCTCTCATTCTTTTCAGCCTTCCGGTACTGCTCGGCGCCGGTTCGTAGCTGACTCCGGCTCCCGATCGACCGCAGGATAAACGTTTGGCTCCGATACTCGTGCGTACCTTTCCACTCGAGGGGGTTCGCGGGGCCGCGGATCGGACGGGGATCGCCGGTCGAATCGATCATATGCGCTACGATCCCCTGACCAGCCGACTGTTCATTGCCTTCGTGGCGAACGGCTCACTGGAAGTGATTGACCTCGACTCCGGGACACGAGCCGGAACAGTCGCGGGCGACAAAGGACGGGCCAGCCGAGGTGCAAGAATATCGCCTCCCGGAATAAATACAATTGATTCGAGCATCATTTCACTGTGCTTCGAGCCGAAACGGTTCCAGCCGCGTGGGTCCGGCTTCGACGGCGGCGGTCAATCCCGTATCGCCCTCGTAATTTCGGTACTTCGCGGCGAACGGCAGTTTCTTCGAGCCGCCGCCCGCTTTCGACAACATTTCCGGGCTCGGCTCGATGCGGACCTTGTATTCGCCCGGTGCGGCCCCTTCGCGTGTCTTCGTCGTCAGGGAGAAAGTGCCATCCGGACCAATCTTGCCGGTCGCAGGCAACCCACTCTGCTTGGGAATAAAACGCACCGATCCGCCGGTCAGCGGTTGACCGTCGGCAAGCAGAACCTGACCCGTAGTCGGGTAGAGCTTACCCGAATAAAGGCCGGACCCGCCGCAACCGGCTAATGCGAACAATAACGGCAAGACGATGGCGGGCGACTTCACTTTGCCTCCCCTGCCGTTTCAGCAATGGTGAATATCCTGTCGTCAGGAAGAGCGGCGATCCGTCGCCCCTCCTCGGCCAAGCGGTACGGGGGCAAATCCCGGATCGAATCCACAAAATCGGGCTTGAGCACGAATGTTAGATAGCGGCCCTTTTCTCGATCCGCAACCACCGTTTTCAACGCATCGGCCGTCGCTTCCTTCACCGTCAGGTTCAACTTACCTGGGCTCGCCCCGGTCGCCGCCTGGAGCCCGTCGGCGATGCACGAATACTGCACCTGAGCTGGGCAGTGATGGACGATAACAAGGAGAAGCTGTGCCTGGGAAGCCCAAGCTCCTTCAGCGCCCGCTCGCCCATCCGATAGCCCGCCACGGCCCAAGGACCGGCGGCACCATGGATTTCTTTTACCCTTGCCAGAGTTTCCGCGATGACCGCACCATTCGTGCTGTGATCGGCTTGGGAGCCGAGTGTGAGCGTGGCCTTATACCGCGTGTGCGAAAAAGATTTGCCGTCTCTCTTCCCCGGCGACTTATCGATCAACACCGCCAGCAGCGACACTGGGCCTTTCGATACGTCCGGGCAAGGGATTTCGCCCCGTGCATCCGTGCGAACCTCCGTCGGATCAACGCCCCGAAAAACTTGGACGACCACATCGGCGGCAGGTTTTCCCCTCCAGGTGGCACGCACAAAGGAAGGCTTGCCGTTGCCCGCGACCAGGAGCAGCCGAAGCTGATCGTTTGCCAGCCCGAGCTTTAGTGTGTCTGCGGATTTGATGGGCTTGGACTGGGCATACGCCGCCAGGTAGATGACGAAAGAATCGCCCTGATAATCCACAACGCCGCGATCCGCATAGGCACTCAACACGTCCGGGCGGCTTTTGGGAAGCCATGCCTCCAGGCCGTCCGCCAGGCGTTTTACTTCCAGAGGCATGCCATCACCCCACACCTTGGCGTGAGCGATCTCTGCCACACGCTCTGCCTCACCTGGAGCGGGCGAATCGCCGAACGTCAGCCGCACGGAGGCGGCGTTCTCGCCCGACGGCTGAAACCAGAGTTCATGGGCCTGCACCGTCGAGGCTGACAGGCATACGATCAAAAACGCGGCGTTGGTCGATATCATTCGCTTCATGGCCGCCCCCTATTAATAAGCGTCTGAACTCACCACCTCGCCGCCCGCTATGGTGCCGAGGGCGCGATAGGTGGCCAGGCTGACCGTGTTCTTGATGAAGTGGACGCTGCCGTCGACGAACAGGGCATTGACACCGCCTGGATGACGACTCCTCGCCGTCCGCCAGCCGAAGTCCGGTCCACGGAGGCAGTCATAGGTCGTGGAATTCGGCGTGTAGTAATGAGAATAGACGGTATGGCGGTAGTCCCCGTCGATCCAGTTCGTCTGGCGGTCCCAGCGGAAGCCGATCGGAGCGGCGCACTGGGCGTCGGTCAGCGGGAAGTAGGTATAGGTGTCCGCGAAGACGTTGATATCCGAAGCGATCTGGACCACCACCTCCGCTGGATTCGGCGAGGAGGGCGTCGGGGCGATACCCGAGTTGCTGCCGATGATGCTCTCACTGACCATGGCGGTCTGGCTCGAGCCATCGAGGACGTTGGCCATGCTCGTCGTCGAGTTTTGGTACATCACGCCGTCGGGTTGGCCATAGGAGGCGGCCAGACGCGAAGCCACCGGGCAGGCCGTCGCCACTGCATGCGGCGTAGTTGCACGGCGACTCGAATTCGATCTCGATCGAACTCCGCACATCGCTCGGGCAGAGGAAGGCTTTCACCTGCATGGAATAGACGGTCGTATTCTGAGGCATATCGTCGCCATTGAGGTCGTAGAGCGGGATGTTGAAGTTCATCGCGTTCGCCGCGGCCGTCTGCTCCATGTACGGCAGGGTCTGGAGCATGAAAGAGTAACGGAAATGGCCCGGCCAGGTCAGGTTATTGGCGACCCACCAGTTGGTCAATGGCGCGATCCAGCCGGCGGGCGGGAACGCGTTGACAGCGCTGTGATAGTTGTGCAGGGAAAGACCCAGTTGCTTGAGGTTGTTGGTGCATTGCATCCGCCGTGCCGCCTCGCGGGCCGCCTGCACGGCCGGAAGCAGCAAGGCGATCAGAACGGCGATGATGGCGATGACCACCAGAAGCTCGATCAGCGTGAAGCCGCGTTTCGTGACCATGGGTTCTCCTCAATGAGTGCCTATGTGATGAACACGTCCATGTCGACAGCCGGGCAGGCCGTTGCTTCGTAATACGAACTGAATGGTCGTAACACTCTCTGGCGTGTTACGATTCTACTACTCGTGTTACCAAATGCAATAGCCTGGTAGTTTCAGAACTCCTGATTTGCGATCAAATGTCCACTACAGAGGCGTGCGACCTATCCCCTAGCAGAGAGGGAGGTTGGGTGATCGTCGTCTGAACGGACAAGGATAGAGAGTGGGAAATAGAAATGGTACCTTCCATGATTGTCGAGATCACCTGGCACTTGCCAGAAGGAAGGTACCATTCCCCAAGCATTATTACCGCTGATCGCCGATGGTGCCACTCGGATCAGCGACGTCATCAGTGTCTTCCGCGACAATGGCCAATGGACGTACTTCTGCGGTGTTCAGCCGGTGTTTCAACACGCCGAGAACGACCGCCGCTGTTTTCAGATGTTTACCGCCCAACTGATCTGCCAGGGCGTGTGCCGCCACGTGGATATCATGCGGGCGTTCGGCGTCTCGAAAAGCAGTGTCATTCGTAGCGTCAACGCCTATCGCGCCGGCGGCGTGAACGCGTTCTACACGCCTCGCGCGACACGTGGTGCCTCGGTGATGACGCCGGAGGTCACGGCCCAAGCACAACAGTTACTGGGGGCAGGCGAGAGCCCAAGAGAAGTTGCCGAGCAACTGGGCATCAAGCTCGATACACTCCGAAAGGCGATCCGGCACAGACGACTGACCGTGCCCCTTCGCGCTCAGCCGGCGGAGCCAACACCCGAAGAAACTGCCGCTCCGCAGCCCCCCGTCGTCACCGACAAGTCCACGCGGGTTGCCCTCGACGCCAAGGCGGAAATGGGCACGGCATGCACGCGGCCGGACGAGCGTGTCCTGGCGGCTTTCGGTCTTCTGTTCGGCGCTTCGACCCGGTTTGAAACCTGCCGCGACGTCGCCTTCGGCGGCGCGCTGTGCGCTTTACCCGCCCTGGAGGCCAATGGCCTGTTTCAGCACGTCCACGACTGCCTGGCAAAGTTACGCGGCTACTACAGCACGCTGCACGTGATCGTCCTGTTGGCCCACATGGCGCTCTGTCGCATCAAGACCGTCGAGCAGTTGCAGTACCATCCGCCGGGCGAGTTGGGCAAGCTGTTGGGACTGGACCGCGTTCCGGAGGTCCGTTGTCTGCGGCGGAAGCTGGCCGCACTGAGCATCGACGACGGCCCGGAAAAATGGGCCGGGCTCCTGTCCCGAGATTGGTTAAAGGCCGAGCCGGAACTGGCCGGCGCCCTGTATGTGGACGGGCACGTTCGCCTCTACCACGGCGAACTGACCGCTCTGCCCAGACGCTATGTCTCCCGCCAGCGACTGTGCCTGCGAGGGACCACCGACTACTGGGTCAACGACGCTCTGGGCCAGCCGTTCTTCGCGATCGAACGCGCGATCGACCACGGACTACTGGAGGTGTTGCAGAATGATATCGTGCCGCGTCTGCTCAAGGATGTCCCCGGCCAGCCGACCGAGACCGAGCTCAAGGCTGACCGCTATCGTGCGCGGTTCGTGATCCTATTCGACCGCGAAGCGTACAGCCCGGAATTCTTCAAGGCGATGTGGCAGACCCACCGCATCGCTTGCATCACCTACCACAAATTTCCCAAGGACAACTGGCCGATCACCGAGTTCTCTGACGTCGAAACGACGATGCCCAATGGCGAAGAAGTCAAGCTACGGCTGGCCGAGCGCGGTTCGTGGATTGGCGACAAGAAACACGGGCTCTGGGTACGGGAGACCCGCAAGCTGACCGAGAGTGGACACCAGGTCAGTTTGATCAGCACAGCCTTCAGCGAGTCGGCGCGGGAGGACTCTGTTCGACTGTTCAGTCGATGGTCTCAGGAAAACTTCTTCCGTTACATGATGGAACACTTTGCCATTGATCTACTTAACGAATATGGAACGGAGGAGATTCTTGAGACCAAACGGCCGGTGGTTAATCCGAAATGGCGGGAACTGGACCGCCAGAAGCGGTCGGTGAAGTCCAAGCTGACTCATCGGCAAGCCCGCTTCGCCGCCCTGACATTGCAACCGGAATCCGACGAAGACGCGCAGGCGAAATGGGCAAAACGGAAGGCCGAATTGATGGAAGCGATCGAACAGTTTGAAAAGGAATTGACGGACATCAATGACAAGCTGAAGACGACGCCCACCCACTTGAAGTGGGACGAGTTGCCCGCGGCCGACAAGTTCGAGCGTCTGGCTCCCAGCCGCAAGCAACTGGTCGACACGGTGAAAATGGTCGCCTACCGCGCCGAGACGGCGATGGCTTCAATCGTGCGTGAGAAACTAGCCCGCAAAGACGACGCCCGCAGCTTGCTGCGTGACCTGTTTCGCTCCGAGGCCGACCTGGTGCCCGATCTGGCACAGGGGGTCTTGCGTGTGCAAGTCCATCCGATGTCGAACCCGCGGTCCAACCGCGCAATTGCCCATCTGCTGGAGCATCTTAACGTGGCCGAGTTCACCTATCCGGGCACCAATCTGCGCCTCATCTACTCGATCGCCGGTGACGCCGACATGCCGAACCTGGCTCCAGATCAAAATCTCGCAAATCAGGAGGTCTGAGCCTTCTTCAACAGCGCCCACACGTCGGCCCAAAGTTGGATACACGCCTTCCGCTCGTGCGCCGGGAGCTTAGCCAGGGCCGCCACTTCACGGATGCCGGCCAGGTCGGCGTCTTGCTGCCAGTCGAGCAACTTCTGCTGCACCTCAAGGCGGTTGGCGGGGTCGCGAGGATCCACCGGTGAATTGAACGGCTTTCTGTTTCACCAAGTCGGGGCAACTGGATATTAGCCGCCCCGTGCAGGCGCCTTCAGCCCACCGGCTAGGGGGCTTCGATCATTGGCCGAGTGCGCGGCGTCGGAAGATTCCGGCCGGTTTGTTGGAAGTGGTCCACGACTTCTTGAACGACTTCCTGGAGCTCCTTGAACACTTCGATCGGATCATCGCCGTGAATTCCAGTGATGAGGTCAGGACACTTGCCGATGTACACCTGGTCCTCGTCGCTCCACTCGACCCATCGATGATACGCGTCTACGGGTTTCATCGTTTCACTTCCTCGATAGCGCGCTTGATTTGTTCAACCGTCGGATTCCTTGATGACAGTATATCGGCGATCGCCGACTCAGACGACAGGGAAGCTACTTCGGCTGACCATGGCTATTTCGGTTTTTCCTCCGCCTTCTTCAACAGCGCCGCCACGTCGCCCCACAGTTAGGTGCACGCCTTCTGTTCATCCGCGGGGAGTTTCGCCAGGGCCGCCGCGTCGCGGAACCCGGCCAGATCCGTGTCCTTCCGCCAGTGGACCATCGTCTGCGGAACCTCGGCGCGATCAGCGGGTTTGCCCGAAGGCGACCCGTGATGGAACAGCGTCTATCCTACTTTTTCGGATTCCCCCTTGTCGTAGTGATTCCTTATAATCACTTTCGCAAATGGAAGGAGGCATCCATGTCAATTGCCGAGATTATCCACGCGGTGCAGGCCCTTTCTTGCGCCACCGCCTACCGCCGGGCTCACAGGTTCCTGACGCTATCGGTCATTTCGGTGATGGAAGTGATCCAGGGATACCAGCGGGTGGGAGCCTCCAACCGCATCCAAGCCTTTCGCAACGCCATCGCATCGGAAGAGATTCTCTTATTCAACCAGCCCTGCGCCGATCTGGCCGGACAGATCACCGGCGACTTGGACCGTGTCGGACGGCCTGTCGGCCGTTGCGATCCGATGATTGCGGCCATTGCCCTGCATCATGGCCTGGAGCTAGTCACCGGCAACACCGCCCACTACCAGCGTGTCCACCAGATCGGCTATCCGCTGACGCTGACCAACTGGCGAGTATGACCTCGAAGCCTCCCGCCGGGTTCCGGGGGTTCCATTCCGGACAAATGCGATCTGTCTCAACTCCCCCGTGTTGTCGCGAGCCCACCAGAACTTCGCCGCAGGCCCGTTCACCAAATCACGGCCACGAGTCCTGAACCCTGAATGACCAAATCGCGAGTCAGTATCGCGACTGAATCGCCCTTGTCCTGCGATGGTTTTGGCATTGGAGCCCAGCCGCGGATTGCCTTCCAGATGCCAAATGAGCGAGTGCGTGTCCACAAGGTGTTTAGCGGTCATCGCTGCGCCATTCCCCGTCCTGATCGCTCACCGTGACAGCTCCGCCCGTAATCGTCGTGAATGAATTTTCTCTCGTTCCCACGGTCCCCCGTGGGAATGCCGTCTTTGACGCTCGGCGTCGGCTTTCGGGACGCTGAGCGTCGAGAACGGCATTCCCACGCAGAGCGTGGGAACGAGTGTTTCTGTATGCAACGCGCCTCTAAACCGCGCTCACAAGCGAGGCCCCGTCAAAGGTCGAATTCGTTGATGACAGGATATCGGCGGTCGCCGACTCAGACGACGTGGAAGCTAGCTGTCTGACTCCGGCGGCTGGGTGAGTAAGGGTTCCAATTGTTCCAGCAAGAGCTCGACCTTCTCGGTCGCGATAGCCCAGACCACGTCGAGCTTGACCTGGTCGTAGCCATGGATGATCCGGTTACGAGTGCCGATGATATCCTTCCATGGAATCTCTGGGTGAACCTGCAGGAATTCGACGGAGAGACGTGTGGCGGCCTCACCGATGAGCGCGGTTGCGTGGAGGGCCGCGTACTGAACAATTCATCGCGGTCGAGGTCGTCCCGAGACCGACCCAAGACGAAGCTCTTCAACCGGCGGCAAGCGAGGACGATATCCAACACCGTCGCGGGATCACGATCCATAGATCACCTGGGCCGTCTTGAGAATTTGGTCCCTTCGTATCCAATTCTCGCTCCGCACAACGCTCTCCTTCGCCACGAGTTCCACCGCGCGGCCGAGCAACGCGCTGAGGTCTTCCTCCAACCGCTGGAGCTTTCCCATCCATGGCCCATAGTCGTCGCCTTGAAACACAACGAGGAAATCGATGTCGCTTCCAGGGCCAAAGTCCTCGCGGAGCAGCGAACCGAAGATGGATAGCTCCGTGACTTGGTATCTGCGGCATAGCTCGGCAATCCGATCGAGCGGGAGCGTAAGGCCATGCCGCGCGAAAGGCCGTGGTTGTGTCCATCGCAAGGTCTCCTTTTCTTTCTACCTCATGGGTTGAAAACTGCCTGACGCTTCACAAGCGAGGGGACCGGCTTCAATACATCGTACGGATCGGCGACTTCCGGAAAAGCCCAGCGCCCGAACTCGCGATGATTGTTCAAGGCCGGAACCCAGAGCGTCCAAGCCGTCATGGCTGAAGTGGACCCCAAAAACTAGACAGCGGGTTAAGCGAGGGCTGGGCATTGGACGGACCCACATGCATGGAGGCATGAAATGGCCAAGCGCAGGAAGCGGTACGAGTCGGGGTTCAAGGCGCGGGTCGCGTTGGAGGCGATCAGGGAGCGAGAGACGATCGCGGTAGAGGAGCTTTACCTCAAGCTGCACGACCTCGTCGCCGATCTGGAAATGGGCCTCACGCGGTACTTCGACTTCCACACGTACGAACGGAAGCATCAAGGACTGGAACACCGCACGCCGTGGGAGGTGTTTCAGGAGAGCCTCGGGAACTCACGGTCCACTCACCGAAGGAGTCCGCGCACGGTGTCCCGGTCTAGGTAAACTCACCTCGCCCGCTGTCCAGTTTTTGGGGTCCACTTCGGAATGGCGATCTTCGGGTCGAGTTCGATGGCCTTCTTGAAGCATGCGGTGGCCTCGCCCAACTTGCCTTTGATAGACAGCGCCCAGCCAAGGTTGGCGTGGGCGACGGCTAACTTCGGGTCGAGTTCGATGGCTTTCTTGTAACAGGCGATCGCCTCGTCCAATTGGCCCTTGCGCCATAGCGCCAAGCCCAGGCCGTTGTGGGCGCTGGCGAACTTCGGGTCGAGTTCGATGGCTTTCTTGTGGCACGCAATGGCCTTGTCCAACTGGCCCTTGCGCCATCAGCGCCACGCCCAGGCCGTTGTGGGCGTAGGCGAACTTCGGGTCGAGTTCGATGGCTCTCTTGTAACAGGCGATCGCCTCGTCCAACTGGCCCTTGTCCATCAGCGCACCGCCCAGTTTGTAGTGGGCGCCGGCGTCCTTCGGGTTGAGTTCGATGGCCTTCCTGTGGCACGCGATGGCCTCGTTCAATTGGCCCTTTTTATACAGCGCACCCCCAGGTTGGAGTGGGCCCAGGCTAACTTCGGGCCGAGTTCGATGGCCTTCTTGTAACAGGCGATCGCCTCGTCCAACTGGCCCTTGTCACTCAGCGCAATGCCCAGGTTGGAGTGGGCCCAGGTGAACTTCGGGTCGAGCTCGATGGCCTTCCTGTAGCACGCGATGGCCTCGTCCAACTGGCCCTTGTCCTTCAGCGCAATTCCCAGGTGGTTAAGTGCTGCTAAGTTGGCTGAGGCGGCTGCCGCGGCCGCTTGATACCAGCGTAACCTCTTGTCCGCCGTTTCCTTTTCATTGATATTGATAGGGTATGTCCCGCCGAGTGCCATCAGTACGCTCAGGTCCGCTGGTCGTCGGATCACTGCCGCCTATAACAACTGCCGCCGCCGCTCCGCCGCGATCGCCTTGTTCTGGCCTAGAAAGGCGACGAACCCTGGCGGTTGCTCTAATGCAGCCTGTTGGCCAACCAGTTCCGTTGTCTTGGCACGGTCCCCGGCGAGGATCGAATCCCGGAGCACGTCCCGGTACGTGTGGGCATCCACTCGCTTGAGCAGGGCACGCACGGCGGTCGACTTCTCCTGCAGCAACAAGCGATCCAGGGCCGGTACGATGCGTTCTCGCGCGACCGACGCGGACACCCGGGCCGCCGCGTCGTTAACCGAGACAGAGTTGGGGTCGGCCCCGAACCGTTTCAGAACGTCCCTGGTCCGCGTCGCCACGGCCGCGTCGTCGGTCCATTTGTTATCGACAAAAGTCCAGCGGAACTGGTCGACGGCGTCTAGGTCGCGCAAGAGCGCTAAATCGGCGTCGAGGCGCCCGAGCCGTTTCGCCTCCTTTTCGGCTCCTCCCTCGGCCGACCGCTTTTTTGCCGCCTCGAGCGCCACCGCCGCCTTGGCGGTGTCGCCGGCCCGTAGCGACTCCTCGGCCTGGCCCAGCAACCCGGCCACGGCCTCGGCGTTGCGGGCGTCACGCTGGCGCACGAGCTGAGCATGCTCGTTCCGCCAGAAGGCGAACGCGCCGATCCCCAGCATCATCACAAGCACCGACGCGGCCAGGGCGAGCTGCACCTTGCGCCGCTTGCGCTCCTCGTGCTCGCGGGCTTCCGCGACGGCCCGCTCGCGCTCGGCCGTCTGAAGCGCTCTTGCACGCCGTCGAGGTACGAGGTTAAGGCATCGACGACGACCTGCGCATCCTTGGGCCGGTCGATCGCCTCGGGGGAGAGGCACTGTTTTGTCAAGGCGACAAGCTCCGGGTCGGCGCCGCAGCCGTCGAGTCGGGTGTTGGCATCGGCCAGGTCGCCATTGGCCGCCTTGCGGCGGACTTCCTCGTTCGATCGGCCCACGTAGGGCGGCTGGCCGGTGAGGATCTCGCACAGGATGGCGCCCAGGGCGAACACATCGGACCGGCGGTCCAGATTGGGGATATCACCGCTGGCCTGTTCGGGGGGCATGTACGCGGGGGTGCCCAGGACCGACCCGGCCTCTGTTTCGGCGCCGAAACTGCCGAACGCACCCGTGCTCCGGGCGGTGCGAATGACGGTTTGCTGCGGCTCTTGATGATGAGCCCGGCTGGCTCGCTCTTCGTCGTGAATACCGCCCTCGGCCAGCACCTTGGCCAGGCCCCAGTCCATCACCTGCACCTCGCCGAAAGCCCCGACCATGATGTTGGCCGGCTTCAAGTCACGATGGATGACTCCCTTGGCGTGGGCATACGCCATCGCGTGCGCCACCTGCAAGGTGATGCCCAGGAGGCGCGGGCGATCGGCGGCCGGGTCGGTGCCGCTCGGCGAGGATGGCGGAGAGCGTCTGGCCTTTGACCAGCTTCATGGTGAAGAACGGCCGGTCGCCGAATCGGCCGATGTCGTAGACCGGAACAACGCCCGGATGCTGCAACTGGCCGCCGATCTGGGCCTCTTCGATGAACCGACGGGCGATGTCGGGCCGGTTGGCGTATTTCTCGAGCAGCACCTTCACCGCCAGGTCGCGGCCGAGATCGACATCGCGACCGCGAGCACGGCCCCCATGCCGCCCCGGGCGATCTCGCCGTCGAGGCGGTAGCGGTCGCCGGTCTCGTCTCTGGAAGGCATGGCGTCGGACGTGGGCCGCACGACGAGCGCAGCTCTCGCCCTCGGCCACTTTGAGCAAGACCGGCCGCATGGCGCCGATGCTGGAGCGTGGCGGGCCGGGGTTCTTGCCGAAGGCGGCGGCCAGGCCCACCTCGAGCGACTCGGCGGTGAGCGAGCTGAAATCGGAGGGCGGGTTGGCGGCTTCGCCCGGGACAGTCCCGCTGGCGGCGGTGCGTTCGTCACGGGTCTCGTCGGGGTCAAGCGGTTCATTCATGGCTTCGGACTCCTTATCCGGGGGACATTGATACCCCAGGATCAGGGCTGGATCGATTTTCGCCTAAGAAAAATTTGGAAAACAGAAAAAATCTCAGGAAAGGGCCTTCAAGAGGCTCGCCGCTTCCTCTTCCAACTCGACCGCGCTGCCCGGATGATGGAACGCAACGAACTCCAGGAGGGCAGATCGAAACTCTTTTCTGGCGAGGACCTCTTTACGGGTGTGCCAAACACAAAGCTCCCGTGAATGCGACCCGTGATGGAACAGCGTCCATCCTACTTTTTCGGATTCCCCCTTGTCGTAGTGATTCCTTATAATCACTTTGGAAATATGGAAGGAGGCATCCATGTCAATTGCTGAGATTATCCATGCGGTGCAGGCCCTTTCTCGGGATGAGAAATTCCAGCTCGCACACTTGGTGCTTGAAGACTTGGCCCGAGAGGAACTACCGACGGTCTTCAAAGACGGACAGATTTATCCGATCTACACACCTGAATACGCCCCCGGCACCGCGGCGCGACTGGCCCAACTCCTCGCGGAGAAGGGTACCCGTTCGTGAGCGCTGGCGAGCTGTTTCCCTACTGCGATCGGGACCCGGCCTCCGGCGGTTTAGATCTGATGCCGGATTTGCCCATCGTCCTTCGCCTTCGAGATCAGGCAACCAATCGCCACGAGTTCACCGTGATCTGGCCAGCCACGCTACTGCGATGCCCACGAGTCGTCGCCAATCCTCCCTTGCTTGTGGTCACCCCAGAATCGGAGCCGGTGGAACTCGCCCTTGGGTCGGACGCGCGAAGGCCGGGTCCTCGATGCGAATGCGATCAAAGAATCCGGGCGGCCATGTCGCGGGCTTGATCGGTTGCAGGACAAGAGACTCACCCTGCCGTCGAATGGAGACGGTGTCTCCGTCCCGTTGAAACCCCTCCGGCAATTTCACGAGCTGGCAGCCGTCGATTCGCACTATTTCAGCAACTTGCATCGCGTTTCCCCTTCTCATTCCAAAACCTCGCGTATGATCGACGGTTGCTTCTCGTTCAGGCGGCGTTCGTCCCCTTCGAGGCGGCGGGCCAGGCTTTCCAGGCTCAGTTCCGACATGGTGGTTCTCCTCGATTTCCGACGGAGGTATTATACAGGAGCCAGCCCCATTCCACATCGCTGGATTTGGCCGGCGCGGCCACTTCGTGGATGCCGGGCAAGTCTCACTTCGTCACGAGGGACGCAGCAGCCGCACGAACCCGGCTTGCTCGAAGTGGTGGTCGGTCGTCAATGCCTCGCGCACTCCTCGCTCTTCCATGAGCAAAAAGCTGACGGCATCCGCGAGAGAATACGTCTTGTCGATCCTTTGATGAAGGAAGGCCATTGCCCGACGATGCAGAGGTTCGTCGACCCAGACGACTTCGATGTATGCGATGGCCAGCAGCGCGTCGATGGCCGCCAGCGCCTCGCGGCGTGGTACGCTCCGGGCGGTGGCGAGTGCCATGAATTCCGCCAGCACGTAGCTATGGGTCAGCCCAGTCCGCCGAACCGAACAGTTCGTTGGCCTCGGCATGGCCGTTTTCCGCGATGGAACAGGCGGAACAGTCCTGATGTGTCAAGGAACATCAGAACGGCTCGTGCGCATCGGCGTATTCACGGGCGAGATCGGCGTCGATCTGCTCGTTGTCGGTTCCCGTAGAGCGGCCGAGGCTGAAGGTATGGGCGGACAAAAGTTCCCGGGCCGCCTTCCGCTCAGCCTCGGAGCCGTGCCTCCGGGACGGAGGGGGTAGGTGCGAAGCGACCCAGTCGGCAGGTTCGACCCCTTGAGCGCGACACACGGCGATCACCGCATTGTAGGTACCCTCGGGTAATTCCAGGGATCGGGTCATCGCGGATCCTCTCCACACCGGTCCTGCGACACAGCCCCGATTATACGCCCGCTCAGGACTGCCGAGAAGGCTGATCCGGCGGTTCACTTCACCGACAGCTTGGCCAGCAGCGCACGGACCTCCACCCAGTGAAGTGGACCCCAAAAACTGGACCGCGGGTTAAGCGAGAGCTGGGCACTGGATGGACTCACATGCATGGATGCATGAAATGGCCAATGCAGGAAGCGGTACGAGTCGGGGTTCAAGGCGCGGGTCGCGTTGGAGGCGATCAGGGAGCGAGAGACGATCGCAGTAGAGGAGATTTACCTCAAGCTGCACGACCTTGTCGCCGATCTGGAAATGGGCCTCACGCGGTACTTCGACTTCCACACTTACGAACGGAAGCATCAAGGACTGGAATACCGCACGCCGTGGGAGGTGTTTCAGGAGAGCCTCGGGAACTCACGGTCCACTCACCGAAGGACTCCGCGCACGGTGTCCAGGTCTCGCTAAACTCACCTCGCCCGCTGTCCAGTTATTGGGGTCCACCTTGATCACCACCTCGTAGTGACGATCTTCGGGTCGAGTTCGATGGCCTTCTTGAAGCATGCGATGGCCTCGCCCAACTTGCCTTTGCTAGACAGCGCCCAGCCAAGGTTGGCGTGGGCGGCGGCTAACTTCGGGTCGAGTTCGATGGCTTTCTTGTAACAGGCGATCGCCTCGTCCAACTGGCCCTTGCCCAGCAGCGCCAAGCCCAGGCCGGAGTGGGCGCTGGCGAACTCTGGGTCGAGTTCGATGGCCCTCTTGTAGCAGGCGATCGCCTCGTCCAACTGGCCCTTCTCCCTCAGCGCATTGCCCAGGTTGACCGAGTGGGCGGACTTCGGGTCGAGTTCGATGGCTTCTTGTGGCAGGCGATGGCCTCGTCCAACTGGCCCTTCTTGCGCATTGCCCAGGTTGGTGTGGGCGTAGCGAGCTCGGGTCGAGTTCGATGGCCCTCCTGTAGCACGCGATGGCCTCGTCCCACTGGCCCTTGTCATCAGCGCAAGCCCAGGTTGTTATGTGCGGCTACGTTTGCTGGGGCGGCTGCCACGGCCGCTTGATACCAGCGTAACCTCTCGTCCGCCGTTTCCTTCTCGTCGCCGGGTATGTCCGGCCGAGTGCCATCAGCAGGCTCAGGTCCGCTGGTCGTCGGATCACCGCCGCCTGTAACAACTGCCGCCGCCGCTCCACCGGGATCGCCTGGTTTTGGCCCAGAAAGGCGACGAACCCTGGCGGTTGCTCGAATGCAGCCTGTTGGCCCACCAGTTCCGTCACCTTGGCAGCGTTCCCGGCGAGGATCATATCCCGGACCGAGTCCCGGTACGGGTGGGCATCCACCCGCTTGAGCAGGGCACGCACGGCGGTCGACTTTTCTTGCCGCAACAAGCGATCCAGGGCCGGCACGATGCGTTCTCGCACCACCGATGCGGACACCCGTGCCGCCGCGTCGTCCACCGAGACAGCGTCGGGGTCGGCCCCGAACCGTTTCAGGACTTCCCTGGTCCGCGTCGCCGCGACCGCGTCGTCGGTGCAATTTGTTATCGACAAAAGTCCAGCGGAACTGGTCGACGGCGTCCAGCTCGCGCAAAAGCGCCAAATCGGCGTCGAGCCGCCCGAGCCGTTTCGCCTCCTTTTCGGCCCCTCCCTCGGCCGACCGCTTTTTTGCCGCCTCGAGCGCCACCGCCGCCTTGGCCGCGTCGCCAGCCCGCAGCGACTCCTCGGCCTGACCCAACAACCCGGCCACGGCCTCGGCGTTGCGGGCGTCGCGCTGGCGCACGAGCTGAGCCTGCTCGTTCCGCCAGAAGGCGAACGCGCCGATCCCCAGCATCATCGCCAGCACCGACGCGGCCAGGGCGAGCTGCACCTTGCGCCGCTTGCGCTCCTCGTGCTCGCGGGCTTCCGCGACGGCCCGCTCGCGCTCTGCCTTCTGAAGGCGCTCTTGCACGCCGTCCAAGTACGAGGTCAAGGCGTCGACGACGACCTGCGCATCCTTGGGCCGATCGATCGCCTCGGGGGAGAGGCACTGCTTCGTCAAGGCGACGAGCTCCGGGTCGGCGCCGCAGCCGTCGAGTCGGGCGGTGGCATCGGCCAGGTCGCCGTTGGCCGCCTTGCGGCGGACTTCCTCGTTCGATCGGCCCACGTAGGGCGGCTGGCCGGTGAGGATCTCGCACAGGATGGCGCCCAGGGCGAACACATCGGCCCGGCGGTCCAGATTGGGGATATCACCGCTGGCCTGTTCGGGGGGCATGTACGCGGGGGTGCCCAGGACCGACCCGGCCTCTGTTTCGGCGCCGAAACTGCCGAACGCACCCGTGCTCCGGGCGGTGCGAATGACGGTTTGCTGCGGCTCTTGATGATGAGCCCGGCTGGCCCGCTCTTCGTCGGCAATACCCCCTTCGGCCAGCACCTTGGCCAGCCCCCAGTCCATCACCTGCACCTCGCCGAAAGCCCCGACCATGATGTTGGCCGGCTTCAAGTCACGATGGATCACTCCTTTGGCGTGGGCATACGCCATCGCGTGCGCCACCTGCAAGGCGATGCCCAGAAGGCGCGGGCGATCGGCCGCCGGGTCGGTGCGCTCGGCGAGGATGGCGGAGAGCGTATGGCCTTTGACCAGCTTCATGGTGAAGAACGGCCGGTCGCCGAAACGGCCGATATCGTAGACCGGTACGACGCCCGGATGCTGCAACTGCCCGCCGATCTGGGCCTCTTCGATGAACCGCCGGGCCACGTCGGGCCGGTTGGCGTATTTCTCGAGCAGCACCTTGACGGCCAAGTCACGGCCGAGATCGACGTCGCGACCTCTCAGCACGGCCCCCATGCCGCCCCGGGCGATCTCGCCGTCGAGGCGGTAGCGGTCGCCGGTCTCGTCTCTGGAAGGCATGGCGTCGGACGTGGGCCGCACGACGAGCGCACTCTCGCCCTCGGCCTCTTTGAGCAAGACCGGCCGCATGGCGCCAATGCTGGAGCGTGGCGGGCCGGGGTTCTTGCCGAAGGCGGCGGCCAGGCCCACTTCGAGCGACTCGGCGGTGAGCGAGCTAAAATCGGAGGGCGGGTTGGTGGCTTCGCCCGGGACAGTCCCGCTGGCGGCGGTGCGTTCGTCACGGGTCTCGTCGGGGTCAAGCGGTTCATTCATGGCTTCGGACTCCTTATCCGGGGGACATTGATACCCCAGGATCAGGGCTGGATCGATTTTCGCCTAAGAAAAATTTGGAAAACAGAAAAAATCTCAGGAAAGGGCCTTCAAGAGGCTCGCCGCTTCCTCTTCCAACTCGACCGCGCTGCCCGGATGATGGAACGCGACGACCTCCAGGAGGGCCGATCGAAACTCTTTTCTGGCAAGGGCGTAAGACTTGTGGACGGCCGCCGGATCGGTGCCCCAGCGGAGGGCGATGTCCCTGATCGGCAGGTTTTCCTCGAACCGCAGCCGCAGCAGCTCGACGCGTTGTACGGCCTCGGCCCCTCGCTCTTCCGCCCGGTCGCGCTGCAACCGACCGGCCTCGGCCATGATGGCCTGGGCCCAGGTCCGGTCAAAGAGGCGAGATTGGCTGGCATCATCCGTCGCGATTTCCGGTAATGGGTCAGCCGCGCGGACGGGTCGGCTCTCGAAGCGGCGGGCGACGTTGCGGATGACCCCATAGAGGAACGCGCGGAAGCCCAGGACCCGACCTGACGCCGCGGCGTCCAGCACGCCCCCCTGGCGGAAACACTCAACGAACACCTCCTGAGCCGCATCGTCGAGTTCCTCGCGCAACGCCGTCCCACGCCAGCGTGCGGCGAGATAAGAGCGAACGATACCCAGATACCTCCGCGCCAGTTCCTCACGCTCGGCTGGGCTACCGGCCGCGGCGGCGCGGATCATGGTCCAACAGGTGGATTCGGAAGTCGGCATGGTTGTGCCCCCGTTTCCGCCTTTTCGATTGCTCATCCCGACCGTGACGCTCCCCGACGCCGATGATCGCCGATTGAGAAATCCTCCGAAATCCGCGGCGGCATACTTGGCGACCATCGAACAGTTTCAGCTCCGTGAAACGGCTGCTCGGCTGCGACCAATTGCGGCGCGGGTATAGCAACAGGGAATACATACCTTCCTTGCCGTTCGGGGGAGTTTCGACTAGGCTAATCTTCGGGAATGCAGTGTGCAAGCGGCCAGAGCTGGGAATGCGTGGAGACCTCGACGAACAGGCTTCAAATTCAGCTCAAGCGTGCCTCCGGCCGCCGCTTCATCACGCTCGCTCTTCGGCCTCTTCCTGCCTGTCTGCGATTGTCATGCGATTTGAAAAGGACTTTTCCCAAGGAAGGCAGGAACGACGGTAACGGTCTCGGACAGCGGTTCCCCGCCAATTTTCGCGGGTTCAAAGTTCCAGGGCTGCGCCACGCGACTGGCGGGCGGGGGTACACTGGCCAAGAAATCCGATTCGACCGGCTTCCGCTCAAGTTCCTGCCGCGCGAGCGGCCCCGCCATGGGATCAGGGCCAGTCGCGACGTCGGTCTCTCATCCCAGCAGCCGGTGCACATCCTTCAATTTGGCGGGGATGTCGATCTCCTGCGAGCAGGTCGGCAGGCAGTCGCCGCAGCCGACGCAGGACGTGCCGTTCCGCGTCAAGGCGGCGTATTCCTTCCGCGCCCGATCGAGGTCGTGATAATCCCGGGCATACCGCTCGTACCGGAAGATGTCCGAAATCCCGATGTGTTCGGGGCAACTGGAGACGCACTGGGCACACAACAGGCAGGTCAATCCCTTGTTGTAGCCGGACAACAGGCTGAGCGCCGCGTGGTCCTGCGGGCCCATGGCCAGGCTGGCGGCCGCGCCCACATTCTCTCGGAACTGATCAAAATTCCTGGTCGCGATCACCGCCGCGGTGAGGTTCTGGTTTGACTTCAGCCACTTGACCATCGCCGCGCCGGGGGTGCTGCCCTGGTATTTCGGATCCGCCAGAAGCTTTTTGAACTTCTCATCGTGCGCCGCACGTCCCACACCGCCCATCGTCTTCATGGCGATGGTCCCGATGTCTTTCTTCTTCGCCACGTCGATCCATTCCTGTACCTCCTTGCGGTCGCCGTAGGTGTAGAAGAACTGGGTCGCCTCGTAGGGCCGATTGTCCGCCAGGTAGTCCATGATTTCCCAGGCCATGTCCCCACCGATCGAGTTGTAGTGATGCTGTGAAATGGCCAGGTGTTTGACCAGCCCCTCCTTCTTGAGCCGCTCGAACGCCCGGACCATGCCTGGGTTCTGCTTCGCTTCTTCCACGGAGTGATAGCCGAAATGGAATTTGAAGACGTCGTAGTATCCGACGCCCGCTTCCTTCAGGCGTTTCTTGACGAACTGGTAGTGCTGCTCTTCATCGATGCTGCCGCGCGTATGGTCCCCGTTCACGCGGTCCACGACGCACTCGAGATAATACGACTCCCTCGGCAAATTCTTGAGGGCCGGCGGAAGCGTGTCGGCTCGCCACGCCTGGGCCTTGTGCCAGTAATTGACTCCGGCGTGCACGGCCCTGGGAACAAGCTCCTTTGGCCAGTCGGACGCGCCCACGAGCCAGCCGATCTCAAGACCGGTGCGGCCGTATCGCCGCTTAGGCAGTTTGTTGGCGGCGGCCTTCTCATCCGCCATCACCGGCAGGTTGGCGACGCTTGCCGCGGCCACACCCGTCGCCCCGAGCCGCATCATGTCCCGCCGAGAAAGGTTCTGCGCGTCATCAGACATAGCCGTACTCCTCTCGTTCTGGTCATCAAACATGGAAAGCGGCCCGGTTCCCGCAACCCATTTAGTCTACAGTGCCAGCGGCGGTGGTCAAGAACCGAGCATTGACATTGTGTAGGAGGGGGCTCCGTCCCCCGATGGGGCTCGCCGCGGTCGTCACGGCAATGCGATTGGCGGACGGAGCCGCCTCCTACAAAAGGCTGGGCTTTGACGCTGTGTAGGAGGGGGCTCCGTCCCCCGAGGCGCGTCGCCGCGGTCGTCACGGGAATGCGATCGGCGGACGGAGCCGCCTCCTACAAAAAGCTGGGCTTTGATTTCACTTCACACCCACCAATCCCAGTCCAGCATCCCCCTACGGCTGGGATGCGCGCTCGAACACAACCATTCCTCCGGGCAGGCGGCCAGGCCCTTGCGTACGGGATTGTGTTGAACATACTCAGCAGCATCAAGCACGTCTTGCTCGGTGCGGCAAGCGCGATCATAAAAGCCGTCGGCTTGCCAGACGGGGTAATCGATTTCGAGTGCTCGGCGGATGCGGTTAGCCGTGTACGAGCCGATCCGCATCATGAGATTCGACAGATCGTGGCCGTCACCGTTACCGGAAAGAAGCGACACGACCGCATGGTAATGGTCAGGCATGACCACGAACGCCAGAAGCTTGATCTGTCTTGCGCACGGACAAAAGCCAGGGACTCGATCACGATCTCGGCCGCCGCGGGGGCAGCCAAAATCGGCCGCCGGTCCTCGACGCATTTGGTGAGGAAATATGTCTGGAATGGTACCGAGATCCGCCCGCCACGGAGGCGCCGGGCATGGGGAACCTCGTCGCGGCCCGGGACGTTCATGGAGGGGTCCTGCAATAAAGGTTGACGTTAACGCGGCGGCCGATGGCCGAATGATGAAGATCATCCGTCCGATGGGCGTCAAAGCCGGGCGTTGGCCCGGTCCGGCCCCGTCGGTGCCGATCCACACGAGAATACCGCCACCAACAAGGATACCTTCGGTTGGCCCGCTGTAGGAGGCGGCTCTGTCCGCCGATCGCATGACCGTGACGACCGCGGCGGGCCCCATCGGGGTACAGAGCCCCCCCTACACATTCTCAAATCACGGCAAAGCCCATTTTTCTGTAGGAGGCGGCTCTGTCCGCCGATCGCATGACCGTGACGACCGCGGCGAACCCCATCGGGGGACGGAGCCCCCTCCTACACAGTTTCAAACCACGGCAAAGCCCATCATTTTGTAGGAGGCGGCTCCGTCCACCGATCACATGACCGTGACGACCGCGGCGAGCCCCATCGGGGGACAGAGCCCCCTCCTAATCGAAGACGGCGTCGTGGTTCTGAGCGGTTTTGCCCAGTTGATGAACGACCCGCGCTATGTCGACGCCGGTCGTGATATCCAGGAGATGCTCGAGCAAGGGTATGTGAAGTTTGTCTTGGACCTGGCTGGGGCCCGCGAGACTGGGTCGAGCTTCTTGGGTCTTTTGATGACCATCGCCCGGCGCATCGAACGCCGCGGTGGTGCCGTCGTCCTGGCCCAGCTCAGCCGGCAGATGAAAGAGGTGCTTGAGACAATGCACATGGACGATTACTGGGATGTGTTTCCGACTGTCGCGGCGGCGATCGAGTCGCTACGGCGGGCGCCGGAGCGGCTGGGGCGTGACGAACCGGACTGAAGCGAGGAGAACCGGTCGGGTCGAAGGCGATGCGTCCCGATCGACGCGATTCAGACAACCTCGCGAAAATACTCGAGGGAGCGTTTTAAGCCCTCGGCGCGATCGACCACCGGCTCCCAGCCCAAAAGCGTTTTTGCGCGGGTGATGTCCGGCTTGCGCCTCTTCGGATCATCTTGCGGGAGATCTTCATAGACGATCTTACTCTTGGTGTCGCCGACCAAGGCAATGATCTCCTCGGCGAGCTGCATCACCGTGATCTCGTGGGGGTTGCCCAGGTTGACGGGCTCGGCGAAATCGGTCTTGAGCAGGCGGACGATCCCTTCCACCAGATCGGACACGTAGCAGAAGCTGCGGGTCTGTTCGCCTTGGCCGTAAATGGTGATGGGCTCGCCCTTTAACGCTTGCTTCATGAAATTGGGGAGGACACGCCCGTCATTGAGCCGCATTCTCGGGCCGTACGTGTTAAAGATACGGACGATCCGCGTCTTGACCCCGTGATAGCGATAGTAGGCCATTGTGATCGCCTCGGAGAAGCGTTTGGCCTCGTCGTAGCAGCCCCGCGGACCAATGGGGTTCACGTTGCCCCAATAGTCTTCGCGCTGCGGGTGTACCTCGGGGTCACCGTAAACCTCGGAAGTGCTGGCCAGCAAAAATCTCGCGTCCTTCGCTTTCGCTAGCCCAAGCGCGTTATGAGTGCCAAGCGAGCCCACCTTGAGCGTGGGTATCGGGTGAGTGAGATAATCGACCGGACTGGCTGGGCTGGCGAAATGCAATACGTTATCGACCGGGCCATCGATATCCACAGGCTCGGAAATATCGTGCTTCAGAAATCGGAACAACGGGTTACCGACGAGGTGTGCGAAATTACGAGACATGCCGGTCAACAGGTTGTCGACGGCGATGACTTCATCGCCATCCCGCAGGAATCGGTCGCAAAGGTGTGATCCAATGAACCCCGCGCCTCCGGTGATCACGGTTCTCAAAACGACTTCTCCTTTGACTACGAGCCGGCCCACAGGCCGCGGCGACTCACGATTACGGATTAAAGAATCACGAAGAGATTAAAAAGCCCCTCAACAAGCCGATCAAGCGTTTTAACATCCCTGGTAACGCCTTCCGGTCCGGCGGAGCGCCGGCCTTGGGCGACTCGTCGTCGTTCGTTACCACCGGTACCGCCGGCCGCTCCGGCGGAACTTCAGCCCCAAGCGACTCGTCGTCGTCCTCCAGTAGCTCATCGTCATCGCGCCGGAGCAGCAAAATGGGGTCGATCCCGAACGGACGGAATTCCGTGTGGTACTCGCACGCATGCATTTGCAGCACCATGAGGATGCCAGCGATTGTGTTATGAGTGTGGATAAAGAATCGAGTCTCGCGCAAGTGAGGGCGTGGCTCTTTACACAGCCAGCGAATGACTTCCATGCCACAATCGCTGTCGTTAACATCGACAAATGTTTTGCCGCCGAGGTCGTGATCGAGGTGGATTTCATCCCAGTCTTCCCTCATGCGTTCGACGCACTCGGCCGCGGTCTGTACCCAAACTGCCTGGGGATTTTCAACCAAAAAAGCCTGGGCTCGCACCGGGTCGTCGTCGAGAAAGAGCAGCCGGCGACCCTGTTCGGGCGTCGTTGCCGCGTTCGAGGCTGGCGCGGACTGGTCTGGCAGCGCGATCGGCGATTGCCGTGACGGCGCGGGGGCTCACCAGTTTGACTGACGAAGGGCGGTGTCATGTAGGCCGTCGGATTGGCGCCTTCGCGCCGTTCCTCAATCACTCCGATCTCGCAGTGGTCAGGACTCCATCATGTCTGACTCGCGTCGCGCGACGACACGGGGCAACGGATACTCCGCGATCGCCAGGTTCGCCTCCCTTGACTCGCGGAGTCTCCGATAGGCCAGCGTTACCCGCTCTTCCTCGGTCTTGACGAATTCTGGATCAAGGTGCTCCTTCGCAAAGGTGCCGTCACACGAGACGGGCTCGAATGAGTCGTCTATAATAAATTGAGCGAGTGTCTTGTCGCAACGAATATGTGTCTCGGGCGCGCGATTTAAGTGATCCCATGGAACCTCACCCATCACGTAGCGAAGGTAAAGCACCGAATCAGTGATGCTTTCCACGTCTTGGCCGCAGACCGCACACAGATAGCCTCGCTCGCAACTGGCCATGGTGCAATCCTCTAGCAGCCGATAACGTGTTCCATAGTATACAGACCGGCCGGTTTGTCGACCAGGAACCGCGCAATCGAGTGCGCCGCGAGCGAAGCCGTCGCGATTTAGGGCGCGATGGCTCAATTCGAGAGTTTCCCCCGGCAAACCAAAGATCACGGAATGCTCGCCGGGACAGTCGGCCATGCGTAGGGCATGGATCGTGATCTCACCGGGCCGCGGTTGGAGATCAGGGCCCGAGTTGTCGCCAACGAGCCGGCTGGTGCGACCTTGCTGGCCGGCGAACTCGGCCAATCGGAGGGCCGTCCCGCTCGGAGCATCTTTCTTGGTTTTGTGATGGCGCTCGATGATCGCGATGTCGGCGGACAAGCCCAGGGAACGGGCGGCCTCACCCACCAATCTCATGAGCAGATTCACGGCTCGGCTCATATTGGGGGCGATCAGGATCGGGACATCGACGGCCGCCTTCTCTAGGTCGGAACGTGTGACTTGGCTCAGCCCGGTCGTGCCGACGACCAACGGAATCTTCCGCTCGCGACAACACTCCGTCACTGCTGGCACGGCCGGCGGCAACGAGAAGTCGATCATGACATCCATCGCGGCCGCGGTCGGTAGCGACGCGGAAAGCAAGACCCCTGTCGCGGCGACGCCGGCCCGGGCCCCGGCATCGCGGCCGATTTCGGGATGTCCTTGGCGTACCAATGCCGCCGCCAGCCTGAGCCCGGGGTCTTCCTCGATCAATTGAATTAAACGCGTGCCCATGCGGCCCGCGGCACCATGTATTCCTACCGACAGAATCGCTTGAGACAAGGTCGCCTTTTCCTTCTTCAAGATGCCCGCGGAGATTCGGTCTCTGAATACAGGGCGATCGTTCGGATGATGTCGTCAAGGTCGTTGGCGACGGCGATGGGTCGGTTCGCGAAACCCGCTCGCCGCACGCCCCGGCTGCCCAAAACCTGATCGAATTGGGCCTGATCCGCACTATGATAGGCAACCGTGGCCGTGGGGTCCTTGAGCTGGTGGCCCGTCAAGATGCAGACCACGCGGTCCGACGCGGCGATCACCCCCTCGTCACGCAGCTTTTTGGCGCCCGCCACACTGGCGGCACTGGCCGGCTCGCACCCCAGGCCCCCCGCTCCCACACGGGCCTTCGCATCCATGATCTCCTGATCGTTCACCATGGTGACCACCCCCTGGCAGAAGTCGAGCGCTCGCAGGCACTTCTTCAGATTGACAGGCCGGTTGATCTCAATCGCCGACGCGATCGTCGAGGCTTTCACATTCCCCTGGTCGAGCTGCCCGTAATAGTCGCTCACCTTGTCCATTTCCGGAAGACCGCTCCGCCAGGTCAGTTGGCGATGTCCGACAAGCTCTTCCAGGGTGCGCGCGCCCGTCGCGTTGATCACGGCGAGCCGCGGCACCCGCGAGATCAATCCTAAATAGTGCAGCTCAATCAGGGCCTTGCCAAAAGCACTAGAATTGCCCAAATTGCCGCCCGGTACGACGATCCAATCAGGGACTTCCCAGCGGAGCCCCTCCAATATTCGATAGATGATGGTCTTCTGGCCTTCGAGCCGGAACGGATTCACGGAATTCATGAGATAGATGCCGAGACGGTCGGCGACCTGCCGAACGCGCTCCATGGCATCGTCGAAGTCGCCGAAGATCTGGATCGTGAGCGCTCCATGATCGAGCGCTTGCGCGAGTTTGCCGTAGGCGATTTTTCCCGAGCCGATGAAGATGATGGCCCGAAAACCGAAATCCGTCGCCGAGCAGTAGACGGCCAATGCCGCGGAGGTATTGCCGGTGCTGGCACAGGCGACCCGTCGCGCCGAAACCATTCGAGCATGCGTGAATGCGGCTGTCATGCCGTTGTCTTTAAAGCTGCCCGAGGGATTCATGCCCTCATATTGCAGCCACAACGAGCCGGGATTGAGGCCCACATATTGACCCACTTTATCGGCACATTGGAGGAGGGTTTGTCCTTCGCCGATGGTGACGACCTGGTCGGGTGGCGCGAAGGGGAGAAGCTCACGGAAACGCCAGACTCCGGAGAAGTTGAGGGGGTTGAAGCGATCGGACCACTTCGCCTCGAATTCCGCGAGCCGACGGGGGATTGGCAGGTGGTCCCAGTCGTAAACGACATCGATCAGATCACCGCAATACGGGCAGGAGAAATGGGTTTCGTCAAGCCCGAACGTTGCCGAACAGGCCGGGCTCAGGCACTGCTGAAACGCCTGGCGTGTCGCGGAAGCGGTTCGGGTTGAAGAGGTCAAGTGCTGCGCCATCGGTCTCGAAAATTCCCTTCCGGTGCGCCGGCAATGCGAAGGAACGATTGGAGAAAGTCAATCGAAATCGCTCTGTGTGCGCCGCGCCGAGCCCACTAAGACTTTTCACGGGCGGCCCGAGCCGACGACGCTTTACTGTACCGGCGATCCCGGCCTCTCGACAAGCGATAACTTCGGCGATCGTTCATTATGCGTGCCGGAATCAAGACTTAGGAACGCCAGGCGCTGTCGGACATTCGGTCGTGTCTACACAGAACGGGATGTGACACCACGAATTGTCACTGACCTCAGAATAGAATTGAATGATCCCTATAAGCGGCCTTGACGAGATCGAGGCATGAATCTATCATGAGCTATAGCGATCCTTAAGTACAAAAAGCAGGATTCGCATGCGGGTGCTAGATGACGAAACTCATGATACGACTTTTCCTCGAGGAACAAGATGCCTCCGCCAGCTAGACAATCGACCAGTTCTCGCTCGTCCAAACCATCTGCGGCACCTAGTCGACCGACGGCCGAGGTCCGCCGGGTCGCCGAGTTGCTCAAGCAGGTCTCCGATCCAACTCGCTTGCAAGTACTAATGCTTTTGAGCGAAAAAGAACGCAACGTGACTGAGTTGTGTGCGGACCTGGGTACCCAGAGTCAGCCGGCAGTCAGCCACCACCTTGCCCTCTTACGTCACGGCCGCCTGATCGAGCCGCGCCGTTCTGGCAAGCACAATTTTTACGCGCTGACAGACGCCGGCCGTCAATTGGCGCACGTCGTCAATTCGGTTGTCCACTGAGACGCGCAACAAGGCCCAGTGAAAGAGGTCTCCCGTCAAAGCCATTGCCAGTTCCGAGGCGTGAGCCCCCACGCCTCTGTTCCTCTCCTTCACAAGAGGCGGTCCAGCTTTTGAGGAGTGAATGGCTGCTCGCGCCTGCCCTCCTTCATTGCGGTAATGCGGAGAAATCCGTACACTTCTCGCTCTCTAACGAGGTTTCATTCGCCCAAAATCCCGCGCAGATAGGCCAAGCCGCGCGACGTCACGTAGGCGCGACGCTTGGTCACCCACTTCTCGCTCGATGATGAGCGGGCCGGTATACGCATTTCTTCTGAGTGCATTCACAAATTCCGCAATATTGACCTCGCCTTGGCCCAGGGGCACTTCCTCTCCCCATTGCCCGGACACACGGGGGCGCCTGGCGTCCTTGACATGCACCGATCGGATATCAGGGCCGAGGATGTCGACCGCTCGAATCGGATCGCCCATGTCATAGAGCAGCATGTTCGCGGGATCGAAGTTCACCTTCAGATTCGGCAAATGGAGCTCGTCGAGTGTGAGACGGAGCAAATCAGCCGTCTCCTGTCCTGTCTCGAAAGCGAGCGTGATCCCACGCTCTCCAGCAAGTTTGCCTGCTTCGCTGAGGGTCTCGAGCACCGCCCATCGGTTAGGCTCGCCTGGCTGCGGCAAGAAACCCGCGTGGAGCGACAGATCCGAAAGCCCCAGCGCCAGGGTGCGATGAATGGCCCATTTCAACCGTTCGATCCGCTCGCCCTTGAGCGCGAGATTGCCGAAACCACCGGTCTCCTTGATTGTCTGAGGGGTCGTGTAATCTTCGCCTGGAAAGCCGAGCATGGCACCCGTCATGGTGATCCCAGACGCAAGCGCGGCCGCCGGCATGCGGTCGCCTTCATCCCAACTGGCATGGTGCGGGTCGCCGCAGGCGATCTGAACGACGTTGGTCCGCAGTCGCTCGAGAAAGCCCTTCAGCTCGTGGATGCTCTTGACCTGAAGGCTCCAACTACAAACACCCAATGCAAGGGGCGGGAGTAACTGTCGAGATGCTGCCGGATCAGCTTGTGGCACGGTCGTCTCCTTTGCTCGTGGATTGTGCATTCTTATTCCAGGCTCGCGACGCAATGTTCGATGGATCTTATCCGGACCGAACCGGCTTGGCGAGGACGTCTTTTTCCTGTACGCAACGAAAGAATCGCATGAAACAGCCCGAATCCGCGACGCGCCGTCAAGTCTGGCAAAACTGCGAAGTCCGTGGAGGAGCATAACTCACGTCAAGATGCGGTGTTTCAATCGGCTGGCTCCCCCGCATTTTGGATTCGAGACAACTCTCGAGCACGCCGCTGACAAGCAAGGTCCGCTCGACCGGATACGGCGCTTCCCCCGTCTCGATCATCTCCTCGACCTTCCGCATCAGGCAAGCCGAGTAAGCGACGTTGGGGTTGGGAGGCAGCAGAAACTGTGTGGATTCAATCCGGTGGGAACCGCGCAGCCGGGCCGCGAACGTGTAATCGGCCGCTACGCCATCGAGCATGAGCAGGGTCGCGAGTGTTCCGTCGGCGTAGTCGATCAAGTACGCCGCGGGATTGCGGGCGAGCCGTTCCAACTCGCCATTTTCGGTCAAGCTCTGCGGGCGTCCCTCGGTGGCGGACAATCCCTGGATCGAATCCGAACGCGACAGCGCGGCTTCCAGCAGCCTCCGGGACCAGCGTCCTTGGCGGCCGGCCTGCCAGACCGAATCTCCGGCGAGGAGTTGCACGCGTCTGACACCGGTCTCTCCACCGCGTCGCCGTTCGACCATGCACTGCATGGCCTCGAGGGCGTGGTAGTCCATCGGATCGGAAGCCCCTACGCCGACCATCAGGGCCTCTTCGATCACGCAACCGCGTGATAGCTCGATCGGAGGCAGCCTCCACGTGACCGGTAGCGAGGAACCGGCCAGGAATGGGAACTTCAGCCGCTTCGACGTCTCGACCATTTCTTTGGCCTTGGCGAAACTGAACGAAAGGTGCTTGTCATTGAAAACAGGGATGGCCCGGCCATCGTGCTCAAAAACCCGGGTTGCCTCGCGAAAGAACTCATAGCGTGGATAAAGGATCTGCCCCTTTTCGTTCCGGGGATAATCGCCGTGTTCGCCGATGATCAATACGGCGTCGACGGCGAGTTTCTCACCACCACAGCGGAGCGCCTCGGCAATCGTTGGGTAAACCTTGAAGCCAAAATTGCGCGAGCGCTCGGCGCTCTGGTCATCATTGGGTTTCTGGTCGACATAGAGGGCGACGACGTCAATGGCAGGTCGGTGCCATTTCCCCTGCCAGGGATAGCCCACGAGGAATCGGTCCCCCATATGCTGGGCGTGCGACAGATAGCGCCAGACCGTCGTGATGATCGCCATTCGCTTACGAGCCGGATCAGGATTTGTTCCGGCTGGGGCCGGCTCGGGATTTGGTCGGGACGACTTCATGACCGTCAGCTCCGCCAGAATGTCGACTCGCGAGGGGGTGAGTAGCGCACGTGCCGCAGGTCCGGGGTTTCGAGCCGTTTCTGGCCCTTGTGCAGGGAGTCGACGCCCGCCGCGACGAGGCCGGTCGTGAGCAATGTCCGCTCGATCGGGTAGGGGGGGGCGCCCGTCTTGAACAATGATTCGATGTGGTGGGCCAGCGGACTGAAAAAATTGGGCAAGGTTTGGTTGGGCTGGATGCCGGCGAGATACATTTGGGTCGACAGCGGTTCGCTCTGGCCTTTGATTTGAATCGCCACCGTGAAATCCGAAACCAGGCCCGAAAGCATCAGCAGCGAGCCCCGGAGGCCGTCCGCGTATTCGATGCGGAACAAGACCGGGTCAGGGGCGAGCGCGGGCATTTGCGCGAGATCGGGATAGACATGGCCGAACTCGGGTCGAGGCGAGCTCAACCGGAAGCTGCGGCAGAGACAGGCCTCAAAGAGCCCGAGGTCGCAACCGCCTCCGTCCCATGAACCGCTCCGCAGGGCCTTCCAGACATTGTCACCGCGCAGAGCGGTAACCGAGCTCACGCCGGTCTCGCCTCCCTTGCGGCGCTCCACGAGACACTGGAGCGATTCAAATCCATGGAAATCGTAGCTGTCGATCCCCCCATACCCGACACACACGGCTTCGACGACCTCCGAGCCGAATGGGAGGTCGACGGCCGGCAATCGCCACGTGACGGGCAGGGACGACCCGGCCATGAAGGGAAAACCCATCGCCCGGGCCGTCTCGACCATCTGCTTAGCCCAGTCCCAGTTCCAGGAAAGGTGCTTGTCGTTGAAGACCGGGACCGATCGCCCACTGCGCCGAAAGACGTCGACGGTCTGCTGGAAAAATTCGTACCGAGGATAAAGTGATTGGCCCTTGTCGTTGCGCGGGTACTTCCCGTGCTCGCCGATGATCAAGACGCCATCAACCGCGAGCCGCTCACCGCCACATGCGAGGGCCGCGGCGATCGTGGGATAAATCTTCAATTTCGGGTGCCGCCGCGCTCTTTCACCACTCAGGTCGCCGGCCGGCTTCTGATCGACATAAAGCGAAACAATATCCACCGACGGCCGGTAATGTTGGCCCTCCCAGCCGTACCCCTCGAGGAAGCGATCCACGATGCCCTGCCCATGCGAGGCGTGGCGATATTCGGTAACGATCGCGGCGATTCGGGGACGTGCCGGAACAGCCCCGGCCAGCCCCGTCCCCCGCCCGGCGACCACGGCGGCCGGAATCGTCGCCAGGACGTCGCGTCGAGTTAAGGCCGCCGCGCGGTGATTCTGAGCCGAACGACCCATGGAAGGAACGTCCAAAAAATGGCGAAGAACTCGAAGTGCAATATTTGTTCAACAACGTCGTCCTAGTGTGGCGTTTACGGAGGACGCGGTCAATGGTCCAACCGAGCGCATGCCCGGCTCCGGTGCGACTTCCGCGCCGGGGATTACGCCGATCGGGAGGGATCTATAAAGGTCGCGGCGTGAGCGGCGACAGCTACAGCGACAACGGGAGGGCGAGGCTGGCGCGGTGAAAAGTTGGGCTTGACGCGGTAAAGCGATTGGGTCTTCCGCAGAAGAAGGACGGCCTGGCTTTTGAGGTCGTCCTGCCGGAGCGGGTTTGGTCGATACCGGAGAACAAGCCCGGCTTCAGTCCTCGATCAAGTTGGGCTTGAAGATCACCAACAAGTCCGACAAATCCTTCCGTTTCAACGGCTACGATGGCCTCCTGGTGGATATTCTGACGCCGGACGGCAAAGAAGCACACCAGTGGGAAGGACAACTGGGCACGAAGCGTCATCGCCTGCCGGCAGAGGCTGATTTCCCCTTGGTCATGCCCGGAAAGACCGTTACGCTCTCGATCCGGGCCGACCTCTTCTGGCCCACGCTGGAGGATCGCACCCTGACGTTCAGGTCGTGGCACGCATCCGGGGCTCCGGCGGGGGTGCTACGACAACCTGAAGCCCGGTCCTTATAAGGTCCGCATTGTTTACGGGAACCGTCGCGAGTCTTTCGATGTCGAGCAACCGGAGCACAAAGTCTTGGACGGCAACGCATGGACCGGGCGGATCGTCACCCCTTGCGTGCAGGTATCGCTGCGTGAGCGTGAGAAAGACGACGTTGCGACGACGACGTTGCGAAAGAAGCCCTAAACAACTCAAACTGTAAGCACCCTCCCGCCCGCGCTGGGCTTGCCCCAGTGAAGCGCGGGATTATACCTCGCGTGGCTGAGGATGCGATGCATTCCTAGAATGCCGACATGTGATGCATGCTCTTCCATGCGATGCATGTCCTGGTATGCCTGGAATGCCGATGCATGCGATGCATTTCCTGGCATGCTGCGATGCATGTCCTGGCATGCCTGGTGATCTCCGAACGCGTTCGCCGTCGTGGGAATGGGGCGAAAGACGCAAATCCGTGTCATCAGACATCCTGGTCAGGAGCACTCGTCGCTTGATCGAACCCGAGAATTCGGCGTAACAATGCACAGAAACCGCGCCGCCACAAAAACTGCCACCTTGTGCCACATTGCTGGGACCGGCGGCCTGACGTTCGACCGCAACAAGAAGCCCACGATCGCACCGACGAATTTAAACGATCGGACGGGATGTGGAGCGAAATTTGGTATAAGTGCGAATTGAACGGCGTCGAGGAGGACCGGTCCAAACGGCGGAAGCTCGTCTCGCCGTGGTTGTCCCCGCAAGAGTCGTGTAGGATCGATGATGTTGATATGCCCACACCGCGACGATCCAGAGGCCGATTCGATGTCCGTCTCGACCGCCCGGTCCAAGTCCATTCCTGACGCAGAGTCGATTGTCCGCGGTGATCCGATCCCCCCGCTGAGGGACGGTGATCGCCTAACCCATGACGAGTTCATGCGATGTTACGAGGCCATGCCCGACCTCAGAAAAGCCGAGCTCATCGAAGGAGTGGTTTACGTGCCGTCACCGGTCAGGTCCGATCAACACGGGGAGCCCCATCCGACTTGGGGGGGTGGCGGTTTCTTTACCGATCGAGGACTTACGGGCTCACGCTCGCGGATAACGCCACCGTGCACTTGGACATCGGCAACACGCCTCAGCCAGACGACGTATTGTTCATCAAACCCGACTGCGGGGGGCAGGCGAGAGTCAACGAGGATGGCTATATCCTCGGCGCTCCGGAGTTGGTGGCCGAGGTCGCCGCCAGCACGGCCGGCTACGATCTTAACGCCAAGCTGCAGGCTTACGAACGCGATAGTGTCGCGAGCACATCGTCTGGCATGTCGAAGACCGTGAGGTCGATTGGTTCGTTTTGCGAAACGGTCGGTTCGAGAAACTCGCTCCCCACGATGACGGCACGCTGCACAGCGTGGTTTTCCCCGGATTATGGCTTGATCCCTCGGCACTCGTCCGTGAGGATTTCAACAGATTGCTCGAAGTACTCCAGAATGGGCTCGACTCGCCGGAACACGCCGAATTCTTAGCGGGAAGCCGTGGGAACAAGAGCGGAAGGCTCGTTACGTGTCCGCCGTCGTTGGTCGACTCGCGTAGGTCGGGCGGCCGAGCGAATGGATTTCCGGACGGTCGCGAATAATTCCAATAGTGAAAAAATATATACGATTAATCTGACAGTGTATCCCCACTTGACGACCGACCCCGATGGAACGGCCCGTGTCGAAGGGACCCGGTACAAAGTGATCCATGTGGCGGGCGAGCACTACCACTACGGCTGGTCGGCGGAGGAGACCCTGCGCCAGCACCCAGACCTCCGGCCTAGGCAAGTCCACGCAGCGTTATGACCTACTTCTACGATAACTACGATCGGCTCGTCGAACAGATGCGGGCCTCCAGCGAGGCCGCGGAATCCGAACGTCTGAAGCAACCGCTAACACGTGATCAGCTCTTGCGACGGCGACCCCGGGCGGACGCTTGACCATGCCGCTGACCCTCTATATGGACGTGCATGTTCCGCTCGCAATCACCGACGGATTGCACGGCGGAATATCGATGTAACCACCAGCCAGGAGGATCACACGACGGAGCGGGACGACGACACATAAGTCGGTTGCCGCGGACAATGTCCAGCCGTCGAGCGGCCCGGAACCGATTGCGACCTGATCAGTTTTTGTGTAAATTCAATGGAACATGGCGGAGTGTCGCCCTAGCGGGCAATGTGTGCAGTCATGAAGGCATTTGTTCGATCCCACCTACCGGAGTCGATGCGATGGATCGACTATCGGCATTTACCTTCCTGGCCATTTTTGTTCTCGCGGCTGCAGTTTACGAGCCGACGACTCGTCCGATACCTTCTTCGAGACCAAGATTCGCCCGGTTCTGGCCACCGAGTGCTTGCCGTGCCATGGCGGCAAGAAGACCGAAAGTGGCCTGAAGGTGGATTCCATTGAATCGCTTTTGAAGGGGGGCGATCGCGGCCCGGCGATTGTGGCCGGACAAGCTTTAAAAGAGCTTGCTCGCCCGCGGGATCGGATATACCGATGACGACGTGAAAATGCCACCTAAGCATCATTTGCCCGCGGAGGTGGCGGCCGCGTTCTCCCAATGGATCGCGAAAGGGGCGGTCTGGCCGAGACCAGTCGTGCAAAAGCAGACGGGGCAGGGGGCCTCAAAATCGCGACACTGGGCGTTTGAGCGGATCAAGCCGGTCGTGCCGCCGGAGGGCCCGAATGGAGAGTCTCATCGGCCGATCGATCGGTTCATCGCGGCCAAACGCAACGCAGTCGGATACGGTCCGTTGGCCCGGCGAACCGTCGAACCCTCATACGTCGAGTTACGTTCGACCTGATCGGTTTGCCTCCGACCCCGGAGGAAGTCGCCGACTTCGAAGCCGACGACTCGCCCGCGGCCTTTACCCGGGTCGTCGACCGTTTGCTCGCCTCGCCGCATTATGGCGAGCGCTGGGGCCGGCACTGGATCGACATCGCGCGTACGCTGATACCGCGGGCGATAACGCCGACTATCCGATCCCGGAAGTCGCTCGCTATCGTGATTACATCATTGACTCGTTCAACCGTGATAAGCCTTTTGACCAGTTTGTCCGCGAGCAACTTGCCGGCGACATCCTCGCGCGGCAAGGCGATGCCGCCAATTACGCCGACGCGGTCGTCGCGACCGGCTTTTTGGCTCTTTCTCGCCGCTACGCCACCGCCCCGTTCGAGCTCTGGCACTTGACTCTCGAAGACACGATCGAAACAACCGGCCGCGCGTTTTTTGGGCCTCACGCTCCGGTGCGCACGGTGCCACGACCACAAGTTCGACCCAGTGAGCCAGCACAGCTCTTACGCACTTTATGGAATCTTCGCCAGTACGAACTTTCCGTATGCCGGCTCCGAGGAACTTCAATCCAAAGGCTTCTCGCGGTTCAATTTCGTCCCGCTGGTCGAGCCCAGCCGAGCCGAGCCTAAGATCAAGGCATATCAGGATCGAATCGCGAAGCTCGAAAGCACCATCGAGGCGGTATCGAGTCGAAAAAGACGCCTCGTCGGTCCGCCGCCGCAAGGACCTGCAAACCGAGTTGATCATCCTCAAACGGACGGGGCTACCGCCCGACCTCGCGGGTGCCTACGCTGTCAGCGATTGGAAGCCGATCGACGCCACCCGTCAGCGGCGGGGCGACCCGGGCAGTCCCGGCGAGGTTGTCCCGCGGCAGGCCTCCCTCGGCTCGCGTGCCTGGATGCTCAGCCCCCTCCCGTTGTTTCGTCGGCGGGCAGTGGACGGCTCCGAGCTGGCGAGCTGGCTGACGAGTCCCGATCAGCCGTTGACGCCCCGCGTGTTAGTCAACCGGATCTGGCAGCACCATTTCGGCCGGGGAATTGTCGCCACGCCCTCCAACTTCGGGCTCCGCGGCGAACCGCCCACCCATCCCGAGCTGCTCGACTGGCTCGCGGCCCGGTTTGTCGCGTCGGAGTGGTCGATCAAGGCGATTCAACGGGAAATCGTGCTCTCCCGTACGTATCAATTATCGAGTGATTTCGACGCTCACGATGCCGAACTTGATCCTGACGGTCGCTGGCTTTGGCGTTTTCCGCGACAGCGACTTGATGCCGAAGCAATTCGAGACGCCATGCTGGCTCTGGCCGGAACACTCGACCTCAATCGCCCCGGTCCCCACCCATTTCCGCCCATCGAAAACTGGCATTGGACGCAACACGACGCATTCAAGGCTGTCTATCCCTCGCACCATCGATCCGTGTACCTGATGACGCAACGTCTCGTAAAGCATCCCTACCTGGCCTTATTCGACGGGCCAGATACCAATATCTCCACCGAGTCTCGCCCACGCTCGACAGTCCCGCTCCAGGCCCTTTACCTCATGAATAAT
>CAWHKI010000114.1:0-24272 GCA_963829765.1 uncultured Isosphaeraceae bacterium | reverse complement strand
ATCCCCCGTCGCGGCGACGATCTTCTCGTCGCTTAACGATGACGCCTTGCTGATTTGACCCATCGATGACATCGTCTTCGACGTCTCCGCTACGCTCCACGCAATCATCGAGGCAGTTCGTTCACTCAAGAACAGTATGCCGTCGACTCCTCGACAAACGCAAGGACCCACGGCTGGAATTCCTGATCCGGGTCGCCAACGCGGCGGCAAACAGATTCTGCCAGTCTGGAGATGGCTGAATGTGAAGGGCGGGAAACACCCGGCGATGGCCAAACCAACCCGAAGTGCCAGCAAGGGTTCCGCCTCAATCCCCTCGCTGGCGCGTTGGGTTGGTTTCGGTGCCCGCCCCTCAACGCCGTAAGGACATTAGAGTCCGCGATGGCCATACCAACCGATCGAGCAAGGGTTCCGTCCGCAATCCCCTCGGCCGGCGCGTTGGGTTGGTATTGGTGCCCGCCCCTCAACGCCGAAATCCTTTGTGCGACACACTCCTGATGCACCGGGTGCCAAACTTTTTTTCAAAAAAAAGCAAGAAAGCGCGTTCGGTTTTTCGTTCTCGTGTTTCTATTCAGTAAGCGCGGCAGCGGCGACGGCTCGAGGGAGGGCCACACGCGGGCGTTCGGTCGCAGCGGGCCGTCGCAATGAATCTCGAAAGCAAGCGAGAACCAGCGGGCACAACTTAGAGATTGCACCTTATCCTCAGGAACAGGCTCACGCACCATGCTTGATTTACCGCGACGAAGCCCGATAGGCCGAACGACATCCCGATCTCGGCGACAACAGAGCCGCCGACGATCGCTGACCATGACTCCACTCATCGAGGGACTCGAGGACCGCCTCGTGCTGTCCACGATTATGTGGGACAGCATCAACGAGCCGACCGGCGGAAGCTGGGACACGGCGTCGAATTGGGTGGGCGGTGTAGTCCCCCAGTCGACCGACAATGCCGTCATTGATTCGACTTCCACGGGCACGGTGACGCTCAGCACCGGCGTCACTGATACGATCAACAGCCTGACGACCAATACGAACACGAGCATCACATCGGCAGCGATACGCTCTCGCTGGTGACGGCGTCGACAATCGGTGGCGGCCTGACTCAGACCGGCGGCACACTCGCCGGCTCAGGCACGCTCACCGTCACCGGCCTCATCACCTGGACCAGCGGCACCATGTCTGGCAGCGGCGTTACCAACGCCGATGGCGGGCTGACGATCGGCGGCACCTCCGCCAACACGACCTACCAAGAATACCTCTCGGCACGCACCTTGAATAACTACGCCGCCGCCACCCTGGCAGGCGCGTACAACAGCGGCGGACTCTACTTCGACTCCGCCGCCACATTCAACAACGAACCCGGCGCCAGTTTCAGCATCACCAACGACTCGCAGCTCTGGGTCTACGGCGGCACCACCAACGGCGGCACGTTCAACAATCAGGGAACTTTCCTCAAGGCAGGCGGCACGGGTACCAGCATCGTTGGCCATCCCGAGTACGGCGGTTCCGTCGCCTTCAATCAGAGCGGCACAGGCTCCGTCGAGGTCCAGTCGGGAACCCTCAGCTTCAACGGCGGCGGCACCCTGGGCGGCAGCGGCGCCTTGACGGCCGACTCGGGAGCGACACTCGGCTTTGGTGGCGGCGCTTTCACCGTCGCCGCCTCCTCGGGTCTCTTCGGCGCCTCGATCAACTTCAGCGGCGGCACCCTGAACGACCAGGGGTCTTACGACTTCACCGGCACCACCTTCGTCACCGGCGGGACCGTCAACTTCATCGCGCCGGTGACAAGCCTTGGTTCGGCCGTAACGATCTCCGCGGGCACGCTCAACCTCAGCGGCGGCACGCCGGTCAGCGTGGGCACCATGACTCAATCAGGTGGCACTCTCACCGGCTCCGACACGCTCACCGTGACCGGACAGACCACATGGACCAGCGGCACCATGTCTGGCAGCGGCGTTACCAACGCCGATGGCGGGCTGACGATCGGCGGCACCTCCGCCAACACGACCTACCAGGAATACCTCTCGGCACGCACCTTGAATAACTACGCCGCCGCCACCCTGGCAGGCGCGTACAACAGCGGCGGACTCTACTTCGACTCCGCCGCCACATTCAACAACGAACCCGGCGCCAGTTTCAGCATCACCAACGACTCGCAGCTCTGGGTCAACGGCGGCACCACCAACGGCGGCACGTTCAACAATCAGGGAACTTTCCTCAAGGCAGGCGGCACGGGTACCAGCATCGTTGGCCATCCCGAGTACGGCGGTTCCGTCGCCTTCAATCAGAGCGGCACAGGCTCCGTCGAGGTCCAGTCGGGAACCCTCAGCTTCAACGGCGGCGGCACCCTGGGCGGCAGCGGCGCCTTGACGGCCGACTCGGGAGCGACACTCGGCTTTGGTGGCGGCGCTTTCACCGTCGCCGCCTCCTCGGGTCTCTTCGGCGCCTCGATCAACTTCAGCGGCGGCACCCTGAACGACCAGGGGTCTTACGACTTCACCGGCACCACCTTCGTCACCGGCGGGACCGTCAACTTCATCGCGCCGGTGACAAGCCTTGGTTCGGCCGTAACGATCTCCGCGGGCACGCTCAACCTCAGCGGCGGCACGCCGGTCAGCGTGGGCACCATGACTCAATCAGGTGGCACTCTCACCGGCTCCGACACGCTCACCGTGACCGGACAGACCACATGGACCAGCGGCACCATGTCTGGCAGCGGCGTTACCAACGCCGATGGCGGGCTGACGATCGGCGGCACCTCCGCCAACACGACCTACCAGGAATACCTCTCGGCACGCACCTTGAATAACTACGCCGCCGCCACCCTGGCAGGCGCGTACAACAGCGGCGGACTCTACTTCGACTCCGCCGCCACATTCAACAACGAACCCGGCGCCAGTTTCAGCATCACCAACGACTCGCAGCTCTGGGTCTACGGCGGCACCACCAACGGCGGCACGTTCAACAATCAGGGAACTTTCCTCAAGGCAGGCGGCACGGGTACCAGCATCGTTGGCCATCCCGAGTACGGCGGTTCCGTCGCCTTCAATCAGAGCGGCACAGGCTCCGTCGAGGTCCAGTCGGGAACCCTCAGCTTCAACGGCGGCGGCACCCTGGGCGGCAGCGGCGCCTTGACGGCCGACTCGGGAGCGACACTCGGCTTTGGTGGCGGCGCTTTCACCGTCGCCGCCTCCTCGGGTCTCTTCGGCGCCTCGATCAACTTCAGCGGCGGCACCCTGAACGACCAGGGGTCTTACGACGTCACCGGCACCACCTTCGTCACCGGCGGGACCGTCAACTTCATCGCGCCGGTGACAAGCCTTGGTTCGGCCGTAACGATCTCCGCGGGCACGCTCAACCTCAGCGGCGGCACGCCGGTCAGCGTGGGCACCATGACTCAATCAGGTGGCACTCTCACCGGCCCGGACACGCTCACCGTCACCGGAGAAACCACCTGGGCCGGCGGCTACCAGTCAGGCGCGGGGACGACCGTGGCCGAGGGCGGCCTGACCCTCGGCGACCAGGCGGGCGACCAGGAGATCCTCGACCAGCGCACGCTCGAGACGCCGGCGCCGCCACGCTGGCCGGCTACGCCTCCAATTACGGCATGGCCTTCCTGGACGGCGCCACGTTCGACAATCTGGCGGCGCCAGCTTCGCTTTCGTCACCGACGCGCTGATCTCCAGCAACGGCGGCACCCCGGCTGGAGGCACCTTCGTCAACGCAGGCACGCTTTCCAAGACCGGCGGCACGGGCACCAGCACTATCGGCGGCGGAATCACGCTCAGCAACACAGGCACAATCGACGCCGAATCGGGCACACTCAGCCTCAACGGCGGCGGCGCCCTGGGCGGCAGCGGCGCCTTGACGGCCGACTCGGGAGCGACACTCGGCTTTGGTGGCGGCGCTTTCACCGTCGCCGCCTCCTCGGGTCTCTTCGGCGCCTCGATCAACTTCAGCGGCGGCACCCTGAACGACCAGGGGTCTTACGACGTCACCGGCACCACCTTCGTCACCGGCGGGACCGTCAACTTCATCGCGCCGGTGACAAGCCTTGGTTCGGCCGTAACGATCTCCGCGGGCACGCTCAACCTCAGCGGCGGCACGCCGGTCAGCGTGGGCACCATGACTCAATCAGGTGGCACTCTCACCGGCCCGGACACGCTCACCGTCACCGGAGAAACCACCTGGGCCGGCGGCTACCAGTCAGTGCGGGGACGACCGTGGCCGAGGGCGGCCTGACCCTCGGCGACCAGGCGGGCGACCAGGAGATCCTCGACCAGCGCACGCTCGAGAACGCCGGCGCCGCCACGCTGGCCGGCTACGCCTCCAATTACGGCATGGCCTTCCTGGACGGCGCCACGTTCGACAATCTGGCGGGCGCCAGCTTCGCTTTCGTCACCGACGCGCTGATCTCCGGCAACGGCGGCACCCCGGCTGGAGGCACCTTCGTCAACGCAGGCACGCTTTCCAAGACCGGCGGCACCGGAACCAGCACCATCGGTAGCGGAATCACGCTCAACAACACAGGCACAATCGACGCCGAATCGGGCACACTCAGCCTCGCGGGCGGCGGCACCCTGGGCGGCAGCGGCGCCTTGACGGCCGACTCGGGAGCGACACTCGGCTTTGGTGGCGGCACTTTCACCGTCGCCGCCACCTCGGGCATCTTCGGCGCCGGCTCGGCCAACTTCTCCGGCGGCACGACCACCGACGCCGGGCCCTACGACATCGCCACCGCGACGATCGTTTCCGGGGGGACGGCCAACCTACAGGGCGCCATCGTCGACCTGGGCCCGTCGATCACCGCCAGCGGCGGGGCCCTGAACCTCACCGGGTCGATCGCCGGCGGGGCATACAGCCTGGGGGGCGGGATTGTCATCAGCGGGGGCACGGTCAATCTCAGCACCGGCGCGGCCTTCACCACCAGTCAACTGATGGAGAGCGGCGGCAACCTCACCGGCCCGGACACGCTCACCGTCACCGGCCTGACCACCTGGGCCGGCGGCTACCAGTCAGGCGCGGGCACGACCGTGGCCGAGGGCGGCCTGACCCTCGGCGACCAGGCGGGCGACCAGGAGATCCTCGACCAGCGCACGCTCGAGAACGCGGCGCCGCCACGCTGGCCGGCTACGCCTCCAATTACGGCATGGCCTTCCTGGACGGCGCCACGTTCGACAACCGGGCGGGCGAGCTTCGCTTTCGTCACCGACGCGCTGATCTCCGGCAACGGCGGCACCCCGGCTGGAGGCACCTTCGTCAACGCAGGCACGCTTTCCAAGACCGGTGGCACGGGCACCAGCACCATCGGTAGCGGAATCACGCTCAACAACACAGGCACAATCGACGCCGAATCGGGCACACTCAGCCTCGCGGGCGGCGGCACCTTGACCGGGACGATCGAGGCAACCGGCGGCGGCTCGTTGACGACGACCTCTGCGCCAAGCAACCTCTCGGGGGCACGCTCACCGGCGCCACCTGGATTGTCGGGGCCGGCAGCTCGATGTCGCTCGCTGCGAACATCACGACGGACGCCGCGACCATCATCCTTAACGGCACCGGCGCGATGTCAGCAGCCTGGCCCCGCTGTCCACGATCGCTACCGGTGGGAGCCTGGAACTCACCGGCGGTGAGGCTTTCACCACCGCCGGCAACCTCGACAACGCCGGCACCATCGACCTCGCCCCCGGCACCTTGAACGTCGACGGCAATTACACGCAAGAGTCCACTGGCGCGTTCGACGTCGCGATCGGCGGCCTCGCGGCCGGCACCAGTTCGGCCAGCTCGATGTGACCAAGCAGGCGACGCTCAACGGCTCCCTAAGCGTCAGCCTGATCAGCGGCTATACGCCGCCGTCGGGCGACAGCTACCAGGTCCTCACGTTCGCCTCGGAGACCGGCAGCTTCTCCGCCGAGTTCGGTCTCTATTTCGGTGGCGGCGAGGGCTTCACGCCCACCTTCAGCCCGAGTACGAATCCAACCGCTCTCGACCTCGTCGTCATCTCCGAGTTGGCGAGCACGCCAGACGACCGTCGAGTCGTCTGAGAATCCCTCGAATTATGGCGACCTCGTCACGTTCACCGCGAACGTCAGCTCGGCCGTGTCGACCGACCTGGTCCCTACGGGGACCGTCACGTTCTACGACGGTGGGACCGTGATCGACACCGAGACGCTGACCGACGGGTCGGCCTCGTTCTCGACCTCGGCCTTCGCCGCGGGAACGCACGCGATCATCGTCCAGTACAGTGGCGACACCAATTTCAGCGGCAGCAATTCGAGAAGCCTTGCCCAGGTCGTCAACCAAGACGCCAGCACGACCGCCGTCGCGCCGTCGGTCAATCCGTCGGTCTGGGGCCAGTCGGTGACCTTCACGGCCACTGTCGCATCGGCGGTTGCGGGGGTCGGCACTCCGACCGGCCACGTCATCTTCTACGACGGCACCAGCCCCATCGATACCGAGACGCTCGTCGATGGCATGGCGTCGTATTACCAGGTCGAGCCTCGCGGTGGCCGGCCACTCGATCACGGCCCAGTACAAAGGGGAGACAAATTTCACGGGCAGCACCTCGACGGCCTTCACCCAGACCGTGGGCCAGGCCGGCACGACAACGGGCGTCACGACCTCGGTCGATCCCTCGGCGTGGGGCCAAAGCGTGACTTTCACCGCGACCGTTTCCGTTGTCTCACCGGGGAGCGGGACGCCCACCGGGACTGTCACTTTCTACGACGGCACCACCGCCATCGATAGCGAGATCCTATACGACGGCACGGCCGCTTATACCACCTCGGCCCTCGCGGTGAGCGGCCATTCGATCACGGCCCAGTATCTCCCCAGCGCCGACTTCGCCGGCAGCACCTCGACGGCCTTCACCCAGACCGTCGACCAGGATGGAAGCGCGACTTCTTTGGGGGCGTCGAGCAATCCGGCGGTCCTCGGCCAGCCGGTGACCTTTACGGCGACCGTGACGGCCGCCGCGCCGGGAAGCGGAACCCCGACGGGCTCCGTCACCTTCTACGACGGCACCACCGCCATCGACACCGAGACCCTGGCCGGCGGCATGGCAAGGTTCACGACCTCGGCGCTGGCCCTGGGCGGCCACGCGATCAGCGCCGTACTACGGCAGCGATCCCGATTTCACCGGCAGCACATCGACGACGATCACCGAGACGATCAAGCAGGCGAGCCCGTCGGACCGGTGACCTCGTCGGTCAACCCGACCGCCTACGGCCAGTCGGTGACATTCACCGCGACCGTTTCCGCCACACCGCCCGGGAACGGGCACGCCGACCGGTCAGGTCACGTTCTACGACGGCACGACGGCTATCGACACCGAGACCCTGAGCGGCGGCATGGCTTCCTATACCACATCAAGCCCTGGCCGTTGGCGGCCACTCGATTACGGTTCAGTACAGCGGCGACACCATTTTCGTCGGCAGCACGTCTAGGTCAGTCACACAGACGGTCGATCAGGACGGCAGCACGACGGCGCTGACGTCGTCGCTGAATCCATCGACGGCCGGCGATCTGGTGACGTTCACGGCGACCGTGTCGGCCAGCGCGCCCGGCAGCGGGACGCCCACGGGTATTATCACGTTCTACGATGGCAGCAATCCCATCGGCACCGAGACTTTGAGCGGCGGAACGGCCAGCTATTCCACGTCGGCCTTGCCGGCCGGCGACCATTCGATCACTGCGCAGTTTGGCGGCAGCGCCGACTTCGCGGTTAGCAACTCGACGGCGATCACTCAGATGGTGACCGCTGCGGCGCCGGCGACCCTCGATGGCGAGGTCTACAACGATCGCACGGGCAACGGGACGCTCGCCGCGGACGAAGGGCTGGCCGGCTGGACAGTCGATCTCAAGCATGGGACCGCCACGGTCGCCACCACCACGACGGCCGCGGATGGCACCTATACCTTCGCCGGCGTGACGGCCGGCGCGTACACGATTGCCGTCGTCGAGCAAACGGGCTATGTGCCGAGCGTGCCGGCGTCGGGCACCCTCGCCGTGACAGCGTCCGCCGGGCAGATCGTCGGCAACCTGGATCTCGGCGAGTTCCAGACGGTCACCGTGACCGGCGAGGTATTCAACGACCTGAATGACAGCGGGACGTTGCAAACAAACGACCCGGGCCTTGCCGGCTGGACCGTCAACCTGCTCAATAGCTTAAGCCAGGTCGTCCAGACGGCGACCAGCGGGTTCGGCGGCAACTTCGCCTTCAGCGGAGTCGGGCCAGGGACGTACACGATTTCCGACGAGCTTCAACCAGGATTCGTCCAGACGGCGCCGACATCCGGTGGCCTCTCCATTACCACGACGAGCGGGGCGAACATCTCCGGCGAGAACCTGGGAATCGCTCAGGGCGCCTCGCTCGCGGTCACCGGGCTCGTCATCATGCCCGCGACCAGCTTGCAATCCGGGACCAGCCTGGTCGTTTTCTGGGACGATACCAACGGTGGCAATTTCCCCATCGCCGCCTCGTTCACCGACCAGGTCACGATCACCGACCTGACGACCGGCCAGGTGCTCGGCGTGGCCGATGTGCCCTTTGACGTGAGCACGCGGGGACGAATAAGCGCGGGTGCGTCCGCACTCCAGCAATATGCATTCCGGCTCCCTGATGGCGACCCTGGCGTTGGCAACATCGAGTTCTCGGTCACGGCTGACGAATATGACGCCATCTCGGGCGGACTGAGCGCCGCCAACCGCACGGCCTCGATCACCGCGACGTCGACCCTGGCGCAGTACGCTGATCTGGTCCCGAGCGGCCTGAGTGCCCCGGCCAGCGCCACGCCGGGCGAGTCGGTCACGATCTCGTGGACCGATTGCAACCTGGGCGATGCCACGGCGGTCGCCCCGTGGTCCGATGAAATTCTTTTGTCCTACGATGGGACGACGGCCAATGCCATCCCCGTCGGGTCGATCGAAGTTAACAGCTCGATCGCCGCCGGTCATTCGTTCGCTCTTTCCACGACGGTCATGATCCCGGTCTCGGGCGCCGACTCCGCCGGCTCGCTTCAGTTTGTCGTTATTGACAACGCCAACTCGTCGTTCTTTGAGCTGAACAGGGCCAACAACACCACGATCGACGCCACCGCGACCGTCGTACCGCTGGCGCTCACCGTGACGTCGCCCACTCTATCGATCGCTGAGAATGCCACCGATCCGACAATCCTCGCCGTCGTCACGCGGAGCGGGCCCACCGATCAAGCGCTGGTTGTCAATCTTGCGAGTGCCGACACGACCGGTTTTACCGCGCCCGCGTCGGTCACAATCGAGGCCGGCCAGACGACGATGCCGATTCCGATCACCATCCATGACGACGGTATCGTTGACGCGGACCGAGCCATCACCATCACGGCCTCGGCGACCGGCTACCTGGCCGGACAGGCGACGATCACCGACATCAACACCGACGAGTCTTCGCTTTCCGTAAGCTTCTCGACTCGCCGCCGACCGTGGCCAAGGGAAGCTACATCACAGCAACGGTGACTCGCACCGGGTCTGACGCATCGGCCGCGACCATCACGCTGAGTACAAATACGCCCGACAAGATCTATGTCCCGGCGGCCATGACGATCCCGGCCGGCGCAGCCTCGGCCACGTTTAACGTTCAGGCCGTGAACGACGACATGATCGAGGGGACGCAGACTTACGCGTTTACCGCGTCGTCGCCCGGGCTGGTCGCGGCGGTGGCCGACGTCACCGTGATCGACTCCGACGTGCCGACGTTGAGCCTGAGTCTCACCCAGACGACGCTCGTGGGCCTGGCCGGCGACCCGGTCACGGGCACTCTCACGCGGACTCCGGCCGGCGATCTGCCGTTGGTCGTCGACCTGTCCGTCCCGGCAGGCAGCCCGCTGACCGTACCGGCAAGCGTCACCATCCCCGCCAACGAATCGTCGGTGACCTTCGACATCGGGACCGCCGTCGACGCCAGCACCCAGTCCATCTTGTCGATCCCAATCTCCGCATTCGTGACGACCATGACTGATGGGGCACCTTTGACCCAGGGGTCGGTGTCCGCCACGATCAATGTGGTCAACCCGACCACGGCATTGCTGAACGTGTCGTTCGCCGAGCGCCGTCGTGACGCAGGGCAGGTCCGCGGCGACGACGGGTACCGTTTCGCTCGTCAACGCGAGTGCGCCCTCCAGCCCGCTCTCGGTCACCCTGACAACCAGCAACGCGACGGAGGCGACCGTCCCGGTGACCGTGATTATTCCCGCCGGTGCGACCTCGGCCACGTTCACGGTCGCCACGCCGTCGGGCACGCCAGGTCGAGGGACCGTCGAGCCGGTCATCACGGCAATGGCGGCCGGCTTTGCCCAAGGTCAATCCCAGCTCATCGTCACTTACACCAACCTTCCCGATCTGGTCGTTTCTAACCCCGTGGTGTCGCCGACGGCCCTGAACAGCCAATTTTTCAATGTGACCTATTCGGTTGCGAACCAGGGCTCGGCGGCGGCGGTCGGCGGCTGGCAAGATACGGTATCCATCACCGGCGCGCCGAACGGAGGCGTGCTCACCATGCTGGGCACGCCTATCGACTTCAACGGCACGCTGCAACCCGGCCAATCGTACACTCGCACGCTGACGTTCTTCGCACCGGAGCAGACCGGAGATTATTGGATCGCCGTGCAGACCGACAGCGATGACGTAGTTAATGTCGCGGAGGAAGCCGACGGAACCGCCGTCTCGGCGCAGCCACTGAACGTCTTGCCTTCTTACACGGCCACGGTAACAGCAGGCGTCGACGTGGTGGCGGCCGGAACGGCGGTCCCGCTCTCGGGCACGGCGACCCTTGCCGTTGGCGGACCGGCGGAATTCGACCTGGTCAACATCCACATCTTCACCGCGGGGACCGAACGAGTCATCTCGGCGCTCACCGACCAGAACGGCAGCTTTTCGACCGCCTTTCAGCCCTTGCCTGGTGAAGCGGGCGTGTACACGATCGGCGCCACCAACCCGGGCGTCAGCCAGGCGACCGTGCAGAGCGGGTTCGACATCATCGGTATGACCGCCCAGCCGGCCAGCGCGAAACTTTCTTTGCTCGCCGATTCCGCGGCTGTTGGCGGACAGGTGACGCTGACCAACCTGACTCCTATTCCGCTCAGTGAGCTGCACGCCACCATCGTCTGTGCGCCTTCAAATCTGGTGATCGAGACAACGCTCGGCAATGGTGCTCCCGGCCAGGGACTGGCAGGCACCGGTACGCTGACGCTCGCGTACAGCGTCACGGCATCCGACATTTCTACACCGTCGGGGAGTTTCACGATCCATGTCGCCAGGGCCGAGGGTGCCTCGGTCGATATCCTGGTGACCTTCACGGTCACCGCGATGTCCACGCTACGGACGTGGTCGCGTCACCGTCGACGCTCCAGGCGGGGATGCTCGTCGGCAGCCAAACGATCGTGCAGCTCACGTTGACTAACCAGGGCGGTGCGGAACGGCCCACTGCAGGTTTGCTCCCCACCCCACGCCGCCGGTCCACATCTCTCTCCGCGGCAACAACCGGTCGATCAGTTCACTTGCCGCGGGCGGAGCACCCAGCTCACGCTCCTGCTAGGCCCCCGCGGCTGGGCACTGGGCAACTACCGGAAACATCGTCGTCCAGGGTTCCTCCCGCGCTACAACGATCCCGTTCAAGTTCCTCAATCAATCGAGCGCCTGGGCGGACTCGACATCACGACAGTCGACGAGTACACCTACTATGCCCAGGGCACGCCCAACCTCGCCGGGGCGAGTGTCCACGGTGACCAACTCGCTCACCGGCGATTTGGCCGTCACCGGCCAGACAAACGCTCCGGCGTGCTTGCGATTCCTAACTTGCCCGAAGGCTACTACCAGATCCACATCACGGCCGATGGCCATGCTCCCTACGACGGGACCGTTGTGGTAAACGCCGGCCAAATCACCCCGGTGACGGCATTCCTCTCGCTGCAACTGGTCCAGACGACCTTTACCATTGCCCCCACGTCGGTTCAAGACAACATTTCCGTGCAGGTCAACACGACGTTCGAGGCCAACGTGCCCGCACCCGTGATTACCACGAGCCCGAGTATCTTCGACGTCGGCGGCCTGACGGAAGTCGGCCAGACCGAGCAAGTGAATCTGACGATCGAACCACGGTCGGTCGCCGCTTTGAACATGGACCTGTTCTTCGCGTCTCACCCCTATTACTCGATTACGCCCTGATCTCGGACATTGGTACTCTGCCGCGGAGAGCTCTGACGATCCCAGTGATACTGAGCGGATCTCGGTTTACGCAACACAGGGGACGCACCTTGCAGTATCCCGGCGTCACTCTCATGGCAATTGTTGGCGGGGACAGTATACGAAAACTACAGCAGCTTATTGACTGTGATCAATGTCAAAGGTGATTGCCCGGCCGGGCCGCCCGGGCCTGTCTTGCCCCAGAACCCCGGCGGTGGTGGGCTATTACCCCTGAAATGGCGGTGGCACCCCCCCTCCCGGCTCGATCGTCGTCGAGCCGATCGCCGTATCATCGACCTCCAGTTGCGACGGTTGCGAGACCGCGACCACTGCGGCTTTGCTGGCAGTACACCCCGTTCTCTGACTGGGAGAGCCTCGGCACCGGCCTGTCCTCCGCGCTGGCCGGGAGCACACCGAACGTTGTGCCCGATGCCAGCAACTTCATCGCCGGGCTGGTCGCCTTCATGGAGGCCAACCCCGACGTCGGCCCGGCCGTCAGCTTGATCGACACCGCTCAGGCTGCCGTGCAGGCCCTGCTTGAACTCAAGCGGCGATAACGGCAGCGCCAGCGTGACGGCCGCCCGCAACGGAACTCGAGACGTTTGCCAGCGGCTTCCAGTCGCTGGTCAACGAGACTGACGACATCCTCGGCAGCCCCGACTGGATCAACGCCTACTCCGGACCCGACTTGACACGTTGGCTGGCGGCCTTCTCCAGCGACGCCTCGGACGGACATGCGATCACGACGGCCCAGACTGTCACGCTCGAGTCAATGACGTTGCCCGAGGACGTCACGTCCGCCGACGTGCAGAGCTTTATCGCCCGCTGGAACCAGACGATCATTTACAATGCCGACGGCATTTACGACAGCACGCAGGTCCCCTCAGGCGGTACCACCAACTTCATTCCGCACAACCTGTGGTCAAGCGACTTGCAGGCAACCGATGCCGCCTATAGCCAGATCCAGGCGGTCGGCAGCGTGAGCTTTAGCGCGGGCATTCTCTACGAGATGCAGCAGCTTAATGCCGCCGCGATCGTGTCGACGCCGTCCACCACGGTCTGCGCCTTGGTACAGCTCCAGCTCGACCAGCAAACCGTCGTCACCCGTTCGGCCTTCGACGCCACGCTCGAGATCCAGGACCACAAGACGACACCGATCTCGGATATCGGCCTGGACATCGTGGTGCATGACGCTCGAGGCGACGATGTCACGAGTCTCTTCGATATCGAGTCGCCGAACCTGAGCGGCCTCACCGCCGTCGACGGCACCGGCACGCTGGCCGCCGGTGCTGACGGTCAGGCGGTCTTCACGATCATCCCGACCAATGCCGCGGCCCCTGCCGCGTCAACATTCTACTACGTCAGCGCCGTGCTGCACTACCAGGTCGATGGCATGAACCTGGCGATTCCGTTTGCCTCCCAGACGATCACCGTCGTCCCCAACCCGAGCTTGACGATCCGCTACTTCGAGCAGAGTGCCGTCTACGGTCCCGACCCGACCAACCCCGGCGAGCCGTCTATGCCGTTCGCCCTCGGCGTCCAGATCCTCAACACCGGCGCCGGCGCGGCCGACGACGTGTCGATTACTTCGGCCCAGCCGACGATCGTCGGCAACAACAGCGGCCTGCTGGCCAATTTTCAGGTCATTGCCACCCAGGTCGATGGCCAGAGCTTAAGCCCGTCGCTCACGGCCGATTTCGGTAACATCGCCCCCGGCGGTGTTGCCGAAGGGGCTTTCCTCCTCGAGTCGTCAATCCAGGGACAATTCGTCAGCTATAACGCCACCTTCCAGGACCTGAGCGGCCTGGGCACACCTCAGTTGTCGATCATCAACGGGGTTCAGATCTACAACATGATCCACCTGGCCAGCGAAATCGGCTCGGGCGCCAGCACCAACACCGCTTTTCTTGTCAGCGACGTCCCGGGCGCCAACAGCACGCCTGATGCGGTCTTTCTACCCGACGGCAGCGTGCAGAGCGTCGCGCAGGCGACCGATCCGACGGTCCAGGGATCACTGGGAAATGGTGTCTTCCAGGTGCAGTTGACCGATTCGCCCGCCGCCGGTTGGAACTACCTGAATATCGCCGACCCGGGCAACGGTCAGTACCAGCTTGTCAGCGTGACCCGGGCCGACGGGACAGTGCTGCCCGCCAACGATTTCTGGCAGACAGACCGGACGTTCGTCACCGACGGCCAGCCTCCTGTGTATGAGAACCAGCTTCACATCCTGGATGACAACGGCACCGGGTCGTATACGCTGAAATATGTCGCGGTCAACCAGATCCAGCCGGCAGTCACCAGCATCTCGGCCGTGTTTCCCAACCCAACGATCACCGCGGTGGATAGCCTGAACGTAACGTTCAACGAGCCGATCAACCTGAGTAGTCTTAACTCCAGCGACCTTTCACTCACTGCGCAATGGCGGCACCAACCTGATCTCGCCCGGTGTGACCGTCATCCTGGTCACGGGCTCGACTTATGAGATCAGTGGGCTATCATCGCTTGATGCAACGGCGGGCGTTTATATCCTGATGGTAAACGCGGCCGGTGTAGAAGACGCCACCGGCAGCTCGGGCACTGGTTCCGGCTTCACGAGCTGGGTGATGGCCTCGACCGCACCGGCGGTCTCGGTCTTGACGGGGGTGACCCAGGGATCGCGAAACACGCCGGTCGGCTCGGTCTCCGTCACCTTCACCGAGCCGATCGACCCGTCCAGCTTCAGCTTTTCCGCATTGAGCCTGAGCGAAGGGGGCGGATCAAACCTCATCACACAAGGCTCCGGCGTCTCGATCACGCAGCAGGGTCCTGACACCTACCAGATCAGCGGACTGTCCTCGCTCACCACGTCGGACGGAGACTACATCCTGACGGTTGACGCCACACAGGTCACCGACCCGAGCGATACTCCGGGCGTTGGCTCAGTGAGCGTCTCGTGGACGACGGACAGCGTCGGGCCCCAGGTTCAGAGCTTTTCGAGTGTCTTCAGCCCGCGCAATGCAGCGGTAGACTCGATCGATGTCACCTTCTCAAAACCGATCGACCCGTCGACCTTCACTGCGGCCGCACTGTCTTTGACCCAGAACGGCGGCGGCAACCTGATCAACGCTTCCGTGAGTGTCGCGCTGGTATCCGGCTCGACTTATGAGATTGACGGCCTGACTTCGCTTGATGCGCTCATGGCGCGTATCTCCTGACGGTCAACGCCGCCGACCTCAGCGACCTGGCGGGAAACGCCGGCACGAACGCTCTGTCGACCTCGTGGATCATCAACACAACGCCTCCGTCAGCTCCGACCGCGCTGTCGATCTCGCCCGACAATGGCATCTCATCCAGCGATGGGCTAACCGACACCGGTTTGGTCACCTTGAGCGGCTCGCTCGCGGCCATCGGCCTGACCGTCGACGTCTTCGATTTGACGACCAATACCGATCTCGGCAACGCGGTCGTCATCGGTGAGTCGTTCTCGATCGCCCTTGACCTTCCGGCCGGGACGAACCAACTGAGGGCCACTGCCGAGGATGCGGCGCAAAACCTCTCGGCACCTGCTTTCTTCACCGCGTTTATTGACCTGACGCCGCCAATGGTCTCCGCGATCGCCGCCGTCTCGCCCAACGTGCGAAACACCGGCGTAGATTCGATTGAAATCACCTTCAACAAGCCCATCAACTCGGCCACATTCACGACCGCCGACTTGAGCCTCACTGATAACGGCGGGCCCAACCTGATTACCCCGGGCGTCACAATCGTTCCCGTTTCGACTCGACGTTCGCGGTCGACGGCCTGAACGGCCTGACCTCGGCCGACGGAACCTACACGCTGACCGTCGATGCCTCCGGCATCAACGACCAGGCCGCCAACACCGGCACTGGCTCGCTTTCCACGTCGTGGCTGATGGATACGAGGCCACCGACCAGCGCGGTAGCTCGCTGCCGGCAACCAGCACCATGAGCAGCTTCTTCATGTCAGTCACCGGCTCCGATACGGCGGGCCCGGGAAGCACGCCCTCGGGCATCGCGTCGTTCGCCATCTACGTCTCGAAGGACGGCGGGGCGTTTAGTCTGTTCGCCACGGTCACACCGGCAAATCCCTCGGCTGTTTTCACGGCCAGGCCGGGACACTTACGGTTTCTACAGCGTCGCCACCGACAATGCAGGCAATGTTCAGCCGACCCCGACAGGACCCCAGGAGACCACCACGATCGTTAATCCTCTGTCGCTGGTGGTCGCGACGCAGCCGCCGGCGGGTGTGTTGGCTGGCGATGCCTTCGGTTTTACCGTCGACGTGCTCGATTCGCAGGATCAAATCGACAGCTCGTACGACGGCACTCTGACAGTTTCGTTCGCGAATAACCCGGGCGCCAGCGTGCTGGGCGGTAGCGCGACGGCCCCGGTTGTGAACGGGGTCGCCACGTTCTCCGGGTTGACGATCAGCAATCCGGGCCTGGCCTATACGTTGCAAATCTCGGCCACAGGCACCTCTGCCATCACGACCGCGCCGTTCGACGTGGCCGGTTACCAACTGGTCGCGAGTGGCGCTTCCAAGAATCTGGTTTGGTATGGTACATCCGGCAGTGATCAGGTGCAGTTCGCGCAAACGGCCCCCGGAACGGTCCAAATCACTGTGAGCGAATTGGGCGGGCTCGCGTTCAGTTTCACGGGGACCGTGACCGGTGTGACCGGTGACGTCGTCGTCAACGAGTACGATGGCTACGGCGACTCGGACGTGATTAATGGCGGGGGCCTGACCACGATTCCAAGCGTCATCACCGTCGGTAACGGCAACGACACGGTGATTGGAGGCGGGGGTGCCAATACTATCGTCGCTGGCAACGGCGATAACACCATCTATGCCAACGGCATCGGCAACAGCCCTAAGCCGTCCAAAGTCGAAGACCCCAATAACACCATCACCGTCGGCAACGGCAACAACATCATTTACGGCAACTATAGCGGTTCCGGATATCAAGGTGGGAATAACACCATCACGGCCGGCGACGGCAGCAACACCATCTATGGCAACTATGGCAATGGCGATGGTGCCGAGGGGAGCAACAACACCATTACCGTCGGCAACGGCAACAACGTCATCTATGGCAACGATGGCAATGGCGATGGCGATGGCGAAGGGGGGAGCAACACCATCATTGCCGGCAATGGTAACGACACCATCTACGGCAATATGGGTGGCAACGACCCGAAGCACAAAGGTGGCAGCAACTTCATCCAGGTGGGCAATGGCAACGACACCATTTATGGGAACTTCGGCGGCGACGGCGGCGAAGGGGGCAATAACACCATCATGACTGGCAGCGGCCAAGACACCATCTATGGCAATTTCGGCGGCGACGGCGGTGAAGGGGGGAATAACCTGATCGTGGCCGGCGGCGGTAACGACACGATCTATGCCCACTGCGCACTGACGGTCAGCAGCAGCACGAGCGGGACGACGGCCAAGGGCCAAGACCTGATCATCGGCGGCACGGGCACCGACACCGTCTACGGCTGGCCCGCTGGGTATACCTTAGGCACCAATACGGGCGACCTATTCGTTGCCGGGACGACCAACCTGAGCCTCACCGCGCTCGATGCGGTGCTGGCGGAGTGGGACTCGTCCGACAGTTATGCCACGCGCGTGGCCGATCTGAGCGGCCCCACCGTTACAGTGGGCGCTAACGACGGCAACTACCTGATCGCGGGCACGACGGTGATTGCCAGCACGGCGGTCGATGAGATTTTCGGCACGGTCGGCTCAGACGACGACTGGTACCTGGCCACCAGTAACGACGTGCTGGCGAATGTCGAGCCGAACGAGGTCACGTACATCGACTGATCCAAACGGGACGGAAAACTCGACACTCCTCGCCGGACGCCACCTGGCAGAAAGCATGGACAAGCGGACCCATCCCGCGAGCTCCGTCAGCGCCAATACCAACCCGACGCGCCAGCGAGGGGACGCATGCCGCCGGCGCGAGCGCTTCGCGGCGACCCTCGCTGGCGCTTCGGGTTGGTATGGATTCGGCGGTGGCCCGAGGTGGCGTCCGGCGAGGAGTGTCGAAAACTCCAAATGCCGTGGTGCGCGGCTAACATTGAGAAGGAACGGAAACAATGAGAAATCGAGATTTGAACAGAAGGCAACGAAGGAAGCGAAGAATTCTATGAATAACCACATGAGACGTCGTGATTGGGACGTACACGTTAGGCTGGCTCACCACTTCATTACCTTCGTTTAGTTCTGTTCAAGATTTGTGTTGTTCCGAGTACCAGGGTGTCGTCGTAGCGATTGATGTTTTCGGTGCCCTTTTAGAGAGGCGCGGGCCCCCAGCAACCGGTTCGGGGTTATTGATGACAGCCATGACCACCAAATTACCCGCGCAATCACCAGGTCTTCTGGGTGACGCTCTTCCGGCTCTTCGGTTTGGCCACCGCCGACCCCTCGGTGACCGGATCGTATACGACGGCGGGCACGGATGCCTACGTCGTGTATAACGCCGACACAGCCGTGAGGCGAGCATCCGTGTTGGGCCCCCTTTTTGGTGAAAGGCCTCCGACCCGCCCAAGCCTCTTGACTTTTTGTTGGGCGAGGGTCTCCGACCACGCGTTGTTGCCAGCACTGAAGGACACGTTTTTCTTCAATGGCCCGAGACAGGGCTAGAAACCTCGCCGGACAGAGCCGGCTCCTACAGGATTTGTAGGAGGGAGCTCCGTCTCCCGATCCCCGATCTAGCCTTGTGTCGGGTCGTTGTTTTTCTTCGCGCCAAAGCGTCGAGCCTACCTCGCTGGGCGGATCTCTCCTCGCTGGGGGCGACGTCCGGGTCACGGCTTGGCCCGGGCCGCGGCCAACCGAGCTACAAACTCCGCGTGCCCGGGCGTGGAGCATCCGAGGTTGACGACGGCTTGCAGCTTCCGTGTATCGCCAGCCAAAAGTAGGTCTGGATCGAGCCATAGGCCTGGAAAGGCCTCTGAATGGTAGATCCCGTCCGGGCCTGGCGGCAGATCAACGAAGCGCCCTCGTCGTAAGACGAACCAATGGACCTCATCGGGCTCAATCGCCCGCACGACATATTCCGGTCGATTTCAACACGCCGACACCCTCCGACAGGGGGTGCGCCAAAAGATTCTGGCATTCAGGCAATGGCTGAATCTGATGGGCGGGAAACATGCCGCGAACGTCTCCCAACTCGTTCCTACGCTCCGCGTAGGAATGCCGTCCTTGACGCTCAGCGTCGTGTGTCACCCTGCGATCGTTGGCCTGACAGCACGCAAATCGAGGTATCGAGCCTCGCGATTTTCGGGACGATCGAGTTGCACAATCACGGCAAAGCTTCGTCCACAAGGCGTTGCATGATGCTTCGTCGAGTGAGTCTGCCTCTTCGAACGGTTTCTAGAAGACGACGCAGAGCGTCGAAGGCGGCATTCCGACGCTTGAGCGTCGGAACGAGTGCCAGCGGAGCGTGTCGACGATATGGAAGCGAAACGGCCGGGTCCAAGTGCCAGAACCCGTTGGCGCACCCGTCTTGCTCGGTTACTTCTTGCGTTCCGGCCAGAGTTAGGCATAATAAGGATGTTAGATTGGAAAATCGTGGTCGGATAGGCCCGTCCACCGGGCGGTGGGCAAGCCGCAAACAGGCGGGGTCAAACGATGAAAAATCACCTGCGAATCGGTTTGGGCTTCGCGTTTGTACTGATCGGATGTTTAGATTCGCTGTACGCGCAACCGAGTGGGAGCTTCAGTCGATTGACCACGGCCGGTGTCCGCCGCGGTACGCCGTCTTCGTCATCGAGGGCCATCAGCGTTGGTCGATCGGGCGGGACCGGCAGGGTTGCAATGACCTCGGCGAGCATGGATTCGCTCAGTCGTTACAGCAGCCAACCGGGCTGGTCGGACGAATCTAACGCCGGTGTGCCGCGCTACTCGACCGCGCAAGAACAGCCCGCGACGCCTCGAGAGGTTGCCCCTCAACCACAATTTCGCAACTACTATCCGGGAATGCGGGCCTCCCGCGCGATTCAGCAGCCGGTCACCCTGACCGCGCGCTCGACGATGATGGGGGGTATCCCTCATTGCTGCTCAGCCAGCCGGTCGCATCTGATGGGCGGTGGCGGTGCTCACCATTAGCTTAACTCACCGCGAAAAAAAACCGCCGGCCCCGACGTTTGTCGGCATTACGCCGGCCCGTCGTTCCGGTTTGACCCTCTTGGCGAGGAACGCCCTTTTTGCATGCCCGCAATGAAACGGAATAGCGAGATTCAAAAAATCGCATTCGTCGGCGACTACTTGCCGAGGAAGTGCGGCATCGCGACGTTCACTTACGACCTTTGCACCTCGGTCGCGACCCAGTATCCCGGGTCAGACTGCTTTGTCGTTCCGATCAACGACATCCCGCAGGGCTACGATTACCCGGCCGAGGTGCGATTCGAAATCGAGGAACAGGAGGTCGACTCATACCTGCGGGCGGCCGATTTCCTCAATTTCGCCAACGCCGATATCGTCTGCCTTCAGCACGAATACGGAATCTTCGGCGGACCGGCCGGCAGCCACATCGCTCGGTCTGCTTGCGCGACCTGCGAATGCCGATCGTCACGACGCTGCACACCGTGCTTCCGCGATCCGTCGAGCGACCAGCGCCGGGTGCTGACTCAGATCGCCGACCTGTCGGCCCGCGTCGTCGTCATGTCGGAGCGAGCCAGGACGTTTCTCCGGGATGTCTACGGCGTTGCCGACGCCAAGATCGACCTGATCGCCCACGGCATCCCCGACATGCCGTTCGTCGACCCGAACTTTTACAAGGACCAGTTCGGCGTCGAGGGCAAGTTCGTGGCGCTGACGTTCGGGCTGCTCTCGCCCAATAAAGGCATCGAGCACATGCTCCGGGCGATGCCGGAGATCCTCAAGGAATTTCCCAACTTCGTCTACATCGTCTTGGGGGCGACCCACCCCAATTGCTCCGCGAGCAGGGAGAACGCTACCGGATCAGCCTGGAGCGGCTGGCCAAAGACCTGGGCATCAAGAACAACGTCAGCTTTTACAACCGCTTCGTCGAGATCGACGAATTGATCGAGTTCATCGGGATGGCCGACATCTACGTCACCCCGTACCTGAACCCGGCGCAGATCACCTCGGGCACTCTGGCTTACTCGTTCGGCTGCGGCAAGGCGGTCGTTTCGACCCCTTACTGGTACGCCGAAGAGCTGCTTGCCGACGGTCGAGGGGTTCTCGTCCCGTTTGGTGATTCCAAGGCCACTCGCTCGCGAGATCTGCGAGCTGTTGCGCGACGACCCGCGGCGGCACGCGATGCGGAAGAAGGCGTACATGCTGGGCCGCGAGATGATCTGGGGCCATGTCGCCCATCTGTACATGGAGTCATTTCAGCGGGCGCCGGCGCAGCCGTCTCGACATGCCCTATAAGCCCCTGGCCGTCCGCACCTTGGCGGAGCAGCCGATGGACCTTCCCGGCTGGCGGCTCGATCACCTGGTGCGGATGACCGATTCGGCCGGCATCCTTCAGCACGCCAACTCGACGATTCCCAACTTCGCCGAGGGTTACTGCACCGACGACAACGCCCGCGGCTCTGCTTCTTACGGTGCTTCTGGAGCAGCTTGGCCACAGCTCGGCCCAGGTCTACCGGCTGGCGACGACCTACGCCGCGTTTTTGAACTATGCCTTTGACCGCACTCGCAACCGGTTCCGCAATTTTCTGGGATTCGATCGAAACTGGCTCGAAAAGGTCGGCTCCGACGACTCTCATGGCCGGGCCCTCTGGGTGCTTGGTGCCTGCGTCGGCCGGTCGCGGCGGCGCGACCTCCAGTTCTGGGCTTCCCAGCTTTTCGATTTGGCGCTGCCGACGATCACCGAGACGACCTCGCCGCGGGCCTGGGCGTTTGGCCTGATCGGCGTTTGCCTGTATCTCGAGCGATTCAGCGGCGCCCGGCCGGCCAGCCAGGTGCGCGACACCTTGACCGAGCGACTGATCGAATGCCTCGACAAAACCGCAACCGAGGACTGGCCCTGGTTCGAGTCGGTCTTGAGCTACGACAACGCCAAGCTGCCTCACGCCCTGATCGCCAGCTGCACGCTCCGGCGGCGACAGCCAGGCCGGGGCCGCTGGGACTGCAATCGCTGCGGTGGCTGGTCGAACAACAAAAATCACCGACCGGCTACTTTCGGCCGATCGGGTCCAACGGCTTTTACCAGCGCGATCGCGAGCGGGCCCAATTCGACCAGCAGCCGATCGAGGCCAATTCGACTGTTTCGGCCTGCATCGAGGCCTACCATGCCTCCGAAGACCCGGCCTGGCTGCAAGAGGCCCGGCTGGCGTTCGAGTGGTTCTTGGGAGGCAACGACCTGGGGCTCGACCTCTACGACGCCAAGACCGGCGGCTGCTGCGACGGTCTGCAAGAAGACCGGCTCAACATGAACCAGGGGGCCGAGTCGACCCTCGCGTTCCTGCTGGCCTTGGGCGAAATGAAACTGCTGGAAAGCACTCTGGCGACTTACCGGCAAATGCAGGTCAGTTAGTGAACGGGTGCCGTTTTGGTTCGGAACCACTCTTTCTCTTGACACAGAGGTCAGGAGCCAAGCCCCATGGATGCGAACGGATCGACGATGACATCCGGATCAATCGCGAGCCCCCTGGTGACAAACCCACACGAAAGCCCGGCCGCGCGCCGGCCCAGGCTAAAGGTCCGCCGCACGGGTATCGTCTTGAAACCCAACAACAGCCGGGTCGTGATCCGGCCGTTCGAGCCGGCCAGCGAACAGCGGATCGAACGAATCATCGCTCGCGTCATGTCGCTCGCGGAACCGGACGTCGAAATCCTGCTCGACGATGTGATGCGCGAGTTTCATAGCCGCCATCAAAAACCCGCGATTTTTTTCTCCACCGGTTTGATCAGCTCGAGAAACACCTGCTCACCAACCAATCTCTGTCGCGAGAATCGCCGGATGTTGATCGGCGCCTACTTCACCCAGGAGTACGCCCTGGAATCGGCGGCGCCTTTCAATCCGTCGATGGTCTGGCACCCTGATCAGTCGGGACTGGGCGAGGGAGCGCGCCGGTTCGTGCTCAGTCTGCGCGCCACCGGCGAGGGACATATCTCGTCGATCATCTTCCGTAGCGGCATGCTCGACGCCCAAAACCGCATCCGCATGGACGAGCCGACTCGCTTCGTGACAGCGCCGGAACAGGTGCCCAACACGCTCTACGACAAGACCTTGTTTTTCCGCAAGCTGACTCGAGCTGGGAGTCGACAGCTCCTTTACCGGTAAGGTGCTCGGCACGCTCAGCGACCAGTTCACACTCGACGAGCTGCAGCAGGCCCTCGGCCGCGCCATGCAGCAGAGCCGGCCACGCCACACCGAGAACGAGCCCGTCGTTCAAGGGATGCTCACCCTGGCCAAGGCCAATTACGAGGTCAGCTATTCCGCCGACCAACATATTTCGGAGCGCGTCATCTTTCCGTTCTCACCGACCGAGTCCAACGGGATCGAGGATGCCCGGTTCGTCCAGTTTCACGACGACGACGGCTCGGTCAGGTATTACGCGACCTATACCGCCTTCGACGGCAAGGTCATCTCCCCCAGATCCTCGAGACCGACGACTTCCTGCACTTCAAGGTCAGCACCTTGAACGGGCCGGAGGTCCGCAACAAGGGCTTTGCTCTGTTTCCGCGCAAGGTCAATGGCCTTTACGCCATGCTGTCGCGGCAGGACAACGAGAACATCTACCTGATGTACTCAGACGCGATCCATTTCTGGTACACGAAAGAGCTGATCGCCAAGCCGACCTACTCGTGGGAGTTTGTGCAGCTCGGCAACTGCGGCTCACCGCTGGAGACCGAAGCCGGCTGGCTCGTGTTGACCCACGGCGTGGGGGCCATGCGCAAATACGCGATGGGGGCCTTCCTGCTCGACCTCGATGATCCCTGTCGCGTGATCGGCCGTCTCGATGTTCCGCTCCTTGAGCCCGACGCCAATGAACGCGAGGGCTACGTCCCCAACGTCGTCTACAGTTGTGGCGCCGTCATCCATAACCGCGAGCTCATCATCCCCTACGCCATGT
>CAWHKI010000113.1:0-15440 GCA_963829765.1 uncultured Isosphaeraceae bacterium | reverse complement strand
AGGGTGCCCGCTGACGAATCTCGGAAGACGCCCGCGGCGATCGAGAGATTGGACCCGGGTGCGAGGCTCACGCTCTATTCGTATGTCCGCGGATGTAAATCCCTGGCCGGATTCCGGTGGCAAGCCACCGGCGAAAGTTTCGGTGCCGGCCCGAAAAAGCTGAAAAAAGTCAGCCCGGGTGAAATCGCGATCGTGTCGGGGGGATTGGTCGCCGCGAATGCCCCGGAAGATCCGGAGTGAGAAAACGGGGCGAAGTACGAGGGACCGGCCCGCGCTGCCAGCGGCGGCGCCCCGCGCCTTCCCACCGGCCGCGGCTTACGTCTGAATTGCAGCTCAAGTAGAGCGGTTTCGCGATGATCGCCTCGGCCCATATCGCGATGGGCCGGGGCGCGCTCGTCGATCAACGGTGCGGTCAGTCTTTCTTGTCGGTGGCGGGAGCGTCCTTCTTCAGCGAGTCGCTTGCCTTGTCTAGCGAGTCGCTTGCCTTGTCCTTGAGTTCCTTGAGCTTGTCGCCGGCTTTATCCTTGAGGTCTTTGGCCTCTTCCTTGATCTTCTCACCGAGGTTTTTGGCTTTATCGGCGGCCTTGTGTTCGAGCTCCTTGGCTTTATCGGCGGCCTTGTGTTCGAGCTCCCGCATCTTGTCGCCGGCCTTGTCGACGGCATCGCCGACCTTGGGCCCGAGTTCCTTCGCCTTTTCCCCGACCGCGTGAGCCCCTTCGTGGATCTTTTCGCCGGCTTTCTCGACGCCGGCACCGGTCGCGGTCGCCGCCCTTTCGAGCTTGGTCCCCTCGCCGGCATGCTCGATCTTTTGACCCAACTTATTGCCGGCGGATTCGACCGCGGCGCCGCCCTTCGCAACACCTTCGCCAGCCTTCTCGACCCCAGTTTCAACCTGATCGCCCGTGCAGCCCCAAAGGACCAAAGCCAGCGAAGCGGCAAAGAACGGTGGCACTTTGTGATGAAATCGCATCGAAAACATCTCCCTGGTTAATGATACGCGGATAGACTGACCAGAAATCAGATGGCCAGGTTCCGGCAGCACGCATCCCGTGAGGATGCGAGCCGGCCACGTTGTTATGATGGGCTATTGTGATTTAGGGTTGCAAGTGAACTTCGCGTATCAGTCGGCAAAAAAGACTCAAGAACCGGGTCCGGCATGGCCGATCTCACGGAATAGGGCAGTTGTGTGCCGGGAGTGCGCCGACTGCACGAGCAGCAAGGGGTTTCGTCAACTTGAGTTGTGTCACGGAACGATCAGGATGATCGTCCTTTCGTGCTGATTTCGCTACTGAGAGCCACGACGCACCGTCCAGATCAGGAGGAGATCGCTCCATGTGCAACACAAGATCGGCATTTTGCCTCCTGGCCGTTGTCTGCATCATCGCGGGATGCTCGCAAACGGGCGGGATTCGGCCCGGTAATGCGTCGAATATGCGAACGGTTGCCTCGGTGGGTGACAAACCACTCCCCAGCGTGTCCGGCGAGCCGGGCGCTCGCTCCGCGCCGACACGGACGACCTCGATTTACCGCCGGCGTCGGGCTCGCGAATTTCGGGTCGGGTCTACGATGAACGAGGGAAGCCTGTCCCGAATGCCAAGGTCCGCCTGGCCGTGACCAGCTCGCCCTGGGGGTAAGGTCGTTTATGCTACAACCGATCGATCGGGGGCGTTTACACTCCGCGGCCTTCGCCCCGGCTCATCTTACGCGGTCATCGCCGAATATCAGGGTGAAGACGGGATGATGACCGGCCGCACGCAAGCCAAAGCTCCCCAGGTCGATGTCCGCATCAGCTTGAAGCCCCGCACCGGCGAGAGTCTGGGCCACGCGTCGATTCAGCCCGCGCGAACGAGAGTCGAGCCGATCTCGAACATTGATCCGGGGGATGACGAGACGTCCGATGCGAGCCGTTCCGACCATGGAGGCAACGGCGAAGACCTCGATTTGCCTACAGACAATGGCGCGCTGGCCACCCCTCGCCGAAACCTGCGGCTGTCGCGGACAAACACGGGTAGCTCCGCCGCCTCGGGCCGCACGGGCTGGAGCTCGCGACAGGTCACCGCCGACAGTGCCGCCACGCCCAAGGCCAAGCCACAAAGTTCCAGCGAAGCCGTGCCGCCGACGGTCTCCCATTCGGCCGTGAGCGACGAGCCTGGTACCAATTCTGAGGACGATGGGCCCAATCCCTTGCCCCCGGCCCTCGATACCACCGAGATTTCCTCGCGGCGTTCCACTGACCCCTCGGATCAGCGCCCGATCAAGGTGGCGCGGAGCTCGACAAGATCATCGACCACTACCGGGCGCCGAGTGCCCTCCAGGGCGACTACGCAAAACGACGACAAGGCGATCGGCATCATGGATGGTGTCGGGCAGCGAGCGCCGCGGTCGATGCCGGAAGACGTCTTGCCGGGAGGGAAAGTGATTACTCCTGGTTCGTTCGCGCCGATCGCCGTCAACGAAGATCCGGATGACAACAGCCCACCCATTTCGAACGCCCCGCCGGGGCCGTCGCTCGGCCCCTGTCAGCGAGGACCGATCAACGAACGTACCGAATGACGCCGAGTCATCCGACTCGCGGGATTCGCACGACAATCAGACTTCCCATAGCGCCGTTCGGCCGACATGGGGCCAGTTGGCATCCACGCAGTCGGCTATTCCTCTCGATGAATCGATTGTCCGGACCGCGAGCGAGTCTTCGTCTGCCGGGCGCGGCGTCACTACGCTCACTGGCAAGCCCCCCGGCCCGAAGGGAGTACGCTCTCGCATGCTCGGCGGGCCACGGGCTCCGATGGAAGAGCCAGCGCCGCCGGCTGTCTGTCGCTTCGACCCCAGCACTCGCAAGCTCGTTGATTTCAAGCTTCCGAACCTCGAAGGCAAGATGGTCTCGATGCGAGACTTTGACGCCGATGTGATTCTCCTGGACTTTTGGGGAAGCTGGTGCGCCCTGCCGGACCTCGATCGCCCACCTTGTCGAGCTGCAGGCGGCCTTGGGCGCCAAGCGACTGCGGGTGGTCGGAATCGCTTGCGAAAAAGGTACGTCGCTCCAAAACCGCCGCGCCAGTGCGACCAATGCCGTCAAGGAGCTCGGGATCAGCTATCCGGTACTTCTCTCCAGCAAAGAGGGATCCTGTCCTCTGCAGCAGGCGCTTCAGATTCAGTTTTACCCGACGATGATCTTGCTTGACCGAGAAGGCAAGCTGCTGGCGCGAGAGCAAGGGGCGACCGAAATCACAATGAGCCGTATGGACAGGGCGATCGACGCCGCGCTGCGAACCAACGTCGCATCGCGAGCGAACGGACGTGGAAATCGATGAGGCTACCTTACGAACACGAGCAAGCCGTTGCGGTCCAGGCCGTCCGAGAAGCCGCGGCTTTGCCGGAAGGTAGGCAGTCAAATCTCACCGGAGGTGCTGGCAAAGAAGGACACGAGCCCGGTCACCGTGGCCGACTTCGGCAGCCAGGCGCTGATCTGCCGCACCCTGGCGGAATGCTTTCCGGAAGATCCGGTGATCGCCGAGGAAGATGCGGTCGAGTTGAAACGCTCCGAAGGTACACCGATCCTCGAACAAGTGCTGGGGCTCGTTCGTGCTGTCCGGTCCGAAACCGCGAGCGGGGCTGACATCATGATCGACGCGGAGCAAGTCTGTCGCTGGATCGATCACGGCGGCGGCAGCCAGTACAGCGAACGTTTTTGGACGCTCGACCCGATCGATGGCACCAAGGGGTTTCTCCGGGGCGAACAATATGCGGTTGCGCTGGCGCTCGTCGTTGGTGGTCGCGTGGTCGTCGCGGCGCTGGCGTGTCCAAACTTGTCATGGCAACCAGAAATTGATCGACTTCACGCTGGCTCACTGGGACGTGGCGCGGTCTTCCACGCCGTTAGAGAGCAGGGGGCGTACGCGACGGTCGGCGACGACCACGGTGGGGTCGCTTCCGAGCCGCTTCGGCTGGCTACCAGTCGCCGCGTCGATCCGACCGAAGCTCGGTTCTGCGAGTCCGTAGATTCGGGGCATAGCGCCGCAGGGAGACGCCGCCGCCGTCGCCGCTCGGTTGGGAATCACGGCTGAGCCGCTGAGAATGGATAGCCAGGCGAAGTATGCCGTGGTCGCTCGGGGTGAAGCCGACATCTATCTTCGGCTCCCCACGCGGGCCGACTACCGGGAGAAGATCTGGGACCATGCCGCGGGCGCTTTGCTTGTCACTGAGGCCGGCGGAGTCGTGACGGATATCGCTGGCAGACCCCTTGAGTTCCACCACGGACGAGAGCTGACGGCCAACCGAGGCGTGATTGTGACCAACGGATGCCTGCACTCGCAGGTCATCGACGCCGTACGGGCAACGGGGATCAGCTTGGGCTAAGGAGAACGACGACTGGTCGACCCGCTTCTAGGAACCCGCGAATGGGATTGTTTTCGTCCAGCGTCTTTCGGCGGAAAAACATCACGCACCTGCTTGGTGAGATGGATGACGGGGAGCGGCTCAACCGGCGGTTGGGCCCTGTGGCACTGACCGGGTTAGGGGTCGGTGCCACCGTCGGCACGGGGCTCTACGTTCAAACCGGCTTTGTCGCCAACGAAGTCGCGGGCCCGTCCATCGTCCTGTCGTTCTTGCTGGCCGCCGTCGGTTGCGGATTCGCCGCGTTTTGCTATTCCGAGCTCGCCAGCATGGTGCCGGTGGCCGGCAGCGCCTACACCTACGCCTACGCGACCCTGGGCGAGCTGGCCGCCTGGATCATCGGCTGGGACCTGATCCTCGAATACGCCATCGCCTCGAGCGCCGTCGCCGCCGGCTGGTCTAACTACTTAAGTGCGTTTCTGCGCAATGTTTTTCACATCCAAATCGACCCTCGCTTGAGCTCGGCGCCCTGGGACTACGACATCGGCCAGGGCACGTTCATCCTCAGGACGGTGGCGCTCGCTAACGGCCAGACGGCCATGGCCTGGTTCAACTTGCCGGCCGTGCTCATCACGGCGGCCGTCACGGTCGTGCTGGTGATCGGCGTCAAGGAAAGCGCGGGCTTTAACGCGGCGATGGTGCTACTGAACATCGGCGTGATTCTGACCGTCGTGGGAGTCGGCGCGGCGTACATCGAGCCCAGCAATTGGCGGCCCTTCTTGCATGAGGACAAGGGGTGGCGGGGGGTGGCCGAAGGGGCTGGCCGGATTTTCTTCGCGTATATCGGGTTCGACTCGATCTCGACCCATGCCGAAGAGGCCCGGCGCCCCAGCGCGACCTGGCGATCGGCATGATCGGGGCGCTTTCGATATGCACGATCCTGTATCTCGCGGTCGCGATCGTACTGACCGGAATGGTCCCCTATCGCCAAATCGACGTCAGCGCACCTCTTTCGGCTGCCCTTCAAAGCCGGGGCCTGACGTTCGCCGGCGGCCTGATCACGATGGGAATACTGGCCGGCATGACCAGCTCTCTGCTGGTTGGCAATCTCAGCCAGCCGCGCATCCTTTTGGCCATGGCCCGTGATGGGCTCTTGCCTCCTGGGATCTTCGCGGCGATCCATCCCCGGTTCAAAACGCCTTGGAAGTCAACGATCTTGGTCGGCATCGTGGTCGCGGCAGCGGCCGCTCTGGCTCCGTTGGGTTTCCTGGCGGAACTGGTCAGCATCGGTACGCTTTTTGCTTTCGTGATCGTCTCGGCCGCGGTCTGGATCCTCCGCGTCACCGACCCGGACGTGCACCGCCCATTTCGCGCGCTTCGGGTTCCCTTCGTCTCGACCATGGGCATACTGGTCAATGGATACATGATGTTCCACCTTGGCCCCGAGAACTGGCTGCGGCTGTTCGTCTGGCTCATCTTGGGATTCGTGATCTATTTCGGCTACAGCCGCCGGCATTCCGCCTTGCGCACGCAAGCACTCGCTGGTACATCGACTGATCACTGAATCACGCGATGAGTGGTCGGTAATGCAATCGAGGTCGTCGTATGCAAGATAAAAGCACAGGGCCGCGCTGGTATGAGGGTTTGAGCTCCAGCCATTGGATTGTATTGGCGGTCGCTTCAGCCGGCTGGGTCTTCGACGTCTATGAGGGACAGTTATTCACGATCTTCAAGACGCCGATGCTCAAGGACTTGACCGGCGGCGACCCGGCGGCGGTTGAGTGGCAGGCGAATCTGGGCCTGGCGGCGTTTCTGCTCGGAGGCGCGGCCGGGGGACTGTTTTTCGGCGTGCTCGGCGACCGGTTCGGCCGGGTGCGGATGATGGCGTACACGATCCTGGTTTATTCCTTGTTCTCGGCGCTAACCTTTTTCGCCCGATCGTCGCTTCAGGTGCTGGTGCTTCGGTTTCTGGTGGCCGTGGGCGCCGGCGGCGAATGGGCGATCGCCGCAGCGCTCGTGGCCGAGACCTTCCCCGCTCACGCTCGCGCTGCGGCGTCGGGGATCTTTCATGCGTCGAGCATTCTGGGCGGCGTGCTCGCGTCGCTCACCGGGATCATCTTCGTGGGCGCCGGCACGTGGCGGTGGGGATTCTTGATGGGTTTATGCCCAGCTCTCTTGGTTCTGTGGATCCGGCTGGGCATTCGCGAACCCCAGCGCTGGGTGGCAGCGAGAAAATCGGCGAAACGTGAAGGAGGCGGCGATCTCGCGCACGGCGATGATTTGCCCGTGGATTCCCTCTCGCAGCCAGACGCCGCCGCGCTCGGCAATTTGCGAGAGCTTTTTGGCACGCAGCCATGGCGGTCGCGGGCGCTTTTGGGTTTGGCCCTGGCCACGGTGGGGCTGGCGACCTACTGGGGCATTTTCGCCTGGGGCCCCGAGCTGGTCAGTCTCGTCGCTGGCGATGGGGCCTCATCGGCCGAGCGCCAGCAAATGGGAAGCCGGGCCTATCTTCTCATGAACTGTACCGGCGGATTGCTGGGGCTGCTGTGCTTCGCGCCTCTGGCCTCCTGGCGTGGCCGGCGATTCGCATTCGCTGTTTATCACGCGGGGGCCGCGATCGTGGCACCGGCGACGTTCCTCGGCGCGGCGAGTTACGCCCAGGCCCTCTGGCTCTTGCCCGTGATGGCTTTCTTCGTGCTAGGAATGCATGCCGGCTACGCGATCTATTTTCCAGAGCTGTTTCCCACGCGGCTGCGGGCTACGGGCTCGAGCGCGTGCTTCAACCTGGGCCGAGTGCTCGGGGCCGCGATCCTGATCGTGCGCGGCTCGCTGGGCTCAGCCCTGGGTCTGCGCTGGGCGGTCGTCGCTTTATCGGGATTGTTCTGGGTCGGATTGGTGATTTTGATCTTCGCTCCGGAGACCCGGGGGCGGGACCTGCCGGAGTGAGTGAGCAGTAGGCGATATGCAGTAGGCAGTCGGCGAGCTCAAATCTACTGTGGGACGGATTGCCAATCCGTCCTGCAACCGCTCAGCCCCTGGTACATTTCCACCCGCCGCTCGCCCAAAGGTTTTGTTTGCCCGTTCGGGGTACTTCGCGACATCCCTGACGAGACCGTACGGCTCACGTCGTGGGGCATTCTTTGAGACCGGCGCTTTGCCGGCCCCCGGCTTGGCGGCGCCCCGCGGTAGATCCCCGGTATCGTTGCCGTTATACTGTCGGCACGACGATCATTGGGGAGCAACCCTGGAAATCTGGTTCGCGATCGAGGGCCGCGTCCCGCGGCGAAGGATATAGTCAATAATGGAATTGCTCGCTGATCTGACGGCCGCGCAGCTCGAGGCCGTCACCCACATTGAAGGTCCCCTTTTGGTTTTGGCGGGCGCGGGTTCGGGCAAGACGAGGGTGATCACTCGCCGCGTCGCTCATCTCATGCACTCTGGTATCCGGGCCGATCAAATCCTGGCGTTGACTTTTACCAACAAGGCGGCCGGCGAAATGCGCGAGCGAATCGACGCCCTGGTGCCGCATTCCCGCGTCTTGGTCGGCACGTTCCACGGCTTTTGCGCCGGCATGCTGCGCAAATACTCGCCCCTGGTGGGAATCGATACCAGCTTTTCGATTTACGACCAAGGCGATCGGCTGCGCCGTCAAGGACGTGATGGAACGGATCGGCTGGAACGAATCCGGCTGGACTCCAGAGCGAGTCGAGGCGGCGATCAGCCGCGCTAAGAACGACCTGCGGAGCCCAAAGACGCTCAAGGAACGCGCGCCCGATCGAACAGCCAGGCTCCTTGCCGATGTTTACGAGGCTTACGAAGAAAAGCTACGCCTGGCCTCGGCGGTCGATTTCGACGACCTCTTGGTGCACTTGGTCGCCATCCTTAAGGAACACAAAGACGTCCGCGCTGAGCTCGACAGACGGTTCAGTTATGTTCTGGTCGACGAATACCAAGATACCAATTTGGCCCAGTATGCCATCGTGCGCGGACTGTCCGTCGATCATGCCAACATCTGCGTCACCGGCGACCCCGACCAGTCGATCTACGGCTGGCGCGGAGCTAACCTGTCGAACATCCTGGAGTTCGAGAAAGACTATCCAGGCTGCCGGATCGTCACACTCGAGCGCAACTACCGTAGTACCAAAAATATCATCACTGTCGCCGACCACGTGATCCGGTTCAACCGCAACCGCAAGCCCAAGGCGTTACGAACCGAGAACCCGGTTGGTGAGCCGATCGAGCTTAGCATTTATTCGCGCGAGACGGACGAGGCCGAAGCAGTCGCCGCGAGGATCAACTCGCTTGTGCACGAGGGCGAGTATAACTTTTCCGATATCGCGGTTTTCTGTCGTGTGACCGCCCTGACGCGGCCGATTGAGCAAGCATTCCGGTCGGCGCGTGTGCCTTATCAAGTGGTGGGCGGCGTGGCATTTTACGAGCGTCAGGAGATCAAAGACGTTTTGGCTTACCTAAACTTGATGATCAATCCCAAGGACGACCTGGCGTTCGCGCGGGCGGTCAATGTTCCCCCTCGCGGATTGGGCAAGACGTCGATCGAGCATTTGACGGCGGCCGCGCGGCTGCGTGGGATTCCGCTCTTGGCGATGGCCCGCGAGGCCAGGTCGGTCGCGGCCATCAAAGACAAGGCCGGCCGCGGCTTGGAAGACTTCGCGCGACTGATGGACGAGCTGGCGGCTTTGCGCGACCGGCCGGCCGAGGAGGTGGTTGAGCGTCTCTTGACCCGCATCGATTATCGCGAGCACTTGAAGGCCGACGCTCGCGATAATGGCGAGGATCGCCTGGCCAACATCGATGAGCTCATCACGGCCGCACGTGAATTCGAACAGTTGAACGCCGGCGCGGGCATTCAGGAGTTTTTGGCGGAGGTCACTCTGGCCTCGGCGATCGACCGCTGGGATGAAGCTTCGGGCGCCGTCACCTTGATGACGCTGCACGCCGCCAAGGGCCTGGAATTTCCCATTGTTTTCATTGTCGCTCTCGAAAACGGCCTGTTGCCCCATGCCCGCGCCGCTGAGAACGACAATCAAATCGAGGAGGAGAGGCGGCTCTTCTTCGTCGGCATCACTCGGGCTCGTCGCGAGTTGTATCTCTCCCGGTGCTTAGTGAGAACCTTTCGAGGCCAGCAGCAAGCGACGTTTCCCTCGAGGTTTCTCGCCGAGTTGCCCGAGGGGCCGGTCGTGGTCCGTGACTGTTCGGGCGTGGGCCGCTCGAGTTTCGGGCAGTCCTTTGCCTTTGGTTCGCACCAACCGTATCGTCGCGAACAGCGGCCAGCCGCCGCGCCTCGCGATTTTCGGCTGATGACCGCCGCGGACCTGGCGGCCGCGTCGGCACGATTCTCCCCCGCGAGGCGCACCGCGCACGCCGAGGTTGCTCGCCTCGAACCGGGAATGCGGGTCGTTCATCCCGAATTCGGTCTGGGACAAATCGTGGCCATCGAAGGGGAAGGAGCTGGTCGCAAGGGGCGGGTCGCTTTCGCCGTCGGCCCTGCTCGAACCTTCATTCTCAACAAGTCGCCGCTGCGGCCCATGGTTATTCCCACGCCCGCGGGGGCCCCACCGCGGGGGGCCGGAGGTCCGAAACGTCCGTGAACGATCCGCGAGCCGCTCTCAAATCCACGGAGACGCACAATCATGCCGCGCCTGGGTGTTAATATCGATCACGTGGCAACGCTTCGGCAAGTTCGCGGCGGGCGCGAGCCCGACCCGGTCTGGGCCGCCGTGTTGGCGGAACTGGGGGGGGCCGACGTCATCACGATCCACCTTCGCGAAGACCGCCGCCACATCCAGGACCGCGACCTTCAACTGCTGCGGCAGACTTCGCAAGTCCGCCTTAACCTCGAACTGGCCCTTGAGCCAGGCGTCATCGCAATGGCACTGGCCGTCAAGCCCGACCAAGCGACGTTCGTACCCGAACGCCGGGAGGAACTGACGACCGAGGGAGGTCTGGATGTGATCGGCCAGCGCGATCGTGTCGCGGAGGCGCTGGCCCGCTGCCGCGACGCCGGCATTGACGTCGCTCTCTTCATCGACCCCGACCCCCGCCAACTCGAAGCCGCCCTGAAATTAGACGCAACCGCCGTCGAGCTGCATACAGGGCGCTATGCGAACGCACCCGAGGGGCCCGACCGCGGCCGCGAACTCGAGGCACTGAAGTCCGCGGCCGTCACCGTCCTCACGTCGGGCCTGGAATTACACGCCGGCCACGGGCTTAATTATACCAATGTCACGGCCGTCGCGCGACTTGAACGAATGCAAGAACTCAATATCGGCCATAGCATCATAAGCCGAGCCGTCTTCGTCGGCCTCACCCAGGCGGTTCGTGAAATGAAGGCGCGCATTGATCTGGCATCCGCCAACGCATTTTGACCTGCACTGATGGGAGTGAGACCTCATGATGAAGACAGCCTTATGCATGTAAGCAGTGCTGTTTGCCAACATCTCCGCTCGCCGCGTATGCGGGTTTGGGAAATGTCAAACAAAGAGTAATTTCCACGAATATTACCTTGTAGAGGCTTCACTTTCGGTTTGAACTCCTCTATGATTTGCTATTCTTCAACCCATCGTGCTCCAAGCGTTGTGTCAGGAGAAGCTCGCGGCCCTTTCGTCCGATGGTCAGGTTGGCTCGTGTATCAAAGGTAACAGGTCTTCCGCAGCGTAGGCTCAGGAACCCCCGGTAACTCTCAGGGGAAAGCATGCCAAGAAAAGGTTGGATGTTCGCCGGATGTACCGTGGCCCTGGTCACGCCATTTGATAACGGGGCCGTCGACGAACCTGCACTGAGGCGTCTCGTCGACTGGCAAATCGCGCAAGGGACGCCGATCTTGAGCCCGGTAGGCACGACCGGTGAAGCACCGACGCTGACACACGACGAGCACGAACGGGTAATCGCCGTCGTTGTCGAGGCGGCCGCGGGCCGGGCGAAAGTCATGCCCGGCACGGGTTCCAACTCCACGGCCGAGGCAATCCGGCTTACGCGATTTGCCGCGCGGGCCGGCGCCGACGGCGCTCTTGTCGTCGCACCCTATTACAATAGACCAAATCAGGAAGGGATGTATCGCCATTTCGCGGCGATTGCCGAGAGCGTCGACATTCCGTTGATTCTTTACAACATTCCCGCCCGCACAGGCCGAAATGTCGACCCCCAAACGATCGAGCGGCTTGCCGCGATTGGGCCCATCGTGGCCGTCAAGGAAGCCGCCGGCTCGCTCGACCAAGTCAGTGAGCTAGTGGTGTCAACCAATTTGACCATTCTCTCCGGTGACGACAGCCTTACCCTCCCGATGCTGGCCGTGGGGGCGGAAGGCGTGGTTTCCGTGATCGCCAATCTCGTGCCACGTGACGTGATGGCGCTACTTGATGCATTTAAGAACAACCACGTCGAGTTGCGCGAGACCTGCACGCGCGATTGTTTCCACTTTGCCGCGACCTCTTGGGCCTCGCTCCCAATCCCATCCCCGTCAAGACAGCTCTGGCGCTTTTGGGCCGAGGTAACGGCGAGCTGAGGCTTCCCCTTTGTCCGCTCGACGACGACTCACGCAGAGTGTTGACGAATACCATCACGCGTTATGGGCTCTTGACTAAATCCACTTGTTGACGATAGGAATGATATACGTCGTCAGACTATCTTCAATGTGGCGTTGTCACTTATGTCGCTCCCATTCGCTAATTTCGACTATCGGGTAGACTGACTCTTGACAAACACAAGCAGGTGTACCAGAACGAGAGAAGATTCTCTGAAGACGTTGGATTGTTCGTGTTCGGTAGCGGGTCGATCGAGTTTTCCGCGGTTTTTCCCCCAGACTCGCTCGGTAGTTATGGTGGTCCAAAGAGACAGCTCATAGTGCCAAGCAACGGATCAATTGCCCGCTGGCGATCCGGGTCGGGGTCTTCGTTGTGTGACTGCTCGCGAAATTGCGAGCAATGATGTCCGGCTTGGAGCCGGATGATGTAGTTTTTCAACTTGAACGATAGGGGTTAACATCAATGGCGACGAAAAAAGAAACGAAGCGTCCTGCCGGCTCAAATGGCACAGGCGCGACGTCGGCTCCGGAAGTTTCCGATCAGTCCGTCCGTGAGCTTGCTCAAGTCTTCAAGCTCTTGAGCGATGAGACACGGTTACGCATTCTCTTCTATCTTGCCTTATCGCCTAACGGCGAGCTTCACGTCACTGACTTGTGCCGGCGGTTGGGTCAGAGCCAGCCCGCGGTGAGCCATCACTTGGCCCTTCTGCGGGTGTCCGGGCTGATCGAGTCACGTCGCGAAGGAAAGCACAACTTTTACTGCGTGCGGACCGATCACTTCGGCGAGCTGCTGCTCTCCCTCTTTTCCGCGGCCGGTGAAACGCCACGGAACAAGAAGTATAAGTTCCACGATTTCGTTCTCACCTACTCAGGAGAGTAAGAAGCGGCTGTTCTCCCGTTGATTACGCGCGGGTTCAATCCCGCGGTGATCTTGGGCCCCCGGTCCGAGTCGCCGCGGGTGCGCGTTTATTTCTTGTTTTCAGCTCAGCGTCAGTTTTTGAAAAGTGAATTGTAAGCTCTTGGGTTCGTCTTGACCCGTGGAGTGCTTCGGCGCACAATGCCGCCAGTCGCCATCCGGCGTATGGTTCAGACCGGAGAGACCGTGTGCTCGCGTTTCGAAAGTTTCCTTAGTTGGACAGCGGGAAGGTCCCACCGCAGGGGCGCTCGAAACGCCGCCACAACCCCATTGGATGGCAGCGTGCCTTCCCGTGTGGGTGCAAGGTCGACGCGGGCTGAATCCAAAGACGTGAAATTGCTTCGCACTGGTCCGCCACGGTAGAAAAGGAGTTGTACCGATGGTTGCTTCGTCTCGCAGGATCTTGGCGATTGGATTGAGTTTGGCCGGGCTGGCTTACCTAGCCGCCCCCACGCTCGGTCAAGCCCCGCAGCAAGATGGCTCGGTACGCAAGACGGCCAGCCCCTCGACAGCAGCGCCGCCCGCACCGGTCGCGCCGGTCATCGGCACGATCGATATCGAGCTTGTCTTCAAGAGCTATGACAAGGTCAAAGTCTCGAACAAAGAATACAATGCCGCGCTCTTGGCCCGCAAAAATGATTTGATGCGGATCATGTCGGAAGCCCAGGAAGAATCCCAGATACTGTCGAAACTGGCGCCTGGAACCGAAGACTACAAGAAGCACGAGAACCGGGTGACCGAGCTCAAGGCCCGGCACGAAGCCGGACGCGAGCAGGCCGAGCGCGAGTTCCAACAGCGCCAGGCCGAGGCGATGGGGACGCTCTACAAGGAAATCCAGGAGATGGTGAAACGCGTCGCTCAGTGGCGCAAAATGAATTATGTCGTCAGGGTGTCGAGCCAGCCGATCACGGGGAGCGATCCCAACTCTGTGATGGCAGCTATCTCGAGCACGCTGGTCTATGCAGACACACGCAACGACATCACCAATGACGTGATCTTCAACCTCAACCGGATCTACAAGGCAACCGCCACCCCCACACCCAAGCCCGCGGGCGCGGCCACGTCGCCCACCCAAGTGCCTGCCAATGCCGCTCAGGGGAATGGCAACTGAACAAGCCCTCCAGGGGAGGAAGATCGTCGAAAATTTGGCTCGTCGAGGCGGCCGACGATCGACCTCCTCGAAAGGGCCATTTGCTCTCTCGGCTAAAGGCCGTCTCTGGAGAGGCTCTTGGATGCTCGCCCTCCATCCGACAAGCCCAATTCTGGGCTCCGTCGGAGAGCGCGAGGGAAGGGACCCGGAATGCTCAGAGCGACGCGTCCGCAGCGCACACTCGCCCGTACGGTGGAGGTGCGTGGGTTCGGTTTTTTCCACGGAGCCGATGTTACGCTCCGCTTTAGCCCGGCCGATGCCGGCGTCGGGGTGGTCTTCGTACGAACCGACTTGCCAGATCGACCGGCGGTGCCCGCCCGGGTCGACACGGTGATCCCATCCCAGCGCCGCACGAGCATCCGCCAGGGTACGGCGACCGTGGAAATGATCGAGCATGTTATGGCCGCCCTCGCCGGCCTAAAGATCGATAATTGCCTCATTCACATCGATGCAAGCGAGTGCCCAGGCTGCGACGGCTCCTGCCAGACTTTCGTCGAGGCACTCGATCAAGCCGGAATCGTTGAACAAGGCCAGATGCGCCAGGCACTGGTGCTTGACCGCTCCGTCAGCGTCGTCGAAAACGAAGCAATCCTGGCAGCCCACCCCGGAGTACCGGGAGGATTGACGCTCTCCTATCACCTCGATTACGGCCATGGCTCCTTCATCCCAGCCCAGAGCCGCTGCCTGGCGTTGACCCCGCGGTCGTTCCGAGATGAACTGGCGTTCAGCCGCACGTTTTTGTTGGAATCCGAAGCGAATTCCCTCCGGGCCGCCGGGATCGGGACCAGAGCCACCGCGGCCGATCTTTTGATTTTCGGCCCGAACGGTGTTATTGACAACGCCCCGCGTTATCCCGATGAATGCGCGCGTCATAAAATACTCGACATGGTCGGCGACCTCGCCCTTCTCGGCTTCGACCTCCACGGCTTCGTCGTCGCTCACCGATCCGGCCACCACACCAATCACGCCCTATCGCGCCTTCTGCTCGAACAACTTGCCGGATCGTCGCCTCCAAACGGCGCTCTCGGCTCACTCAGCGAGAACGGTGTGATCGACATCGCCGGAATCATGAGCCTTTTGCCCCACCGCTACCCATTCCTGCTGGTCGACAGGGTGCTCGAGCTTGATCCGGGACGCCGCGCCCTGGCCATCAAAAACGTAAGCGTCAACGAGCCATTTTTTCGTGGTCACTGGCCAGGACAGCCGATAATGCCTGGTGTGCTGATCGTCGAAGCCCTCGCTCAAGCCGCCGGGGTCCTGATTTCCGCGAGCGTGCCACTGCGACCAGGCCGAGTTGTCCTGCTCGCATCGCTTGACGGCGTCAAGCTCCGCCGACCGGTCGTTCCCGGCGATCAACTCCGGTTGGAGGTTTCTCTACGCAAGATAAAATCCAACGCAGCCGGCGTTTATGGCATCGCCAAGGTTGGGGATACGGTGGCCGCCGAGGCCCAGTTGCGGTTGGTCATTGCAAACGCGGACCGCGCCCTTGGGTCCTTCGACCC
>CAWHKI010000112.1:0-9691 GCA_963829765.1 uncultured Isosphaeraceae bacterium | reverse complement strand
TGTGAGGCGAAAGACGCTGGCGGATTCGCTTCAAAAGCCAGTGCCCGCAAGGGACCAGGAGCGGGCGGACCAGGGTCGCGTCTATGAGGATGCCCACCACCAGCGCAAAGCCGAGCTGGCGGAGCGAGCCCAGCGGACTGAACAGGAACGACGCGAAGCTGCTCGCCGTGATCATCGCGGCCGAGCTGATCAGGCCGCCGGTCTGGCCGATCGCCCGGATGATCCCGTCGCGCAGGCCGCGCCTCTGCGATTCCTCGTTGCAGCCGAGCCATCAAGAACACGTTGTAATCGACCCCGACGGCGACCAAAAGGACGAAAAGGAAATACGGAACTTTCCAGTCGAGCCCCTCGGCCCCGAGCAGGGTGACGAATAGAAGATGGGTCGCGCCCAGGGCAAATGCGTAGGTCAAGACCATGGTCGCCACGAGATTGAAGCAAGCCAGCGGATCGCGCAGCGCGACGATCAAGACGATGAAAACGCCGATCGGCACGACGAACCAGCTCTGTACTTGGTCGTTGTGTGTGAGCTCGCGAATGTCGGCCGACTCGGCGTTGGCGCCGGCGACCTGGGCTGTCACCTTGACCCCCTGATATTCGCCGAGAAAATCGTTCAACCGCCGGCGCAAGGTCACGACCTGGTCCATCGCATCGTGCGAGAACATGCGATTGGCCTGCGTGACGTCGATCCGCGCGCGATGGCCGTCGGCCGTGATGTAGGCGGCGAAACTACGCTTGAGCTCGGGGTTCTCGTGCACTGTCTGGTCGTTGACCAAGAGGCGATCAAGGGCGCGGCGGCCTACCGGATCGTTCAAGATCGAAGTCACCTCGCGGTGGGCGCGGCCGGCTCCGTCGGCGATCTGCGCGGCACCTTCGGCCGCGCGACTCAGCTCGCGCAGCAGAAGTTCCTGTGGCTTCACTGGACTGGGCTTCGCGGTGTCGGGCGGGTGAACGTCGGTGTGATTCGCCAGGGCCGGTCGCCGGGCTTGCGATGCGGCGTCGTCAGTGAAGGCCGTGAAAGCGTTGTTGAGGCCGGGCAAATTCCAAGGAGCCGGCAGGCCACTGGTCCACTGGAGCACCGCCGAGGCTTGTTTGAGGCCCGAGGTCAGGGCTTCGCTCGCCTGGGCTCGCGCCACCGATTCGTCCGACTTCGGTATCACGCGATCGCCGGGTTTACCTGCCATGCTCAAGCCGGTTCTCGATTCGATCCAGATGGCCGCGCAACTTGGCCGCGCCTTCCGTAAGCCCCTTATGAAGCTGGACGGCCCCTTGGGCAAGCTGATGAAAACCGGCGTTCACCTCGCCGAGCCGCGACGCGAGCCGGGCACGTTCGAGCGGCTTAGTGCTTCCCAGCGGCTGAGTGGCCGATCGGACCTCGGTAAGCTGCCGCTGATGCGACAAGAGCCGGCTCACGTCGTCGATCAGGGCCAGCCCTTCCGAGCTGCGAAAGTCGGTGGTCGACTCGAGAACCACGGTTAGCGGGGCCAGCATGCCAGGCTCGAATTTCGAGGCGACCAGGCGAAATCCCGCGCCGACTCGGCATTCGTGGGAAGCTCGGTCATCAGGTCCTGGATGAAGTGGGTTCTCATGCCGAGAATCGACAGCGGCAGCATCGCCAGGATCGTGAAAGCCCAGCTCCGCAAGGGACGCGCCATCGCCGCGCGGCCCAGCCGCTCCCAGAATTCACGGGAGCCGCCCGCGAGCCCCTCGAACGACCGGGGTGAATGCGCGCCAGAAGCACCAGCAGCGCCGGGGTCAGGGTCAGCGTCGCCGCCAGCGCGATCGCCAGGCCCATGGCGACGCTCGGCCCCGTGCTCGAAAACAGCTTGAACCGCGTCGTGCCCATCAGCACCAGGCCGATGATGATGGTGCCGGCACTCGTCACCAGCGCCGAGAACGAGCGTGCGCAGCGTCATTCGCATCGATCCGGCCGGATCGCTCGGGTTCAGGTGCTCCGCATATCGCCACGAGAGGAACAGGCAAAAATCGGTGCCTGTGCCGAACAAGATCGCGATCAGGAACAGCTCGACCAGGGACGAAACTTCCCACCCGGCCAGGATCATCCAGGCAAGGACCCCGCGCGATATCAACAGGCTGACGCCGATCGTCGCCAGCGGAACCAGTGCCAGCCAGAACGAGCGATAGACGGCCAGCAGAACGATCATGAGCAGGACCACCGTCGCGACCGCCGCCCGGTCGAGCGAGGTCTGCACGTTGGCCATGTAGTCGCGGCCGATCACCGCGTCACCGGTCCAGCGAAGTTCCAGCCCCGCGGGAACTGTCAGCTCGGCCGACGTGGCCTGACGGTTAATCCACGCGACTACGTCTTGAGTCACCGGTGCGACAAACGAGGTCGAAAGCGATGCCGCCACCAAGGCGACGGATCCATCAGCACTCTTCATTCGCTCGGCGATTTCGGGAATCGACGCCGGGCCGAGAACGCGAACCACCTGAGCGGGCCGGTCCGCGGCCTCGAGCTGATTCGACAGCCGCACCGCGTATTCGCGGTCCACGGCAGTCAAGCCTGCCGGGCCGGTGCAGGACCGCGACGGCCATGGCCTGATACGCCTCCGCGGGCCAACACTGCCTAACCAATTCTGCCGCTCGCCGGCTCTCTGCGTCGGCCGACAGCATCTTGGCTTGCCCTTCAGCCGCGAGCTTCGTCAAGTTGGGTGACAACAAGCCGACGGTAATCGCCGCCGCCAGCCAGATCACGATGATCCAGCCTGGTTTTCGACTCACCAACATTCGCATGGCGTCCAATCCGAATCTCCTTGACCAATCCGGAAAATGCCCCTCGATGACTTTCGGTCGTCATCGAGGCACTCCATCGAAATCGTCATTCATCGATCGATCAGAGGCGGGTTGATCCTGTCGTCGAGCAAATCCAGTCCAAGCCGACTGGAGAAGCGAGACGAGGTCTCCATCTTTCGATGTCGCTTCGGGTCGCGGCAATCTCAAAAGATAGAGCACAATGAGTTAACTTGGGGAAGGTGGGCAGCGTGATCTGCCGAATCTCGCAGTATGCAGTATAGGGAACTATCATCCGGGATCAAATGCAATACGCGATTTATCAGCAGGTTCGCACTGTTCCGGTGCGACAAGGTTGGAGCTGCCGGAGGTTGTCGTTAAGCGTCTTGGTCTGCCGCTGGGCGCGGCCGTCAACGTTCGCTACGCCGACGGCCGCCGCGCCGGCGCCAAGCCGTCAAGGGTGTGTTCGTAGAGCTCCTGGGACGGGACAGCGTCTTTACGGCCATCAGCGAACCGAAACGCGACAGGGCTTTGATCGGCGCGATTGTGCTCGAAGATCTCGATCTGCTTTTCGACTGCACGGGCCAGCAGGCCATTCCGCGCGACCCCCGGGGGAGACTTTTGAGATCGCTGTGACTTTGGATCTAACAAAGGACGGGAGTCTCATGGAGACAGCCAAGGCTTTGGGTTTGGGATACAGCCTTCGTCCTCGGGGACGGCCGCGACGCGTCAAACCGAGCACCGGGGACGAAATTTCCTAAGTGGCTTGTCCGGCACCAAAAAACGGGGGCTTATCACTTTCCGTCCCGCCCGCCAGCGGATAAAACAAACGAGAGTGTAAGTTTACATCCAGGCCGCCGACACCCGAAGCCGAGCCACCGACCTCAGACTGTGACGCCATCACCATTGATCTCATTCATCACCCGCCGGCGTGCCGCGGGCGGGAACGGCTGACGTGAACGGGCCCGGTGTCTTATCTCGGAGGATCAGCGATGGTTGAAGAAGGCAAACCCGCCCCGGACTTTACTCTGTCCGACCAGCAAGGCAAGAAAGTGACTTTGTCCAAACTCAAAGGTTCGCCGGTCGTCCTTTACTTCTATCCCAAGGACGACACGCCCGGCTGCACGACAGAGGCTTGTTCATTTCGTGATGCGTTCGCCGACTACAAGAAGGCGGGAGCCGTCATTCTGGGCGTCAGCCCCGATGGCACCGAGTCGCACGCCAAGTTCGCCAAGAAATTCGAGCTACCTTTTTCCCTCTTGGCCGACGACGACAAGCGCGTCTGCGAGGCTTATGGAGTATGGAAAGAAAAAAGCATGTACGGCAAAAAGTATATGGGCGTGGAACGGACGACCTTCGTGATCGATAAGAAGGGGATCCTGCAAAAGGTTTTCCCGAAGGTCAAAGTCGGCGGGACATAGCACGCAAGTGCTTGAGGCCGTCAAGTCGAGCAAGTCTTAGCCGATGGCCGAGGTGGGCAGCCCGAATTCCAGCTCATCTCGGCGGTGTCTAAGCTGCTGCTCGAGTTTACGTAACGCCTTGTATTTTTCATCGCTGACCCGAGTCACGGGCAGCTTCAGCTCGGCTCCGATGTCGGGGACGGACCACCCACGCATCCACAGCTCAATGATGCGGTCTTGGCGAGGGGTGAGTACGGCGTGACGGGCTGCCTCGAGGATTTCGCCTAGCTCGAGGCGATTTCGCTCGCGCTGGTCGAGATCGGTGACGGGGGTCGTGAAGATGTCGAGCGGCTGAAACTTTTTGGTGCGCTGGACGCGTTTGCGGACCATGTCGATCGCTCGGACCAGTTCGCGGCGGTCCGGCGTGTCGTCAGCCAGGACGCGAGTCAAGTCGAGCTGACCATCGCGGGCCTTGCCCAGCAAGCGGCAGCAGACCTCTTGGGTGCAGTCGTCCCAGAGTCTCGGGTCGAGCCGAGCGTTACGCCAGCAAACCGTGCAATAGCGCTGGATGTCACGCACCAACTCGGTCTCGGACGCCTGGGCGGTGAGGGCCGCCAGGCCAATCACCAAAGCGACGGCCGCGGGGCCGGCTTTCCTTGTCCGGGAGATCAGGCTTTCGGTAGAGATCGGCGGCTCGTCCCCTGTTGCCGCCGGGCCCGCTGGGTCATTGTCGTTCATAGTAGCCTTTTCGCCTTGCCTCTTGCGCGGAAAAAAATCCTCAACGGTCCATCCACGTTGGAACGGACTCGCTCGTCGCCAAAAATCGCTCGCGCTTCAACTTTTAAGTATAGCAACCCCGCCTAAACCGGCAAAGGGCAATTTCTTAGCGTCATTTCTTAGCTTAGCAGTTCACCGCGAACGGACAAAGAGTGCGGCCCCGCGACGAGTCACGCATCGGAGCTGTGATCTTGATCCAAAGCTTGACCATCTTTGAGTTTCAGACGCGTGCGCCGCCTTGGGCGAACGATATCCCAGTTTCTTGCCCGGGCGAGTCGTAGCAGCCGCCCTCGTGGGCGGACCACGACGGCACGGCCTACTTTTTCAAGCAATGACCGATCGCTCCAGTTGTCCGCGTAGGCGACGGTGTCTTCCATCGCCACGCCGTGGGCACGCGCCCACTCTTCGGCCCAGTAGCGCTTGCCGTCGCCGTAACAAGGGGGGCCCGCGCCGGGCCTCGCCAGCCGGCCTCGTTCGATCACCACCGGCGTCGTCAGGGTGTCGGTGCAGCTCAGATAAATGCTCAGCGGCTGAATCACGAGCGCCGGCGATGACGACACGAGGACGATCGCGGTACCTCGGCGCCTTAAGCTGTACAAGTGCTCGACGACGCCTTCATAAAGGCGGGGCCGCACGTGCTCTACGAAATTTTCGTAGGCGATTCGCTCGAGCTCGACCATCGGGATGCCGGAAATGTACTTCAAGCCGATCGCGATCAGCCGGCCGTAATCCAGCCGGCCGAAGCGATGCTGAAGGCCGTGGTAGAGCGACCGCAGGAAGAACGAGCGGCGAAGCCATCCGCGACGATAGAGGATACGCGCGAACAGGTAGGTGGTGGTCTGAGCCAGCAGCGTGCCGTCGACATCGACGAACGCGACCGCCGGAGCACGCTCGAACGTCGGCCAGTCGGTCCGGCTCATGGCCTTTTCTCCGACCAATCGCTGACCCAGCGGCCGATCCCCGCCGCCAGCTCGCGGGCGATGGCACCATCAGGGGCCTCGGCGATCACCCGAACGATCGGCTCGGTATTGCTCGAGCGGATGTGCACCCACCGGTCCTCCCAGTCTAGCCGTAACCCGTCGCGCCGATCGGCGCGCATTCGGGACACTCGGCCGCGATCCGGTCCCACAGCCCCGCGACCGGGCTAGCGCCCGGCGTCCCCATGGAACCGTCGTGCCGGCACTTCCCCAGAGGGTACTGATCTTTGATCATCGCATATCGCGGCAATTTTCGCACCAGTTCCGACAGCTTCTCGCCGGTCGAGGCCAGCAGGTCGAGGACCATCGCCATCGCCACGAAGCTGTCGCGAACGAATCCGACCCGCGGATCGATCACGCCCCCATTTCCCTCGCCTCCCAGCAGCGCATTTTCGGCAATCATTCGTTCGACCACGTTGATTTCGCCCACGGGCGCGCCATGACCGGGCAGCCGAGATGGCGGCCGAGATCTTCCGTCACGCGCGAGGTCGAAAGGTTGAGGACAATCGGCCCCTTCGCCTGCCGGAGGCGAAGCAATGCCGCCAGAGCCAACGTGAGCTCTTCGCCAATGTAACGGCCCGTCTCGTCGATGATCGCCAGCCGGTCGGCATCAGGGTCCTGCGCGAACCCGACGGCCGCGCCTACCGCCGGTATTACCGCGGAGAATTCCGCGAGGTTGGCCTCGGTCGGTTCGGGTGGATGGTCGTACAGACCGTCGGCCTGCCCCCCCAGTACGATCGTCCGGCAGCCGAGGGTACGGAGCAAGGCCATCCCCAGCCGCCCGCCGGCGCCATGGCATGCGTCGAGCACGACCTTGAAACTCTTCCGCTTGATCGCCGCCGAGTCGACGATCGCGAGCACGCGTTCAAGGTGGGTTTGATCGGGATCGTCGAGCGGGCGAGCCCGGCCGAGCGACTTCCCAGCTCTTCCACTCAAAATCACGACGCCGCCAGCGGTCGAGCAGGGCCGCGCCCTCGCCGCGCTTAAGACCATCCCGGCCTGTTGAAAGAACTTGAGGCCGTTGTAGGCGGGGGGGTTGTGTGAGGCCGAGATTTGAATTCCGCCGGCGGTCTTGAGGTCACGGACCAGCACCCCAATGGTCGGCGTGGCCGTCGGACCGGCCAGGAAGACGTCGTGACCGGTCGCCGTGACCGCCGCTTGGACGGCCGCGTTGAAGACCGGGGCTGAGACCCGTCCGTCATGCCCCACGACGATCGGGCCCGCCTCGCACTCGCTGGCGTAAGCCGCCGCGAACTCAGCCGCGACCACCGGGTCGATCCCATCGCCGACGATCCCACGCAGACCCGAGATGCTGGCGATCCTCGTCCCTTGTCCGCTCACTAAGCTTGCCCCTCCTCGCCTCGTTCCCTCGCGGCGTCTCGCTCGCGATCGTGCTATAGCTTACGCGGGCTGATTTGAGACATCCCGGGAGGACGAGCCTCTGTGCGAGCCGAGTGCTGATGCCGGCTCGGACGGAGCCTCGCCCTCCCCAGTCAATGTCGCGGCTCACACCGCGGGAAGTATAATTCCGCCTCGGAGGGACCCTCTCCATCATTGCTTAACCTAAATCAGAGTGTCACGCTAGAGCAAGGGCACTGAGCAAGGGTACTGAGCAAGGGCACTGGGCTGTCTCGCTGTCTCGGCCTCGCGGACGAGCATCATTACGACGGCTTCACGGCCGCCCTTCTCCCCAATACGAAAGTCCTGGTCGCACCCGGCATCGACCTTGACGTCAGTCGAGCGAAGGCCGCACGTCGGGCTCGATTTGATAGCCATTGGCCAGGCTATTCGTCATATTGAACAGCCCGACAATGGCCATCACCTCGCCCAGGCTTTCTTCGTCGATGCCCAGCTTGCGCAGGGCGGCGGTGTGTGAATTAATGCAGTAAGGGCACCCGTTGGTGGCCGAGACGGCCAGCGCGATGATCTCTCGCGTTTTCGCATCGAGCCTCGCCACCCGGCCGACCGCTTCGGGGTGCATGAGCGTCTTCAAGCTCGACCAGACGAGCTCGAGCTGAGTGGGATTGGTCGCGATCGTGCGCCAAAAAGCCGGTACAAAATCGATATTCTTGGTCTGTTTGATGTCATCAAAAATCGCCGCAACTTTTCCCGTTGCCTCATTTTCTTCGACCGGTCGAACGGTCGCGATGCGATCGTCGGGCATGGTGGTTCTCTTTCTTCTTTCTTTTTGGAGTTCAGGTCGAGTTCCTTGAACATACAATGGACGGCACTCGGCTATTCTTGCTTCTTAGATGCACCGGCCGACTGCGGGAAGTATATTGACTTATACTGCGCCGGCGCGAACGGGGACATTGGCGAAGGGAGGGCGAGGCTCCGTCCGAGCCGGCATTGGCACTCGGCTCGCACGGAGGCTCGCCCTCCCCGAATGTCTCAGAGCCCGCCGCCCGTGGTATAGGTGGACGACCCGTGGCTAGACCGAGCCCCATTCGGATGGTCTGACTCAGGAACCTTGACCGTGTCAACGATCACATCGGAGTCGCCGCTGGTTTCCCCGGTCGTCGGATCGGTGGACGGGCCGGCTCATCCCGTATCGGACATGATCGACCCTACGGAAATTCTGTACCGCCTCACCGTCGAGGAGTACGAGCAGATCGCGGGTTTCCTGAACGATGACCGAGTCGAGCTTATCGACGGGTACTTGGTGAAGAAGATGAACAAAAACCCGCCTCATGTGATTGGGCGCGCGCCCGGGCGGCCGTCGAGCGTGCCCACCCCCTGGTTGGCACGGCCGACCAGGAGAGCCTGTTCGCGTCGGGCGACGAACTGAGCCAGAGCCAGACGTGTCTCTCGCGCGTGGAACGGTCGATGATTATAAGGACACCCATCCCGCACCTGATGACGTCGCCCTTATCGTCGAAGTCGCGGACACAACGTTGGCAAAAGACCGGCGACGCAGGCGAATTTACGGGCAGGCCGGCATTGCAGTCTATTGGATCGTCAACTTGAATAGCCGGCGCATCGAGGTGTATACGGAGCCTGGTCCTGATGGCTACGCGTCACGGATCGACTACGCGCCGGGCTCCCGCGTGCCGCTCGTCATCGACGGTGCGGTTGTTGGGGAAATTGCCGTCGACAATATTCTGCCACCACTATAAGTTCACATCGGTGTTGTCTATTGTCTCATGAGCGGAACAGCGGCAGGCGCTCGAATGTTCCGCCCAGCGCCCCTCTCGCCGGCAGGCCGAGCCAATCCTCGAGGATCGCGGCGTAGATCTGGCGGAAGTCGATGACGGTTTTGAGGTCGCCGTGCTTTGGGTCCCGACCACTCCGCCCGCGAACAAGCGGTTGAGTTGTCGCAGGTCCGCACCTAGTGTGTCGATGGCCATGTGTCAGACTCTCCTTATGCCCGTGTTCTATTATTAATGTGCATCCCACCAGGGGCCGACCGGCAGATTTTCTTTTGAACGGAAGGCGTATTGTATTTTGCTGGGATTTCTAGGACCTGAAGCGCGGAAGAAGCGGTTGAGGCGGGTGGCGATCGCCCTGGCGGTCGTGTTGCTCGTCTGGCTCGTCGCCTCATTTCAGGTCGCCTATCGGCTCACTCATCGACCCCTGGCGATTTGAAGAGCCGGCACCGCGCGTAGCCTGGGGAGCACTCGAGGAACATCACCTCAAGACCGGCGATGGAGAAGAAATCGGCCCCTGGTTTGTGGATGGTCGTGACGACAAACCCAGCGTGCTCCTACTCCACGGCAATAGCGGCAGCCGGAAAACCAGCTTGAGCCGGGCCGCGGTCTTTGCGTCCGCCGGGTGCGCCGTCCTCATGAT
>CAWHKI010000111.1:0-12635 GCA_963829765.1 uncultured Isosphaeraceae bacterium | reverse complement strand
TGCCCTTCGGAGCCGACGCGGCGGCGGCCTCCAGGTGCGGGAGCAGGCTCTCGAGGAGGCGGGGATCGCCGGCGCTGGTGACGACCGTGCCGGCGAAGCCACCCAGCCGGTCGTAGGCCCCGGCCTGAACGCAGTAGACCAGAGCGTGGCTGCCGGCCGCGAGGGCGGCGGTCATGTTCTCCTGCTGGAGGCCCAGAATACCGACTCCAGCCGCTCGGCATAGGCCAGGCGGATCGCGTTTTCCGTCAGGTCGGCACGGTCCGCCGCGTGATTGTGCATCCAAGCGAAAATCCGCTCGCGGACCAGCTCGTGACAGGTGAGGTCGGGATGCGTATCGTCCGGTCCGGTGCGTTCCTCGGTGGCTAGGCCCACGGCCACCAGGTGACGCAACAGTGGCGCCGGATCAGGCCGTGCCGCGGCTTCGGGCGGCAGGGCGTCGATTGCGGGGCGGAGTTCCTCCGGCATGGCGTTCAACTCCGCCTGAAGCTCCGGGGAGCGTGGGCAGATTCTCCAGCATCTGCTTGATCTGCCGGAGTTGCTGCTGCTCGTGGCTTTCCCCGCTTGAAGTGCCTTTCAGAAGGGACCGAGGCTGACGGGATCGTTGGCCAGGGCGATCATCCAGAGCAGGCGGCGGGCGTCCGGGCTGGCATCGCGGATGAGCTGGTCGAGCGAGGTCGTGAGGGCGTCGTTCAGGTAGGCCAGTTCCTTGGCCTCGCCGGGGCTGGCGGCGAACAAAGCCGGGAAGCTGGGCGAAGTCCTTGCTCTTCTCCAACGTGTCGAACGCCTGCATCAGTTGGGCTCGCAACGCCGGCCCGCCGGTGGCGAGCCGGGCCAGGCGGTCCATGAGCAGCGGATAGAACCGGCTTGCGCTTAGCAGCCGCTTGGCCAGGGCGTGCTCGGCCGGATCGCCGCCGAAGACCATCTTGCTCAACCCTGCATGCTCACGTAGGTAGAGCCCGGCCTCGCCCGGCGGCAGCGGGCCGAGCAGCACGCGATGGCAGCCGGTGGCCGCCAGCGCCGCGATTGGCCGGCGGCACGTGATCAGCACCCGCGACGGGGTGCCGGCCAGCTCGCTCGCCAGCAGGGCCAGGCAATGGTCCCACGCCGGATCCTGGCAGGCCCACACCGGCTCTCCGACTGTATCACTCGGCCCGGCCTGCGGCTTGAGGTTGGTCTCGAAGTTGTCGAGCACCAGCAGGATCGGCTCGTCCTGCAAGGCGCGGGCGAGGTTGCGCGCAGGCGATCCAACCGAACCTGGCCGGTGAACTCTGCATCCGCGGCCCGGTAGATCGCATCGGCTGGCCGCTGCTTTACATTCTCGTGGTACCGGCCCAGCTCTTCGTTAAGCTTCAGGTGGATGTCGCGCAGGGTGGCCTCGAAGCCCAGCGCATTCGGCTTGGCCTGGTAGAGCAGCACCCTCTCGAACCGCGATTCCCAAAGTGTCAGCACCTCGGCGGTCAGTGCCGTCTTACCCATGCCGCCCAGGCCGGTGATGACCGCGACGGGCTTCACCTCGGCCCCGGCGCGGTAGCCGATGAACTCCGCACCGAGACCGGCCAGTTCCCACGTGCGGCCGACGAAGTGCTGGTGGCCCGACGTGGTCAACTCGGCGATCTGGTGCAGCCGGGCTGCGCGCTCGAGGGCTGGACTGCGGCCTTTCGGTAAAAAGAGCCCAGACTCTTCGGCGCCGTAGAAGACGGGCGTGGCGTGATCGCAAGTTGAATAACGGGAACCCGCCTGCTTGGTCTGGGCGAGCAGCGATTGCCGGGCGGTCGTCAGGGCCGCCGCGGCGTTCTGCGGCTGTGCGTAGGCAAGCAGGCGCGATAGAAAGCGATGCCCAGCTCGCGAGCATATTCATCGCCCACCGCATACCGCATGGCAACCACGCTCGGCACGCCGCCTTGGAGCAACGCATGCGCGGTGCCTGTGTATCCTGCCGATTTGTCCCGTGGAATGTCATTCGTCTCGGCGGACGGGCTTTGCTTGGCACCCGCGACTGGCCCTGGGCGACGGCGAGGAAGTCGTTCCAACTCCGGACTGAAAGGATGTCACCAGAATGGCACGGCGCTGAAGGAAGACGAGCTGCGGGATAAAGCCGCCGCAGAGATCGAGGAGCTCCTTGCCGGAGAGACGGTCGCTTCCTCCACCGGGCTTGGCGAGTTCGAGGAGGTTCAGGTGTCCGTGACCGCTCCAGTGGATGACGTGGTAGCCGCCGTTCTCGAGGATTCTGCGCCTCGAAGCGCTCGCGGGTGACGCCGTGCGAGAGGACGTGGGCGACGACCCGACGCTTCGGGTAAATCTCTTTCCGGAATCGCTCGAGTAACTCCTGGCGCTCCCGCCGCGCCGCCAGCGGACGCGATCCCCACGCCTCGGCAAACACGAACAGCACGCGCAGGCTTTCGTCCGGCCCCAGCGTGAGGGGCGTGGACTTCGGTTCCGCCATGTCGTGGACAACGCGCACGAGTAGGTGGCGCTCGCCCAGGGCGGGCTCTTCGGCAGCAGGCCGCGCGATCTCCCACGGCACGCGGGCGAGGGCTGCCGCGAGCAGGTTCTCCTCCTCGCTCGCGCCGGGAAGCTGGATGCGGAGCGTACGCTGGGAATTCGACTCCCAGAGCTTGCGAAAGATTTCCGCCCCGAGCACTTCCTCGGCGATGCACACGCCGATTTCCGCGACACTCGCCGCTTCCTTCCCGTCCTCCACGTAGTCGCGCAGGTAGTTGCGCAGGTCGAAAAGCCCCTGCCGGCGGGAGATGGCGATGGCGTTGAAATCCGCGCGGCGGTAAGCGATCAGCGAGCCATGCCCGTCACGCAGGTGGAACTCGGCGGTGCGGCTCGGGGAGTCCGCGGTGACTTCGAGGTCGAACTGATCCGACATGTTCCATGTCCTCTCGCGGCGCGAGCCAGCGGGACTCCAGGGCCGACCGCTATCTCCACCCAACCCGCCGTCGGACGGGCCCACCCTCGTTCTCTGACGGCTGACCGCGGACGCGACCGCCCTCGGACTCGTGCTTCCTCGGGACTGGCTCGCGTCGCTGCCACAAACGCATACGATAGCCTACAGTGGCGTCATGACGTGTGGAAGGGGCGTGTGTCGGGCTTGTTGTGGCGCTTGTTGTGGCGTTTGTTGTGGAGCGGGCACGACTTCGCGCGAGGATTTGCTATGCTTGGGTTGGAACGCACAAAGTTGGAGAACGTGAGAAGCCCATGGATACCGACCCGATAAACGGCTAGAAAGGTCGGCGGACAGAGCCGCCTCCTACACGAACTATGGAAACCGGATGAACGTCAGACCTGTGCAAGCCCAACTTCTCACCACCCCAGCGCGAGGCTCCGTCCGAGCCTGCATTGGCACTCGGCTCGCCTGGAGGCTGATTGTCGATCGGTCAACCTGCCGTCGATCGACGACGCCAGCCGGCGCCGCGAGGACGAGTTCTGGCCGGCGTTTCGACGGGACCAGCCGACGATTCTGGGGGGCCTGCTTGACGCGATTGTCGGCGGCTTGCGCGTACTGCCCGCGATCACCCTCCACAATCAGGCGCATAGCCCCCCAGCTCCGCATGAATGGCTTATCCATTACAACCGAGCGAAACCGCGAAAAACGCCTGTTTACCCTCAAGAGCACAATTTGCGCCCAACGAGTGCGTCACACTTAATCCCTTGCAATATCGAGGGATCCGCCAAAAGTGTGCGCGCCCTAAAAAAGTGCGTCACACGTAAGTCCAATCCCTGTAAGGCCGTGACGCGCGTGACGCACTTTTGGGGCTTGCGCGCTGTGCGTGCGCCCCTTCGGTCGTTCGACTAACGAATTTTAGGGCTGTGCAGGTTTTAGCGCGCGGCGACGGTTCGCCTGCGTCTCCAACGGTCCTGCGGGAAAATTGGAGCCGTCGCTCGTCTCACCCGCCCTTGAGTCTTCTATTACGCGACGCACGGACGTTCTTGTTGTGCGCGGGGTCGGGAGACCCTCGCCAAACATGAGTCCAATAACAAATTTACAGAGAGCCCGATTGTAAGAATTGGCCAATAGCCAGGCGGCTCTTGCGCCGAAGGCCGTTACGACTCATACGACCGGCAGGGGCAGGGTCGCCCCAGGCCATTTTCTCGTCGATTACAGCTCTGGCACGCGACTTGCTCTTCCCCATCCGCCATCGGCGGTTCCGCCGAATCTTGGTACGAGAGAAGCGGGATTCTTCAAGCTTTTCTCGGCTGTTCACACTGGTCTGAGAACGTACTTCCCTGTGCCTCCCCAGGACCACGGAAGGGGCACGGTACTCCGGCTTGTCGCATGACGAGCCGGGTTCGCCGTCCGCGCATTGCCAATGGAGCGGATCGCCCTGCCGGGTTGCTCAGGGTTTCCAATATCTCACGCGAACTTGACGACGGGAGCGGAAACCAATGAACCGGACAAAACTCATCACCCTTGCGGCTTTGATTGTGGTATCGGTGGGGGCAACCTGCATGGCGCAGGACCCGCCCAAGAAAACGTGGGTATGGCTCACCAAGCAAGGGGTCTGGGGCTACGGATACCAGATCGAAGAAGGGCCGCACCAGGGCCTGTGGCGAATCGACCCTGACACGAAACGGGCACCTGAAGACTTGGTACCTGTCACCGACCCCTACGGATTCGCCGCCATTCTGAATCAATACCGCGCATCTGCCGGACTGCACCCGTTGGAGTACGACCACGAACTTTCCGGATGGGCCGCCCAGAACAATGTCGCACAGTCCAACCATGGAATGGGTCATCATATCGCCGCCAATTTCTATCAGAACTGTGCCTGGAACACTCCCGACGCCGCCAGTACAGCCGAGGAGTGGATGAACTCGCGTGGGCACCGCGGAATATGCTCTCGTCTGCGGCCACTCGCTTCGGGATTGCTTATGGGCCAGGACCGTATTGGACGATGAACGCTCAATAATCGCGTTGCGTTCGGCCCGCTCATTTCAGAAGCGACATCCTAAATTCCAGATTCCAGAATCCAGATTCCCAATGCCAGAGGGAGAGACAACCACTCCCTGGGGCCGGATCTGGGGTCTTGGAATCTGGAATCGTTTTGTCGGCCCGCTATACCGCACGCGGGCCGAGCCGTGGCGTCTCCGCCGGGAGGGCAAAGCTGGCGCAGTGAAAAGTTTGGCTTGACGGAGTTCAATCCGCCATTGCGCCATTGACTGTTTATGGCGAAGCGGCGCACCTTTGGTGTCGCCTCCATCCAGCGGCTCTGGCCATGCGGATGCGATCCGGTTCCGGTCCTGGGGCTGGCCCGGTAGGCTATACGATTCCGCGGTGGGCGAGAACGAGTTCATTCCGGGGACACAATTCGCAATTCCAAAGCGACGCGGGCTGGCCAGACCTGCGACGGCGGGTTCGAACGATGGCACTGCTCAGCCGACCAGATGGGCATGGAGCCCACGACCGTGATCGACAATAGCGATGATCACTGCGGGTTGCGGCGGCACTTTCTCCCCGGATTCTTGCCGGTGCCGTCCTTAGTCATGGTGCCGCCCCGCGCGGGGGCATGTCTCCGCGAGGTCGCGCCGGAAAGGCCCCGGGCCGCCTCTGCGACAACTGAGACGGTGCGCTCGCTTCCTTGTGGCTCTACCATCGAAGCGAACCGGCTTTTCCAGTACGCCGGATCGGATCCGATAACGCCGAGGAGTCGCCGGGCTATTGGGCTCGGCACCTTCTGGCCCTGTTCCTAAGAACGAACTGTCGACGGTGAGGTGCCCAAGAAGTCGGCAAAGACGGGCTGGCTGACGCCTAACTCCTTTCGCGTTTTCCTCACGTCCTCGGGCACTGAGGCAACTGGTCCCGGGCTTGGCGCTGGTCTGCAAGGTTTCCCTCAGTCGGGTAACGTCGACGACTGTGCGGCGCAAGCCACGTCGCGTGCCTGCCGCGTTTTTCATCATTCGGGACCCCTTGACCACCTATGACGGTTGAAGTACTATACCTACCGCTCGGTAGACGGCGATCCCGATGCCTGTTTGGAAGTTCGAACGCGATGACGGCTGTCGCTACTCCCATAAAAACGGAGATGAGTCCGGTGGCGCGTCACATTGCGCGAGCGGCCGCGCATCTTTTCGCGGAAAGGGGTTACGATGCGACCTCGGTCCGCGAAATCGTCGAGGCGGCCGGCGTTGCCAAGCCGACGATGTACTACTACTTCCGCAGCAAGGAAGGGCTGGCGCAGGCCTTGCTGACGGTCCCTCTCAACGACCTGGTGATGGAGCTGCGCAGGGTTTTGGCGACGGTCGAGGCTCCGGTTCGCTGCCTGGAACAGGTGATGGAAGCCCAGTATGCGTTTTGTCGGGATGACCCGGACCGGGGCCGGTTCATTTATGCGTTGCTTTTCGGTCCGCTCGGTTCGGAAATCGCGGGCGAGCTGGTGCCATTCAAGGAGAGCCTGCGAGGCTGGACCGACGCGGCCGTGGGCCGACTCGCCGAAGCGGGATTGGTGCCTCCAGAGCGTGTCGAGGCCTGCGCCACGGCCTGCCGGGGCCTGATCGTCATCTCCACGCTCGACTATTTGTATCAAGAAAAGCCCCTGGGCGGCGACCTCTCCCATGATCAAGTGAACGACTTGCTCAAGGGCTTTGGCGTCATCGAAAAAGTCAACGATTTGGGACCATAATCATGTTGGTTTGGCGAAATGCGTTCATAGGACCATTGGTCGGCGGTGCCCTGCTCTTGGCCGCCGCAACCGGGTGCGGCGACCAGACGGCGGATTTGGCGGCCGAAGGGCCCATTAGTGCCAAGGTTGTGCCGGTAACGGTGGCGCCCCTTGAACATCGGGCGGTCGAACGGACCGTCGAGGTCATTGGCACGCTCCGGGGCTGGGAGCAGGTGACGCTGGGCTCAAAACGGAGCGGCCGTGTCACGAGGGTTTACCACGATATCGGCGACCGCGTCCCGCCGGGCGAACCGCTCGTGGAGCTCGACCCGGTCGACGCCAGGCTGGAAGTACAACAGGCGGAATCAAAATATTTGGGCGAACTCATCAAGTTGGGCATTACCGAGCGGCAGGCGGAAGACTTCGTGAGGAAATACGGCTTCAGCGAGCAACTGGTGATGGGTCCGGTGGTCAACGACGCCATCGCCAGGTCGCCTTCGGTTGTTGAGAAGCGGCTTGTTCGCGAGAAGAAACAGCAATACTTGTCGCGTCAGCGAGCACTGACCCAGCGCGGCGCGGGCACCGCGCAAGACCTCGACGATGCGGAAAACGACTTTCGCACTGCCGCCGCCAGCTACGAGAGCGCGGTTCAGGCGGCCCGCACGGTGATCGCCAACGCCTTCGCCGCCAAGGTCGCCTTTACTCAGGCCGAGCAAATGTTGAAGGATATGGTCATCTCTGCCCCGGTGCCCAAGCTGCTTCCGCCCAGCCTTACACGCACAAGCGCACTGGCCTACGGGGTCACCAAGCGGCACGTTTCGGAGGGACAGATGATCCGGGAAGGCGACGCGGTCGTCGAGCTCGTGATCGAAGACCCGATTCGGCTCTGGAGCAACGTCCCCGAACAGTATTCCGAAGAAGTGCGGGTCGGCCAGCGGGTGCGGCTGGCGACGCGAGCACACCCGGGCGTATCCATCGACGGGAAGGTGGCGCGGATCAATCCCTCGGTCGACTCGTCGAATCGGACCTTCCAGGTTGAGACGATCGTTCCCAACGAACGCGGGCTGCTTCGGCCCGGCGGATTCGCCAAAGCCTCGATTATCACCGACGCCGTGGCCCAGGCGGCCGTCGTTCCCCTCGATGCGATCGTCCAGTTTGCCGGCGTCACCAAGCTCTTCATCGTCGAGAACGGCAAGGCGCGATCGATTAGCGATATCAAAACCGGTACCGAGGGGCGGGGTTGGATCGAAGTCACGAGTAAGCTGCTGCCGGACACCGCCACCGTGATCACTACGGGGCAAAGCCATCTCTCCGACGGGATCAATGTCTTGATCCGCGAGGCCGAGGCCGTTACTCCGCCCAAGTCGTCGCCGGCGGGGCCGGTCCCGGAAACGGCGGCGACACATCCGGCGCCTTCGCGGCGCTAGGGCGGGCGAGGGCCAAAGCGGCACGCGGGCCCCATTTCAAAATAATATTGCTAAAAAAACGTCAAATCGCAAATTCGCAAGTAACGTTATCATGACCATATCCGACATCTGTATTAAGCGGCCTGTTTTCACGTGGGTCCTGGTGGCCATCCCGGTCGTGTTGGGGCTCTTTTCCTACGGCGAGTTGGGGGTCGACCTCTTCCCCGACGTCGACTTCCCGGTCTGCACGGTCACGACCGTGCTGCAAGGGGCCAGTGTCGAGGAGATGGAGACCACGGTCACCAAGCCGATCGAAGACATCATCAACACGGTCTCGGGCATCGACGAGCTGCGGTCGACCACGACCGAGGGGGTGTCGGTGGTGACCGTCCAATTCTTGCTTTCCAAGAATGGCGACGTGGGAATGCAGGAAGTTCGCGACAAAGTCAACACAATCCTGGCCGACCTTCCCGACGGAACCGATCCGCCGATCGTGGACAAGTTCGACACCAGCTCGATGCCCGTCGTGACGATCGCCGTCTCGGGCCATCGCGACTTCCGCGAGGTGACCGAGCTGGCTCGCAAGCAGATCAAGGAACGATTGGAGACCGTCACCGGGGTTGGCTCGATCAGTTTGGTCGGTGGTCGGGTGCGTGCCATGAATGTCGTGCTCGACACCGAACGGCTCGCCGGCTACAACCTCTCGGTTGAAGATGTGCGGCTGGCGCTGGCGCGACAGAACCTGGAGGTTCCGGGCGGCCGGCTGGACCAGGGGTCGCGCGAGCTGGTGCTCCGCACGCTGGGCCGGCTCAGGACCGAGAAAGAATTCAACGACCTGATTGTCGCACAATCGCAATGGCTACCCGATCCGCGTCCGCGACATCGGCCGCGGCCTCGATGCCTTCGAAGAACCGCGCACGATGGCGCGCCTTGACGGCTTTAGCGCGGTCAGCCTGGTCGTCCAGAAACAGTCGGGCGTCAACACCGTCAAGGTTGTCGACGACGTGAAGGCCCGCCTCAATCAGCTCACGACGGCCCTCCCCGCCGATATCAAGACCGAGGTCATCCGCGACCAGTCTCGATTTATCAAGAAGTCGATCGAGGAAGTCAAATTCCATCTCCTTTTGGCCGCGGCCCTGGTGTCGGCGACGATCCTGCTTTTTATCCGCGACTGGCGCACGACCTTGATCGCCACCCTGGCCATCCCAACATCGATTATCCCAACATTTATGTTCATGCGATATATGGACTTCACGCTGAACAATATCACGATGCTCGGGCTGATCCTGGCGATCGGCATCGTGATCGACGACGCCGTGGTCGTGCATGAAAACATCTTCCGGCACATGGAAGAGGACGGCATGGACGGGATGTCGGCGGCGCGGCAGGGGACGCGCGAGATCGCCCTGGCGGTGCTGGCGACCAGCCTTTCGCTGGTGGTGATCTTCGTGCCGATCGCCTTCATGGGGGGAATCGTCGGCCGGTTTTTCTCGAGCTTCGGCCTGACCGTCGCCTTCGCGGTCGTGATGAGCCTTTTCGTCTCGTTCACCCTGACGCCGATGCTTTGCAGCCGCTTCTTGAAGCTCGAACCGGTCGCGGCCGGCGAGAGCCACCACGCGCAAGTCGAAGTCGGGCTTCTTCTACCGGATTGATCGACGGAGCCTATGGCGGCGTGCTTCGCCTTTCGCTGCGGCACAAATTCCTGGTCGTGGCCGTGACGGCGGTGGTCATCTACAGCACCGTGCCGATCGGCCGCATGATGGGCGATCTCGCTCATTCCGCGCGACGATCAAAGTGAATACGAAGTCAGTGTCACGACGCCCGAAGGCTACAGCCTCGAGCGAACGAGCACAGATCACAAGCGAACTGGAATCGCGGATCTGGAAGCTGCCGGGAACCGAGCACGTTTTCACGACCATCGGCCAGACACGAAGGGGGCCGGGTGGTCAAGGGCGAGGGAGACGTGACGCGAGGCACGATTTACGTGCGGATCACCGACCTGGAGAAACGCAAATCCGCCGTGACATTTGCGCGGCTGGTGGGACATCGCGGGCCATGCTCGCCGGCTTTTCGCCCGGGCACCGTTTGACCAGTTCGTGATCCAGCAAGAGGCCCGCAAGTTCTTGGAAGACTATCCCGACCTCAGAGTCAGCGTTAACGACGTCTCGCCGTTTCAGGGGGGGCGACGTCCCCAGACCTTCCAGGTCAGCCTGGCCGGGCCTGACTTGAACCAGCTCGCACTTTATGGTGACCAGCTCGTCGCCGAGCTCAAGAACGAGGGCGGTATCGTCGACCTCGACACGACCCTGTCGCTCCGCAAACCCGAAGTTCAGGTGGAGATCGACCGCGAAGCGGCCAGCGACCTGGGCGTGCCGGTCGGCACCATCGCCGACACCCTGCGCGTCTTGGTCGGCGGCCTGCCGGTCTCCAAGTTTCGCGAGGGAGACGAGCAGTACGACGTCTGGCTCCGCGCCGAATCGGCCAAGCGATCCACCACTCAAGATCTCTACCAGATCACGCTTTCCGTCGCCGGCCGTCGGCCTGGTCAAGTTGGCCAGCCTGGCCAAGCTCAAAGAAGATCGCGGCCCGACCGAGATCGAACGACTTGAGCCGCGAGCGCATCGTCACCGTCGTCGGCAATCCCGAAGGGTCGCCCTGGGCGAGGCGATCACGCGAGCCGAGCGAATCTTGAAGGGAATGAACCTGCCGCCCCAATACGCTTATGCGTTCACCGGCCAGGCGAAGACACTGGGCGAAACCGGCTATTACTTCATGGTGGCGTTTACGCCTGTCGATCACTTTCATGTACCTGATCCTGGCCGCGCAGTTCGAGAGCTGGATGCAGCCGATCGCCATCCTGATGGCGCTGCCGGTCACGATTCCCTTCGGGCTGTTGTCGCTGGTGATTTTCACACGCCGATGGATCTTTATGCGATGTTCGGCCTGTTCATGCTGGTCGGAATCGTCAAGAAAAATGGCATCCTGCAGGTGGACGCCACCAATCAGCTCCGGGCCAAGGGCGCTTGCGCGGCACGACGCGATCGTCGAAGCCAATCACACGCGTCTGCGGCCGATCTTGATGACGACGGTCATGCTGGTCGCCGCCATGGTCCCGATCGCGCTGGGCACTGGCCCGGCGCCGGAGCGAGGGCCAGCATGGCCAAGGTGATCATCGGCGGCCAGATGCTTTCGCTCGTTCTGGCGCTGCTTGGTGACGCCCGTCTTTTATGCCTTGCTCGACATGTTCGTCAACTTCACCAGTCGCCTGGGCATTCGCTTTTCGGTCGAACAGACGCCTCACGTGGCGGCAGAGCCTCACTTCCATCCCCAGATGACCGGCAACGGAGTCGCGATCGAGACAGAAGACGAGCCTGCGGACCTGTTCGTTCCCAATGATCGCCGATAGCGGTCTTTACACGCCATTGCATGATCCTGGGAGGGCGAGCCTCCTGGCGAGCCGTAGCACCATCCGGCTCGGACGGAGCCTCGCCCTCCCGGAATCACGCACGGTCATTTAGCGTGGGGGGTAATGACAGCCGGAGGCGGCTGTCCCACAGTGGTCCTAGCGTCGGCGTGCGTCCGCGGCTGGAGCGTTATTCTGGGCGACGATCGGTCGTCCCTTGGACGCTCCGGGCCTGCTCGTCTGCGCGACAAGCACATTGAACCGCTGTTTGGCCGCCGGGTCGATCGACGGATGGCCGGCGACGATCTGGCAAGCCCAGTTGGGATGTGTCATCACGAGCCGGGTCATCAGCGAGATGAAATAGCCGGCCTCGCGGACCTGCTCTTCGAGGATGCGCTCGAGCAACGGCCGCACAGTACGAGCCAGGGTCTTCCATCCCTTACTATCAACTTTCACGTATGCTTCTACGTTATGTCGCACCCAGGGCTCTTTGCTGGCATCATGCACATACGCGGAATGGACGATCAAGACGATCCGGGCATCGATGCGGGCACCGGTGCGCGGGCTTATGTAATTGAAATGCGCAAGAAGGACGTGCAGCCGAGGACTACGAAAGACGAATTCCCAAATGGCGCTTGAGCCGGCCCCGTCGGTTCCGTCATAGCGGTCAGGCCCGACCTTTTGGAGCTGCACGGCCGAATCGCTCAGGTCTTTCCAAAGGGTGAGCGGCATGAGCGGTTCATTCAGCAAGCTCAGGTACAAGCTGCCGTGGCATGGAAACATCTCGGGTTCGCCCTGTTGGTGAAACGTATGGTCCCGAATGACCTCCGAGACAGTTTCCCGATGCTGCGGAGTGAGTTGATCGAGCGGCACGATCTCAGCGGGGTCCGTGTCTCGGCCACCCAGCCCCGCCCCGACGCGGGGGCTCGGTACGAGCAAGACCGCCATCAGGGTCAAAATGAAGCAAGACCGTGTGCCCGAAATGACCGCTCGGCGGCCCGATGTTGCGCTCATGAGCTACTCCAGCGTCGCGAAGGGAGCATTCCTTCGCGCGGTCAGCCAGGAAGCTCCACTCCCGGCGCCGCGCTCTCGCCACCTTGCCACCCTTTTTGGATCGGATTCTACGTTCCTTTTCCTGATAGCCCTAGACCAAGCTCATCCAGTTCCGACGGTCGCTCTTGACATGATCGGCACAGATTGCCGAACCGCTCATCGCGAAGC
>CAWHKI010000110.1:0-3400 GCA_963829765.1 uncultured Isosphaeraceae bacterium | reverse complement strand
TACGACGCGTTGATCACGCCCGAAGATCGCGGACATTGGGCATTTCAACCGATCAAGAAGGCCAAAGTTCCGGAGGTAAAAAACAGCGGCTGGGCACGAAACGCCATCGATCGATTCGTCTTGGCCAAGCTCGAGGATCAAGGGCTGGCGCCTGCTCCGGCGGCTGAGCCGTGCGCCTCTGTGCGCAGGCTCTTTTTCGACGTGACGGGCTTACCGCCGACGCCCGAAGAGGGTACAGCCTTTCTGGAAGATTTCGCCCGGCGTCCCGATGCGGTTGAACGGCTGGTCGACAACCTGCTCGCTCGCCCCGCCTACGGCGAACGGTGGGCGCGCCACTGGCTCGATTTAGTCCGGTACGCCGAATCGAATGGTTACGAACGCGACGCCGCCAAACCGTTCGCGTGGCGGTATCGTGATTATGTGATCCGGGCCTTTAATTCGGACAAGCCGTTCGATCGATTCGTGGTCGAGCAAATCGCGGGCGACGAGTTGCCCGAGGGGGACGATACTCCCGAGCATCTGGTCGCCACCGGCTACTACCGGCTCGGCCCCTGGGACGACGAACCGGCCGACCCTAAACAAGACCGTTACGATCAGCTCGACGATCTGGTCAGCACCACTTCTGAGGTTTTCCTCGGTCTGACCCTGGGCTGTGCTCGGTGCCACAACCACAAGTTCGAGCCGCTTTCCATGCATGATTATTACCGCATGGTCGCGATCTTCGAGCCGCTCCAGCGCCCGGTGGATGGCCGCGCCGAGCGGACGATTCCCATCGCCACACCGGCACAAATCGCCGCCAATCCGCGGCAAGCCGAGCAGGGTTACTTCCTCACGGAACCATCCGCGAGACCGCCGCTGACTCGGTTGCTCAACCGGGGCCAGGCGGCCAGTCCCGGTCCGGCCGTCGGCCCCGGAGTGCCCGCGGTGATCGTGGCATCGCAGCCCAGCTTCCCTGAACCTCCCGCTGGCGCGAGAACATCCTTACGGCGGCTTACCTTGGCTCGCTGGTTGATTGATTCCCGCAATCCCCTGACCGCCCGCGTGATCGTTAACCGGGTCTGGCAATACCACTTCGGGGTCGGCCTGGTCAGAACATCGAGTGACTTTGGCACGACGGGTGATCCGCCGACTCATCCCGAGCTGCTGGACTGGCTGGCTTCTTGGTTCGTCGAACACGGTGGCAGCTTCAAGGCGCTCCATCGCCTGATTTTGGCGAGCAACACGTACCGGCTGAGCACAACTGGCGATCCTCGCAGCGCGAGCCGCGACCCGGAAAACCGGCTGCTCTCGTACCGGTCTTATCGCCGGCTCGAGGTAGAGGCCATTCGCGACGCCATGCTGGCGGCCAGTGGTGAGCTGAGCCGCGTTATGTATGGGCCGAGCATGCATCCCGAAATTCCGGCGGCTGCGCTCGCCGGAAGCAGCGACCCCGACAAGATCTGGCCGGCGTTCGACGAGCGCACCGCTTCGAGACGTACGGTCTACGCTTTCGCCAAGCGTTCGCTGATTGTGCCGATGCTCGAAGTGCTCGACTTTTGCGACACGGCCCGATCGGCGGCTCGCCGGAGTGTGACGAGCGTGCCCACGCAGGCCCTGACCCTCTTGAACGGCGACTTTGTCAATCGCCAGGCTCGTCATCTGGCCGACCGACTCGAGCGCGATGCCGGACGCCAGCCTGTCGCGCAGATCGAGCGGGCATATCAACTGGCGCTTTGCCGGCCGCCTGATGATGACGAGCGGTCGGCCTTGCGCTTGTTTCTCGATCGCGAGGCCCGTGCGCGGCTTGCTGAAGCGGCGCGAGCGGGCAAGCCGATCACGGCGGCCGATGCTCATCATCAGGCGCTCGTCCAGCTTTGCCGGGTTCTTTTTAACACCAATGAGTTTGTTTATCCCGATTAGGGGGAGACGGCGGACCGATGTCTCGGGCAGACGGCTCCTCACGTTATGTGCCGAATCCGACTCCGTGCGGTCGGTCGCGCCGCGAGTTCCTGTGGGAGGTCGGGGCTGGCTTTGCCGGCCTGGGCTTGATCGACCTTTTATCGCGCTCTGGGTTTTTCTCGCGCAGGCACGGGCAGGCGAACCGGGCGTGGGATCGTCCTCGACAAAGCCGCCTTATATGATGTCGCCCAAGCCGGCGCACTTCGCCGCGCGGGCCAAGCACGTGGTTTTCCTGTTCATGAATGGCGCTCCCAGCCAGGTCGACACGTTCGATCCTAAGCCGGCGCTTGAAAAGTACCACGGATCGCCCTATCGCGGAAAAACGGCGGTCGGCTCCAACGGCCGCCCGGTTGGCCACTTGATGAAATCACCTTTTCCGTTTGCACGGCACGGCCAGAGCGGGTTGGAGATCAGCGCCCTGTTCCCGCACACGGCCCGGTTCGCGGACGACCTGTGTGTGATCCGCTCGATGTACACCGATACGGCCGCGCATGCTTCAGGCTGCCTGCAGATGAACACCGGGGGCGTCGTGATCGGCAAGCCGAGCCTTGGCTCGTGGCTCAGTTATGGACTCGGCACGGAGAGCGAGAGTTTACCCAGCTTCGTGGTGATGACCGATCCGCGGGGGCCCCATTTCAGGCGCATCCAATTGGGGAGCGGGATTCATGCCGGCCGCTTATCAGGGCACGTTGTTTCGTGGCAAGGGATCACCACTGCTCGACCTGGCCACGCCCGCAGGTACGAGTGCTCGTTCGCAAAGGCACGCGATCGATGTTATTCAAGACCTCAACCGCCGGCATCTCGCGGCGCATCCCGACGAGAATGAGCTGACCGCCCGGATCCAGTCGTACGAGCTGGCGTTCAAAATGCAAACCACCGCTGCCGAGGTTGTCGACCTGGACCGTGAAGACGTACGTACGAGAACCATGTATGGCCTGGACCGTGAGCGAACCCGCGATTTCGGTACCAAGTGCTTGTTGGCCCGCCGTCTGCTCGAGCGAGGCGTGCGCTTCATCCAGCTCTACTCCGGCGGCGGCCACCTCGAGGATACGTGGGACGGGCATTCTGACTGCATCAAGAACCACACGATTCACGCCGGCGAGACCGATCAGCCCGTCGCCGCGCTGCTCGCCGACCTGAAGCGGACCGGGCTCTGGAACGAGACACTGGTCGTCTGGGGAGGCGAGTTCGGCCGCACCCCGACCAGCGAAGGCATCAACAAGCCCGGGCGTGACCATAATCCGTTTGGTTTCTCGATGTGGCTGGCAGGCGCCGGCGTTAAGGGCGGCCAAGCCATCGGATCGACCGACGAGCTGGGCTTCAATGCCGTCGAGAACCGTTGCCATGTTTCCGACCTGCACGCCACGATTCTCCACCTGATGGGCCTGGACCACACGCGGCTCACCTACTTTTACCAGGGATTCGATCATCGTCTGACGGGTGTACGCGGGCAGGTCGCCAA
>CAWHKI010000109.1:0-8953 GCA_963829765.1 uncultured Isosphaeraceae bacterium | reverse complement strand
GCCCTAGCCCCGCCGCGCCTGACAAAGAGAAATCGTTCAAGGAAATTCCATTCGGCGGCGGCGGGGCGCAGGGGCCGGAGGGAGAGCGTGAGGAAGCGGAAGGGATGGAAGGGCAACCCGCTGGTCCGATGCCGAACAGGCCGGCGCTTCCGGGTAGAGAACGTTCGCCCTTCGAGGAGCCCGATGCCGACAAGCCGGCGCCCGCGACTCCGCGCGGAGGGCGGGCGCCATTGCCAACGCCCCCGGGTGATCCTTTCGAGCTCGACAGACCTACCGCCCCGGCGAACCCGCAACCAGGGCAGGCGCCGCCCGCGGCGCCTGGCACCGCGAGCAATGGCCCGGAACTCTCCGCGCCGACGGAACAGCCTGGCTCGGTACAAGGGCCGCGCACTAGCCAAAACGAAGACTCCGGCGAGCCTGACGGCCGTGACCAAGCCGCGCCCCTGCTGGCACTCCCCGCTGTCAACGTTCCACCGGTCACCGATGCCGGTGTCCCCTTTGGAACCGACATCCCGCCGCGGGACGCTGCCGTCGCATCCAACGCAGACGCAGACACGGCACCTCCCGCCGCCGGCTCGTCAACCCGCCGCGGCTTCCTGAGCGGCTTATTCAACAACCTGGGCCTCAACTGGGCCCGCCGCTAAGGATTTGTCGGCGGCCGTCCGATCCAAGGCAATGCAACCGCTCCACACGGGTCTCGGTCGCTAGGGGCCCGTGTGGGGCGCTGTTTGCAGAGCTGCGCGTGACGGGCAACGTGAGTGCAATAGAGACGCGATTCTGTCACAATTCTCTATTGAGGCGATGTTTGATCCCGCTCCCTTGAATTCGGCGCCGGTCGGAACGAACTATTCAACAGCGGACGCACGGGCGAGAACCAGGATTCCGACTCGATGAGCCAACAAACATGCGAGCGCGACCTTCGACGATCTACTTGACGCTAACGGCGTTATTGCTGGCCCTGGGGCTTTCCGCCTGGCTGCTCAGCTCGGCGGCCGAGTTGCACGATCGGTTCGCGCAGCACTCGCGTGTGCTTGGTTTCGCTTTCTTGATCGTCATCGTTGTCCTCCTTGCGATCGGTACACTTTGGGCCGGACGGTTGTTTTGGAAGACGAGCCAACAGGAACGCCCGTCGGTTCGAGCCCCCGAAGATATGATCCAGGCCGCGTCCGCCCAGGCGGAGCACGCCGGAGAGGTGATCCGGCAGGTGACGGACGAGTCCGTCAAGGGGGGCCTGAATCGAGAATTGGGTGAAATCCAATCCGGTCGGCAACGACGCGAGTTTCACGTCGTCGTGTTCGGCACCGGCTCGGCCGGCAAGACGTCGCTCATCAATGCATTGCTCGGTCATCATGCCGGCAAGACCGAGCCGACGATTGGGACCACCCATCGAGCCGAGAACCATACCTACGCGCTGGAAGGGGTCGACGGGACCGTCTTCCTGACCGACACGCCGGGCCTCTCGGAGGTGGGCGAGGCCGGCTCCGAGCGCGAACGGGAAGCCCGCGAGCTGGCGGCTCGCGCCGACCTCCTTGTTTTCGTGCTCGACCACGATCTGATTCGCACCGAGTACGAGCCGCTGGCGGCCCTGGTACGTCAGGGAAAACGCTCGATTGTCGTCCTCAATAAGACCGACCGATTCACTGACACCGATGCCGCCGCCATTCTCGAGAAGCTCAAAGAACGCCTGCGCGGTGTCGTGCCGGCCGATGAAATCGTCGCCGCGGCCGCCGCGCCCCGGCCGCTGCCAGTGCGCCTCAAGCGGGCGGACGGTTCCACCGAAACCGTTCTCGAGCAACAGCCGCCAGACCTCGCCGCGCTCCGCGATCGGATCGGCCAGATCATCAAGCGCGAGGGCGATACCCTTCGCGCCGGCAATCTCTTGCTGCGGGCTCATTTGCTGAGTCGCAAGGCGCAGGATCAACTCGCCAAGGAACGCGACGAACGGGCCAAGGACGTGATCGAAAAGTTTCAGTGGATCACGGCTGGCACTGTCTTTGCCAATCCGTTTCCGGCCCTCGAGCTGGTAGCCAATGGGGCCGTCCAGTTCCAAATGATCTCCGAGCTCGCCGGCGTGTATGGCGTGCAGATCGCGACGTCCCACGTCCGGATGATCGGCGGCCAAATGATCCAGATGCTCTTGAAGCTTGGCCTGGTAGAGACGGCGACGTCGCTGATCGCGGGCATCTTCAAGTCGACGCTCGTGGGATACGCCGCCGCGGGCGGAGTGCAGGCCGTCTCGATGGCTTATCTGACGCACGTCTCGGGTGAGGCCTTCGCCGAGTACTTTCGGGCCGGGCAAACCTGGGGCGACGGCGGCATGCAGGCTGCCCTGATCCGCCAGTTTGACCTTACCAGCCGCGCCGAGTTCCTGCAGGAATTCGCCAAGCAGGCCATCCAGAGGGTCTCGAGCCGGTTGTTACATGGAAACGCGAAAGCGACTGAACAGCCCGCGACCCGGAAGTGAACGATCTTGTATCAATTGATCTAGCAAAAAGGTCCCCCGCGAGGACACGCCCCATGAGTGAAATTGGCCGCTACCCCCGCCTATTCCCCGAGCCCGAGCAGACAATCGCCGGAATCGGTCGCGTTCTGCGCCAGGGTCGCACCTCGTGCGTCGAGATCCTCAAGGGCTGCCTGGCGCGGGTTGACGAGTGGGAACCGAGGGTTCACGCCTGGGTCGTGCTCGACCGCGACGGTGCGCTCGACCAGGCCCGCGGATTGGATGACGAGCTGAGAAACGGCAAGGATCGCGGGCCGCTGCATGGGATTCCGATCGGCGTCAAAGACATCATCGACGTGGCCGGTCTGCCGACGGCGTGCGGCTCGAAGCGCTGGGCCACCAGAATTGCTGACACAGACGCCAAGGTCGTGGCAAGTCTCCGCGAGGCTGGGGCCCTCATCATGGGCAAGACAGTCACGACCTCGTATGCCTGGATCGATCCGCCGATCACCCGAAATCCATGGAACCTGGAGCGGACGCCCGGGGGCTCGTCGAGCGGATCGGCCGCGGCGGTCGCGTCGGGCATGTGCTTTGGGGCGCTCGGCACGCAGACGGGCGGCTCGATTACGCGACCGGCCTCGTTTTGCGGGGTCGCGGGGATGAAGCCGACTCGAATCCATGCGGCAAGAGACGGAGTATTTCCCTTCGCCTCGAGTATCGACAGCCTGGGCCCGATCGCTCGCACGGTCGACGATCTGCGACTCTTGCTCACGGCCATCATAGGGACAAACATGAGGAAATCTCTGAACGAAACCTCTCGGCTCGATGGCGCCCCCCGGCTGGGACGACTGACGGGCTTTTTCGAGCGTCGGGCCGAGCCGGCCATGAAACTGGCATTCGATGCGGCTGTTGACGCCCTGGCCGCACGAGGCGGCGGAAATCGTCACCCTGGAAGATCCGATCGACTTCGAACAGGTCCTTATTCAGCACAGGATCGTGATGGCCGCGGAGGCGGCTCGAGTCCACTCTGACTGGTTGGCCGAGGCACCCGACGATTATCCGCCTCGTATCCGCGAACTGATCGAGGAGGGTCGTTCCCTGTCCGCGCAGCAGTATCTGCGTGCCAAGGATGGGATGGAGCAAACCAGGCGGTTCCTCTGCTCGGTTATTGAGCGAGAGAAGTGTCGCGCGTTGATTACGCCCGCCACGGCCGGCATGGCGCCTCCGCCGTCGACAACCGGTGATCCGGCGTTTAACTCCCCGTGGAGCTACGCCGACATGCCCACCGTCTCTTTGCCGATCGGCCTGTCCAACGACGGCATGCCAGCCGCGATCCAGCTTGTTGGGTATCAACAGAACGATATCGATCTCCTGAGAACCTCCCTGTGGTGCGAACAAGCGATCCGAACCTGGCGGCAATGAAAGGCTTTTCCCATGCCCGACGACGAGCTCAAAGGGCTGCTCGACCAGCTTGACACACAAGTCGATGAAAACGACGCGTCGGTCGAGCGAGCCAAGGAAAGCCTCGAAGCGACCTTGGCGAGCCTTAAGCTCACCCCCGAGGAAGAAGCGGCCCTCTCGGGCGAGCTTGCCCAATTGCGTGAACTCGGCAAGAAACTCGACGACACGACGATCGAGATCGCGGCGTTCGGCATGGTCAGCCGGGGCAAGTCGTCGGTCCTCAACGCGTTGATGGGCCAGGATGTCTTTCAGGTGGGCGCGACCCACGGCACGACCGTAAACCGAGCTGCCCAGCGGTGGCAGCACGAACGCACCGGCCGGCCCGGACTGGAAGGGGCCAAGCTTGTCGTGGTCGATACGCCCGGCATCGACGAGGTCGGCGGCGAGGTACGCGAGGCCCTCGCCCGCGACGTCGCCCGTCATGCCGATCTCGTCTTGTTCATCGTTTCAGGCGACATGCAGCGCACGGAGATCGAAGCCCTGAGCGTGCTGCGGGAAGCCCAGAAGCCGATCATCCTGGTCTTCAACCAGATCGACCGTTACCCGGAGGTCGACCGCGATCAGATCTACGCCAAGATTAAGGACGAGCGGGTCAAGCACCTCGTCCGCCCCGACGACGTCGTGATGACGGCGGCACGGCCCGATGCCTACAAGGTCAAAATCCAGCTCCCCGACGGCAGCACTCAAGTTCAGTGGGAGCGGCCCGCGCCGTTGATCGATCCGCTCAAGATCCGGATCTTGGACGTTCTCGAGCGCGAAGGCAAAGCGCTGGTGGCCTTGAACACGCTCTTGATCGCGGGCGACCTTCACGCCGACATCGTGGCTCGCAAGATCCGCATCCGCGATCAGGCAGCGAACCGGCTCATCTGGAACTTCGCTTTAGCGACCGGGGCCGCGGTGGCCCTGAATCCGATCCCCGTCGTCGATATCGCGGGAGGTCTCGCTGTCGACGTGGGGATGATCGTGGCTCTTTCCAACGTGTACGGCATTCCTCTCACACGGCGCACGGCCGCGAGCCTCGTCCGCGACATGATGCTGGCATTGGGCGCATCGGCGCCGTCGGCATCGTCGGCCGGCTTGTCGCCAGCGGCATCAAGTCGTCACTCGCCGGTGTGACCGTTCTGACAGGAGGCCTGGCCGCGCCACTAACGGCATTGGGCTATGCCACATTCGGCCTGGCCCAGGCCGCCACCGCCGCTTCAACTTCGTATATCTTGGGGCAGGGAGCCAAAACATACCTCAGCCAGGGCTGCCAGTGGGGCCCACGCGGCATCAAGACGGTGATCCAGCAAATTCTCACCGAAGCCAAGGCAGACTCTGTCGTCGACCGCCTCCGCGATGACCTCAAAAAGAGGATCAAGAAGTGAATTTACAATGACACGAACGCGTTCCTTTGCTCTCGCCTCCGCGATCAGTACGATTATCATCGGCGGCCTGGCGTTCGAGGTCGTCTCGACGCGGCCGGTGCGAGGGGCAACGCGGGCCCTCTCTGAGCTATTCACGATCGCCAACCAGCCCGACCTCACGGACGCCGAGAGGCTGACCCGAGCGCAAGTGCTGTGCACGGCCCGCTATCTTCAGGCGCATCCGCTAGCCGTCGCCCCCGAAGGTGGGCTCGTCGGTGTTCCGCGCAACATCAACAAGAATTTCAAGGCGTGGCGGGAAGGCCCGAATGTCTGGATCTGCCCGACGAATCGCATTGGCCCCGTCTATCAGTTTATCTTTGAGAATGGCAACTGGCGGTTCGACGGCCCGGTCGGTATTCTCCGGTCCTGGGGCGATTTTGTCCCAACCTCGGAGTTGCCTGAATCCGGCCCAGACTGACCGCTCGCCGCACGATTATCCTTCGTGCCCGTTCAGAGTTCGCCATGGTCACGTTCGCCAGCCGACGAGGCGTTACCCCCGCCTTTGGATACGCCGCCCCTCATCCGGGCGGCCGAGAGACTTGAACCCTCCAAATCAAAACGCTGCTGAGCACACACGATCGGTGCTCTGATTCCTGCACGACCAGCTCGTGGGCCCAGCCGAGGTCACGGCTTCAACTCTACGCCTCATTACCGGGCACGCGATCGAGCACCGAGCGTAGTCGCGTTACCGAGAACGACTCAGGATCGGCCTGCCAGGCGAAGAATTCGTCGAGCCCCTCGTGCACGGCGTACGCCCAGGGCGAGTCGCCGGCCGCCGCATCAATGGCGTGGCCGGCCATTCGGATGCTATCCATCGGCGTTAGCTCGAGGCCCTGACAGAAGAGCGAAATCGCCACGGCGTGAGCCTGTTCCGGCGCGAGACCGTCCTTGATCGCGAGACCGCTGATTCCACCGAAAAGAAAGGCGAAGAACGCCAGACGCTTGTTCGTCGATTCGTTGAGCTCGTCGATGTAGTTGGGGAGAACCCGGTTGAGATAGGCATTCAGCGTGCCGACTGCTTGCTGTTCGGATGCGGGGTCGCCCATGGCCGCTCGAGTATCCGTAAGAATTGACCATTGCTCGGCCGTCTCAGCCGCTGCCGATGTATTGTAACAGCGCACGCGGTCGGGCATGACCAACCGTTGCTGTTCTACGTCAACTTGCGATTCGCGGGCCGTCATCACCGCCGGAGAGATTTGTAACGGATCCGGTGGGGCTGGTCGGCATCCATGCCCAAGCGCTCTTTCCGCTGGGCTTCGTAAGTCTGGTAGTTGCCGTCGCACCAGGTGACGCGGCTATCGCCCTCGAACGCCAGGATGTGCGTCGCGATCCGGTCCAAAAACCAGCGGTCGTGGCTGATCACGACGGCGCAGCCGCCGAAGTCGAGGAGGGCCTCCTCAAGTGCCCGGAGCATTTCGACGTCGAGGTCATTCGTCGGCTCGTCCAGAAGCAGCAGGTTGCCACCGCTCTTCAAGAGCTTGGCCAAGTGGACGCGGTTGCGTTCGCCCCCCGAGAGCAGCCCGACTTTCTTTTCCTGGTCTGGGCCCTTGAAGTTGAACTGGGCGACGTAAGCCCGGGCGGGTACCTTGCGTTTGCCCAGCACGATGGGGTCGTAGCCGCCAGTGATCTCCTGGAAGACCGTGTTGTCGGCGGTCAGCGCGTCACGGTTCTGATCGACATAAGAATGGACCACCGAGTCACCGATGCGCAGTGTCCCGCTGTCCGGCGTTTCTTGGCCAACGATCATCCGGAAAAGCGTCGTCTTGCCTGCGCCGTTGGGCCCGATGACGCCCACGATACCTCCTGGCGGCAGCCGAAAACTCATTCCTTCGAACAGTAGGTTTTCACCGTACGCCTTGGAGAGGTTTTCAGCCTCGACGACAAGCGTTCCCAGGTGCGGGCCGGGCGGAATCTGGAGGACGATGGCCTCGTCTCGCCGTTCCGCGTCCTGGCTGGCAAGCTGTTCGTAACGCTGGAGGCGAGCCCGACTTTTGGCCACCCGCGCGGGGCGACATCCGGACCCATTCGAGCTCGCGGGCAAGCTGCTTGCGCCGGCTGCTCTCTTGCTTTTCCTCGAGGGCCAGCCGGGCCTGCTTCTGCTCGAGCCACGAGGAATAGTTGCCCTCCCAGGGAATGCCCTGGCCCCGGTCAAGCTCAAGAATCCATTTGGCGACATTGTCGAGGAAGTATCGGTCGTGAGTGACCAAAACCACCGTGCCCGGGTATTCCAGCAAGTGGCGCTCGAGCCAGGCGACGCTTTCCGCGTCGAGGTGGTTGGTCGGTTCGTCCAAGAGCAGCAGGTCGGGACGCTCGAGCAGGATCTTGCACAGGGCGACGCGTCGGCGCTCGCCGCCTGAGAGCGTGCTGACCGCGGCATCGCCTGGTGGCAGCCGCATGGCGTCCATCGCGATCTCGATGCGACGGTCGAGGTCCCATCCCTCGGCCGTCTCGATCGCGTCTTGAACCTTGGCCTGCTCTTCGAGCAAGGCGTCCATAAGGTCGGCATCGGGGCCTTCGGCGAGTCGGCTGTTGATCTCGTCAAAGCGAGCCAATTGGGCGCGGGTCGGCGCGACGGCGAGCTCGACATTTCCGCGCACGTCGCGAGTGGCGTCGAGAACCGGTTCCTGGGAAAGGTAGCCGATCGAGGTCCCCGACGCGGGCCGCGCGGTCCCGATGTAGTCGGTCTCCGTGCCCGCCATGATTCGCAACAACGTGCTCTTACCCGAACCGTTGCCACCGATCACGCCGATCTTTGCACCAGGATAGAAAGATAACCAGATGTTTTTTAGGACCTCTTTCTTACCGTACGCTTTCGACAGGTTTTCGATTGTGAAGATGTATTGGGCCGGCATAAGATCTCGCTCAATTTCGTTGAATTCTCGTTACTCATCTCACCTCAAAGGTAACGGGTTGACCTAGCCGATGAGAAGAGAGGTTGCAGTGCACCTAGGCTGCGGCTTGAAGGAAACAGAGGCATCTGGTAACCTCAAAGACTCGACACGCGCGAGCTTGTGGTGCCGTGCGCATCTCCCCCTGTTGCGTAAGCCGGGGTAGCTCAGCTGGTTAGAGCGGCGGTCTCATAATCCGCAGGTCATGGGTTCGAGTCCCGTCCCCGGTATTGGACTTACGGCAATCGACGAATTCGGAAGTAGCGTTTAAGGTAGCTGGTAGCAAAGTTGGTCGAGGGAATTTGAAGACGGATGCTATGGATCATTCCTCTGTTCGGCGGGCAAGGTACTGCTCCACAGCGATCCGCGCCAATGCCGCCAAACTGGTGTCCTGCTTGGCGGCCTGCATTCTCAGAAGTCGATGAACATCCTCCGGTAGCGCTAGAGTTGCCGTGCGCCGGCTGGTGGACGAGGCCCTGATCGGGGGATTGGTGATCTGCGGACGAAGTGCCGAAAACGGCGAAAGGCTCGCTCGCGAGTTCAGCGATCGCGGCTGCCGCACCGAGTTCATCCAGGCGGACAACCTGGGATGGATAGGCTCCCCGGGCGAACATGCGGTCCAGAAGAAGTTCCACGGTGCCGGTGACGACTGGCTACGAAGGGCCGAGGAGGAGCAGCCGTTCGGCAGACTCGTGAAGCCTGCCGAAGTAGCGGAATTCGCCGCTTTTCTCGTCTCAGAACGGTCCGGGCTAATGACG
>CAWHKI010000108.1:0-7410 GCA_963829765.1 uncultured Isosphaeraceae bacterium | reverse complement strand
CGGCTATTGAGGGCTCCAGCTCCTGAAACGCGCCCCCGGCCGCGCGGACCACTGCTACGTGGCCTGCTGAAGCCTTCCGTTTCTTCCAGCTGGTAGCGCCGGGTCAGCCGACTCGTTGGCCGACTCACCGTGTTGGGGCGTTGACCTGGTGGTGGCCATGTTGTCGCGTCCAGGTGGCTGTTAACGAAAACAAATTTGGACTATTTCCCCCGTGCCCCAGGCGGTGGGCACCGAGCCGGCGGGACAGGGAACTCCGTGGCTTCAAAGGCCCTGGGGGCGAACACTGGCTGCTGCCGGGTCTGCTGGTGGGGTGAGCAATGCCCATCAGTCTACGTGCAAGCCGAAGGCGGCCCAGAGTGATGGCTCAATGCCCCCCCCCCCCCCCTGGCTGTTGGGGCCCGGCCGCCAGCACACAGCCCCACAGGCACCATCATCCTGATGACCATGCAGCTGATTTGCCCAGTGAGGACGTGGGCTTCCAATGGCATGCCAACGTGCCCCAGGCCCCGCGGCCACCGACCGACCCCCTGGTGACATTTGCCTTGGGCATTCAGTTGGCACATGAGGAGTTGGCAGCTGTGTGTGTGTGTGGTTTGGGAACAAAGCACTGGGTATGCCCCACAGTGCCGCGGGGCTGCCAGTGTCGCCAGATCTGGCCCATGTGGCGGACCGTAGGCCACCACCAGCAGCGACAGTGCCGATGAATTGCCGCAGTCACCTTAGGTGCTGCTCAGCTGGTCGGCGCCGTTGCCGGTACGCCCGTCGGCGTGGCGACGGGCATGTTGAGCACCGGTGGTAACTACACCGGGTACCAAGACATCGCGGTGGCGTACGCGGCCACTGGCTCCCAGGAAGGCTGGGTCGCCGTCTTCCAGAATCATGGGGTCAGCCCGCAGCTTTTGTTTACGCTCACCAGGGATTTCGACACCCTGCAAACAAACCCGACGGCGATTGCCGTGGCCGATCTCTCCGGCGGATCCTGGGATGACATTGTCGTGACCAACAACGATGGCCAGGGCACGATTAGCGTACTTCAGCCGATTGCTGCGATCGTTTCACCTCCGTCGGCGGGAGTGGCGACGGCTTCGGTAGGGGTCAATCTCAGCAACACGAATATCAACAACCTTGTCGTTAACGTCGGGCTGGTCGATTTGGCGGGCGTGAACAACCTCACTCTGACGTTGGTCGCTCCAAACGGGCTAGGCAGCATTACGCTGGTCGAAAGCGAACTCGGTACAGTGGGTGGCACGGCCATCACCACTCGTGGCCTCCCCGGTGGGACCGGCATCGGGGTGTTCGGCGTAGCAGCACCAACCCGGGCGTGCTTATGGGTACGACGTTCGACGACAACGCCACTCGCAACATCTTCGATAACAATGGCGCGGCGCCCCTGCGAATGGTGGAAACACCGCTAATGGTTCATGGGTGGGCCACTTCCAACCCGAGTTCGGCTCGCTGGCGTCGCTGATCGCCGGCGCGGGAATTAAGCTCAACGGCACCTGGGAATTAATCGTAACCAATTACAGCACGGCGACTCCAACCGGCCGAATCGAAGAATTCCAACTTCAGTTCACGAGCGGGTTGACCAAAGGCACGCCAAGCGAGATCGCCACGACTCTCGTCAGGGGGGCGATTGGCAATAACTTCCCCCTCGCCGTCCCGTCCACGCCCAATGGGGTTGGCCCGGGCCTCGTCTTGGCCATCGACAACACGCTGGGGTCGCAGAGCCCCTACCAGGGTCGAATCTACGCCGCGTTTGTCGGCTACGATGACGACTCAGTTCTGGGGGTCACCAATCCGACGTCCAATACTGACATCTACCTGGCATACTCTACAAATGGCGGCCTGAGCTGGCAGACCACGGCGTCGGGCGTGAATCCCGTCAACGACGACGATGCATACACCGACGGCTCCTCGGGATCAAGTGCCGGCGGAGAGTATCCCGCGTACGTTACCGGCCGGACACAGTTCCAACCAGCCATTGCGGTTGACCAGGCGACCGGCACGCTGGTGATCACCTGGCGCGATGCCCGTAATGACCCAGGGAACGCCCTCGTCGCCACATATATCACCACCAGCATCGACGGCGGCAATACCTTTAGCCCGCAGACCTACACCAATCCTCCCCAGACCGCGATCGACGCCATCACCGACCAGGTAGATGCCCTGGGCCCGGCGGCCGATAACGAATCGGCGGGAAACCCCGAGACCGACAAAACGTTTGGTTACGGCGACCAGATGGGCTTGGCCGTCTTTGATGGTCAGGTCTACCCCGTTTGGGCGGGCAACTTCGATCAGAGCTATGATGCTTCCGGTGTCATCACCGGTTTTCCGCTGAATATCTGGTATGCGCCCATGGTGATTGCGGCGGGACCGCGGATTATCAATAGCACAATGGGGCCGATCACGCTCGCCGAGGCCGAAAGCCAGTCCGTGAGTTTTACCGTGACGTTCGACCGGCCGATCACCGCGTCGTCGTTTGACTCCAGCGTGCTTGGCCTGTACCCGAATGTCGAGGTTTTCTTCCTCGGGACCACCGACACGTCTTCGTTTGTTCCGCTTGAAGTGACGGATATCAGCCCCGTCGGCCTTTCTGACGGCTTGGCCAGCGAGTTCACGATCACCTTCGATCCCACGCCGCCCGGCGACAGTTCAACAACATACAACTACGTCGGCACCTACAGCTATCTGATTGCTCCTGACAACCTCGTGACGGGTATCGCCATTAACTCGCCGGTCGAGAGCTACGTCACCGTGACCGGCATATTGAAGTCTGGGTCAGCGGTGGTCGGCCTCAACAATACGGCGGGGCTGGTTGCCGGGGAATCTGTGAGCGGTACCGGCATCCCGGCTGGGACGACGATCAGTAGCGTTTTGACCCTGCCCTTCGTCGGCACGCTGACGGACGGATCGACGACGGTGACGAGTATCACCACGACGACCGGGCTGGTCGCCGGCGAGGAGGTTATCGGTGTCGGCATTCCATCGGGCACGACGATCAGCTCCATCAATGGCTTGACGTCCATCATCTTGTCCGCGCCGGCGACGATCAGCGGCTCCGACGGCTTTCTTGCGTCGGGCATCAGGCTGTCGGCATCGGCAATGGTGAGCGGCTCTGAAAGCTTGACAGTGTCTGCGCATGTACGACCCCGACGACCAGAACGCCGACGGCACGTATGAACCCCAGACGCCGTCATTGCTCAGCATCCTGACTTCGCCGAGCGTCGCGACGCTCGGTGATACCTATATGGTGCCTACTCCTGAGCTGACCAACGAGCTCGCCGTGCTCAGTGGTGGAAGTCCGACGATTACGATCAACTCAAATACGCTGCCACTCATTGTGCCTGGCCCACAAGTTTTGGGCTCAGACCCGGGCATTACCTTTACCGGTACGCTGACAAAGAATTCGTCGACGATCACCGGCGTCCTGAGTGCGGCAGGTGCGGCTGGCGAACCCGCGGCGGGCTTGGTCGTTGGGCAAACGGTTACAGGCGCCGGCATTCTAACGGGCACGACGATCTTGTCTGTTGATCCAGCGACCGGCGTTGTGATGCTCTCGGCCTCCGTGTCGGCCAGCGGCTTTGAGGAGCTCGTCGCCATTGACAGCAGCAGTTTGATCACGGATGGGACGGCGAATGCGCTCAGCGTGACGTTCGATCGGCCCATGCAGGTGAGCACGTTTACGCCGAGCGAGGTGGACCAGATCATGGGCCCGACCGGCTCGCTCTCAGGCCCGCAGTATTTTCCGTCGACCAGCAGCACGGGCCAGATCATCCCCGCCGCCACGAGCGCGACCAGCCCCGGCATGGTCGCGTCGACAGTAACCATTCCAAGCTACAACGGCACGTTCACGATCGCCGATCTCAGTGTCGACCTCACTGCGGCGTTTTCGCCGGATTCGGACCTGACCGCGGTCCTGATCTCGCCGAACGGAACTCAGGTCACCTTGTTCTCGGGCGTCGGCGGCACTGGCTCGAGCTTCATGAACACCGTTCTTGACGATTCGGCAAATAGTTCAATCACCACGGGTACAGCCCCCTTTACGGGGACGTATAAGCCGCAAAATTCGCTGTCGGCTTTTAATGGGCAGACGGTCGATATGCCGAACCCTCTAGCTCCAAGCGTCTGGTCCCCGGGTGTTTGGACGCTTGAGCTCATCAACTCGTCGACCAGTGCGACGGGCATGCTCGACAACTGGTCGCTCAACGTGACGCCGGTGATCACGGTCGCGCCGGTCCCCTCGACCGAGACGACGGTCGGCGGCGTCCTACTGGCCAGCCAGTTCACGGTCGGCTTCCCGCTTCAGCAGCTCAGCGGCACCTACACGATTCAAATGGGCCCGACGATCGAAGATCAATATGGCGATGGTCTTGATGTGACCCAGGACGCGGGCCTGGCGGTGCTGCGGTCAATGCTGGGGGGCGTGCTGGGGAGCACGGGGTCGACGACCAGCGCGACGACCACCGAACAGTATAGTGCCTCCAACGTGCCCCAGCCGATTGCCACAACCACCGGCGTCACCACGACCTTCACGGGCACACTGGCGATCGGATCAGACCTTGTCACGGGCCTTGCCAGCACGGTGGGGCTGTTGGTCGGGCAAACGGTGAGCGGAATTGGTATTCCCTTTGGAACGACGATCGAAGGCATCGACAGTTCGACCAACAGCGTTACGCTCTCCTCATCAGAAGTGACATCGAGCGGCCCACAAAGGCTCACCGCCTCTGGCTTCACAGCCACACTCACGAGTGGATCGGCGCTCGTCACGGGTATTGCCAGCACGGCTGGGCTTTTGGCTGGGGAGCCGGTGACGGGTGACGGTATCCCGTTGGGAACAACGATCGAGGCCGTCGACAGTTCGACCAGCATCACGCTCTCATCAGACGTGACATCGAATAGCTCGCAAATCATCAGTGTCTCTGGCATATCTTCGTCCATCACTGTGCCCGACAGTTTTGTGATCTCAGGGGACCAGACCGCGGCCGGGCTGAGCGTCATCCAAGTTCAGCTTAACATCAGCTTTGCCGATGACCCCGACCTGACAGCGACGCTCACGCATTACGATGCCGATGGAGACCTGCTGGGCACAATGACGTTGTTCAACGGTGTCGGGGGCGGTAGCAGGACCGCCAATTTCGCTAACACAATCTTCGACGACAATGCGGCCACGCTGATCCAGAGCGCCGGCGCGCCTTTCTCGGGCACATACAAACCTCAGGAGTCTCTGGCGACCTACTTCGCGCCAGCCGGTGGTCAAAATGTGCAAGGGACCTGGGTGCTGACGATCACGAACACCGCGACTGGGATAACCGGCACTATCAACGGCTGGTCGCTGATTTTCCAAAAGCCACTGCCGCCCTCGGGCATGGGCGAGCCGGGTGTGGACCTAGACACGGCCAGTTTCAACATTTTCACGCTCAGCCAGGAAGATTCCCTGTCGAGCCAGGAATGGACGGCTGTCGGCCCGGCGTCAATTGGTGGTGGGGCGAATAGCATCGGTGGATCGAGTACCGACCCCTCGGGCCGGGTTACTGGCTTGGCGATCGACCCCTCTGACCCCTCGGGCAACACGGTCTATGCCGCCGGTGCCAGCGGCGGTATCTGGAAGACGACCGACTTCCTCACCACGAGCGCCGCGGGCCCGACCTGGATTCCGCTCACTGATTTTGGCCCGACCTCCGGTGTCAACATCGGCGGTATCGCCGTCTTCGACGTTAATAACAACCCTAACCAGTCCATCGTTGTCGCCGCGACCGGCGAGGGGGATACAGGCACGCCAGGCGTCGGCTTCCTGATCTCGACCGACGGCGGGGCCACCTGGAACCTGGCGGACAGCACCGACAATGTCGATGCCAATGGTAACTTCCTACCGATCAACTCGGCCAGCCGCAATCGCGAGTTCGTTGGCAACACCTCTTATGCGGTCGTCGTCGATCCCACACCCGCGGCTAACGGCGGCGTGATCATCTACGCCGCCATGAGCGGCCCCAACGGCGGTATCTGGCGGAGCGAAGATACAGGTAAGACCTGGACACTGATGCTCTCCGGCCAGGCGACTGATGTGATCCTGGACCCGGAAAGCGGCGAGATGCTTAATCCCGTCACCAATACCTACGGCGAGGGAAACCTCCAGGTCGTCTATGCCGCCATCCGCGGTGAGGGCGTCTTCATGAGCCCCAACCAGGGCCAGGTTTGGGGCCAAATGCTGGGCGACATCGGCAACCCCCTGATCTTCAACTTCGATACCAAGGCAGGTCTACCTGCCAATGTCAACCCCACGAACGTCGGTGACGAACCCAATCCCAACGGCATCGAGGGGCGGATCAGTCTCGCCGTGCCCGATCCGACCGGCAATGTCGCCGAGGATGCCGTCTATTCCGGTTGGCTCTATGCGCTCGTCGCCAACCCCTCGGGCGCGCTCTACGGGATTTTTGTCACCAAGGACTTCGGCCAAAACTGGACAGAGGTCAATATTCCCACTGAGCCCACCGAGAATCCGGTAACCACCTCGGCCATCCCGTCTGGCAACGTCAGCCAGTCGAACTATAGCGTCATCGGGTCAATGTATGCCCCCCAGGCCAATTACAATCAGGCCATCGCCGTCGACCCGATTGATCCCAGCGTCATCTACGTGGGGGGAACTGCGGATTTCAACCAGACCGCGTTGATCCGGGTCGACCTGACCGACATCTGGGATGCACACTCACTGGTTGCCACCAGCTATGCGGACGTTGCCACCAGCTCCTTTACCGCGGGGCAACTGACGCTCAACTCGACCGGGCCGGCCACGATCCCCGTCCTCAACGACGTCAAGACCAGCCTGGGTTCCCTCACCATGGACACCCCCGGCGAGGCATACCTGAACTTGATCCGCGATCCGGGAGATCCGTTCGAGACCAACCCCACAATTGATGTTATCGATTACGGTCAATTCACCAACAACGGCGCCGGGGTTGTCTGGATTCCGTTGGCATCGGGCGGAACCGACTACCACCGGATGGTCACGATGGTCGACCCGACGACAGGGCTGCCGCGCATCATCTTCGGTGACGACCAGGGGATCTGGACTCTCCTGGACGACAATGGCGCACCGGAGTACCAGGTCGGGACCTCGGATGAACTGGCCGCCAACAGCCGCAACGGCAATCTTCAGATCACTCAGTTTTACTATGGGGCGGCGCAGCCGAGCACCGCGGCCGCCATGATCGCCGGCTCATTGTTCTATGCCAGCGCCCAGGACAATGGCGGGCCCAGCTCGGATCCGAACATCATTGAAGACGGTGATATTGTCTGGAATGGCCCCGGCGGTGACGCCAGCGGCGTGGCCACCGACCAGCAAGGTAACGGCACGCTTTACCAGTACTGGTGGCCCTGCTGCGGCGGTGGTCTTGCTACTGGCGGCACCAGCTT
>CAWHKI010000107.1:0-24189 GCA_963829765.1 uncultured Isosphaeraceae bacterium | reverse complement strand
CTGGGACCACCCGGTTCTTGGTTGCTAATCCATTGGAGAGACTTGTGGGGCGAGAAGAACAGCGCGAACCGTGCAACGCCCCGGGGATATGCCCGCCCCGTCCCCCGGCGCTTGCTCCCCGTATATTGACCGGCGTCGCGGGCGTCGACGAGCTGCCAGTCGAGGTCGGGATGGTCCAGCGCCCGGCCAGTTGTTCGGCCGTCACTCTCAACTCAAGCCGGGGCCTGGGCGTGAAGACCGTGCGGGCGACCTTCACTTCTCCCGCCTCGACCGGCCGCCCTTCCTGACCCACTTGTCCCATCCGCCGTCGAGCACACGAATCTTGTCGTGACCGTAATAGCTCAGGGCCCACCACAAGCGGGTCGCGAATTGGCCGCCGTTATGATCGACCGCGACCACGAGCGTCTCATCGCCGATGCCCCGTTCCGCCATCGCCGCGGCGAATCGAGCCGCTTGCGCGATCTGGACCGGAACGGGATCGTTGGGGTCGATGATATCGGTCGTCCAGTCGATGTACACCGCGCCGGGATATGGCCGGCCAGGTATTCATCGTGCGCTCCGCGGTAATCGGCTTGCTCCACTCCGGGAGCGAGCTGGCGCGTCACGACCGAACCCCGCATGTCGACGACGCGCAGATCCGGGTCGTTTAAGTGCTCAGCCAGCCATTCTGTCGAGACAATCAGGTCCGGAACCATGGTGGTGTTCTCGCGAAGTTTATCTGTCATCTGTGCGAACCGTTGTTCGACTTCTTGTCGCCTGCCTCGATGATGTGCTGCCCGACGCTTACCACACAGAAATCGAGGGTTGGCTCGAACCTGCTAGCTCAATGCCAGTGTTGCATGTTCCCAAACTTGATCATCGCTCGCGCAATCCAGCCCCTCGGTCTGAACATGGCTGGAGTCGGCGAACAGATCGGCCAAGCGGGTCACCAATCTGGGCGAGAGATTCTGGTCAAAGAGCAGCTTCATACAACCGACACCAACATGCTGCGTTCACGCTCTGCGGCGAAGGCCAGCGCCGCCTGGATGTCCTCTGGAGTCAGGTAGGGAAAATCTTCGAGGATCTCGGTGACGGTCATCCCGGCCGCGAGATAGGACAGAATGTCATAAACAGTAATGCGCATGCCTCGAATGCATGGCCTTCCACCACGCTTGCCCGGCTCGATGGTGATCCTCGATCGCCATTGCTCGTTCACGAGACGCCCTCCCTTCAGCAACTTACCCCGATGTCGCACGGTATCCTCATCGCCGGGTGACCACACAGGCCGGTACGGTCAATACCGCTCCAGGCTCTGATGATTCGGTGCCCTCCGTCAATTATACGGATACCGCCGGCGTGTGTCGCGAGGCACGAGGGCGGCGCAGCGCGGGCACGATAGGGACTCAATGGGCCGCGTGAGCCGCCCTCCACCGTGGACGGTCCCTTGAACTCTATGCGAAAGCCCATACCGATAATATAGATAGTCGATCAGAAACTTTTGATAGCTCGGGTAGTTGCCAGTGCCCCAGCCTTTTTTTCCGTTCCAGCCCCCCTGGAACGAGACCAGCGCGGGGTAGGCAAACTTGGCGATTTTGCCGAACGCCTTGGTCGAGTCGAACGGCTTGGAAAACGTCCACGGGTCGTCCTTGGCCACCTTGAAGCCGACGTGCAAATGCGTTTGATCGGGGACCTGGATGAGCATGTAAAGCGGCTTATGAGTGAGGATCGACTGGGGCAGCGGCGGATCGAACTCGAGCTCGATCGTCGGGTTTCGCACGACCTTGTATGGGTCGTTGGACCAGGCGTTGAAGAAGCGGCAGCCCTGGCCGGGGACGTTTTGGATTCCGGGCTGCCAGGAATGAAGTTTCCCTTCTCATCGTAGACGCCGACGTTCCACCACAGGTTCCACGGCTGCGCGTCGGCGGGGGACTTATAGACGAGCTCAATCTCGAACGGGGGCTTGCGCTGGGCGAAGTCGATGCCGCCGTAGACGTCGACGATGGGGCACATGGCCCAGCTTCCGTTCATGCCGTACAGCGTCGCGGTCAGGTAGCCGGGGTTGGAATGCGTCTCGCAGAAGGCATTTCCCTCAATGAAATATTTCTGGTCCGCGAGGAAGCCGGGGATGTTGAAGTCTTCGGAAAGGTGTTCCAGGTTTTGGGGCCCGCTGCCGTAAAAGACGGCGTAATCGAGGAAGTATTGGAAGCTGGGGTCGGGCGGGTCAATCGTCGTGACGAGTTTGCCCATCTCGGTCAGCGTCTTGTTTTCGGCCGCCGGCTTCTCGAGCAAAGAATTGCGCAGCTTGAGGCCTTCCAGCCACGCGGGAGGCTGGTCGAGGTTCAGCTCTTTGGCGAGCACGTTGGGGATCCAGCGGTCGAGGGAGTAGATCGGGCCGATTTCCCAGATACCGGTGATCCGGCCAAAGCGCGAGACGTCGAGGACGCGGTATCTCCAGCCGGGATGGTTGCCGTAGCCGACCCCCACGAGCAGGTTTCGCGGGCTCATCACCTGAACTCGGAAGCGGATGACGAAATCGGCCGGCCCCGCGTGTTTCGACCAGCTTCCGGACGGGGCGGTGTCGGGGCCGACCCAGGGGTACGCCAGGTTCCAATTCCCCCGCGCCTCGGGCGACAGGTCCCCGCGGCCATAGACCAGATACACCTCGGGGGACGGGTCCAGCATGTTCAGCGGCGTTCGCTTCAACTGCGGAACCCCCTGGCGGTAGTTCTCGCCGATGTTGCCGAGATGGACGATCAGCAGTTGCATCGAGTGCGTGTCGGGGGGCCATTGGCTTCGATCCTTGGGCCAGGTGGAAGGATCGGAGAACGTCACCGCCACGTTGAGGCCCATCGCGTAGTTGATCTGCTTTTCGCTCAGACCTTTCCAGGCAATGAAGTTTTGAACCATCCCGAGATGAAACTCCCACGGCAGGGGATAATCACCGATCCGAATGGGATCTTTGAGGATCCCCTTGATGTCCTGCCCACGCTCGCCCGGCCAGATCGTGAGCATCCCGGGATGCTCCGCCGTCGACAGGTCCTTGATGTTCTCTTTGGGAAGGAACATCCACGGGGACAGGTCGCCGCCCCGTTCGATGAAGTGCTGGCTGAGTCGTCGGATGTCGTTGGCGTTCGAGCCCGAGGCGCTAGGGCCCTTCGGCTTCGCCGACGCACCGGCTCGCTCCGGCGAAGAGGGGGACGACGGCGCCTGTCCCCTCGCGGCCGTCGCCACCAAGAGCGCGAGAGGGTGGTCGCCACGCCGAGCCGGGCACGCCGAGCCCCGGGGGCGCAACCGCCAATCAACCAAGACTTCGAGAAGAGCACGAGGCACCTCCGTTTGGAAGACGAGGAATGAAGGAAGGAGGGATCAGATCATCGCGAGAACCCGCCATCACCCGGAACGCGATCCTGACCGTAGCCCACATCCGACCTGAGCACAAGCGCCCGCCATCAACGCTCGGGTCGAGAGAGGCTCCCCGCTCCCGGACAAAACTGTTGCAGAGCTATTGACTCGTTCTTGGACACAGCTATACTGTATTAGTCATCTAATACACTAGGGAGCCACGAAGCCATGATCTTGCTTGATCTGAATTCCGCCGACGATCGACCGATCTATGGTCAGATTGCGGACCGGGTGAAGTTCGCGGTGGCTGGGGGCGTGCTGCGTCCGGGCGACCTGGTGCCTTCGGTGCGGGAGCTATCGAAACAGCTTGTGGTGAACCCGAACACGGTGGCGCGGGCGTACCGGGACTTGCAGACGGAGGGCCTGCTTGAATCGGTGCGGGGGATGGGGTTGCAGGTGGCGGAGGGGGCGGTGGAACGTTGCCGGGCGGCGCGACGCGAGATGGTGCGGCAGCGGTTGCGGCAAGCCATCGGCGAGGCCCGGCAGAGCCGGATGGACTCCACCGAGATCGAGGCCATTCTCCGTGAGGAGTGGGCTCGGGGCAACGGTCAAGACAATGGCGACGCCCGCTAGATGGCCCGGCCGGGCGGTCGATCGCGGAAGCACGGGCCAAAAACCATGACGAGCTGAGGGGAGGCGCAGCATGATCGAGGCACAAACGCGAATCGGGGCGGTGATCCAGATCGAGGGACTGACCAAGCGCTACGGGAGCCAGAAAGCGGTCGATGGACTATCGCTCACCGTACCCGAGGGTTCGATCTTCGGCCTGCTCGGCGAGAACGGGGCGGGCAAGACGACGACGATCCAGACGTTGCTCGGCCTGATCAAGCCCGATGCCGGCCGGATCGACGTGCTGGGCCTCGACCCGGCGAGTCGGGGCCTCGACGTGCGCCGGCGGACCGGCTACGTGCCCGAGTCGCCGGTGCTCTACGACTGGATGACCGTCGCCGAGATCGGCTGGTTCGCCGCGGCGTTCCACCTGGATGCGCATGGCACGACCACCGGCTACCAGTACCGCTACACCGAGCTGACGCGTGCCTTTGAGCTGCCAGGCGACCGAAGAAGATCAAGGCGCTCTCCAAAGGAATGCGGGCCAAGGTTTCGCTGTCGCTGGCGCTGGCGTCCGATCCCGTCTCTCCTGATCCTCGATGAGCCGACCTCGGGGCTCGACGTCCTCGTGAGGCGCGATTTTCTCGAAAGCATGGTCGACCTGGCCGGCGCGGGCCGGACGGTGCTGCTCTCCAGCCACCAAATCAGCGAGGTCGAGCGAGTCGCCAGCCACGTGGCCCTCTTGCACAAGGGCAAGCTGATCCTGGCCGAGCCGCTCGACGAGCTCAAGTCACGGACGTTCCTGCTCTCGGTGACGTTCGCCAGCCGCGACCACCCGGCCGCGCCGCCGGAGGGACGCGCCCTGGAGCTGATCGATGCATCCGACGCCCCGCGACAGGCGCAGTGGCTGGTCCGCGCCGCCGACCGCTCCGCCTGTGAGGTTGTGCGGGCCTTACCCGGAGTCGAGGCCCTGGAGATCGAAACGCCCAGCCTCGAAGAGATCTACATCGGATACATGCGGGCTCGCCGCCCTGTGGCATTGGAACCGCTGGCGGTGCACGTGGCGTGAGTATCGTAGGTCAGGCTTTCCAGCCTGACATTTGCAGAGCTGGGCCGCTGGCCATCACGTAGGTCAGGCTTTCCAACCTGACGCTTGAGGAAATTGAAGTCGTTGGCCATTCACGTGGCACAAACCTCGGGAGCTAATCGCCCATGTACGCGAGATTGTGGTGGAAAGACGCACGCCAGTTCTGGCCGATCTGGGTCTTCCTGGCACTGGCCGCTGCCGGTGTGCAGGGGCTGTTGCTGCACTATGCAGGTCACGACGCGCGGCAAGGTTGGCTCGGTATCTCAGCCTTGCTCTGTGCAAGCCTCTATGCTTTTGCAACAGGGGCTGCGGCGTTTGCCGGCGAGCGTGAGACAGGTACGCTTCGGCTGCTCGATATCCTGCCCGTCGATCGGCGGGTCGTCTGGATAAGCAAGGTCTCTTTCTCGCTCGTGACGACTCTGAGCTGACTCTACTTCTCTTGGCCATGGCCGCCGTGAGCACCGATCGGTGGAAACCGCAGAGCCTCTGTCTCGTTAATCGAGGCCCTTAACTTCGGCATGTTAGTGCTGCTGGCATTGGGGTGGGGGCTGTTCTGGTCGGCGGTCCTGAACAACGCGCTGACCGCCGCGGTGATGGCGATCTGCTGCACGGGAGTGAGCCTGAGCTTCCTCCTGGGCTGGCTGGATAATGCCTTCCTTGATCTGCCCAACTTCCTGTTTTGGCAAGTTCTTGTCTTCCTTACGACTCTGATCGCATCGATCGAGATTTTTGCCCCGGCAATGCGCTGGAGACGGTTTCAACTCGAGTTCCGATCGCCCGTCGTGATGAGCCCCACTGACTCACCAAGTCCCAGGCGGTCGCAACTCCCGATTTCGTCGCCGGTCGCTACGGTGCTGGCACCCATACCAAGCTCGCTGTTCGAAACCTCTGGGACACAGGCGAGAAACCGATCGCCTCGTCGTTCGTGGGCCGTCGAGGCGCGAGCCATGGCATGGCAGACGATGAAGGAAGGTCGGATGACGTGGTGTTTACTCGCGGCGATCGGGCTGGCCATTCCCGTTCTCTTGTTCCTGAGCAACGGCGACAGCTCTGGGGGCTACGTGGGGACCGGTGGAGGGACCTTTTTGACAAGCATCGGCATCGCCTTGGTAGCAGGGGCTAACGTATTCGGGCTCGAGAATCGAGGACGCACCCTGCGGTTCCTTGCTCACCATGGAGCGCAGCCGGGATTCGTTTGGCTGGTCAAGCTGGCCGTCTGGGGCGCGGGGCTGGCAGTAATCGGGGGAACTCTGGGCCTGATGGACCTGGCGGTGATCTGGGGGCAACTGCCTCGCACAGCTAAGATCACCTTGAGCGTCTACCTTGCCAGACTTATCCAGGTTTTTGCGGTCGGCGCTTTAGTGTTGTCGCCGTTCTTCAGCATCGCACAAGTCTGTGGGATGGCGATCCGCCGTGGCATCACAGCAGTTGTTATTGCTCTGGTGATCGGGCTGATTCTGACAATTGTCGTCTTTTTCGGGCTGGTACAGACCAACATGCTCCCGGTCCAGGGCCTGTGGGCCATTTCGGTCGGGCTTCTGGCGGTTTCGTGGGCATGGAGCGGCGACTGGCTGCTGGAGCGGCCAGCCCCTGGGCGATGGGTGCGCCTTGGTCTGCTCGTCACAGGCATGTGCAGTATTCTGGTGAGCTGGTACGCGGGTTATCGCGCATGGAGCATTCGTGACGTCGGTCCGATTGCCCCACCGGCGGCCTGGATCGAGGCGGCATCAGTCCCGCTTCCCGCCGATCAAAACGCGGCCGAGCTTTATCGCGAAGCGGGACGCCGGCTCGTTGGCCCTTTCAAGGATTCACCGGAGTTCCTCGACCGAAACCGGGGAATACTCGACCTGCTCCGTCGCGCAACGGCGCGGCCTCTCTGCCGGTTTCTGCCGCTTGAAATGCTGACGGTACTCGATCCCTTCGAGGTCCGTGATACGACGGGCGACGAGTTTCTGCCGCCTGAAAAGCTGACGGAATTCGATCACCCCGACCTCCCACCGCTAACCCAGCTCGCCTACCTCCTGGCCCTTAATGCAACCGAACGTCAAAGCCATGGCGACCTCGCCGGCGCCTGGGACGACATCATGGCGCTGTTCGGCATGGCGCACCAGCTCGACGGAGCAGGGGTAACGATCAATACCATATCCGTGGAACGGATTGCACTGGGCCGGGCCCTGGAGTGGGCCGTTGCTCGTGGACAGACGCCAGAGCGCCTCCACACGGCGCTGGCGGCCTACCGCGACCTGCCGAAAGCACCGTCCGCTGCCGAGATTGTGCGAGCCGGAGCGAACCTTGTCGAGAACGCGCTCAATCTCCCCGCGAGCAGGCTTCGCGACTTGGCGTTAAAATTGACAAATGATTATGTTAAGCCACGAGTTCTCGAGGCTGCCGGCTTTGATCTGGCCACGATGCCTTGGGAGGTTGTGCGAGCCCGGCGGGTCAATCGCCTGATTTCCTATGCGGCGATTCAAGACGCCCTGCGCGAACCATGGCAGCGGTCCCGCGGCGCGATCCGGAGATCGAGCAAGCCGAGAGGACCTCGCGGAACGCGATGATGCTCATACTCATACGGAATCCCGCGGAGTACGTTAGCGTCGCCGATCACAATGAGGTCGCGCGGCGGGCGCTGGTGCAGGTACTTGCTCTCCGGGCCTGGCAGCTCAAACATGGCGGCGAGTTTCCCAAGAGTCTCGACGCCTTGGTGCCCGAGGAACTGCCCAACCTTCCCAACGACCCGTACTCCGGCCGGCCGTTCCGCTATCTTGCCCCAACAGATCGCCGCGCGGTCACTTCTGTTCGCTATGCTCTCACGCCCAGCATCGAGAGAGTACACGATCTGACTGTAGGGGGTCGGCTTCTCTACAGCGTCGGCCCTGACCTCCGCGACGACGGTGGATTCACTTTTCCCCAGCAAGGACCGCACGTCGCAACTCAGAGGATACTTCGTGTTTGAAATACCGCCGCTGCACAATCGACGCCAACGCGGGCAAGAAAGATCCGTCCTCCCGTCCCGCCCCGTCGGGTAAAGCGCGATAAGGTGGACTTGCCGCCTAATCTTGAGGACGTTGGCGGCTTGTCCGGTCGACTCTCCCGCGATCCCGCGATGACAGATTCGGAGATCGATGCGTCGGCCAGTCTCTGAACTTGGAGAAAAAAGGCGGGCACCGCGGCGACGGGCGCAATCCCAGCCAGTAACCGCTGACATTACCGCGCCAGGTCCGCAGTCCTTCGAAGTCGTTCTCACGCCAGTGGCCGAAATGTCAGTTCCGGAGCCCTCGACTGATGTAATCCGGACCTAATTCTCCTGCATTCCTGATTTCATTATCAAACCCTTCCATCCGTCCGCAGTTGCAATGTCGCGACTCACGCCGCGCAATGTATAATACTTGGCTCACGCTGATGGCCAATTCAAGACATCACGAACGGGAGCATTGGCCAGATGGCCGAAAACCCTGGCGACGGGCCGCGCCCTCTGGAACAATACGTGGACTATCTCACCCTGTTGGCCCGGCTGCAAATCGATCCTCGATTACGCAGCCGGCTCGACCCGTCGGATATCGTCCAGCAAACGCTTTTGATCGCGCACGAAAAGCTCGGCCAGTTCCGAGGCCGGACCGACGCCGAGATGGCGGCCTGGCTACGGGCGATCCTGGCCAACACGCTGGCCCAGGCATCGCGCCGGTTTTACGGGCTCAAGGCGGAGCGAGCCCGATCCCTCGAAAAGGCCATCGAAGAGTCCTCAGCCCGGCTAGAGGCCTGGCTGGCCCGACGATGAATCCACTCCGGGCCAAAAGGCCGCGAAAGCCGAAGAACTAAGACTGCTTGCCGCCGCGCTGGCCGGCTTGCCCGACGACCAGCGCAACGCGATCGAGCTGCACCACCTTCGAGGCCTTACCGTGCCGGAAGTCGCCCGGCAGATGAACAAGACCGTCGCATCGGTCACCGGGCTTTTGTATCGTGGCGGCAAGGCACTTCGCCAGCGCATGGACAGACCACAGTGAGATGAGCCATCCGCAATGACGGACGATCCCAACGGCCGACGGCAGTCGCGATCGAAATCTCCAAGATGTGCTCGCCGCCTACTACGAGGCCGCCGAGCAGAACGGAGACGCCTCCGGACCGCCAAACCTTGCTCGACCGCCATCCCGAGCTCGCCGCCGAGCTCGCCGACTTCTTCGCCGTCCAAGATGAAGTCCATCACATGGCGGTACCGCTCCGCGCGGTGGTTTCAGACGGCCGGAACGGCGGCGATCCGTCCGACCTGGATCCGACGGAATTGCTCTTCGGCGTGGCGGGCTCGACCTCCAGTGGCGACGAACGAAACCTTGCGCTTCGGCGACTACGAGCTGCAAGGCGAGATCGCGCGGGGCGGCATGGGCGTCGTTTATCGCGAGCCGGCAGCGCAGCCTGAACCGCCTGGTCGCCCTCAAAGTGATCCGCGACGGTGCTCGGGCGACCGCCGACGACGCGCGGCGGTTTCGCAACGAGGCCGAGGCGGTCGCCCACCTCGACCATCCCCATATCGTGCCGATCTACGAGGTCGGCGAAGTACGCGGTTGCAGCTTCTTCAGCATGAAGCTCATCGAGGGCGGGAACCTGGCGGAACGGCTCAAGGAATATCGCGACGACCCCAGAGCGGCGGCCCGGTTGATGGCGACGATCTGCCGGGCCGTCCACCATGCCCACGAGCGCGGCATCCTGCACCGCGACCTGAAACCGTCCAACATCCTGATCGACGACCAGGGCCAACCGCTGGTGGCCGACTTCGGGCTGGCCCGGCGGGTCGAAGGCGACAGCGAGCTCACCCAGACCGGCGCCGTGCTCGGCACCCCTTCGTACATGGCCCCCGAACAAGCCACGGGCCGCGAGGGCAACGGTGACGAACGCGGCCGACATCCACGGCCTGGGAGCGATCCTCTACGCGATCCTCACCGGCCGCCCGCCGTTCCGCGGAGAGACGCCGCTCGAAACCCTGGAGCAAGTCAGAGAGAAGGCACCGGAGCCCCCGAGCACCATCCGCCAATCGATCGACCGCGACCTCGAGACGATCTGCCTGAAATGCCTGGAGAAGGAACCCGAGCGCCGCTACGCCTCGGCCCTGGCGGTGGCCGAAGACCTCGAGCGCTGGCTGGCGGGCCGACCGATCCTGGCCCGGCCGGTCGGCCATGCCGAGCGCGCCTGGCGGCTGTGCCGCCGACATCCCGCGCCAGCGCCTTGGTGGCCGCCGTGATCGTCTTGCTGATGGCACATCCGCCGCCGGCCTGATCACGGGAACCCAGGCCCGCAAGACGGCCGCGCGATTGGATCGGGAAGTACGGATCAATGAGCGTTCGCTTCGTGGCCAGCAATATGTCCGGGATGTCAAGCAGGCCAGTCAGCTCTGGGCCGACAACCGGCCCGGCGATGCCCTGAAGTTGCTCGATCAACACCTTCCGACCGCGGCGGACCGGCGACCTGCGAGAATTTGCCTGGCGTTATTCCACCGCCTCTGCACGGTGCCGGGCGACCCGCTCTCATCGGCCATCAAGGCGAAGTCTATTCATCTGCGTTTTCTCCGGACGGCAAATCGCTGGCCACCGCCAGCCAGGATCGGACGGTTCGGATCTGGGATCCCACGTCCGGCGAAACTGCGGCGGATACTCGCCGGTCACACCGATGAGATCAACTGGGTTTCGTATTCGCCCGACGGCCGCCTGCTGGCGACCGCGAGCGATGACCAGACTGTCAGGCTCTGGGATGCCGCGAGCCGGCCAGCTCATTGCCACGCTTGTAGGATCACCGCGACACGGTGGTGGCCGCCGAGTTCACGCCCGACGGCCGAGGCCTGGTTTCCGCTGCGCGCGCACAGGCAGGTCTCGTTCATCTGGGACGTTGCCACCGTCGCGGCTGTGCTGCGAATGTTATCGATAACAATGGCAACATCCAGTCCCTGGCGATCGCACCCGATGGCGCGAAGCTGGTGCTGGCCGGTAAGTAGGCGATCGTCTGGAGCATGGCCGACCATCGTGAGCTGGCTCGACCCGAAGAGAACGTGTCGGCGAGGTGAATTGCGTCGCGTTCTCCCACGACGGCAAACACCTGGCCGCGACGGGAATAGCGGGACTGCGTCAAGCTTTGGGATGACGCGGGACTGGCGGCTCGAGGCGACGTTCAACGGCCGTCACGGGCGGCGCCTAGTCGGTGGCCTTCGCTCCCGACGACCGAACCCTCGCCTCGGCTGACGTTCACGGCATCATCCACCTCTGGGATACTCGCTCGAGCTCGATGGACACGATCGCCTCCGGCCAGGGGCGACTCTGGTGCGTCTCCTTTTCTCCCGACGGGCGGACGCTCGCGACCGTCAGCAAGGACAGCACCGTCAAGCTCTGGGACCTCACGCGCGACCGTGCCTATGTGCTGATCGACGTCGCCGCAGGTCACACACCCTCCATCGCTTTCTCGACGACGGCAAGGCCGTCACGGCGGTCAGTGATAAGGGAAGCCTCTGGAAGTTTGAAACCCTCGAAGGCCATCTCATCGGAACCGAGCAATTCGAAAAGGCTGGGCCGATCATCCGTGCTGAGCTTTCAACGGATGCGGCCTTCTTGGTGACCGTGGACACGCGCGCACTGGGAACGCTTTGGGACCTGCGGAATCATCGTCGCCTTGACGAACTAACGCGCGACGATGGGGAGGCGCACTTACTCGCCATCGCCCCCAAGGGAGAACGGATTGCTTGGTCGGACGGCCACAGCGTTCTCCTCAGGTCCTCCGAAGGGGTTGTTCGGACGTCAATCGCAGGCGGCGGCACATTCCTCTTCACTCCAGCCGGGAATTTTCTCTCAGCTAACGGATCCGGAAATAGCGAACCGGTCCTCTACGAGGTCGCCACCGGAAAACCACGGAGAGCCAAGCAGATTGGCCACCGCTCCCCGATCGACTTCGAGGCGTTCGCTCCCGACGGCGCGACGCTGGCCACGGGGAACTGGGACGGCTCGATCATTCTCTGGAGCGTCCCCGACCTGAATCGGCGGGGCCGGCTTCCGACCGTGAGTGGTCACCTCAGATGGCTCGCCTTCTCACCGGACGGACGGACCCTCGCCGCGGCGTACGAGAATTCGCTGGTGCGTCTCTGGGAGGTCGGCTCAGGCATGGAGTTTGCGACCCTCGAGGGCCACACGGGGGGTGTTTACCGGGCCTGCTTCTCGCCAGATGGACGGACTCTGGCCACGTACGGTCATCAACCGGCGACGGACGGATTTGAGATGTTTCTTTGGCACGCCTCGCCGGCAAATTAGGACAAGCGCCACCTGGCAGGCCAGGCACCTGGGCGTCCGCCAGCGGTTCACCGCCAAGGTGACCGTGTTCGATCGCCCCGTGTACTTCCGGGACGTGATGACGGCCGGGGCGTTCCGGTCGTTCGCCCACGACCACCGTTTCGAGGAGCGGGACGGCAAGACGGTGATGACCGACGAGGTCGCCTTCCGGTCGCCGCTCGGGCCGCTCGGCTGGCCGGTGGACCGCCTATTCATGGCCGGCTACCTGAGAAGGCTGCTGGAGGGCCGGTGCCAAGCCATCAAGCAGGAAGCGGAGTCGCAGGCTCAAACTGCGCGTAGCGGTTCCGATACCGGCCGCCAACGATCGGGCTCCGGTCACACTCGATCAAGACACCTGGCCGCCCATCGAACCGCTCGAGGAGAGCTTGTCTCGGCCGAGGTCCTTGAGTCTCTCGTCGGCGGGGATGACGGCGTAGCGGTTGTCCGTCGGCGTGCCGATCGTGGCCCGACACTGGCGAAAGGACGTTCGCCCGGTCACCTCTTCAGAGTCGCCAACGCCGCGTCGGTACCATTCGGCTTCTTCGAGCAAGCCGTTGCCGATGCAAAAGCCCCGGAGCCGCTCCAAATAAGTCGCCGGCTCAACCTGGAGATTCCAGCACAGCTTGCGGAGGCAGATCGGGCAGAGGTAAAGCGGCTTACCGTCCGACTCCCGCTGGCTGTTGCTGCCGTTCATCATGCACTTGTGCGTGGTGCAGTGCGGCATCGACAAGATGTGCCCAGTCTCATGTGCAGCGGTCCCGAGCGTTCGTTTCAGGCAGAGCTGGAATTGTGCCTGGCCTTTCGTGGTGTCGCCGTTGCGATAGATCGACCAGACTCCGGTCCTCTCACCCAGACTGGCCTGGCCGAAGACGAAATTCCAGTCTTCACCCGGCCACAAGTCACTGGCGGTGAACGCCACGTAGGCGAGAGCGTCGTCCGGTCGGTCGGGCTTCAACAACTCGTCCAGGACGTAAGTCGTCAGGATTTGCGCGTTCCCCCATTTCGGGTGTCTGCGACGGGCCTTGGCGGGGATCTCCTCGAGGCCGCAGGCGGGTGCGGATTGCAACCGGCGTGTCGAAGAAGATTTCCAGGTACTCGCAAGTCCGGTCCAAGACTGCCTGCTGTGCGGTGCCGAAGTCGCCGATCAAGCAAAGGTAGATACGTTTCCAGAGAGCGCCGCGGCGCACAGCGCGCGGCCTGGCGATACTCATCGAACGTCTGGCCCGGCTCCTTATGCTCGTAAAGCCATTCACCCGGGCGCGGCGGCTCTAACCGGCGGGCTAGAAACATGAGCCGGGATTCCAACTCGGGAAACTGGTTATCCGTCGCGATCTCGGACCGCCGCGAATCCTCACTGCGAGCCACTTCGATCGTCGACGCGGACGCAACGGATTCCGTCGCTACCTGCAAATTCCTGTGAGGCTCGACGCAGGACCTATACCAAGTCGTAAGCCCCGCCAACGTGAGTCCCGCCGCGCCGAGCCAAATCACAGTTCTCATTGTTGATTCTCCCACGCAAGCGGGCTCGGAGATATACCCCGTGCAGGTGATTGTACGACGGATTGACAAACCGTCCAGCAGTAAATTTGAATTTGCGGGTCGCCTTACGGCCGGACTTTCACGGCCGAGTCCGACGGCGTGATGCACCTCGGACCCGGATCTGGCCCCAACGATCTATGGACTTCTTGCTCCCACTGAGCTTCGTTGAGGACAACTCAGAGCAATCCCCGGCTCGCGAACGACTGTGTCCAGGTCGTGCCTTCGACCAGTAAACTTCGCGGCCTGTTAGGCCTTCCAGGAACCACCTGATGGTTTTTGACTCTCGAAATTGGTAAACCATGGATATGAGAGGATCACTCGGAGGGTTTCGGAGTTGTCCGCACGGGCGACGAGGCAACGGACCTCTTAGGAGGCGGACACGGAGGGTGCGAGTGACTGCAATCCGGATCGTGACCCTAATAGCTGCCCCGACCGATCGGTGCTTCGACTTGGCCCGGGACATTGGCTTCCACACCCTGTCGCTCGCTGGCACCGGGGAGAAGGCTGTCGCCGGCCGAACGTCGGGACTGATCGGGCAGGGCGAGTCTGTCACCTGGGAGGCCCGGCACCTGGGCATCCGCCAGCGGTTCACCGCCGAGGTGACCGTGTTCGATCGCCCCGTGTACTTCCGGGACGTAATGACGGCCGGGGCGTTCCGGTCGTTCGCCCACGACCACCGTTTCGAGGAGCGAGACGGCAAGACGGTGATGACCGACGAGGTCGCCTTCCGGTCGCCGCTCGGGCCGCTCGGCTGGCTGGTGGACCGCCTATTCATGGCCGGCTACCTGAGAAGGCTGCTGGAGGGCCGGTGCCAAGCCATCAAGCATGAAGCGGAGTCGATGGCTCAAAAGCACGCGAATCCCGAAAAGGACGTTTGATTTGAGGTCGTCGTCGCTCGTTGACTTGGCTCAGGAGCTTCCCTTTTGTATTAAGGGCCTCCATCGGTTCTCACGATGAGAATACCCCAAGCCCTATCGATTGATTGTTGAATCGCTCACCCTTCCTTTCTGCTTTTCGGGCTTTCGTCGTTTCGGGCTTTCGTGATCCGTATTAGAAGAATTCCTTTCAGGCACGCTTCGGGCGTTAGACCCTCCGTGACAGCTTAGGAGTTCAGGGCGGCAGGGACCGTGCCGTTGAGTTGGACGTTGATCATGGTCGCCCTATTTTCAGGAAGCATCGTAACCCCATCCCGGGTAGAATGCGGTTTCAGACAGTCGAATTCCCGCTTAGAATGGGAGACTCCTCAATCAGGGAGATTGAATGCCGTGCCGACCGTCACCCTGGAGCAAGCGAAGGCCCATCTGGACAGCCTTATCGAGCACTTGAATCCCGGTGAGGAAATTCTCATCACGGATCGCGGCCAGCCGCTCGCTCAGATCAAGAGGGCCGAACGGACCTCATGGCCTTGTCGAGCAGGCAGCTATCGCAAGGCAGAGTTTTGGATGGCTCCGGACTTCGATGCGCCGTTGGATGACTTCAAGGAGTAGACCTCCTTCGCGCACGCGACGGCTGTGGAATCACTGCCGCTTCATCACCGCGACCCATTCGACCGGCTACTCGTGGCCCAGGCGATGGTTGACGCATTTCCGCTCGTGAGCGTGGACGTAGCGTTCGATGCCTACGGCGTAAGTCGATTGTGGTGAAAGGGAAAGGCACGAACGCACGCGGCTTGGCCCCGAATTCTCGGCGTTGTCGCCAAAGGAATCCATTTGCATGGATAAGCATACGATCACGAAATCCCGAAACGACGAACCCCCGAAAAGAACCAGAACTTATCGCTCGTTGCGATCGTGGGCTTCTGGTTGCGGTCGAAGTCAGGCCGGCGGTCCCAGCGATGTGGCACAAAGTGGCAGTTTTTTCTTGCGATGGAAGTCCGTGCCTTTCGCCCGCGTTCATCCACGAATTCCCACATGAATGTTCAGCGAAATGGCGCTTTTCAGCCTGGCTCCGTCTCAGAGCAGCAATCAGCGACTTGGGTTAGGGCAATTGGGCCGATCGGCAGCGACGTTCGCGTCCGCGGCGGGTAAAAGCCGGTCGCTTCCGGGGGCGACAGCGTAGGCGGCGGAACGAGCAGGGCACCGCCAGCGCCGGCCCAGCATGATCATTGCCGATCCCCTTCATAGATGACACATAACCGAAGATCGAAGCCTCCGCGCGCGTGCGATCTTCGCCGGTTGAGCTGGAATCGCCCCTTGAACCGTGCCCGGTTTTCCTCGTGTGCCTCTTGCCTACTCAAGCTCGTCGCGGGGAACGTCGTGTCGGGCGGCGCGTTCTTCGCGGAGCCTCCCGACCTCGCGAAAGGTCGGCCCGAATTCATCCCGATTGTGGGCATGGGGAATGATTCGATCTCATCCCACCACAATTCGTTTCACGACAAGCGTCGAGGCGTTGAAGTTGAGGGGCAAGCCGACGCAGAGGCCCGTTGCGCTGAGATAGATCGATCACGAAAACACGAAAGTACGAAATCACGAAGAAATCGAGAACCGGAAATCTACCTTGTCTTGGCTGTCACGGCCCAGCGGCAAACGCCGCTTTTTGGGAATGGGCCCGTCGATCGCAACGACCCGCACAGGTTCCACGTCCAGTCCGATCCTTTGAATTCGTCGTTGCGATCGTGGGCTTCTCGTCGCGGTGGAATGGCAGGCTGCCGGTCCCAGCAATGTGGCTCACTCGTCGCGGGTTTCCAAGATCGGGTCATCCGACGCTTGGGCATCCACTCAGGCATGGAGACGGCGACCATCGAGCGCCACTCGGGGCCGGTTGTCCGAGCGTGCTTCTCGCCAGACGGAATGAGGCCGGCCAGGTGCGGCCAAGTCGCAGCCGACCGACGTGATACCTTTCTTTGGGCGGCCATGCCCGAACGGCAAGCTCCTGCAGGGCTCCCGTGGCATAAGGCGCATTGCGAAAAAAGTTTCGGCATGCGCGCTAGACTTTGAAGCGCCGTGCATCTTTATCCTTGGAAGCAGCGTGTGGTTCGCCTCGGTTCGGGAGATCGGTGCGCTCCACCGCGACGATCGGCACACCAAGGACAAGCGCCATGTTACAACAATTGATAAAGCGGATACGGGGAACATCTACGATCCCGACCTGCCGAAGCCAGAGGCAGCAATCCCCGCAGTGCCACGCCGCGATCGAGATCCTGGAATCCCGGGAGTTATTGACCGGTGCCTCCGCTTCGACGGCCGTACTGACGCCGATGATCGCCCCGCCAGCGGTGCCGGCTCAGGCCGGTTCGGCGAATTCTCTGCGGAGCCCGACGTCGAGTGCGAGCCACAACGAACAGCACGACGCCGGCCAATGCCAGCGCGGATGATTTTGCCTCGTACACCCCGTCTCAAGTGCGGCAAGCCTACGGCTTTAATGATATCGATTTTACAAATTCGAGCGGATATCTCGTCGCCGCTGACGGCAGTGGCCAGACCATTGCCATCGTCGAGGCCTACAATGACCCGAATCTCGCCGGTGACGTGGACCAATTCGACAAGGAAGAGTCGCTCGAGTCTGGCGGCCAGAGCCTGTACCAGCAATACGGTCCGGCCTCGTCGTTCCTCACTGTCGTAAACCAGAATGGCAAGAGTTCGCCTCTACCGAAAAACGATCCCGTGGACAGCATGACCAGCAATGGAATGCCGTACGCCTCGTGGTCTACCGAAACGTCACTCGACGTGGAATGGGCACATGCCATCGCACCCGGCACCAAAATACTCCTCGTCGAGGCGGATAACGGCAATCTCATCCTAGACCCCCCTTCGGGCGTAAGTCCGCAGTACGATCTGATCGAAGCCGCGGCCACCGCGGCGAGTTACCCGGGCGTCTCGGTTGTCTCGATGTCTTGGGGTTGCGCAGAGACCGCGAATGAGTCCTCCTACGACCGTTACTTCACCACGCCTTCCGGCGATCCGGGTGGCGTCACCTTCGTCGCCAGCTCCGGCGACGACGGCTACAGTGAGTACCCCGCCGCATCTCCCAACGTCCTGGCTGTCGGTGGAACGGACCTCATCTTGAACGGCGATTCCTGGTCGTCTGAAACGAGTTGGCAGGCGAGTGGGGAGGAAACAGTCCGTATGAAGCCAGCCCGAGCTATCAGGGAAGCAACGCTGGGGAGGGTCGGCTTACTCCAGACGTGTCGTACGATGCGGGATACACGGTCGCAATTTACGACTCCTACGAAGAGCCCGGCACCAATCCGAACCGTCAGTCTGCAGGCACCAGCGACGGTGCGCCACAATGGGCGGCCCTGATCGCGATTGCCGACCAAGGCCGCGCGTTACCAAGGAGAGGCCACGCTCGACGGAAGGTCGCAGACGCTCCCCACGCTCTACGAACTTCCCGCCACAGACTTTCATGACATCGTGACATCGGGCCCTGCCACCAATCCGCCAGCCGACGCAAACCCCCACGCGGTTTCCGTGGGCTACGATGAAGTCACGGGACTTGGCTCGCCGGTCGCCAACCTGATCGTTACGAATCTCGTTGGGCCTGATTTTTCCGATCAGGTCCAATATGCCGACCTGACCGGTAACGGCCACGAAGACATGATCTTCCGGGGCGTTGACAACAGCCTCTGGGTATCGACGTGAACTGCTTCTGGCTACAGCTCGGCGACACCGTGGTTGGAGTCGAAACTGCAGCAGAACGGGCCGTATGTCGATGACCAAGTCTCCTTCGCGGACCTGACCGGCAACGGCAGGGATGACCTGATCTTCCGCGATCTCAACAACAACTTTTGGGTCTCGCTCTCCACCGGTACGAGCTTCACGACGCCGCAGATATGGACATCGGAGGGAGGAGCTTTCGTCACAGGCCAGGTTTTCTTCGCCGACCTCACGGGCAACGGCAAGGATGACCTCATCTTTCGCGGGATTGACAACCGGTTCTGGGTCTCGCTTTCCACCGGCACCGGCTTCGCGCCGGCGGCGAACTGGGTCACGGAGGGAGGGCCTTTCGATCCCGGCCAGGTGTTCTTCGCCGATCTGACGGGCAATGGAAAGGACGATCTCATCTTCCGCGGCATCGACAACCGGTTCTGGGTTTCGCTCTCGACCGGCACCGGGTTTGCAGGCCGCCAACTGGGTCACCGAGGGGGGGCCATTCGATCCCGGCCAGGTGTTCTTCGCCGACCTCACTGGTAATGGCAAGGACGATCTCATCTTCCGCGGCATCGACAACCGATTCTGGGTTTCGCTCTCGACCGGTACGGCGTTCGCGAAGGCGTCCATCTGGGTCACCGAGCAAGGGCCGTTCATCCCCGGACAGGTCTCTTTCGCTGACCTGACGGGAAATGGCGGTGAAGACATGATCTTCCAAGGCATCGACAACCGGTTTTGGGTCTCGCTCTCAACCGGCACAGGTTTCGCAAATGCGCAGGTCTGGATGAGCGAAGGAGGCCCGTTCGTCGCCGGGCAGGCCCAGTTCGCGGATCTGACAGGAAACGGCGAGGACGACATGATCTTCCAGGGTGTGGACAATCGGTTTTGGGTCTCGCTTTCCACCGGCACGAGCTTTAGCAAACCAGTATTATGGGTGTCCGAGTCCGGGGGCGGGTTTGCGTGATGGTTTCCACGTCCCGTTGATCAGCCATCGCTCCTCGATCGAGGTCGAGGCTTTCGCCGCTGATGGTACGACGCTTTCTACGGCGAGCAATGACGGCGCGATCATTGTCTGGAGCGTCCCCGATCTGAATCGGCAGGGTCGGCTTCCGAAAGCAAGCGTCGCCGTCGGGTCGCTCGCCGTGTCACCGGGCGGCCGCTCACTCGTTGCGGGTTACCAAGATCGGGTCATCCGGCCCTGGGACGTCCCGTCAGGCATGGAGCTGGCGACCGCCGAACGCCGCTCGGGGACGGTTGTCCGAGAATACTTCTCGCCGGATAGGCTGACGCTGGCCGCGTGTGCCCAGCCCGCAGCCGACCGGATTGAGATCGTTCAATGGCGGGCTACCGGGGAAAAGTAGGCCAGGGCAACGCGGCGCGAGCTGGGATCGAAAAAAATGTTCGGTTGTGCGCTAGGGTTTCGAATCTCGGGCATCTATCTCCTTGGAGCACCTGGGATCGTTACGGACGGGAGGCCGTACCTTGCCCGGCCACGCCCGGCTATGGGGGCGGGCGGAAATTGCTTGCTGCGTTTGATCGATTGACCCGCAAGGTCCTTGCTTAGAATCGCACCATGTTGCATCGCCATCGCGAGCTAAGTTTATGCACCCGATGAGGACACACCACCATGACCGAAAACCGGCACTCCGTGCGTTTGCGTAGATCATTCCGGCCGGCCTTCAGCGTCGAAGCGGCCCTCGAAGGCAGGCTTCTGCTCGCGGCCGGGTTAACCACGCTGGCCAGCTTCGACGTTACCGACGGAGACAACCCCAACGGGGGCCTTGTGCAGGACGCCGACGGCAACCTCTACGGAACCACTTACGGCGGCGGAGCGAACGGCGCATCCGAGGGCGGCGACGGCACGGCGTTCGAGATCGCCGCGGGGACCGCCACGATCACCACACTGGCGAGCTTCAACGGCATGGACGGACAGAACCCCTTAACGGGCCTGGTGCTCGACGCCGCGGGCAACCTCTATGGGACCACCGAATTTGGCGGAGCCGGGTATACCGGCCCGGACACGGGCTTCGGCACAGTATTCGAGATCGCCAAGGGGAGCGGCACGATCACCACCCTCGCGAACTTCGACGGCGGTTCCCCCACAGGGGGCCTCGTGCAGGACGCCGCCGGCAACCTCTATGGGACCGCCGTCGATGACGGAACCTATGACGACGGCACGGTGTTCGAGATCGCCAAAGGGAGCGGCACGATCACAACGCTCGCCAATTTCGACTACACCGACGGAGCAGGCCCCAAGGGCGGCATAGTGCTGGACGCCGCGGGCAACCTCTATGGGACCACTGAGTACGGCGGAGGCGGCGGCTACGGCACAGTGTTCGAGATCGTCAAGGGGACCGCCACTATCACCGCGCTCGCCAGCTTCAACAGCGCCGACGGCCCCGACGGTGGCCTGGTACTGGACACCGCGGGCAACCTCTATGGGACCACCGGCTTTGGCGGAGCGTACGGCGACGGCACGGTCTTCGAGGTTGCCCACGAGAGCGGCACGATCACGACGCTCGCCAGCTTCAACGGCGCGGACGGAGTGGGGCCATGGGGGGGCCTCGTGCAAGACGCAGAGGGCAACCTCTATGGGACCACTGACGGCGGACTCGGATGTACAGGCTCAGTCGAAACCGGCGACGGCACGTTGTTCGAGATTGCCCACGGAAGCGGCACGATCACAACGCTCGCCAGCTTCGACGGCGCCGACGGAGCGAGCCCCAACGGGAGCCTGCTGCTCGACACCGCGGGCAATCTCTACGGGACCACCGCCGCCGGCGGAGCCGGTTATAGCGACACATTCCCCGGCTTGGGCACGGTGTTCGAAACTCGCCAACCTGTCCGATGTGGCAGACCTCGGCTTCCAATCACCCTACGTGGGAGCAGGACCCAGCGCGTACCAGTACGACCCCACTGGCTCTTCCTGGACGTTTACAGGGACTGCAGGTCTTGCGGGCAACGGCAGCGCGTTTACCGCCGGTAACCCGGCGGCACCACAGGGGACGCAAGTCGCCTTCATACAGGACACCGGCCAGTTGAGCCAGGCTGTCAGCCTAGAAGCGGGGACATATACCGTCAGTCTCGCGGCGGCGCAGCGCGAGAACTACCAGGCCAGCAGCCAGACTTTCGAGGTGGAGTGTGATGGCAGCGTCGTCGGGAAATTCACGCCGACGGGAGCCAGCTACACGGCGCTGACGACCAACAGCTTCACGGCGACCGCGGGTGCGCATACGCTGACCCTCGTCGGCCTGGATCCGAACGGTGGCGACAACACGGTTTTCGTTGATCAGCTCACGCTCACGAGCTCGGTGAGTCTCCCGGACGCCAACTTCCAGAGCCCTAGCGTCGGGGTGGGGTACTACGATTACAGGTACAACCCCACCGAGTCGTCATGGACTTTCACGGGAGGGTCCGGGCTGGCTGGCAACGCCAGTGCCTTCACCTCCGGCAATCCATCGGCACCGTCGGGGACTCAGGTCGCGTTTCTTGAGGCCACCGGCCAGATCAGCCAGACCCTCAGTCTCGCGGCAGGGACCTATACGATCAGCCTCGCCGCGGCCCAGCGCGGGAACTATCAGGTCAGCAGCCAGACCTTTGAGGTCTTGGTCGACGGTACCGTCGTTGGGATCTTCACCCCGAGCGGCACAAGTTACGCCACTTTCACCACGGGTCCGTTCACGGTCGGCCTCGGAGGTCACACGATGTCGTTCGTCGGCTTGAACCCCAACGGCGGCGACAATACCGCCTTTATTAGCCAGGTCGCCATCAACCAACCTGCCCTTGAAGACATCACCGGCGTCCAGGACCCGGACTTTCTGAGCCCGGGGGTGGGAACCGGGTTGAGCGCCTACCAGTATGAGCCGCCCGGCCGGGCTACCTGGACTTTCATGGGAGCGGCCGGCCTAGCGGGCAACGCCAGCCGCCTTACCGCTGGCAACCCTCCGGCGCCGTCGCAGACCCAGGTCGCTTTCATTCAGTCCACAGGCCAGGTCAGCCAGACGATGAGCCTGACGGCAGGGACATATACCATTAGCCTTTCCGCGGCGAGGCGAAAACCACCAGGCCAGCACCAGACATTCGAGGTGGCCGTGAACGGCACCGTGGTAGGCATCTTCACGCCGAGCGGTGCCACATACGCAGACATTGACGACAGGCCCATTCACGGTCACGACCGGCCGAACGCTGGAGCTCGCCGGACTCGACCCGGAAGGCGGCGACAACACCGTCTTCGTCGATCAGGTCGCGGTCAATGCGGCGAATCCCCGGCGTAACCGAACGTCCAGGATCCGATTTCCTAAGCCCGGGGGTAGGAACGGGATGAGCACTACCAGTACGAGCCGCCCGGCGCTGCCTGGACCTTCACGGGAACGGCCGGCCTTACCGGCAACGCCAGCGCTTTTACCGCTGGCAACCCCGCGGCGCCGAAAGGGACCCAGGTCGCTTTCATTCAGGGCACCGGTCAGATCAGCCAGTCGTTCAACCTGGCGGCAGGTACATACCAGTTGAGCTTTCTGGCGGCGCGGCGCAGAGAACTACCAGGCCAGCGGCCAGACGATTAAGGTGCTGCTCGATGGCGACGAAGTTGGTAGGTTTACACCGACCGCGACCACGTATACGACCCAAAAGGCGAGCTCGATCACCGTCGCAACAGCGGGGACGCACACGCTGGCATTCGTGGGGTTCAATCCGAACGGTGGCGACAATACCGTCTTTATCGACCAGGTCGTCACCCGTCTCCAGGCACAAGGGGATTCGATTACTTTGCCTTCAGGCTCGGCCTCGCCGATGGTGTCGTCCCCGATTTCCCTGCCCCAACGGGAGAGTTGGCTTTGGCCTCTACGCCTGCCCACCTGGCGAACGCGGGCGTAGGCGCCCCGACCGGCTCCACTGCGTCGCTCGGTCATGGTCCCGTCGACGACCGCGATTGATGTCGCTTTTCCTCTGAAGCGGCCGGTGGTGACGCTGGCGGCCTCACCCAAGAAGAGGGGCTCCAATGGCGGGCCACATGTTCTCTCGTCGGGCGGGCGAGGAAGGCGTCAAGCAGTCCCCGGTGGCCCGTTGTCGTCACGACTGAGAATGATCTGACGGCACGCACTGCCTTAGCGGCGCTATTCCTCGATTGTCGATGCGGCGACCAAGAGCAAGAGGCCGGGAACGCGGTTCACCAATCCCGTCCTCTTTAGCAGCGCCATCGTACGGCCCAAGCAGAAGTACCGTGACGCTGACGCCTCCGGGCAAGGCGCCGACGGGAGACACGCAGCTCACGATCAACGGCTCGTTGGTCCTCGACGCGGAAGGCCGTGAGCTCGAAGGCAACGGTAACGGCCAGCCGGGCGGGAATTATGTGGCAACCGATTAAGATTTAGAGAAGGAAAAGAATGAATGCGGCTGGTATTGGGCCTTGCTGGGCGACGTTCTCCGACCCCGCCCAACGCGGCTGACGACGGGTCTCGTTCGATTGGAGCGTGCTCTGGAAGAATCAGTTGCAGTGTCGTGAGGACCGACAGTGAACGCGGGCAACCTGCCTGTAGGGCGTCGGCGGGGTCGGAGACCCGCCCCGGACGGCGCGGCCCTGCGCCGCTGGGCGACGTTTTTTCCGACTCTTCGGTTCCGCCACCGGCGACCCCTCGGTGAACGGACCGCACACGGCGGCGGGCACGGGATGTCTCCGTCGTGTATAACGCCAAAGGCGAATCGGGCCCGCTACAGAATGCCGACATCGGCGGCAGCGAGGCCATAAATAGTA
>CAWHKI010000106.1:0-17821 GCA_963829765.1 uncultured Isosphaeraceae bacterium | reverse complement strand
ATCGTGGGCGGCATTCTGAGTATCTGGCTGGGCCAGGATGTCTTGGCCGGCAAATACGGCCTGCCCCCGGCGCCGAACCCGGAAGAAGCCGAAGTCACCTACTGGATGTCATGGGGCATCTCCGCCGCCTATTTTGCTCCCGGCGCATTACTCGGTGGTCTGTTCGGCTTGGTGTTCATCCGGCCCGTTAACGCGGTCCTGGGCTGGCTCTTCCGCGGCTTTAATCGCCTGTTCGACCAGATGACCGTCGTTTATGGGCGGGTCGTCGGCCACGTGCTCAGGATCAGTACGCTGGTGCTGGTCGTCTACGGCGGCCTGTTGGCGCTCACTTACTGGCAATTCAACCATGCGCCGACGGGCTTTGTCCCCCAGCAAGACAAAGGGTATTTGCTTCTGAACGTGCAGTTGCCCGATTCCGCGTCGGTGGAGCGCACCCAGCGCGTTATGGCCCGGATCGAAGAGCTGGCACGCCAAGCACCGGGAGTCAAGCACACCGTCGGCGTATCGGGCCAGTCGCTGCTCTTGAACGCGAATGCGCCCAACCTCGGCTCGTTGTACATCATGCTCAAGGAATTCTCGCACCGGCGAGGGCCCAAACTCACGGCCGACGCGATCGCGGCCGGGCTTACGGAACGCTGTCAGCGCGAGGTGCGAGGCGCGATCGTGACGGCGTTTGGAGCACCTCCTATCGACGGGCTGGGCACCACTGGCGGATTCAAGCTGATCGTCGAAGATCGCGGCAATCTCGGCTTTGCCGACTTACAGCGGGTCAGCGACCGGATCGTCGAGCGAGGCAACACGACCCCGGGATTGCAGGGACTCTTTAATAGCTCTCGGGCCAATACCCCGTGGTTGTACCTCGACATTGATCGGACAAAGTGCGTGGCGCTGGGAGTACCCATCAGCGAACTCTTTAATACGTTGCAGGTCTACCTGGGTTCTTACTACGTGAACAATTTCAACGAGTTCGGCCGCTCGTGGCAGGTGAACATCCAGGCGGATCAGAGTTTCCGCGGCGACGCCCGCGACATCCGGCAGCTCCAAGTCAGGAACAACCAGGGCCAGATGATCAAGCTGGCCACGCTCATGGATGTGCGTAACACCAGCGGCCCGGTGATGGGCATGCGCTATAATATGTATTCCTCTACTGCAATCACCGGCAATCCCGCGCCTGGGACCAGCTCCGGCGAGGCGATCAATCAGTTGCAGGAGATTGCCAGGCAAGAATTGCCGCGATCGATGGCGTTTGACTGGACCGAGCTGGCATTCATGCAGCTTCAGGCGGGCAATACGGCGACTGGTGTGTTCGGCCTGGCTGTGGTCTTTGTGTTCCTTGTGCTGGCGGCGCAATACGAGAGTTGGAAACTTCCGCTGGCGGTCATTCTGGTCGTGCCGATGTGCCTGCTCTGCTCGCTCGTGGGCGTGAGCCTGGCGCATGGACGTCAGCCTCTTCACCCAGATCGGCTTTGTCGTTTTAGTCGGCCTGGCCAGTAAGAATGCCATCCTGATCGTCGAATTCGCCAAGCAGAGCCAAGAGTCGGGCGTGTCCCGGCGCGAGGCCACCCTCCAGGCATGCCGTCTGCGGTTGCGGCCGATCTTGATGACGTCGTTCGCGTTCATTTTCGGCGTCGTGCCGTTGGTACTGGCCGAAGGCGCCGGCGCTGAAATGCGCCGATCGCTGGGAACGGCCGTGTTCAGCGGCATGCTGGGCGTGACCCTCTTTGGCATCTTCCTGACTCCGGTCTTCTATTATGTGATCCAGCGGTTCGGCGCCGAACCGCGGGAGCCGAGTCACCACAAATCGCAAGAGCCTGCTCAAGTGATGGAGATGGCGTCGTCGCTGGCGGAATAACGAATTCGGTCTCCGCGAACCGCCCGAGCCCGAGACACAATGTGTCGTTTCTTCTCCTTCTCTGGAAGGTGGGAGCCGCGATCGAGACGGGAATGGGCACCGCCGTGCAGCCGACCGTGCCACGGCCAGTTCCGAATTGCCATTCTCGGCTGCAAGGCTGGTCGCTAGAATCCGAGCAAGAAGGAGGCCAACATGGCAACGGTCGTCGAGTTATCTGAGGCGGCCTTAGATCTGCTGAAGCGGAACATGAGCGGTCCGCAGATCCTGGTCGACGATAAGAATCGCGAGGCATACCGCGAGCTGGGGCGGGCTGGCTTGATGATTCCACTGCACACGTTTTCGAGAGGGGATGAGGGGGCGTACCGCCTTACGGAGGCGGGCGAGGCTCTGGCCGCGCTCTGGTTGGGAAATGACAGGAATGGGACGACTCCGCTGGTGTGGGTGGACATGCTGAGACAAACTACAGCGCGCTGGAAAACGGAATCGAAGCCTTGCGACAGTTCGAACCAAGTGCCAAGTCTGCGTGAAACACGCCCCGCGGCCTATGTCCCTCTCCAACCGTCCCGCATGGCCACAAGAATCGCCCGAGTCCGCTCGCTAATCGGCCTTTCGGTTTTCGGTGCCAGGTGGAGGGCCTTGGCGTGGCTCCCGGACTCTGCCTCGGTGAATTCGTGGATGATGATGGCATCTATTCGATCCTTCAGGCGGCTTTTCGCCCAAAGCCTCGCGGCGCTCGTGAGATAGCCCTCGGATAACAGGTCCAGGTTCAGCACGCCGGCATCAACGTTGATCCGGCCGCCTGTGCCGTTGCTGCCGCCGATCGTTTCGTCGGGAAAGAATGTTCGCCAGGCCACGTGGTTCTTATAGTCGCTCGCGCCGATTTGATGCTCGGGAATGTCGAGCGCGTGCATCCGGCCTTCAACGAGATTCTCGAGCCGCTCCATCCAACGCTCGGCGAAATCGACGGCATGGCATGCCGGATCGCGCGGACTTGGTTCGGGAGGGGCGAGAGATGGATGGCGAATAGGCGGCTGGGCTGGGCAGGTGCGAAACTTGCCGCCTAGCCTTCGTGCCTCCATCTTGAGACGAGAGAATATACCGCCGGGATTCATGCGGGAACGTTACCAGGGAATGCCATCGGCCGCAAGTTTTGGGTGCGGCGCCCTCAGCGGGGTATGGATTAACGTCTAACATTAACGTCCCTTCTTGAAGTGGGTCGGGATCACCGCTATTTCGGCTCCCATATGCTGGCCGCGATGTAGCGTTCGGGGCTTGAGCGGTCATTGAAGTAATAGATCGCCACGATCTTGCCGTCGGGACGGATGATCGAGCGAACATAGCCGACATCGGCGGCGGCGCCGTCGTCGCGGAGCACGATCGGGTCTCCCCAGGTCTTGCCGTGGTCACTACTCAAGCGAGCCTGGATTCGGTGTGGGGGGATGCGGATGCCGGTAATCAGGCAAAGCCGATCATCCGCGAGATGGAGCAGGCTGGGCGGGTTGCCTTCGCCGGTGTCGGGCTCGGGCCTCGACAAGAAGGACCATGACAGGCCATTGTCGTGTGAGGCGTAAGCGTCGATCCAGCTCTTGGGCTCGTCCAGGCGCCGAATGGTTGTTAAGAGGTCGGTCGGTGAAAGACGGACCGTCGACGGCATGATCGAGTAGCCGGTCGGTTCCGGCCCGATGAATGAAAGGAAGCGCCAGGTGAGCCCGCCGTCGGTCGTGCGGGCGCCGAACGGGCGGCCTTCCAACGCGTTGGCCTTCGAGGCGGTCAAAAAGATGTGGCAGTCGTTCGGTCCGTTCACGATCATGTCGGTGCGGCCCATGACGCCTTTTTGGCCAAAGAGCGGCAGCCCGTAGGGGCCTCTCCAGGTATGGCCGCGATCATAGGAGAAACAAAAACGCGACGTTCCGGCGTTTGTGTTCTCCATGCGGATGGTCATCGCGAAATTGGGGTTGGTGAAATCAATCGGGTCGCGCAGGTCCGTCGGCTGCTCGGCGGAGCTTCCGGGGGGCACCAGTCCGTGTCGCATGCCCGCCGTGCCGATCAGGGCGCCCGCCGGGCGCGGCTGTTCCACCGACCAGCTCAATCCGCCGTCGAGGCTGCGCCAGCAGAAACTCCTCGGGTTTTTCCTTATTGATATGATGGTATCGTCCTCGGTCCTTGTAGAAACCCCGGCTGAAGCCGACCAAGATCTCGTCGCCCCACGCCCACATGCCATGGTTGGCCGGCCATCCCCCGAATCGGCCCGCTTCCCGGTACACGATGGTATGGGTTACTTTGGGCGGCTCACCAGCGATCGCGGGCCCTGACGGCACGAGCATCCAACCCAGTAAACCGACAGCAGAGACCCTCACCCGCCACGATATCGCCATCACTGCAATCCTCCGGTCTGGTTAAAGATAATGGTTCATGCTCCACATTGTGACGAGTCCGCGGCGTTAAGGAAAGTCTTGGCGTTACGGTTCGCCGCGGGGATATAATCAAAGATTCGTACGCTTTGCTCGTTGTCTTGCCTTTCGATTCGTAAGACTCGCCCTTTTGGTGCTGGTCGGAACGGAAGGTTCGCATGCCGGGATATACCATGCGGGCGAACATTTCGCCCGAGGACCTTCGATGTAAGCGCCGGAGCGGTCTCCGTCGGGCCGCGGCCGTTTGTTTCGCCGTCGTGTTCGTCTTTTCCGGATGGGCGTCCGCCGCCGACCGGGAAGAAGCCGAAAAGCTGTTTCGAACCGGACGCTACGACGAGTGCTTACGACTGGTCGACGAGGAGATTGCGACGGATGGGTGGAACGAGCCACTCCGGCGTCTGAAGATCAAGAGCCATCTTGCCACGGGAAAATATCGAGAAGCGCTCGATGCGCTCGAAGAGGCCCTGATCCGATTCCCCGCGAGCATCGCGTTACATCTGCTGGGCCGGGATGTCTATCACTGGAACGGCAATGACCGCGACGCGGCCGGAGAGCTGGGGGCGATCGCCGGTCTCATTCAAAATGGAGCGCGGCGATTCGCCACGGCGGAAGGATTTGTGAGCATCGGGCGATTCTTGCTGCTTCGGGGCACCGATGCGCGGAAGGTGCTGGACCAGTTTTACGACGTCGTGGTCAAGCAGCAGCCCGATTTCGTGGATGCCTATTACGCCACGGCCGAGCTCGCGCTGGAAAAAGAGGACTATGCACTCGCGGCCGAAACGCTCCGTAAAGCGCCCAAGGCCGCGGCCGAGGACCCACGGTTTCACTACCTGCTCGCCCGCGCTCTCTCGGCCGAGGATCGCGCCGGGACCGCGAAGGCACTCGCCGAAGCCCTCAAGATCAACCCACGTCATGGTGACAGCCTCTTGCTTCAGGCCGACCAACTGATCGATGGCGAACGATATCAAGAAGCCGAGCAAATTCTCAAACGGGTGCTCGAGGTGAATCCGCTCGAGGCGAGAGCCTGGGCGTATCGTGGTGTGCTCGCGCACCTGCGCAGCGACAAGGATGGTGAAGCGTCCGCGCGGCGGTCGGCACTGGAGCCATGGCCGACAAATCCGGAGGTGGACCATCTGATTGGTCGCAAGCTCTCGCAAAAATACAGGTTTGCCGAGGGCGCCCTGCTTCAGAAACAGGCTCTAGAGTTCGACACCGACTATCTCCCGGCCAAGATCCAGCTCTGCCAAGACCTGCTGCGCCTGGGCGACGAGACCGAAGGATGGAAGCTGGCTGCCGAGATCTTCAGCAAGGATGGCTATAACGTAGTCGCCTACAACCTGATCACGCTCCGCGATCGGCTGGCTGGGTTTCGAACACTCGAGGGATACGGATTTCTCGTTCGCATGGACAAGCGTGAGGCGGAGCTGTATGGCCCTCGGGTGTTGGCACTCTTGAGTCGGGCAAAAAAGACGCTCTGCGAAAAATATGGTGTGACGATCTCGGCCCCCGTGATCGTCGAGATATTCCCGCAGCACAAGGAGTTCGCTGTGCGGACTTTTGGGCTCCCCGGCGCCGACGGTCTCTTGGGTGTCTGCTTCGGACGCGTGATCACGGCCAATAGCCCCGCCTCGCAGGCCGACCATCCGTCGAACTGGGAGGCGGTGCTGTGGCATGAGTTTTGCCATGTCGTAACCTTGAGCAAAACCCACAACAAGATGCCCCGGTGGCTGAGTGAGGGCATCTCCGTCCATGAAGAGGGCTTGGCGGATCCCGCGTGGGGCATGCCGCTGAGCCCGCCGTTTCGCGCGATGGTCGTGGGTGATGCCCTGACCCCGCTCAGTAAACTCAGTTCGGCATTCTTGGCTCCCAAGACTCCGCTGCACCTGCAATTCGCCTATTTTGAATCCGCTTTGGCTGTGGATTTTTTAACTCAGCGATTCGGCCTGCCTGGCTTAAAACGAGTGCTGGATGATCTCGGCTCGGGAGTGTCGCTCAATGAGAGCCTGCCGCGTCGTACAAAAATGTCGCTAGAAGAAATAGATAAAGAGTTTGCACAGTTCGCGCGCGGCCGCGCGGACAACGTTGCTCCGGGCGCAACCTGGGAGGAGCTCACGCTCCCGCCGGACGCCAGTTCGGCCGCACTTGAGGCTTGGCTGGAGAAGCATCCCAAAAATTTCGAAGCTTTGCGGCGGCTCGGTGCGCGATTGGTGGTCGAGGGAAAGTGGAAGAAGGCCAAGGAAATGTTACAGCAGGTCAAGGCCCTCTATCCTGACTATGTGGGACCGGATAATCCTTATCTGCTTCTAGCGATCGTTTTTCGGCGATTGTCCGACCCCGCCGCCGAACACAAAGTTCTCGAGGAGCTGGCGATGCGGGACGGTGACGCGACCACGGCTTACCTGCGATTGATGGAGCTGGATGCGGCATCGGGCGACTGGACTGGCGTGGCGAAGAACGCCCGGCGGTTCCTGGCGGTCAATCCGCTCGTGCCCACGCCTCACCGGCAGCTTGCGCGTGCCGCCGAACACCTCGGCCAACGGGACGATGCCCTGATGGCCTATCGCGCGGTCGCCTTGCTCGATGACAGCGACCCGGCCGAGGTACACTACCAGCTTGCCAGGTTGCTCGGCGATGCGGGCAAGCCGGAAGAAGCCCGCCGCGAAGTGCTCCGTTCGTTGGAAGAAGCTCCGCGCTTTCGCGCCGCTCATCAACTTCTGCTCGAACTGGTCGAGCCCGGACAGACCCCCAAACGGCCACGGCCGGCGCGTTCCCCCACCGAGGCAAGACCATGACACGACGGCGCCTCTATTCTTTTGCTCTTTTCGGTGTGTTGGCAATCGCCGTCGGCGGCTCGGTCGCTCAGCCTTTCCAGCGGGGCGGCCGGCGGATGCCCCGGCGGCGCCCCCGGGAATGATACCCGAAGATCGCGCGGGTGTGCCCAACTGGAAGGTGGACGACGCGTTTAAGAACGATGTTTTCACATTCGTGAGGATTGAATACGATTCATTCGGCGGCGGTGGTCGTCGGGGCTGGTACGGGGGCTGGGCGCGCTGGGCCACGGACTTCCCTGATAGCGACCTAAACTTCTCGTTCCGCCTTCAGCAGCTCACATCGCTCAAGGTCAACCCCGACCCGATCACGATGCGGCTGACCGATCCTCGGCTCTTTGACTACCCTTTCATTTATATCATTGAACCCGGGGCCCTTTCTTTCTCGCCGGACGAAGGGGCCGCGCTCCGTCGATACTTGCTCAACGGCGGATTCTTGATGGTCGACGATTTCTGGGGAGACTCTGAGCTCAACAACTTCCTCGAGCAAATGAAATCGCGGGTGTTTCCCGAGCAACAGTATCACCCGATGGAATTGCCGCTTGACCATGAGATTTTTCGGTGCGTCTATCCTCTTAAAGAGAGGCCGCAGGTTCCCAGCATCCACGCCTGGGGGGGGCCGGGAGGGCCGACATGGGAGTGGGCTCGTGACGGCAGCGATACGCAGCGAGTGCACTACCTGGGCATCAACGATGACAAAGGGCGGTTGATGGCGATCATTTGCCACAATACCGATCTCGGTGATGGCTGGGAGCGGGAGGGCGAGAGCGAAGAATACTTCCGTGAGTTCTCGGAAAAGAAGTCATATCCCATGGGCATCAATATCGTCACTTACGCCATGACCCATTGAGGGCAATATCGTGCCGGAAGACGTCGATGCCTATGAAAATGAGCGCGAGGCCGTTGAGAAGATCCACGAGAGCCGGGGCCGGATCGAGCGCGAGCTCTCCAAGGTCATCGTCGGCCAGAAAGAGGCAACGCACCAGCTCTTGATCAGCCTGTTCGCCGGCGGTCATTGCCTGATCACGGGCGCGCCGGGCTGGCGAAAACGTTGCTGGTGCGCACGATCGCCCAGGTCTTTCACCTCAAGTTTCAGCGAATTCAGTTCACGCCCGACTTGATGCCGGCGGACATCACCGGCACGGAAATCCTCGAAGAGACCGGCGAAGGCCGGCGCCGCATGCAGTTCGTCAAGGGGCCCATCTTCGCCAACGTCATCCTGGCCGATGAAATCAACCGGACCCCGCCCAAAACACAGGCTGCCCTCTTAGAGGCGATGCAGGAACATCAGGTCACCGCGGCGGGAGTGCGCTATCCGCTGGAAGAACCGTTTTTCGTGCTCGCCACCCAGAACCCCATCGAGATGGAAGGGACCTATCCCCTGCCCGAAGCTCAGCTCGACCGGTTCATGTTCAATGTGATCGTCGATTACCTGCCCGAAGATGAAGAAGTGGCCGTCGTGCAGCAAACGACGTCGCGTAAGGCCGAGCCGATCCAGCCCCTGTTCGACGGCCGAGACGTGCTGCAGTTTCAGGAAGTCGTGCGCAAGGTGCCGATTGCCGAAGACCTCGTTCGCTATGCCGTTAAGCTATCATCGGCGAGCCGCCCCGGGCCAGGAGCGCCTGAGTTCGTGAATCAATGGGTGAGCTGGGGTGCCGGCCTCCGCGCGGCGCAATCATTGGTTTTGGGCGCGAAAACGCGGGCTCTCCTGCGCGGACGATTTCATGTCGAACCCGAAGACATTCGCGCGCTGGCGCACCCCACCTTGCGCCATCGCATCCTGCTCGGCTACCGGGCCGAGGCCGACGGCGTGGCCGTCGACACAGTGATCGATCGGTTGCTCGAACACGTGAAAGGGCCGCATCGCTGATGCCGATCCTCAAACGTCAGGGAGCCTTCGAACGGGGTTCACGTCCGTTGGACGATCGGACGCGTCCCGCGCATTGCTGATCGATCCGCAAACCTTGATGCGCATCAAGAGTCTGCAAGTGAGGGCACGGGTCGCGGTCGAGGGATTCATCAAGGGCATCCACCGCAGTCCCTACCATGGGTTCTCGGTCGAGTTCAGCGAGTACCGCGAATACAGCCCGGGTGACGACCCTCGCTATCTTGACTGGCGGCTCTTCGCACGCTCCGATCGCTACTATGTGAAACGGTTTGAAGACGAGACGAACCTCCGCTGTTATCTCGTGGTGGACACCAGCCGGTCGATGGGCTATCGATCTGGAACTTACAGCAAGAGCGACTATGCGCGCACGGCGGCGGCGACGATCGGCTATTTTCTGTCCATGCAACGTGATGCGGTCGGCGTGCTCCTGTTTGAAGATCGGATCACCGAGTATTTGCCGGCTCGCTACCGGCCGGGCCACCTGCGCCGGCTGATGGCGGCCCTCGAGCGCGAGCCCACCGGCCGCGCGACCGATCTCGTGCAGCCGCTCGAAGAGATCGCCGCGACGGTACGCAAGCGCGGCCTGATTATCCTGATCTCGGATTTATTGGCCTCGACCGAGTTATTGCAAACCCGCCTCGGCTACTTGCGCTCGCGCGGGCACGATGTGGTCGTTCTCCGCGTCCTCGACCCGGCGGAAGTCGATTTTCCATTCATGACGCCGGCGATGTTTCGTGACGTCGAGTCCGGCCGGGAAATCTACGTCGACCCGACCGCGGCCCGCGATGATTATCGAGGCCGGTTCGCCGCGCACGCCGCCGCGATCGAGCGGTCGTGCGTGGACCTGGGCATCGAATACGAACAGATTACGACCGACCGGCCGCTCGAACTGGTGTTGTTCGACCTGCTCAAAGCTCGGATGCGGCGCGGCCGGCGCCCAGGGCGCCGGATCGCACCGGGCCGGGGAGGTGCTCGATGAGCTTCCTCACCCCACTGTACGTTCTTGGCGTGGTCGCGGTGGCCGCGCCGATCGTCTTCCATTTGATCCGCCGCTCGCCCAAAGGCGAGGTTCCATTCAGCTCGCTCATGTTCCTGTCGCCGACCCCGCCCCGTCTGACGCGCCGGAGCCGGCTGGAAAACTGGCTCTTGCTCGTGTTGCGAGCGGCTGCGCTGGCGCTCCTGGCGTTTGCATTTGCCAGGCCGTTCCTTCGCCAGGCGGCCCCGATGGATTTCGGCGACGTCCCGGAACGCCGGATCGCCCTACTCATTGACACCAGCGCGAGTATGCGGCGCGGCGACCTGTGGCCGCGGGCTCAGGCGCTCGCCGGCCAGACGATCTCCGACTGCCGTGCCACCGATCAACTGGCCGTGTTCGCCTTCGACGCGACCTTTCGGCCGCTGCTCGGCTTCCATGAGTCGGCGACCCTCGATCCGGCTCGCCGCCAAGCGATCGCAAAGGCCCATCTTGATCGCCTGACACCAACCTGGAGCGGGACCAACCTCGGTCAGGCCCTGGTCGATGCCGTAACGGCCATCGAAGACGTGGCTGATAAGAACGAGAAGGCCGCCCGCATGCCGCGCCGGGTTGTCTTGATCAGCGATCTTGCTCAGGGAAGCCGGCTCGATGCTTTGGGTGATTTTGAGTGGCCCTCGGATGTCGAGCTTGACTTGAAGACCGTTGCCGACACGGGATCAAACGCGGGCATCGAGCGGTTAGCCGACCAGGTCGAAGCCGAGCCCGGTGAGTCCGGCACATTCGGTCGCGTCCGGGTTTTCAATAACCCCGGTTCGGTGCGCGAGAAATTCGAGCTGACGTGGGTCAATGAAAAAGGAGTCGCCGCCGGCAAGCCGGTCGACGTTTACGTCCCCGCGGGCGAAAGCCGTGTTGCACGGGTTCCTCGTCCGCCCGCAACTTTGGCCTGCCCACCGCTCAGGTTGACAGGAGACACCCAAGGATTTGATAACACGTTATATTTCGCCGATGAACGCCGGGGACAGGTGACGGTCGTGTACATCGGCGGCGATCGTGGTGACGATCCCGCTGGCCTTTTGTACTACCTTGAGCGCGTCTTTGTGGAGAGTCCCCAGCAATCCGTGCGTATTGTCAGTCATAAGCCGACGGAAACACTGGAGTGGAATCCGAAGGCGGAACCACAACTCGTCGTCGCGGCTGCCGAAACGCCCCAGAACCTGCGCGGATTGGAACAGTACATTCAACGTGGCGGCACTGTGCTCTACGTCGTTCCCACTGCGGGCCGACACCAAACGCTCGCTACCCTGGCCGGCGTGTCGCCGTGGAGCATCGAAGAAGCGACGGTCGGGCGTGGCGATGTGATGCTGGGTGAAATTGCGTTCGACCATCCGCTGTTCGCGTTGTTGTCGGGGGCTCAATTTAACAATTTCACCAAGATCCGCTTCTGGAAGTATCGACTAATTGATGGAGATCGATTGGGGCAACAATCGCGCGTGCTGGCACGGTTCGAGAATCGCGATGCCGCGATCATCGAGAAAGCTCATAGGGAAAGGACGGCTCGTCGTTCTCGCGAGCGGCTGGCAGCCGGCCGATAGCCAGCTCGCCCGGTCGTCGAAATTTGTGCCGCTCATGGCGACACTGCTCGAATCGCGGAACCGGCCCCCCGTCATCGCGGCCCATCAACGCATCGGCGACCGCGTGCCGCTGCCCAGCGCGGACGATGCCGCCAAGAGCACGATCATCCGCAAGCCGGACGGGAATTCCGTGACACTTCCTGCCCGGACAAAGTTCTTCGAGGACACGGATCAGCCCGGCCTTTACACAATCAACACGGCGGCCGGTCCATCCTCATTCGCCGTCAATCTTGACCCGCTCGAAAGCAAGACCGAGCCGCTGCACGTCGAGACGATCGAGCAGTTCGGCGTCCGTCTGGCGAACCATTTCCAGAAGAATGTCGACCGCGAGCAGCTTCGGCAGATGTATAGCGCCGAGCTGGAAGGCCGCCAGAAACTATGGCGATGGCTGATCCTCGCTGTCATCGGAATCTTGATCCTCGAAACCTGGGTTGCGCGGGCGAACCGTCGATCAAGCCCGTTCATTTCGGGCGGAGGCCGTGCCGACATGAGAACAGAACTGCGACGGGCATTGGAACAAGTCGCGCGGCGATTCCGCAGCGAGCGGCTTTGGACTGGGCTAACGCTCTGCTGGCTCATCTGGGCTGTGGTTGGCGTGTGCCTTTGGTTGATCGGCCTGTTCTCCGGCGAGAGATGGATTTCGGACGGATGGCTGGTGGTTTTTCTCGGTGCTGTGGTGGCGACTGGGATTGGCTGTGCCGTCCTCGCCGTTCGGTCCGTGAAGGACGTCCGCTGGGTGGCTCGTCGCATTGAGGCCAGGTATCCCGAACTAGGTACCGGTCTCTTGGCCGCCATTGAGGAGGATGCGAGAGCGTCATCCGGCCGGCTCGGTTTCTTGCAATCGGCCGTCATCCGCCAGGCCATCAATCACCACCGCAGAAATAACTGGGACGAAACAGTACCCACATGGAGGATCCGCCTCTCGCAACTGGCCCATGCGACAACGCTCGGCCTCTTGATCGCCGTCGCCATCGCCCTGGCCAGCCAGGCTCATTCGCAGGCTGAATTGGGCACGTCAACCGTGTTTGCAGCGAATGCCTCTGATGTCCAGGTCGATCCCGGCGATACTGAAGTCGAGCGCGGCACGCCATTACTCGTCGTTGCCCATTTCAAAGGGGGCGTTCCCGCCGAGGCGAACCTGGTTGTTGACGACGAGGCGCAAAAGACAACACAACGGATCATGACCCGCAGTCTCGAGGATCCCGACGTTCGCCGGCCACGTCGAATCCGTCGATGCCAACTTGTCGTACCGCGTGCAATTTCAAGGAAAGAGTACGAAGGCCTTTCATGTGCGTGTGTTTGAATATCCAGAGCTTGTGCGGGCCGACGCCAAGCTGGTCTTCCCGCGGTACACGTCGCTTGGGCCGAAGACCATCGAAGACATTCGCCACGTCACGGCCGTGGAAGGGACCGAGCTCACCTTGCTGTGCCGGCTGAACAAAGACGTCGCCACGGCCCAGTTGATCGATGCCGAGGGCAAGGCGATCCCGCTTGAATCGATCGAGGGCGGCAAACATGTGTACCGCGCGAGCCTCACTCTCGCCGACCCGCGCCGGTTCCGAATCCAGTTGGTGGACCACGAAGGACGCACCAACAAGCTGGCGACCGAGATCTTCGCGAACGTGACGCGCAACCGTCCGCCGGTCGTCAAAATGACCCAGCCGGCCCACGACGTCGCGGTTTCACCGCTCGAAGAACTCACGCTCAAGGCCGAGCTGGAGGATGATTTCGGCCTGGTCCGGTATGGACTCAGTTACAGCATGGCGGGCCGTGAGCCGCGCGAGATCGTCTTGCCGGCCTCGAAGGCTAAGGCGCGGCAGTTGCGCCCCGAGCACATGCTCGACTTCGAGTCACTCCAAGCCGCGCCCGACGAGCTTCTTACCTACTTCTTCTGGGCCGAGGACATTGGCCCCGATGGTCAGCCGCGCCGGACGTCCGGCGACATGTTCTTCGCCGAAGTCCGGCCGTTTGAGGAGATCTTCCGGCAGGGTGAACAGCCGCCGAGCGGATCGGCCGAAAACGAAGAACAAGAGGGTCAACAAGACAATGCTCAGGCGAGCGATCGCCTGGCGGAGCTGCAAAAGGAAATCATCAACGGGACGTGGAAACTGATCAGGCGTGAAACGATCGCCAAACCCACGCGGCAGCTCGCTGAGGACGCCAGGGTGCTGGCAGAGTCGCAAAGAAGCGCGATCGAGCAAGCGGCCCAGCTTGCCGGCCGTCTGCAAGATGCCGCATCGAAAGCAAGCCTGGATCTTGCGACTCGCTCAATGAAAGACGCCGAGAAGCACCTGGATGACGTGGCCGAGAAATCAGCGGTGGCAGGGCTTAACCCGGCGCTCGCCGCTGAACAAGCGGCCTATCAGGCTCTTCTCAAGTTACGCGCACGGGAGATCGAAGTCATTCGCCGCAACTCACGGCAACAGCGACAACGAGGCCGAAACTCCGGCGGCAACCGTTCGCAGCGGCAACTCCAGCAACTCGAGCTGACGGACGAGGAAAACCGCTACGAAGATCAACGCACGGCGCGAGCCCAACAAGAAAGTCTTTCACAGCGCGAGCGAGAGCAGCGCGAAACGGGTCAAGTTCTCAATCGCCTGCGCAGCTCGCACAGCGCCAGAATGACGTCAATGATCGGCTCAAAGAACTGCAATCGGCCCTCGAGGCGGCCAAGACGAAGCCCGCGCGCGAGGAGATCGAACGTCAGCTCAAGAGGCTCAGGGAGCAACAGCAACAAATTCTCCGCGATACCGACGAACTTCGGGAACGGATGGAACGCGAAGAGAACCGAGACCGCATGGCCGACGCTCGTCTGCAGGTTGACGACAGCCGAGAGCATGTCCGGCAAGCTTCCGAGGCACTCGAAGAAGGTCGCATTCCTCAGGCCCTGACCGAAGGCGCGCGCGCCGGCCGTCAATTCAATGACCTGCGTGAAGAGCTGCGCAAGGGAGCGGCCAACCGATTCTCGCAGGAAATGACCGAGATGCGCGACCAGGCGCGGCGGCTCGATGAGAATCAGAAAAAACTCTCCGATCAGCTTGATACCGGCAAGGACCGCCCCCAAACCTCGCTTCGCGACACGGGCGAACGCAAGAAAGTGACCGAGGGGCTCCAGCAGCAGCAAAAGACCCTCGACAAGCTTCTCGACCAGATGCGAAACACCGTGCAGGATGCCGAGGAAACCGAACCGCTTCTGGCCAAGAATCTTTATGACACGGTCCGAAAAGCCAACGAACAGAAAATCCCCGATGCGCTCAAAGCCGCCGAACAACTGGCTGAGTTGGGCGTGAACGAAGAGGCTGGAAAGGCGTCTCGCCACGCTGGCCAAGGGATCGAACAAATGCGAGAAGGCGTAGAACGCTCGGCCAAGAGCGTCTTGGGCGACGAAGCAGCAGCCCTTCGTCGTGCCCAATCCGAACTCGAAGACCTTGCCGACCAGGTCAATGAAGAGATTGCCCAGGCGACCGGGCAGGAGCCAGAGAGACGACAAGGGACGGACGCACGGAACGTTCCGAGAGGACAAACTGACCAGCGTGGCGCGAATCCCGAAGCCGATGGCAAAAAGGCCACCGATCCGCTCGAGGGCGTCGAGCTCGCCGGAGGCCAGCCACCGAACGACCAAGAACGGCAGAAGCAGCAGGACCGAACCGGAGGCGCCGAGCGCAACCGCCAAGGCCGGCGGAGTCAACGACAACGTAACGGAGAGCGCGATCAAGAGCGACAGAAGGGAGAGCAAGGGCAAGAAGGCCAGCAAGGGAAGCGGGGGCAGCAAGAGCACGGCCAAGCGCGGGGAGGGGACGACCAAGATGGAGGCCAGCAACAACGCGGACAAGTCCGGGAACAACGAGAAAGCGGTCGACGACGTTCACTCCGCGGTGGCGGCGGAGCGGATCGTCCTGCCCAGGAGGATGATCGCCAGTTTCAAGAAGGTCCCGCTGGTCCCGGGCGGCCGATCACCGGCGAAGGATTCCGTCAGTGGTCCGACCGAATGCGCGACGTCGAGGAATTGCTTGATAACCCCGAACTGCGAGCGGAGACAGCGCGGATCCGCGATCGAGCGCGGGCCGCGAGAGAGGAATTCAAGCGGCACGCCAAGGTACCAGACTGGAGCCAGTTGAAAGGTCTGGTGGCGCAACCGATCAATGAGCTACGCGACCGAGTCGCCGAAGAGGTGCGCCGTCGTCAGTCGCCGGACGCACTGGTACCGATTGATCGCGATCCCGTGCCGCCCCAGTTCGCCGAGGGCGTGCGGCGCTACTACGAACGGCTGGGGAGCGGTCGATGACGATGCCGTCCTTGATCTGGGGCTCACCGCACTGGATGACTGGTGCCCTGGTGCTTTTAGGCGTCGCGACGGCCGCCATCGTGGCAAACTATGCTCGCGCGCGGACGACCCGCTCCATCAAGTTCTCCGCCGCCGCCTTGAAAGCACTCGGCTTCGCCGCGCTCGCGCTCAGCTTGCTGGATCCGCTCGTGTCGGGAACAAGGCCGCGACGCGGCGCGAACGCGTTTGTGATTCTGGCCGACAACAGCCAGAGCTTGGGCATCAAAGGCGATACCACGACGGCCACTCGCGGCGATTGGATACGCGACCTGCTACGCCAGGAAGCGCCCTGGAAGGCACGGCTCGGACAAGAGTTCGACGTACGTGGATATCTCTTCGACACACATCTGCGCGGTTGTGAGGACTTCGGCAAACTGAGCTTTGACGGCGCTGGCACCGCGCTGGTGGCGTCCTTGGGAACTCTCTCTAAACGATTCCGTGGCTTGCCTCTGGCTGGCGTCCTTCTTTTCACCGACGGCAACCGGACCGATTTGGGCGACGTGAATTGGTCGGGATTGCCGCCGATTTATCCCGTCGTGCCTCCATCGGCGGGAGTTGGGCAGGACGTGGGAGTCAGCCAGATTTCAGTCAGCCAGACCAATTTTGAATCGGCACCCGCGGTCATTCGGGCCGACGTCGTGGCTGTCGGATATCAAGGTAAGCCCATCGTCGCCGTCGTCGCCGATCTTGCCGGCAAGGAGATCGAACGCCAACAGATGTTTGCACCAGGAGATGCCAAACCGCTCAGCTTTCGGTTTCAGTTTCGACCCGAGCGAAAGGGTGTCACTTGTTATCAAGTCCGTGCTTTCGCCGCCTCGGACGAGCCGAAGCCCGAGCAGCCGCCCGCGCCTGCCGCCACAACCGGCGAGCAGACGCTCGCCAACAACAGCCGGCTCGTCGTCATCGACCAAGGAGGCGGGCCCTACCGAGTCCTTTACGTGAGCGGCCGCCCGGACTGGGAGTTCAAATTCCTCCGCCGCGCGCTCGAGGAAGACGACCAGCTCGAGCTTGCCGGCTTGGTGCGGATTGCACGTCGCCAACCCAAGTTTGACTTCCGCAGCCAACGCACCCAGTCGACCAGCCCCTTGTTCGATGGGTTCGATCATCCCGACGCGGAGACGGCCGAGCGATCCGACCAGCCGGTTTTGATCCGACTGGGGAAAAAACTCGACGGTGTGGAGCTGAGAGACGGTTTTCCCAAAACGGCCGACGAGCTCTACCGTTACCATGCGATCGTGCTCGACGATATCGAGGCCGGTTTTTTCTCGCCGGACCAGCTCGCGCTCGTGCGAAATTTCGTCAGCCACCGCGGGGGTGGGCTGCTGATGTTGGGGGGGCCCGATTCGTTCGCGAGCGGCAAATACGACCGCACGCCGGTCGGCGAGCTTTTGCCCGTCTATGTAAATCGGTCTGATCCGAGCCAGGACGAGCAGGAGTATCACCTGGTGCTCACGCGAGAGGGCTGGCTGCAACCATGGGTTCGTTTGCGGAAGACGGAAGACGAAGAGCGCAGCGCCTGGCAGAAATGACCTCCTTCGATACGCTCAGTCGCGTCGGCGAAATCAAGCCCGGGGCCGTCGTGCTTGCGGAAGTCAGCGACAACGCGGGCGCAACTGCGCCGGCGCTGGTCGCCCAGCAATTCGGCAAGGGCCACGTGGGTGCCTTGTTGGTCGGTCGTCTCTGCGCTGGGGAATGCACCGTGAGAATTCCGCCGAGAGTGACCTTGATCGATCGTGGCGCCAAACCATCCGGTGGTTGGTCGCCGATGTGCCCGCGCGGGTCGAGGTCTCGGTGCGTGCCAAGCCGGAATCGTCGACTCCCGCCGTTGAACTGTCCGTCTGGGTGCGCGACGCCGAATATCGCCCGCTCGATAATGCGAAGGTCGCGCTCAAGGTTACCCTGCCGGGCGCT
>CAWHKI010000105.1:0-12784 GCA_963829765.1 uncultured Isosphaeraceae bacterium | reverse complement strand
ATGCTAGCGGCTATTCTTGAATCGCTGAGTCTATATTTCTCGCCTCGAAGCTTATTTTGCTGAAAATCTTTGGAACAAGCATTGGAGAAGAGTAAAAAAGGCGAAGAATACGCGATGCTCGATGCCGAAATCAAGGCGACTGCAGCTCCTGCTGGTGTAGCAGCGCCTCAGGCAAAGGGAAAAAAGCAGGTCTGCTGTCAATGAAAATTTGGAGTAGACTGCAGCGGCGTCAAAAAAGTTTCTGACTATGAAGCCGCAAAAATCACTTTGGGGCATGTATTTTGATGCTGCGGGATATTTTTAAGTTCGTTGAAGTTGAAGCCAAGAAAGAAGGCCGCAGCGGTTAAGTCAAAGCCGAAGAAGAGCCGATTGATTGGGAGAAATATTGAGAATGGTGCTATCAATGCCATGCTTGGTACCCTGAGATCTCCGATCTCTGGTTTTTCTTAAACCTGAATACTGCCCGGGATTTTGATGCTCGACTACCGAAGGTGAAGTTTGGTGGTGTTGGTATTGTTATTCTGTCCGTGATGGCTTTCGAACAGTTATCAGCCCTATTGATGGAACTCCCGCAGCTGTTGCTGGGGTTAAGGCTAAAGACCGCATTGTTAAAATCGATGAGGATTCCGCCATCAACATGCCACTAGAAGACGCGGTGTCTAAACTGCGCGGATTGCCAAAAACCGATGTGAAAATCACGGTCCAACGGGGTAATTCTACGGAAGGATTTAGAGTTCACCCTTAAGCGCGACATAATCAAAGTAGATTCAGTGGCCTATGCGCTGCTTGATAACAATGTAGGGTATTTGCGCATCAAAGCTTTTCAAGGAAATACTGCTGAGGATGTAAAAGCCGCTATTTTGAAAATGAAAAGCGACAGCAAAGAAAAGATGAAGGAATCATTCTCGATATGCGTGATAACCCTGGTGGATTGCTCAGGGAAGCTGTGGCTATCTCTGATTTGTTTTTAAGCACCGGCGAAGTGGTGTCTACTCAAGGTGCGCAAAAGGAATCACGTCAAGTGGAAATGGCAACTGGTGGGGAGCTCGATAAAACTTAGAAATTCCCGGCGGTTTTGATCAACGGCGGATCGGCAAGTGCCTGGAGTTTGTCAGTGCCGCGCTTAAATATGGCGGTGTAGATGCCGATAATCCGAGCGGCGGGCGTGCTATTTTGATCGGAGATTCGGCCACTTTTGGCAGGCTCGGTTCAGATGCTGTTTGATTTTCCAAGCTTGCAAGATAGTAAATCGCTAAAGGGCAAACCGGTGGAGCCCGCAGCTTTAAAGCTTACCATTGCTCAGTATTATGCCCCGCAGGATAAAATTATTCAAACCATTGGGGTGATGCCTGATATTAAAATTTACAGATTTAATGCTAATAAAGCTTGAAGAGTTGAGCCTTTTTGAAAATACTTCTATGCGTGAGATTGATCTTGAAGCGCACCTGTTAGCAGCCAAAAAACGTGAAGAAAAGTCGTTAATGCAAATCGATTTTCTAGCGCCTCCAGCGGCAGAAGAGGGGGCCGAATATAGTAAGCTTGATGCCGCCAAGTTAAAGAAGGAATTCCCCTATTATTGTGGCTTCTGAATTCATCTTGTCGGCGAAGGGGCCGAAAAGAAGTGATTTATTGGCAGAAGCAGATGCCATTAAGGCTCATCTTGATAAACTAGAACAAAAGAAAATTATTGAGGCCCTGAAAAAATATCACATCGATTGGTCAATCGGTAGCAAACTAAGCAGTGTTAATGCCCTTAAAACCACGATTATTGCCAATGCGGGGGCAAAAGCTGGTGAAAAGTTAAAGGTGACAGTCAAAGTTAAGAATATTTCGAAGGAACCGGCCTACCAGGTCCACGCTCTCACGCATTCGAAGACACCACTCTTTGATCAACGCGCATTTCTTTTTGGGAAACTTAATCCTAACCAAGAGATTGAGCGGGTAGTAGAGTTTGATATTCCGAAAGATGTGATCACTCGTAAAGATCTACTTACTTTGGAAGTAAGAGATATTGCTAAAGAGAAACTAGAAGAGCTCAATGTGCCTATATCCATTACCGGTTTAGGGCGCCCACGTTTTTCCCACTTGGTGTTCATTGATGATGCTAAATCAGGCAATGGTGATGGAAAAGTGCAAAATGGCGAAGATGTTGAGCTGGTGGTGTGGCTCAAAAATATTGGTGATGGGAAAGCTTTTGAACCCACTGTTCTCCTAAGGAATGACTCAGGTTCGAAAGTGTTTCTTAAGACTGGTCGCGTGCAGTTAGGTCAAATGTTGCCTAACCACGAAAACAGCGTGCGTTTTTCTTTTAGGGTTAAGGAGCCTAGTGAGTCAGCTGATTTTGAAATTCAGGTATTTGATGGCCAGATGCATGATATCTGGCGCGATAAAATTTCATTAGAAGTTGGTGATAAGGAAAAGACGATTCATAAGAAAGCAAGCCTTATATTGTCGAGTAAATCTGCTAATCTCTATGCTCAGCTAACCAGAAATCTCAAGTTTTGGTTCTGCTTAAGGAAGGTTTACGCGCTGAAAGTGTGGGCGAACTAAACGGTTTTTACTTGGTCAATATTGATGACAACTTAGGTGGCTTTGTTAAAAAAACTGACCTGAAAAGCCATAGCTCTAAAGCCAAAGAAACTCCGCAAAAGGAAAAGTGATTTTTTCAGTATTAATTTCGATCGCGTACCGGCCAAAATCAACCTTAAGTTTGGTGATGGCAGTGGTTGGACCAAACAAGGTAGTGGCGTAGTTTCGGCTGATATTCTAAACTCAAGCAAAGTCTCTGAGCTCCTTTTATATGTGAATATGAAAAAAGTTCTTTATAAATCGCTCTCGACACCGACCGGTGAAGAAAAAATATCTCATAAGATTGTTTTAAAGCCTGGCGTTAACGTTATCAGTATGATTGCGCGTGAAGATGCCATCTTTGGTCAACGAGAGAATATTACCGTTTTCTACGACGATGTTGGTCGTGTGCTCGCTCAGCCTGAAAAAACTGGCAAAAGTCAAGCAAAAGCTAATATGTCGGTGAATGAGCAATAGGATCTTTTTTCTGACACTATTTAAGTGGCGGCATTGACCGCCATTTTTTTAGATTTTTAACGTTGAAAGTTTTTTTGGAGCAGGAAATAAAAAATATGTTTCATTATTCCCTTTCCTAAGTTACAAGATGATCGTATGTGTAAAGGCACGAAACTTGAGGAGAGATTGAATGAAACCAGAAGTGAACGGCGATCAAACGCGCGTTGAAAAATTAAAGAGTTTGGATTTAGCGGTACAAAATATTGAAAAGCAATTTGGTAGAGGTTCCATCATGCGCTTGGGCAATGATGAAGTAATGATGCAAGACGTGGATGTGACATCCACCGGTTCCTTGGGAATCGATATTGCTTTAGGAATTGGCGGTTTTCCCCGTGGTCGTATTATTGAAATCTACGGCCCGGAATCAAGCGGTAAAACTACTCTTACTTTGCATGCCATTGCTGAAGTGCAAAAACGTGGCGGAGTAAGAACAATGTACCGGTGGCGGCGGCAGGGGAATTAACGATCGCCCTCAATGTGGCGTTTGAGCAATACTCGGCGGCGGTGAATGAATACAATGCCGCACAGTTCGCACTCTATCGCGCGCTCGGGCAACCGGCCCAATGGGTGACTTCACAAGCCGCGCAGCTTCGCCTCTTCCCGTGATCGCTAAATGACCTTGCGTGATTCAGGGAGGGCGAGACTCCGTCCGAGCCGGATGGTGCCGCGGCTCGCCAGGAGGCTCGCCCTCCCAGGATCGTGCAAAGGCGTTTAGAATGCAAAAGGCTTCGAGTTTACGATGATTCCGATCCCGCTTCGTGTTCATCCCCGGCGAGTTGATCGATTTGGCAGACACCACTTCCAATGGTTCGGGGCCGAGATCACGATGAATCCCATTGTCTTCGCGCTCCGTCGACCGATCACCGTCATGATGCTGGTGCTCGCCCTGGCGCTGGGAGGGCTCTTCAGCGTCTATCAGATGCAGAAGGATATTTTTCCCGCGCTCAACCAGCCGCAGCTCTATGTCATCCACAACTACGGCGGGATGGACCCCAAGCAGATCGAGGGCCTGATCACCAACGTCTATGAGCTGTTTTTCCAATACATCAACGGCGTCGAGCACGTGGAGTCGCGGTCGATCCAGAGCATGGTGATGCTCAAGCTGTTCTTCCAGCCGGGCATCGACATGGCCGAGGCGACGGCCCAGACCGTCGCCTATTGCAACCGAGCGCTGTCGGTCATGCCCACCGGGTCGCTGCCGCCCTATGTCGTCCGGCTCGACGCAGGCAGCTTGCCGGTCGGCTATCTGGTCTTCGAGAGCCCGAGCCGCTCGGTGGGCGAACTTCAGGATATGGCGCTGTACCGCGTCCGGCCGATGTTCTCGGGCCTGGCGGGCATCTCGTCGCCGCCGCCGTTCGGCGGCAACATCCGGACCATTGTCGTCAACGTCGATCCCGACCGCCTGCGCTCTACAACCTCTCGCCCCAGGATATCGTCGACGCGATCGACCGCGGCAACTTCATCAGCCCGTCCGGCAACGTGACGATCAAGGACCAGATGACCGTCGTTCCGGTCAATACGATGGCCCTCAATCCGCAAGAGTTGCGCAACATCCCGCTCAAGCTGGGGGAAAATGTCTACATTCGCGACGTCGGCACGGTGACCGACGCGACCGATATCCCGGTCGGCTATGCACTGGTCAACGGCCGCAAGTCGGTTTATCTGCCGGTCGTCAAGCAGGCCTCCGCCTCGACGCTGACGGTCGTGAACGCGGTCAAGGAGAACCTGCTCGCGTTCCAGGCGATCGTGCCCGACGACGTCAAGGTCACGTATGAGTTCGACGAGTCGCCGATCGTCTATCGGGCCATCGAGAGCGTGGGAGTGGAAGGGGCCTTGGGCGCCGGCCTGACCGGGCTGATGGTGCTTCTTTTCTTGCGGGACTTGCGGGCCGTGATCATCGTTGTCCTCAATATCCCGCTGGCGCTCCTGGGGTCGATCGTCATCCTCAATCTGACGGGCAACACGATCAATATCATGACCCTGGGCGGGCTTGCGCTGGCGATCGGCATCCTGGTCGACGAGGCGACGGTCGAGATCGAGAACATCCACACTCAGATGGAACATACGCCGTCGATGGCCCGCGCCGTCCGGCAAGGAAACATGGAGACGGCGGTCCCGCGCCTGCTGGCGCTCTTGTGCATCCTCTCGGTGTTCATCCCTTCGTTCATCATGACGGGGCCAGTGCGCGTCGCTGTTCGTGCCGCTGTCGCTCGCTGTCGGCGGGGCGATGATCACGTCATACCTGCTCTCCAGCACATTCGTGCCGGTCCTCAGCATCTGGCTGCTCGAAAACCGGCATGAGGAGGAAGGCCACGGAGATGCCGCCAGTGCGCGGCCGGGGTTCTTCTTACGGATGCAGAACCGATTCGAAGGCGTCGTCGACTGGACGGTCGCGCACCGGCGCATGGTGGTGCTGGCCTACCTGCTGGCGACGGGAACGGTTGTGGTTATCGTGGGGGGGCAGTTGGGCCGTGAACTGTTTCCAAGGGTCGACACCGGTCAGTTTCAACTCCGCGTGCGGCCGCCGCAGGGAACCCAGTATGAGCTGACCACCAGGTGGCCCAGAAGACACTCGACGTGATCGCCGAGGAGGTCGGGCCCGACAACGTCGACATCACGATGGGCTACGCCGGTGGCAACCCGCCGCAATTCACGATCAACATGGCCTATCTCTGGAGCAGGGGGCCCGACGACAGCCTGCTCCGCGTCGGCCTGCGCGAAGGGAGCGGAATCGATATCTTCGAGCTGCAGGAGCGGCTGCGCAAGGTCCTGCCCGAGAAGGCGGGCGCGTGGTTTCGCCAGGAGCTCTTGAAACTGGGCGTCGCGCCCCAGGTGGCTGATCGCCGCGTGAGCGACATGATCTTCGCATTCGAGCCGGGCGACCTGATCTCGGAGACGATGAGCCTGGGTGCCCCCGCGCCCATCGAAGTGGTCGTCAGCGGCCGCAATGTGGCCGACTCGAGCCTTTACATGGACAAGCTGCGCGAACAGTTCGACGGGATCGCAGCGCTCCGGGATATGCAGATCCAGCAGTCTCTGCACTACCCGACCGTCCAGGTCACTCTCGACCGCGAGCGGGCGGGCCTCTCCGGCGTGACCGCGCGCGACGTCGGCCAATCGCTCATCGCTGCGACCTACTCGAGCCGCTACACCGCCCGCAATTTCTGGCGCGACGACGTCAGCGGCAATTCATACCAGGTTCAGGTGGAAGTCCCTCAGCCCAAGATGACCGAGGCGACCGACGTCGAGCTCGTGCCGCTGACCACCCAGGCCAACCGCCAGCAGGCGGCGAAGGTCGCCGATTCCCCGTCCAACCCGACGCCTCCGCTTTTGATTCGCGACGTGGCTCGCGTGATGCGCAGCGAGATGCCGGGCGAGGTCGACCGCTATAACATGAGGCGCTACCTGAGCCTGACGGCCAACATTGAGGGCGAGGACCTGGGCCGCGTGATCACGCGGATGGACGCGGCGATGGCTCGTGCCGGCCAACCGCCACGGGGGACCGAGGTCGCGTTACGCGGACAAGTCCAGCCGATGCGGGAGATGTTCCAGAGCCTGGCGATCGGCCTGGCCGTGGCCGTGGTCGTGATCGTAATCATGCTGACCGCCTATTTTCAGGCCCCGCTGCTGGCCGTGACGGCCGTCGCGTCGGTGCCGGCGGTGCTGTGTGGCGTTGTTCTGGCTCTTTGGGTCACGAAGACAACCCTCAACATCGAGTCGTTCATGGGGGCGATCATGGCGGTCGGGGTGGCGGTGTCCAACGCAATCATGCTGGTCAGCTTCGGCGACCGCCACCGCCGCGAGGAGGGCATGCCGGCGGACCGCGCGGCCATAACCGCGGCCAAAGGCCGGCTGCGGCCGATCATCATGACCGGTTGCGCCATGATCGCGGGGATGATCCCCATGTCGTTGGCCCTCGAAGAGGGGAGCGAACAGAACGCGCCCTTGGGCCGGGCCGTGATCGGCGGCATGGCCCTGGCGACCTTCGCGACGCTGCTGGTTCTGCCGGCCGTTTTTACGCTCCTCCTGGGCCGTGCCTCCAGCCAATCGCCCTCGCTCGATCCCGACGACGCGGCAAGCACTCACTACGATCCCATCCACCACACAGGCGGCCCGAGCCGCGGCGAGCCAGAGATTCACGGCTCGTCCACGCAGCCGCCCCGACGTGAACCGGAGGTTCCGCGCCATGACGATGACAGCGATTGAGCCAAAAACGCCCAAAAGCGATCGACCCGCCCACATGATCCGAGGCCCGGTGGTGCTCGCCTTGGCCTGCTGGCTCTCGGCCGGCTGCCGGCACTCCGAGCGGGGCGAACGCGCCGCTAATGCCAAGAACGAAGCGGGCAAGACCGCCGGCATCAGGGTGGTGCATCCCGAGAAGCGCGACATTCGCATGACGGTCACGCAGCCAGGAACAATCCAAGCGTTCGAGGTGGCGCCGATGTTTTCACGAGTCGCCGGCTACGTCGCGAAGTACAATTTCAACATCGGCGATAGGGTCAAGGCCGGCGACGTCTTGCTCGAGATGTGGATCCCCGACTTAGTCGAGCAACTAGGTCAAAAATCGGCGGCGGTGAAGCGAGCCCAGGTTCAGATTCGTGTGGTGCAAGCGCACTCCTCGCCGCCGAAGCCAAGGTCGAGACGGCCCGGGCACGCGTTCTGTCCGCGGAAGCCGGGGTCAAACGAGCCCAGGCCAGCTATGACCGGTGGGATTCGGAGTACAAGCGGCTTGTGACTCTGGTCAAACAAAGGGTCTTGGACGACCAGGTTCGTGACGAAACCTACCGCCAGTTTGAGGAGGCCGTGGCCGCGCGCGATCAGGCCAATGCGATGGTCTCGGAGACGAAATCCGCGCTTGACCAGGCGATCGCCGATCGCGATCGCGCGCGTGTCGACGTCCAAGCCGCCCGTGCCGATCTGGCGGTGGCCGAGGCCAATGAACGCGAGGCCAAGGTATTGGTCGAGTACGGGCGAGTCAAGGCCCCGTTTCCCGGCGTGATCACCCAGCGCAACATCAGCCCGGGCGATTATCTTCAGCCGGGCGGCGGCAACAACGGGCGTCCGCTCTTTGTCGTCGAGCAGGTCGACCCGGTTCGCGTTTTTGTCGGCGTGCCTGAACTGGCGTCGTTCTTCGTCCACGATAACGACACAGCCCTCATTCGTTTCCAGGCACTCCCGGGAGCCACTCGTGAGGGAAAGGTTGTTCGTTCGGGCTTCTCGCTCAACCCGTCGACCCGTACCCTCCAAACCGAGATTGATATCTCCAACTCCAACGGTCACCTGCACCCGGGCTGGTATGTCACGGTCTCGATCACGATCGACCGCAAACAAGCGTGGACGCTCCCGTCTGATGCGATCGGTTTCCAGGGCGGACAAAACTACTTTGTGTACTTCGAGGTCAACGGCAAGCCCGTCCGCACTCCGGTCATCGTCGGGCTGTCCGATGATTCACACACCGAGGTGATCAAGAAGTACGTCTCAAACGCCAACACCAGCGACTGGCCGACTTTAGATGGCACCGAAAAAATTCTGGTGGGGAACATGGACACTCTGGCCGCGGCCACGCAGTCGGGCGAGTCTTTGCCGGCAGGCCGCTGATTGTCACCGCCAAGCGATTTCACCGCCGTGGCTCGCCTGACTCGTAATCGTACAGCCAGCCAAGTTGCGAAACGTATGTTCCTTAAGGGATCATCTTAAGCGGAGCCGCTTGCGATGTCGTTTGACCCGCGGGTCCAAATCCCTATGGGGGTATTTATGACGATATGGGGGTATTTCAGACGATGCTGAAATCCCTCACGCCTCTTGTTCGCGCGACCGCCCCCGCTCGATCTCGTCGTCGAGGGCTTGTGCAATAGGGCTAAGGCGGGTTCCGCCCAACGTCTTCTTCATGCCTCGACCGCTCCGTGCCAGGGTCGTGGCCAGTGCTAGATGCACCAGCATCACAATCCCCGCCATCGCGTGAAAGCGACGTGCCCCCACCACGTTGCCGTCGTCGGCTCCCCAGTACAACTTCAAACGGGCATTGACCCGTTCCACCGCGGTGCGTCCCTTGTACAATCGCTCGAATTGCTTGGTCATCCGCGGAATCGGTGGGAACCGCCGCAGATCCAGCTCGCTCTTGATTCGCGCCACCAGGCCATAGCGACGCTCTCCGTTGCACCGCGCGTCGCTGGGGCAGGACCAGCCTTCATGACGCGCCGGACATCGGTACTTGAGCGTCCCACGCTTCTCTTCGTGACCGATGTAAGCCATCCGATGCCGGACCACCGGCGTGCTGACTTTGTCATAACAGTGGAGCGTCCCGGATTCGTCGTAGACCAAGTTCGATCGCCCCGTGTGTCCCGGCAGCATGCGTTCCGGCTCGCTTTTCCACAGGGCGCGGTTCTCGATCAACGGCTTAATCCCGGCCGCGTGCAACAACTGATGGACCGCCACGTCATCGGCTGCCTTGTCGTAGGCCAGCGTTTCGATCCGCCTCGCCGGCAAATTGCGCGGGCTTGGTCGACCAAGGCCCCAATCATCTCGTTATCGCCCACCGCTGGTTCGGTGATTCGGTAGGCCAAAGCCAGTTCATGTCGGACATCGACCAAGAGGTGGAGCTTGTAGCCAAACCACTCCACGACCTTCGTCACTGTCCCCTCGGCGTCCTTGTATTCCTTGCGGCCGCCGGCCGGCTGCGGCAGGCCCAGCTTCGTCTCGGCCTCTTGCCGTTTCACATCACCCCGCCGCGCACACAGCGCCGTGGCATCCCCAGCGACCCGATGTCCAAGGTCGGCGACCACCGTCGCTAATCGCCGAACCATTGCATCGAAACTCGCACGCATCGCGGTCAGATGAGCTGGGTGCCCCAAGACGTCGAGGAACCGCGAAAGATTCCAGTGGTGGGGGATCTGGTCCTCGGTCTCCAACCCGAGCAAGCGATGCAATGCGGGATTGCGGCGGACCTCGGCAAGGCAGGCGTCATACGAAGCGTGCCGCAATAGCGGCGTCAACACCGCGACTCCCCAGAGCAGCGACACGGGATAGTCGTCGCGCCCGCGTCCCCGCGCCACGCACAGCCCTTTCCGCAGGGAGCCGTCTGGGATGGCCTCCAGGCAACGGCGGATTGTACCCAGGGAAGGGGAATCCTCGAGTGCGGCCCAGGCAAACAGGGGTTGCGTGTCTGTGATCTTCATCGTTGCGGTTGCTCCCACGCCGTGGCCCCCATTCTACATCGCGACAGATCCCCCGCACAAGGGGGCATTGGGGTAAAAATCGTGATTTTTTTCGGTTTGCGACGCAAAGCAGCGAAAAACACGGGGAAAATCGGGCCTGCCTGGGGTAAAGACTTTTGTACACGTCCTCACGGCCCTGAAAAATAAGGGGTCAGGAACTCCGCACCCGGCTCTCTTAAGCGACCATCAGCTTGACAGCTCCTGTCACGATTACGGACAATCAGCCGCTCGCGGGCGACTAAATGCCCTTTCACGATCCTGGGAGGGCGAGCCTCCTGGCGAGCCGCAACACCATCCGGCTCGGACGGAGCCTCGCCCTCCCAGAATCACGCAAGGTCATTTAGGAGCCTGAGTTCGTGATGCGCGCATCGATCCCGAAGAGCCATCGAAAGGGTCTTTCATCGCCCCGAATCACTAGCCATGAGGAGATCGCTACCACCATGCGGACCAGAATCGCGGGCGTTCTCATCGTCGCGATGGGGGTCTTCGGACTGTGCGTGCCTCAAGTGCGCGGAGCGGAGGCGAGGCAGCCCCGGAAACCCAACGTCCTCTTCATCGCCGTGGATGACCTCAACCACTGGGTCGGATACCTCGGCCGGAATCCGCAGACGAGCACGCCCAATATCGATAAGCTGGCCGTGCGGGGCTACGGTTCACGCACAGCTACTGCGCAGTGCCGGTGTGCAACCCGTCGTGCGGCCGCGCTCATGTCCGGGCCGCGCCCGGCGACCACCGGGGTCTACGATAACCACCACGACTGGCGGCGCGTGATCCCCGAGGACTTGGCCCTGACAACAACGTTCCGCAAGGCCGGATATTCGGTGCGCGGGGCGGGAAGATCTACCACGTTAACTTTGCACGGCCCGCCGAGTGGGACGACTATCTGGTGAACGAAGGACGCGATCCCAAGCCGACCGGCGACAAGGGCGTCGGCGCCATCAAGTTCGCCCCGCTCGATTGCCGCGACGAAGACCTGCGCGACTGGAAAATCGTACAGTACGGTATCGACCAATTGGGGAAGACCCACGATCGGCCGTTCTTCCTGGCGATCGGCCTGCACAAACCCCACATGGCCTGGTACGTCCCGCGCAAGTATTACGATCTGCACCCGCTTGCCAGCATCCAGCTCCCGCCGCACCGCGACGACGACCTGCTCGACCTCCCGCCCGCCGCCGTGAAGATGGCCAAGCCCAACGGCGATCACCACGCGATCCTTAAGTCAGGAGAGGTGGAAGGAAGCCGTCCAGGGCTATCTGGCCGCGATCTCTTTCTGCGACGCGATGATCGGCCGCCTAATGGACGCGCTTGAGCGGTCGCCGGATCGTGACAACACCATCGTCGTCTTTTGGGGCGACCACCGCTGGCACCTCGGCGAGAAGCAGCACTGGCGCAAGTTCGCTCTCTGGGAAGAGGCCACGTGCGGGCCCTTGATCTCGGATTGTGCCGAGGGTGACCAAGGCGAACTCCGTCTGCAATCGCACGGTGGATTTTATGAGCATCTATCCAACGCTTACCGACCTCTGCGGAATCTCAACGCCAAAGCATGTCGAAGGCCGGAGCATTCGTTCGCTCCTGGCCGATCCCGATCGGAACTGGGACACGCCGGCCCTGACGACCTTCCGGTTCCGCAACCACGCCATACGCGACGCGGGCTGGCGTTACATCCGATACGCCAACGGCGACGACGAACTCTACGATGAGCAGGCCGACCCCTACGAATGGGTCAACCTCGCGCGAGACCCGAGGTTCGCGGCAAGGAAGGCGGAAATGGCGAAGCTGCTGCCGACACGTGATCATCCCGAGATCAATTAGGGAGGATGTCAGTGGTAGTCGTTACCGCGCTTCCCGCGTTAGAGTAGAATGAGTTACGGAATTCATCGAGAGAGAGCTCGAGCCGTGTCCGCCCGATGGTGTCGAAGACCTGAGATTTGACGCAGGAGCCGACCATTCGGGCGACCCTGCGCTTTGGATCTGGGTGTGTATCGATCGACGCAGTTCCCAGACAGACGACCAATTACTGGCACGATCGCAGGAAGTCCGGGACGTGATCGACCCCATCGCGGGGCGCGTTTGCGGCGAGCGCTGGCCGTATTTTCGGATGCTCTCGGTCGACGACATTCAGGGCAGTCCTTCCTCCTTTGGAAAGAGTGGGATAAGGAACGGACTTGAGGGCGTTTCAAACCGCCGTACCCCGTCCAACCTAACCGGCCTATCGCTATCGCGACGACTTCCGTAACGCGGGCGGCTCGCCGCGGCGCGGCGGGCATTCGCGGGAAACCGAGCCGCGGTATTAGCGACCGATTCGCGCCTGAAGCCTGTCGACGATCTCCAAGGAAAGCTCAAGCCCAGAGCGCGAATAACTCTCGCGTGGCGACCGCAGCCAGCTCACGAGGGCGAGCGATCAACTCGGTCTGCTCGCCCTCCCACGTGTACTTCCATCGGGGCATCTGTGTCACGTAAACCCCGGTCACGGGGACCATGATATC
>CAWHKI010000104.1:0-15924 GCA_963829765.1 uncultured Isosphaeraceae bacterium | reverse complement strand
ATCAAACCGCCGTTTTTTTTACTGGTTACGGCAGGTTGGCACGTTCGACGCAAATCCTTGCTTCCATCGGTAAAGGAACTCGGTCAAGAAATCAAAGGCAAGTTGGGAAGCTTGGCCACGGGTTTCTTTACAACTCGTAGCGGCATGGAAAATGACAAATCGCTCAGAAGAAACCGTGCCTTTTATCGACGAAGATTGAAGCTTAAGTCCGACACTGACCGATTCGCGGGCGTTGGTCAACGGCATGCCGTGATTAAAAGGTTCGGTGAACCGTTTAACTACTTTCTCACAAGCTTGGCGCACTGCGAGATGAGCCGTCTGTGGAAGCTGGTTCCGACCTGAGCGTAACGATCCGCGCGTCGTACCGCCGTTCGAAGCTGATGGAAAGCCCATTCAAGCGGAGCTGGGGCGCAATCCGGCGCAGCTCGTTGCCGAAGGAGTGAACCGTTTTGGGCCAGCCAGCCCCGGCCGTGACCCTCTTGCCGGCAATTTTTGTGATCGTCTCGTAGAGCTGGTGCGGCGTGCCGGACCAGTCCGCTTTCTGTCGCGCAGCGCAGGATGATCGTTGCGACGGGCGAGCCTTCGAGCACCATCTCGGTCGCTTCCTTGCGATTGTCATTGTACGCGGATAGGAAACTGTCGCTCGCCCATCCCAGTCCCCGGCTGGTCGCTTCACCCCACTCGGCAAAGTCCGCCATGCGGGAAGGTCCGTCAGAGCCAGGGATGGCAGCTCGCGCAGTCCGCCCGCGATCGCGTCCAGCACGCCGCCCAGGATCTTGGGATAGTCGGCCCGAAATTCGGGCCAAAGCACCCTCTCGGCCCGGCAGCACTTGGACGGGATCGGATCGAGGTGGAGAAAGACCGAGCGATCGCGCAGGTCGCCCCGCAACACAAAGTCATTGACGCCAACCAGGATGACCGGGCGCTGGGCGTAGATGACGCTCCGTTCGTCGTTCGTGAAGAGTGCGCGGCCGGCGAAGCCGCCGCCGAACGCAAGCTGGCAAATGACGTCAGAGAACCAGTCGGGGATCGCGCTGATGTTTTCGTAAATGAGAAGCCAGCCATTGAGCGCGGTCGCCATCAGGTCGTGCGTGCTCTTGGAGAGCGCCAGCACGGGGCATGCCTGGGGGTCGATCAGGAGCCGAAGAATCTTGGCCAGCGTGCTCTTGCCCGACGCCTGTTCGCCGTTCAACACGAGGATCGGATACGGACCGACCGGCCGGAGGGCGGCCGTCAGCCAGGCGATCATCAGGCGGAAATCGGCCTCGGTGAGGTTCACGTAAGGGCGCAAGCGATCGATCGAGCCATCGACCTCCGGCATCGGCAGCGGCAACAGCCCGTCGGGGCGGCGAAAATGCACGCCGGGCCGGTCGACGACGCTCCAGCCCTGACCGCGGATCGCGACGGCCCTGCCGCTGGGATCGCCGAGGTCCAGAAAATAGGCCGGGTCCGAGTCGCCGTTATCGCCGCCACCCTTGCCCACGCGGATGAACACTTCGGGAACGTCTGCGCTAAATCGCGCACGGGCTTCGAGCATTCCCACGACGCGGCGGATCGCCGAGGCCGGCGGCGGCTCGGACTGATCGAAAAAGAAGCCGTCAATCAGCCAGTCGCGGAACGCCGGCGACCGGAGCCCGTAGGTGTCGCGTCGATCACCAACCGGAACCTGGGCGTAAAAGCGGCCGTCGGCCGAGCGAAACAACCGCGCAGTCGAGGCGAGCCGCGACAAAACGCGGATGCGCAACGGTGATCGACGTTATCTCCCGTTTCTTCGCTTGACGCCCTTCGCAGCGGAAGCCCCGTCTCTTCCGGCGTATCAGGTGCTTGAGCTTGCACCCGCTCCGCCTGCCCATCCCGCACGGCCTGGAGGTCGATCTCCTCCGGTCGGAAGCTGTCCAGAAGTGGCACGACCTCGTACGGGATCGGGCCCTCTTGGTGCTCACTTGGTAGCCCCGGCCGGAAGCTGTCTGCTGACGGCATGGCCTCGCCCGGGCCTTGCTCGCTCACGGCGACTGTCTGCGTACTCGGCGGCGGCTTTTCGGCCGGCGCTGACCCCGCCGCAGCGATCGGTCTGCTTACCTCGTTTTCGCCGACGTCGTCACTCGCCTTCGGGCTGGCCTCGGCGAAGCAGGATGGCTGGATAGGAACGCGGCTCAACCGGCTGACCACCCGGTCGGGGGTCTCGCAGAAGACATGCTCGTTCGCCATACCGAGTGCCCCGATGATCTTCGAGAACGCACATTTGTTGGCGCTGCGGCATTCGAGCACCAAATGGTTGAACTCGTTGCGAGTAATGAAGAGCGCGTGGTCGGCGCTTCTGTGCGCCGGACAGCGCGCCTCCCATGCGTCGTCACCGACCCTGCGCGGATCGAAGCGGAATGTCTCCAGCCGAGACACGACATTGGCAACACAGTCGCGCACCATCGCCTCGCCCTCGAAGTTTATTGGTTAAAAGCGGCTTAGTATAGCGTCTATAATCGGCTTATTTTGGGTTTATCTTAAGATTGATCGCTAAAAGTAGCAATTATCGGGTTCGGGCGGGGGTCAGTGCGAAGCGTGGACAGATCATGAACTTGTGGCTGGGCGCCGGATTAACCGGCAATTCCACCGAGCGTCACAACCGCGACATTCTCATGAGCTTCGCGAATCGGTCGAACCCGGGCTGATCGGTCGACGATACACCGCATCGAAGGGTTACCGATCGACGACGGCGTCGAGCGCATGGTCAACGGGTGATCAGCAGATTCGTCAGCCTTCTTGCTTGGCGCTCTTCGCGCCTTCACCGGCCGCGACCCTCTTGCCGGCGAAGGGTTGTTGAAAGATGCGGATCGGGTATGCACGGGTTTCGACGACTTAGCAGAATCTTGACTTGCAGCGCGACGCCCTGAAGCGGGCAGGGTGTGAAAAGCTCATCGAGGACACGGCCAGCGGCGGCAACCTGCGCCGCTCCAGTCTGGAGGGAGTGCAGGATGTACTCCGATCTGGCGACGTGCTTGCGGCTCGGCGGTGTCTCGCGCGTTGATCGGTGGAGAATCGATTTATTCGATCGGGATCGTCAAGTCGTTGTTACGTAAAAGTCCCGACGAAGTTTTGGGCAAGGGCGCGGCCGTAGGAATCGGTGATCTGACTTGCGATCACCGTGAGCCGTCCCGGAGTGGACGAACTTAACTTGGTCGCGGGGAAGAGCGTCACCGTGTTTGGCGGTGTGCCGGGATAGTTGTATACCGCCGAACTCAGGGGCACAACCTTGGTGTACGTCGTCTTTCTCTTCTTGGTCTTGCCCGAAACAAGCATATATGCCGCCAGATTCCCCGCGTCTTCGACCGGTCCGCTGAACTGAAGTTCGAGCACGACTTCCTTCTTCGCCTTTTTCCCCGTGCCGACCTTGATCGTGGGGTGCTGGAGCGACGTGATCGTCACCAGCGGGGGATTGTCGTCGACGATGACCAGGCTTGCCGACGCGATGGTACCCAAGGTCGCGCCTGGGCCGGGCGATGAAAGCGAGAGCCGGATCACGGCATCCCCCTCGCCCGGCTGGCCGTCGTTGGCGATCGGAACGGAAACGGTGGTGCTCAGCACGTTTGGTCCGAAGGTGACCATTTCCGAGATTGGGGCAACCTCATGTCCTCCGGGACTGGTGAGCGAGACCGTGAGCGTGCCGCTCAAGTCGCCCGTGCGGGTCAAGACGAGCTGTCCTGAGCCATCGGTCACATTGGCGGTGAATTGGCCGCTCGAGAACTGGAGGATCGCCGGCGTGGCGAAGCTCGTGATCGTTCCACGACTCGTGCCTCCCGCGTCGGTTGCTACGATGCAATCGTAATATGTTGTGCCAGGGGTTAAGCCGGTCAGTGTCACAGCCTCCGACTGATTACCCATCCCGCTCCCCGCCGACTCGGCAGCGGTGGTGGTTGTGCCCGAGGTGAGCGTCGGAGTGGTGCCGTAGACAAAGCTATAGGTGGTGGCACTCCCCTCCGGGTTGACGCTCGCGTTCAGTGTTGCCCCCGTGGAGGTAATTGATGTGGCCGACTCTGTTGTGACGGCGGGCTTGGTGACGGCGGCAGCCGAGGTGGTGAAATTAAGGATCGAACCAACCGTCGTGCCACCCGCGTTGGTCGCTTGCACCTCGAAGTAATACTCGGTATCCGCCGTCAGACCGGAGATCGCCGCCGTCTCTGGCTCGGCGCTCGTCCCGCTGCCCGCCGAGGCCGCCGTGGTCGTAGTCGTGCCCGAACTCAGAGTCGAGCTGGTGCCATAGACAAAGCTATAAGTGGTGGCGTTCCCCTCCGGGTTGACGCTCGCGTTCAGTGTTGCCCCCGTGGAGGTGATTGATGTGGCCGACTCTGTAGTGACGGCGGGCTTGGTGACGGCGGCAGCCGAGGTGGTGAAATTAAGGATCGAACCAACCGTCGTGCCACCCGCGTTGGTCGCTTGCACCTCGAAGTAATACTCGGTATCCGCCGTCAGACCGGAGATCGCCGCCGTCTCTGGCTCGGCGATCGTCCCGCTGCCCGCCGAGGCCGCCGTGGTCGTAGTCGTGCCCGAACTCAGAGTCGAGCTGGTGCCATAGACAAAGCTATAAGTGGTGGCGTTTCCCTCCGGGTTGACGCTCGCGTTCAGTGTTGCCCCCGTGGAGGTGATTGATGTGGCCGACTCTGTAGTGACGGCGGGCTTGGTAACGGCGGCAGCCGAGGTGGTGAAATTAAGGATCGAACCGACCGTCGTGCCACCCGCGTTGGTCGCTTGCACCTCGAAGTAATACTTGGTATCCGCCGTCAGACCGGAGATCGCCGCCGTCTCTGGCTCGGCGCTCGTCCCGCTGCCCGCCGAGGCCGCCGTGGTCGTAGTCGTGCCCGAACTCAGAGTCGAGCTGGTGCCATAGACAAAGCTATAAGTGGTGGCGTTTCCCTCCGGGTTGATGCTCGCGTTCAGTGTTGCCCCCGTGGAGGTGATTGATGTGGCCGACTCTGTTGTGACGGCGGGCTTGGTGACGGCGGCAGCCGAGGTGGTGAAATTAAGGATCGAATCGACGGTCGTGCCACCCGCGTTGGTCGCTTGGACCTCGAAGTAATACTTGGTATTCGCCGTCAGACCGGAGATCGCCGCCGTCTCTGGCTCGGCGCTCGTCCCGCTGCCCGCCGAGGCCGCCGTGGTCGTAGTCGTGCCCGAACTCAGAGTCGAGCTGGTGCCATAGACAAAGCTATAAGTGGTGGCGTTTCCCTCCGGGTTGATGCTCGCGTTCAGTGTTGCCCCCGTGGAGGTGATTGATGTGGCCGACTCTGTAGTGACGGCGGGCTTGGTGACGGCGGCAGCCGAGGTGGTGAAATTAAGGATCGAACCGACCGTCGTGCCACCCGCGTTGGTCGCTTGCACCTCGAAGTAATACTTGGTGTCGGGCGTCAGACCCGTGAGCGCGGCGGTCTCTGACTCGGCGGTCGTTCCACTTCCCGCCGACACGGCGGAGGTGGTTGTCGTGCCTGAAGTCAGGGTCGAGCTCGTGCCGTAGACGAAGCTGTAGGTGGTGGCGCTTCCCTCTGGGTTGACACTCCCGTTGAGAGTGGCCCCGGTGGAGGTAATCGATGTGGCCGCCACCGTGGAGACAGCCGGCAACGGGGCCAGGACAGCGTCGAAGAGTTGGGTTTGCGCATTGGTGTCATTGGAGACAAGGTTGTCCGTCCCGCCCGGGAACGCGTCTGGAAAACCACATTTAGGCCGCTCGATATCATGTCGGTGTCCACCGACTCACCCGTGCCACCGATCGTGGTCGTTCCCACTGCGTGAGAGAGGAGCGTGGTCGTTCCCGCTACTGTGTTGCGCAGGTAAACATCGGTGCCGTAGGGGCGCCACCGCTTTTCTGCTGGAAATTTGCCACGAGATTGGTCGCCACGCTGTCAAAGGTCACATATTGGCCGTTCTGGCTAATCTGTCCGGTCGCCTGCTGCGAGGAATTCACGGTCGTTCGGTTGGCCAGTGTTGAAGTATCATTGGCCCCGGCTGTTCCCTCATAGTCGACGCTGACCAACTGGGTCGTGTCCGTCGTCAAGTTGCGCTCGAAGACGTTCGTCTGGGTATTGACCGGCGTGGTCGTCAGGTCGTCGGCCAGGCTGTAGAACAAGACGTGGTCGCCGTCGCCGCTAATCTGCGGGGCAAAGGAACTGGAGTCGCCGGTGGCGTCGCGCGTGGCGTCGATGCTCACCAACTCGGTCGTGTTCGTCGCCAGGTTGCGCACGTACACATCGTTGTACGAGCCGCCGTTGGAGACGTTGACGAGGTTGTCAGAGGCGCTCTGGAACGCGACCATTTGGCCATTATCGCTCAGGCTGGGGGCGATCGAAGTGCCATCGCCGGCTGTGGTATCGGTGGGGTCGACACTCACCAGGGTCGTGCTGGCCACGGTGTCGTTGGTGTAATTCAGCGTGCTCGCGTAAACTTGGTAGTTCTCAAACTGCTCGGGGCTACTGAGGTTCGGATCGAGGTCGCTAGCCAGGCTGTCGTAGGCGACGGTGCTTCCATCGGAGCTGATGACCGGGTCGTCCGACGACGCGTTGCCGATGCCGTCCCCCGTATCGCTGGCGCTCACAAGGATGTTTTTGTTAGTCAGGAGATCGTACACGTAGACGTTTGGCGTGTAGTTGTCGTCGTTTTCGCCATGGACGAGGTCGGTCGCTTCGCTGTCGTAGGCGATGTAGTCTCCGTTGGCGCTGACGCTAATGTTTTCGGCGGTGCCGAAATACTGGGGGTCAGGGTCGTAGGCAGGGCCGGTGCCCTCGTAGTTCGTCGTTACGAGGGTCAATTTGCCCGTCGCGCTGCTCCAGGCGAAGACGTTGACGTCGTCGGTCGAATTGGTCGTAGTGTTGTCGTCAGCAACCAAGTCGGTCGCGTTGCTGAGGAAAACGACGGTGTTGCCGTCGGCGCTGATGATCGGGTAGCGCGAATCGTCATTGCCCGTCGTGTGGGGCGACTGGTAATCGACGCTCAAGCAGATCGTCGTGTTGGTCGCGAGGTCCCGGAGGTATACGTTTGGCGCATTGTTCTCGACGGTCAGGCCGCTGACCAGGTCTGACGGGGCGGGCGTCGAGTCTCCCTCAAACGAACCGCTCTCGAACGCGACATACTGGCCGTTGGCACTGATGCTTGGGAAGAGCGCACCCACGTCGGCGCCGTTGTTCGCCAAGTTTTCGCTGATGAGCGAAATGGGCGGCGCCGCGAGCAGGGCCCGTTCTTCCAGGCGATCCCACGCGACGAGGATCGGCCTGAGGAAGCGGAGGTCGTGGTGGTGCGAACGATGACGACGTTTGATCGAACGGCCAACGACAAAAGTGAACATGCTTCTATCTCGTCTTTGAATTAAGCTCGAAGAAGGTGGGCAGACAAAGCATGTCGAATCCCTCGCGCCGCCGGCAGTCTACGCTCCATCATCAAGCAATAGTATAAAATGATCCTGGCCAAAACGTACACCGCCTTCCCCCCCAATTTTCCATCCGTGTGCTAAAATCGAAACATGCCCTAGTACTCCAGCGCGGGGTCAGGGATCTACCAGAAAGTGACTGCAAGTCGCCTGTCTTCAATGGCTTGAGTCCATTCAGATCTAGGCATATGTAGATGGTTTCCCGTTGGTCATTGCTCTTTTCGCCATGCCTCTGGCGGTCGTTTTCCTCGGGCCGCTCAACGGCATTATGCTCGTCCTCCTGCTCGCGAGCCTCTTACTTTCGTCGAATGCGGGCTCGATTGTGCTGGGAGACCGGTTTTTCGCCTCGTATTTCGGAATAATCACGGTGACGCGACGAAAAGCCTGTTACGCTACAGCATAGCAATGCAATCTGACCGTCGGCTCTAGATCAGGAGACCATTCATGAACGCGTTCGATGACGAGCGTCCCGCACATTACGGACCGGCGTGGGAAAGACGCTGGCCGCAGCGAGGGATCGCCAGCGGCGGACTCATCCTGCTGGGCCTCGGGCTCGTCGTAACCCTTTACAATGCCTGTAAGATCGACGTGGGCACCGGTCAGCAGGCCGTGCTTATCCGCAAGGAAGGGCTCGAGCTCGAGCCCGACATGGAGCTCGCCCCTGTGCCCAAAGAGGGCCAGCGCTACTACAAGGGCGTACAGGCTGGGGGTCCCAATAACGGGGTCTTGACCGAGGGACGCTACTTCTACAACCCCTACCTCTGGTCGTGGGAAATCAGCCCGCAGTTTGTCGTGCCCGGCGACAAGATCGGCATCCGGGTTGCCTATTCGGGCGACGACCTGCCGCCGGGGCAGGTTCTGGCCGCGCCGGGCCAGAAGGGGATTTTACGCGAGGTCTTAAAACCGGGGCGATATCCCTATAACCCGTATGCCGAGTCGATCGAGCTGCACGACCCCGTGACGATCCCGGCCGGGCTGCGCGGGGTGGTGACCCTGCTCGCCGGGCCCATGCCCAAGAACCCCAACGTCTTTTTGGTCGAGGACGGCGAACGCGGCGTTCAGCGCCAGACACTCGAACCGGGGACATATTACCTCAATCCATACGAAACCCGGGTGAGTCAGGTCGATTGCCGGTCGCGCCGATTTAACCTGGGACAGGAAGGCGAGATGAGCTTCCTGTCGGCGGACGGATTCCCGATCACCCTCGACGGCGTCGTCGAGTTTCGCATCCTTCCTGACAAGGTCGCCGAGATGTTCGTGAAGTACAACGAGTCAGCCAACGGAGATGCGATTGACGAGGAGATCATTGCCAAGATCATCACGCCCGAGAGCCGTTCGCTTTGCCGTATCGGTGGCTCCAAGCTTTCGGGGGGTCAGTTTATCAACGGCGAGGACCGCGAGAAATTTCAAACCGACCTGGTCAAGAGCTTGACCGAAAACTGCCAGAAGCAGGGGATCGAAATCCTGGCCGTCGCAATTACGTCGATTCAGCCCCCCGCCGACATCGCCGAACCGGTGCAGCAGCGGGAAGTCGCCAAGCAGAAGCTCGCGCAGTTCAAGCGAGAGAAACTGCAACAGCTCTCGGAGGCGAAATTGAAAGTCGAAGTCGTGCTGGCCGAACAGAAAAAGGGGGTCGTCGAGGCCGAACAAGAGGTGGTCGAGAAGACGACCAAGGCGGAAGAAGAGCAGAAAGTGGCCGTCACTCTGGCCGAGCAAAAGCTCAAGGTGGCGCAGACGCAGCTCGAGGCCGCCAAAGACAAGGCGTCGGCCATCGTGGCGAAGGCCGAGGCCGAGGCCGAGGTGATCCGTTTTGACAACGCGGCCGAAGCGGCCGGCCTGGCCGCGCAGGTGGCCGCGTTCGATGGCGACGGCGCGGCCATGGCCCGCAACATGCTTCTGGGCAAGATCGCCCCTTCGTTCCACACGATCCTGGGCAATTCGGAAGGTCCGCTCATGGATCTATTCAGCCAGTTCACCCAGCGGCCCGACGGACCGCGGACACCGCCGGCGGCGGGACGGGCGACACGCCCGGGTGTAACGGCGACGCCTCCGCCTCGTTCCGCGGTCGCTCCAGTCGCCAACCGACCCAGTCAGTCACCGTCGCCGACGCCTGTCGCCGTTTCTGAGGAGAACAAACCATGACAACGTTTCCGATCCAAAAAGTGCGGACAGTCGCAAAGACCTCTCTGACCGTCGCGGTGCTGCTCGCGGGCGCTTACACCGGCATCTGGCAATGGATGATCTGCCGCACCGAAGTCCCGCCGGGCTTCAGCCTGCTGGTGCGTTACAAGGGGCCCTGGCCATTCGGCTCGAGCACCATGGCCCCGGAAGGGACCCTCGTACAAAACGCCGGCGCGGGCAGGCCGGTGCAGGTCGGCATCCTGGAAGACATGCCCGGCCCCGGGCGTCATTTTTACTCACCGCTCGAGTACGAAACGCACCTGGTCAAAGACCAGGTGATCGCACCGGGCAAGATCGGCGTAGTGGTTTCCAAGATCGGCAAGCCGCTCCCCGAGGGGGCCTACCTGGTCGACGCCAAAGGATACCGCGGCATCCTGCGCAAGGTCTTGACGCCGGGCCGTTACCGCATCAACACATACGCTTACGATGTCAAGGTTGTCGATGTCGACGCCTGCACCGGACCGAGCACCCGGCTCAAGCGCACGCCCGAAGACCCCACTTTGATTCCGCCTGGCTACGTCGGCGTCGTGACCAACAAGGCGAGCGATCCCGCTACCGGAGCCGGCCGGGGGATTCAGCAGCAGATCCTCCAACCGGGGATCTATTTCTTGAACCCCGAGGAAAAGCGGATCGACATCGTCAGCATTGGCTATTCCGAGACCAGCCTGACCGTTGAAGCCCAGAAACAGGATAGTGCCAGCGCCGCGGCGCAAGCCAGGCAACGGCGCACGATCTGTCGGGCGACCGCCTGGGCACGTCGACGCCCGACGACCCGAATTATGTCGCCGGCAAAGGCATCGAGTTTCCCTCGAGCGACGGCTTTCCGATCCACCTCGACTACACGGCGATCTGGGGTATCTTGCCCGCCCAGGCGCCTAACGTGGTTCGGCAGTTCGGTACGCTCAAGGATGTCGAGAACAAGGTGATCTTGCCGCAGATCGAGTCGATCTGCCGGCTGCACGGCTCGCGCCGGGCGCGGTCGACTTGCTGGTCGGAGATACCCGCGAGCAATTCCAGGACGAGACCTCGGCCGAGCTGGAACGCGTGCTGGGCGCCAAGAACCTGTCGTTACTCTTCGGCCTGACCCGGCATATCTATGTACCCAAGGTCGTCCGCGAGCCGATTCAGAAGTCGAAGATCGCCGACGAGCTGACCAAGACGCGCGATCAGGAACAACTGACTGCGCAGGCCCAGGCCGACTTGACCGAGGCCAAGGCCAAGGTGGTCTTCGGCGAGAAGCGGACCCTGGCGGAAACCAAGAAAAAAGTCGCCGAGGTCGGGGCGACCGGCGAGAAGAAGGCCCGGGAGATCGCCGCCATGACCGAAAAGTTCAAGGCCGAGATCGACGCCAAGAGCGCACTGATCGACGCCCAGACGACCCGGGTCTTGGGCGAGGCCAAAGCCCAAGCAGTCAAATTGGCCAAGGAGGCCAAGGCCGAGCGATCGCAGCTTCTGGTCAAGGCGATGGGGGGACCCTCCGCTTACGAACGCTATATTTTTGCGGATGGGCTGCCGTCAGATCTCAAGGTGGGCATCTTCTACGCTGGCCCCGGCACGCTCTGGACGGACCTGAAAGGGTTCGAGCAGACGATGCTGGGCAAGCTCGCCACCGAGACTCAGCCTGGCACAGCGGTCGACCGGCCGAGAACGGCGGAACGCGATCGTACCGACAAGAACGACTGATCCGTGTCGGCCGGGCAATCATGGCGAAGCGCGCTTCACGGGGCGGTTGAGAGGTAACGAAGCGCCTTCTTGCCGATCGGATCGGATTGACGAAATCTGCAAGGCGGTCGGTATCCCGAGGCCGACGCTTTACAAGCATGTCGCGGCGGCTGGCGACACATGACGTCCGATCCGGGGCATGTGGTGCGGAAAGTGGTGAGTCCGCCAAATACCGTTTAGGTACAAGTGTTCTTCCGACGCTTCGGTCGTCCGACGCACCGAAGCACGCTGTTCTGCCCTGCGCGACCGCGCACGGTCGACGGTGATGGCCCTGACGGGCTGTCAATCAAATGAGGGCTTTCTTTACAGCGCCGGTTGCTTAACGACTTCATCTCAAAAAACCCGCTCCGACGGGTTTCTTTACTCCAGGGGCGAGCCGGTGGGGGATGATCATCGGCTATGCGAGAGTTTCGACTACGGAGCAAAATCTCGGCTTGCAGCGCAATTAACTTCCACGCTTCCGCGATAGCGCGAAGTTAAGCGTCGCATGTTAATGCCAAGCACGTGTTTGAATTACTCGGACGTTCACCAGATCCCACGACGGTGGTTGGAGACCCAGCGGAACATGCCCTCGATGTTGGCGGCTGTATTTTGCGCAGGATGTCCTCGCCTTGGCCTTCCGGACCCAAATCCGAATCGGACGTCCAAAGATGATCTGTTGACAGACAATCTGAATGAAGCTATTCTCCCTGGCATGGACAATGAAACGAGACGGGACCGATCCGCCAGCGGTTCCCCCAACTTTACCGATTCGACCGGCTTCCTTCTCCAATGGGCACACCGCGGGAGCAGGCGGGCCTTCAACGAGGCGTTGCAACCGCTGGCGATTGAGGCTCGGCACTACGGCACCTTGCTGCTCTTGGGTGTCCAGGGGCCCCTCAGCCAGCGGCAGCTCGCCGGCAGGCTCGATCTCGACAAATCATCGATGGTTTACATTATCGACGATCTCACGCGGAATGGCCTGGCCGAACGCCGGCAAGCCCCGCACGACCGGCGGGCCTACGCCGTCCACATCACTGACAAAGGGCGTGAAGTACTCGGTGCGGCCAAGAAGATCGCCGAGGGCGTCGAAGGGGAATTATTCCAGTGCCTCAATGCGGAAGAGAAATCCACACTGAATCGTTTGCTCGCACGAGTGATCGAAAGCATGCCAAAGCCTGATTCTCGCGTCAAATCGGCGGAGAAGGAGACATGAAGCAGTACAATCAACGCATCCTCATCGTGGGGGCTGGACTCGGCGGCCTTTGCCTGGCAAACGGATTGAAACGGTCGGGCTTTCGCGTGGCCGTTTTCGAGCGTGACGAAATCCCGCATGCCCGCGGGCAGGGCTACCGCCTCACCATCGACCCCGAATAGCGCTGAAACGATTGCGGATAAAGACGAACCTAACCTGATATCACGCCGCCAGCTAGAATTGGCTCTTCGGATTCTCGACGGCCCTGATGGCCACCGACGCAATGTATCAATGACTGGACAAGACGAAAGACGTCTCAGACGCGCAGTGACCCATCTCAAAGCACTCGAGCGTGCGGCCTTTATCAATCGAATCGGCGAGTGGTTTCTGTCAGTATCGTATGCGGACTGGAGGACTTGGGTCACTATTCTCTACTCGGGCTGGTTCGTCGTCTTACTCGCTGTCTTCGTCGTTAAGCCCTTGTGGCTGCTCCGGTGGAATGAATCCCTCAACGACCAGCTATCCGTCAAAGTGAAAGTACATGAAACCGAGTTGTCCTTGGGCATCGCGATCGGCTACGTCACACTCATAAGACTTTTTGCCTACCGTCTGCGGGTGCTCGATGCCTGGGTTAGTGCCCATATTGAGAAATGCCGGCGGAATTTCCAAGAGCTCCCTACGGTCAGGGACCGGAAAGTCCACGTCCCGATCCCGGTGAGAATCGACGGTCAACTCGTGGCGGACTACTCCGCGGAGACCCTACGCTCTCATATACGGGCTGAGCAGCAATGTCGCTGGCTCATATTCGGTGAAGGGGGGGCGGAAAAACCAGCCTGGCCTGCCAAACGGCCCGGTTGGCCATGGCCGAGGCCAAAATCGATCGCCTCGCTCCCCATCTAGCGTTACCCATTCTACTCGAAGACGAACTGGATAGTCCCACCAAACCGGCGGGGCCGCCGCGGTTGATCGAGGCAATTCGTGGAAAGCTCCAAACCCTCATCGGATCGGCAGAGCCCGTCTCTCCGGACCTGCTCACGCACCTCCTAAGACGTTCACGATTACTCGTCATCGTCGACCACTTCACGGAGATGAGTCAATCCACACGGGACCAGATCCGCTTCGATAGCCCGGATTTCCTCGCCGCGCTGTTGATGGTGACCGCGCGACTGACGCGACCCTGGGAAACCTGCCCAAGCATTCCATCGAGCCTACGCGAGTCGAGGGCAGACGTCTCTCGATCTTCATCGATGCGTATCTCAACGAGCGAAAGATGCGGGACGGGCGGAAGGCTCGCGACTTGTTTGACGATGAACAGTACTTCGAGGCTTGCAAGCAGCTATCGCGGATGGCTGGGGAGCGTGAGATCACCGTTCTGCTGGCGAAGCTGTATGCTGACCAAATGGTGGCCACATGGGAGAACCCTGAGGCCGGTGATCTGCCCAAGACTATCCCCGACCTGATGCTTCGATACCTAAATGAGCTGAACCGAAACGTCGGCGGCGAGGACAACGTTGTAGTGCAACGCGACGCCAAAGTAATTGCCTGGGAGTGCATAAAAGCCGCCTACCGTCCCGGCCCGGCTGGCCGGCGGTCTGTCATATTGGCTCTGAACGGGAACGGAGGTGATCAAGCTGCCGCCGAAACTCGTCTAGGCTACCTCATCGATCGGCTGCGGGTCGTCCAGGTTACAGGGTCCGCCGAGCAACGTATCCGCTTTGCCCTCGATCCTCTTGCGGAGTATCTCGCGGCTCTACACGTTATTGACGCAACCCAAGGGAGGGGAAACCGGCAGAGATGGGAGGCGTTTTTCAGAAAGGCGGACGCCATGGAGGGAGCTCCAAAGGCCATCAGCAGTTTCCTGCTCGCGCTGCGGGATTGTTGCCTCGCTTCAGACCTAGTCGTCCCTGAGCACGTCCCGCACGAACTTGCGAAACGAGGTGGTTTCGATGAGGACACGATCCAGTATGTTCGTAATAAACAACGCATTGCAAAATATATTCAACTTTTAGGTTCTCACGATTCTATTGATCGACTTGGCGCCGCTCGCACCCTAGGTCAGATTGGCCCGCCGGCCGTAGAGGCCGTACCCAACCTGATCAAGGCGCTGATGGACGCCGTGCCAGAGATGCGCAAGTGGCCACTACGCGCCCTTCGGATGATCGGGCTCAAGCAAAAGGCTAACATCTTGACAGTACTTGCCATGCTCAACGACACACGTAAAGACGTGCGATCGGCTGCTGCCATGGCGGTTGCGCTAATAGGGCCTGAAGCCAAGGACGCCGTCCCAAGTCTCATCGAAATGCTGACCGACACCGACTTAATCTTGCGGTCGGCCGCGGCGACCGCATTAGCGAAAATCGGTTCAGAAGCAGAACAGGCCGTACCGGACTTGATCAACGCCCTGAGTGACGCTGAGGCCGACGTGCGATGCGCCGCGGCGGAGGCCTTGGCGGGAGTCGGCCCTGGCGCCAATGACGCCGTCACGTCCCTGGTCAAGAATTTGAGCGACAACGAGTTCCGCGTACGACGAGAGTCTGCGGAGGCGTTGGGACAATTAGGCCCGGGGGCCAGTAGCGCGGCGCATGAACTGGCGAGATGCCTGGACGACGAAGAGTTTTCCGTGCGGTCGGCCGCCGCAAAGGCGGTGGGACGAATCGGTCCAGGTGCAAAGGATGCCACCGAGGCGCTCGTCAAGAGCCTGAGCGATACCGAGGCTTCCGTCCGATGGGAGGCTGCAGCGCATTGGGACGAATAGGCCCGGAGGCCAGTAGCGCGGTGTTTGATCTGGCAAGAAACCTGAACGACCCCGTGTCCCTTGTCCGAGCGGCCGCGATCAAGTCATTGGGACAATTAGGACCGGAGTCCGAGCGCGTCGTACCCTTCGTGTCCGACATGTTAAGCAACTCAAAGACGCAAGTCAGAGCGGCTGCTGCGAAGGCACTGGGAAAGATTGCGCGAGAGCGAAGGACGCCGTGGCCGAGTTGGGGAAAGCGATGAGTGATCCCGAGAAAAAAGTTCGATTGGCCGCTGCGAAGTCATTGGGCAGAATCGGACCGGCGGCCAGCGACACTGTCCCACAGCTTTGCATGGCGTTGAACGATCCCGACAAGAAGGTAGGATTAGCCGCCGCGATGGCCTTGGGAAGGGTCGGGCCCGAAGGGAAGGCTATTGTGCCGGAGCTTATTAGGAGGCTCAACTCCTCCGACGAAGCACTTCGTAGGTTCTCCGCGAAGGTGCTCAGAAACTTGGGGCCTTCTGCGATAGGAGCCGTCCATGATTTGGCTAGGCGCGCTCGGCGACGGCGATAAGAAATTGCGATCGGCAGCCGCTGAAGCGTTGGGTAGTATCGGCTGCGATGCCGTTGATGCCGTCCCGGCGTTGGTCAGATCCTTGGTTGACACAGATGAAGAGATTCGAAATCGTCGCTGCTAAAGCTCTAGTC
>CAWHKI010000103.1:0-6751 GCA_963829765.1 uncultured Isosphaeraceae bacterium | reverse complement strand
ACCAACACGAGCGACGCTGCCACTCCGTGCCCGAACTCCTTGCGCTGGGCGATCATTCAGGCAAACGCCGACACGTCGGTTGATACGATCGATTTTGACCTGCCCGGAGACGGAGTGCAGACGATCGAGTTGACCTCGCCGTTGCCCACGATCGTCAATTCCGTTGTCATTGACGGTACCAGCCAGCCCGGTTACGATGGAGTGCCGCTCATCGAGCTTGATGGCTCGAACCTGCCGGGCGAATCTGACGGGCTGGTGATTTCGGCGGGTGGAGCACGGTCCAAGGACTGGCGATCGTCGGGTTTTCGGGCTCGGCGATCGCCCTTGATTCGCTCGGCAACAACGAAATCGCGGGCAATGATCTCGGTGTGGCGGCGCCGTCGGGTCAGGCCGATTCCAATGGGGTAGGAATCACGGTCTCCAGTTCCTCGAATAACACGATTGGCGGTGTGCAGAGCGGCGAGGGCAACCTCATTTCGGGCAACACGTCGAATGGGATCGTGATCAACGGCAGTGGGACCTCGTCAAACGACAACGAAATCGTGGGGAATTTGATTGGTACGACGGCTTCCGGCTTAAACCCGCTCGCCAATGGGGGAGAAGGGATCTTGATCGCGGGTGCATCGAACACCCAAGTCGGTGCTCCAGCGGCGATCTTCAGCAACGTGATTTCCGGGAACACCGGCGCGGGAATTGAAGTGACGTCGGCTGCCGTGGCGACGACGATCGAGAACAATGCCATCGGGATCGGTGGGGATGGTGCCACGGAGGTCGGCAACGGTGGCGACGGCATTTTGGTCGACGACGCGACGGGCACGCTCATCGGTGGCACCGACAGCGATGATGGGAATGTGATCGGCGGCAACCTGGGTAATGGTATCGAGACCCTCGGCGATACCGCCGGCCTCGTGGTCAGTGGCAACTCTATCGGTACCGACTCGATGGGTGAGCAGCTTGATCTCGGCAATCGCCAGAATGGAATTCAACTGGCTTCATCCTTGAACGAAATCGGTGGCGCGGGCTCGAACACAGGCAACACGATCGAATTCAACGGCAGCGGTCAGGAGGGCTCGGGCGTTCAACTCGTGGGGAGTGTCGATGAAAATGAGATCTTGTCGAACTCGATTTATGAGAACGCTGGTCTGGGGATCAACCTGGGTGACGGCCCGACGCCCAATCACGCTCCTGGCACGCCTGGGCCGAACGACTATCAAAACTATCCCACACTGACGTCCGCTGAGAGCGAGGGAACGGCGACGACCATCACCGGGTCGCTCTATTCGATCGCGAACACAACCTTCCTGCTGCAGTTTTTCGCCAGCTCGACGTCCGACCAGAGCGGTTTCGGGCAAGGGCAGAATCTGATCGGTTCGTACAATGTTCAGACCAATTCGGACGGGAATGCGACATTCACGGTTTCGCTTCCGGCAGGGGCGGTCCCAGGCTCATACATTTCGGCCACGGCGACCGATCCCTCCGGCAATACCTCGGAATTCTCGGCGGACGTGCTGGCGCGAGCCGGAGCCTAACCTGGTCGTCTCGGGTTCGGCGAGCCCCAATCCGGTGGCCGCCGGCGGCAATCTGACTTACACGATCAGCGTGACGAACTCGGGAACCCTCGCGGCGACCGGCGTGACCCTTTCCGACCAACTTCCCAGCACGGTTACAGAGATCTCAGCGTCGGTTTCACAAGGGTCGATTCCACAGACCAACCAGACCGGTATCGTAACGGCCGACCTGGGTACTCTGGGGGTCGGATCCACGGCGACCATAACGATCGTTGTCGCCACAACCGTGAACTCGGTCGGCACGATCACCGATTCGGCGTCGGCTTCGAGCGTGCAAACCGGTTCGACGGGATCGCAGGCCGACGCGACCATCACGGCAACGGTGCTCGCTGTCTCCGATTTGTCCGTGGCTTTGACAGCCAGCCCAAGCCCCGTCGTGGCCGGTGACGACCTCACCGACACCTTTACAATCTCGAATCTTGGGCCCGATACGGCCGAAGACGTCACCGCGACACTCCCCCTGGCAACGGGCGTGACCTTCGTCTCATCGGTCGGCGGTTCGGCGACGGTCACAAGCTCTGACGGCCAGGTGACGGCCAGCCTCGCAAGCATGGCGGCGAACACCCAAACCACGGTCACCGTGGTCGTCGAGCCGACAGTCCCGGGTCAACTCACCCAAACGGTGACGGTCACGAGCGTTGGAATCGACGACAACTTGGCTAACAATGTATCCACCGTGAGCACGCAAGTCATTCCAAACCTTGAGGTCGGCATCGCGGCCTCTGCCGCCGTGGCGAATCCGAACGTGGATTTCGGCTATTCGGTCACGGCGACCAACAATGGCCCAAGCGATGCGAGCGATGTCGTGCTGACGGACACGCTCCCAGCCGGCGTTACGTTTGTCTCGGCTTCGTCAACCCAAAGCGGGGTGCCCGATTACAGCGCCGGGGTCGTTTCGCTGACGATCGAATCACTGGGTTCGGGCGCGAGCGTGACGCTCACGATTGTGGTCGTCCCGACCGCCGCGCCGGGATCCACACTGACCGACTCGGCCTCGGTCGTATCTCAACAGGCCGGTGTTGCCCAAATCGCCCAGATCGCCACACTCACGACCCCCGTGCTGGGTGTGAGCGACCTCGGAATCGCGGTGAGTCCCGCATCGGGGGTGGTCTACGTCGGTCAGGATGTCACTTACACGCTGACCGTGTCGAATCAGGGGCCGGACGACGAGCCTGACGCGATTGTAACCTGCCCACTCTCGTCGGACGTGGACTTCGTTTCGGCAAGCTATCTCCCGGGCTGGGCGCCCTCGGTGGCGAGTGGCGTTTTGACGGCCGACCTCGGGCCGTTGGCGGCCGGCGCAACGGCGAATCTCACCGTCGTCTTTGTTCCCCAGGCCGCTGCCGTCGGTTCGCTCACGACCACGTTCACGATCGCGGGGCAAAACACCGACCCCGTGACGACGAACAACACGGCGCAGTCGACGCTCACCGTGAGTCCCGCGGCCGACCTGCAGGTCACGGTCTCTCCCGGAGCAGCGGGCCCGGCTGTCCAGGATGATTGGACTTACACGGTCACGGTCGCCAACTTGGGATTATCCGATGCCACTGGAGTGGTCATGACCGCTCCGATCCCGTCAAGGCGCTCAATTCGTTTCCGCGGCCTCGAGTCAGGGTTCGACTAACTTCGACTCAGATGACGACGTCGTGGCCGATTTGGGCGCGATCGGTGTTGGCGGCTCGGCCACTGTTTCGATTGTCGTCATGCCCACGAGCCCGGGATCGCTTTCGCTCTCGTGCAGGTCGCCGGCGGGCAATACGATCCCAACCCATTGAACAATCAGGCTGAGGCCACGATATCGGTGTCGCCCTCCGTGAACCTCGCGGTTGTCCTCGGCGCCAGCAAGCAAACCGTTGTCATGGGAGAGCCCGTGACGATGACCGCGAGCGTAAAGAACACCGGGCCGAATCCAGCAACGTCCGTCGTACTGACCCTCCCGATCGGCTCGAACCTCGTTTTTGATTCGACGAACGCCAGCGACGGCACGAGCTCATTGGACGGAGGTCAGTTCGTCGCCCAGCTCGGCGAGCTCGATCCCGGTTCGAGCGTGCAGATCAGCCTTGTCGTCACACCGCAAACAGTCGGAACGATCACGCAAACGGCCAGTGTGACGGCAGAGGAAAATCAACTTGACCCCGCGAACGAAACCGCCACGACGACGGTCACGGTTCTGGAATCTCCGGCGCTCTCCAGTTCAGTACGCCTGCTTTTTCCGCCCTCAACACGACTGGAATGGCCGAGCTTTCGGTCGTTCGCACGGTCGGCTCGCTCGGAACGGTGACGGTGAGTTTTCAGACGGTCGCCATCGACGCCACCGCCGGGGTCGATTTCGTTCCGACCTCTGGAACGCTCACGTTCGCGACAGGCCAAACGGTCGGCACCATCGAAGTCCCCGTGCTTAACGACGTTTGGGAAAATCATAATGACGTTGTGAACGTCGCGCTCTCCTCGCCGGGCGGCGGAGCCACCCTGGGCACGGTCACGACGGTGCAGCTCACCATCGTCGACACCGACCCTGACACATCGCCGCCCGAAGTTTCTCAGTTCACCTGGAGCGGTTCGGCGTCGGCGATCACCCGCGTGAACCTGACCTTTACCGCTCCGCTTGACGCCACCGACGCCGCCAACCGCGCAAACTACCTTATCTTGGGTACGACGGCAGGCCAGCCGTCCATCGCAATTAGTTCCGTGTCGTACAATTCCGCCACCTACACCGTCACGGTCGTGCCCTCAGCGCCCCTCGCGTCGGGCCGGTTTTACGAGATCGAGGCCCTGGTGCAGGCGCGACCGCGATCCACGACATCGCCGGCACTCTTCTCGACGGGGCCTCGAATGGTCTCGCCGGTTCCAATTATCTGGCGACATTCGGACAGGGAACCAAGCTTCAGTACGTTGACGGCAGCGGAAATAACGTCTCGCTCAAGCTGACCGGGGGCGGATACCTCGAGGACGTGCTCATGCACGGCGAAGGCCAGACGCTCACGCTCATCGGCGCGGCGCGGCATCGCACGGTACTTTCGGGGACCGTGAAAAAGGGCAAGCACGGCAGCGGCGTCACGAATCTCGGCACGATTCGCGGCCTGGGCAACTTCGGCAACGTGCGCGTAAATCTCACCAGCCCTCCTTTCTTGGTCAAGCAATATCCGTTCACGCAGCAGGGTCGCGGCGAGCTCTGATGCGATTGACCGTGACACCTGTCGGCGAGGTTGACCCAATGGGATGCTGGCGACTACACTACTTCTTATGGTGGAATCGGTCCGGTAGGGGCTCGGTTTCGGGGGCGGATATGATAAGACGATTCGCGAGAATGCTTTTCTTGGTGGTGCTCACGGGCACAATCCCGGTTATGGATTGGGCGACGACCGAGGCAAGGGCGTGTCCAAACTGCAAAGAAGCCGTTTCGTTGGACGCCGAGACGGTCTCCAATCTCTCGAGCGGATACAATTGGAGCGTCGTCTTCATGCTGGCGGTCCCGTTCTCCCTGTTCGGAACGGGAGCTTTCATGGTCCGCCGCGCCGTAAAACAGGGATCGCTCCCGGAGATGTGAGCGACACCTGTTGAGATACCAACCGGCCCGCGTTGGTGTTGGCGGCGAGATCGTCGATCATGTCGCGAACGGCTTGTTCGACCGCGCCTTGCCAATGGGAGCCGAAGCGAGCGTGGTATTCGGGCCGTCCATAGGCGTAAATGAGTCCTCGAGAATTATTGACAAGGGCGCCGAGGCCGTGTTCGTCGAAGGCCCCGGCCACATCGCGGGCGGATGCTCCCTGTACGCCGTAGCCCGGCACAAGGAACACGATGCCGGGACACTTCGCACGCAACTCGGCCAATTGTTCGGGAGCGGTGGCGCCCACGACCGCGCCGACAAAGCTATAGCCCAGCTCTCCGCGATGAGGCTCAGCCCATTGCCGAACCCGATCAGCCACATGGCGGTACAGCGGCTCGCCGTCGACGCGGAGGTCTTGGAACTCTCGCGCCGAGAGATTGCTGGTACGGACTAAGACAAAGATCCCCTTCTGTTCCCGGGCCGCGACCTTGATGAATGGCAAGACCCCGTCACTGCCAAGATACGGGTTGACCGTGAGAGCGTCGGCCCGCCACGAGGGCTCGAACCCGCCGGCAACGGGGACCGTGCCCAGGTAGCCGCGTGCGTATGCCTCGGCCGTTGAGCCAATGTCGTTCCGCTTGCCGTCAATGATGACGATGAGCCCTTTTTCGTGGGCCGTCGTGGCCGTGGAGTGCATGGCGGCCACGCCAGAAGGCCCGTAGGCTTCGTAGAATGCGGATTGAAATTTAACCGCGGCAACCATTGGGGCGACAACTTCGATGATCTCGCGGCCAAACGAGACAAGCGCATTGGACACACCTTCGTGATCGCTGGTAAACCGCTCCAAGAACCCAGGCGGCAGTTCTTCGGGCCGCGGATCGATGCCCACAAGCACGGGATTACCCACGCGGCGGATCGCCGCGAATAACCGGTCTGCGAAATGCACCCGTCGGTTCTCCCTTTGCGGTTGGATTGACAGATCGCCCCAGGATTATACAATCAATGGACTTGGGTAGGATACACCGTACGACCAGTACAGTTTATCTTTCCAGGCAATCGGGGCGTAGCGCAGCTTGGCTAGCGCGCTTGCTTGGGGTGCAAGAGGTCGCCGGTTCAAATCCGGCCGTCCCGATTTTTTCACCCGAAGGCGAAAAAATAGAGCAGGAGATCGGAGAAAGTAGTGAGGAGAGCAGGAAGACCAATGCCGGATTTCCTGCGGTCTCCTTTCTACTCTCTACTTTCTTTGACAAGCCATCTACTTTCTCTGGCAAGCCCTTCTTCATTGACTTTGATCACGGATTTCCGAGTCGCCCCGTAGTATTGCCGCTCATGGCCTTCAGCTTCAAGAAACTCGTCGTCTACCAGAAGGCTGTCGATTTCGCCGATCGGGTTTGCGATCACACGGAGAAGTTCGGACGCGGTTACGGGTTTCTCGCCCTTCAACTCAATCGAGCCGCCCTCTCGATGTCGGCAAACATCGCCGAAGGCAATGGTCGGTTCACCAAGGCCGACCGACGAAACTTCTTCGGAATCGCCCGCGGGTCCGTGCAGGAATGTGTCCCGCTACTCGAATTGGCCCAGCGCAGGCGCTTACTAACGCCGGAAGAACACATCCCGCTCAAGGAAACTCTCGAGG
>CAWHKI010000102.1:0-48465 GCA_963829765.1 uncultured Isosphaeraceae bacterium | reverse complement strand
CTCGAAGGTCTGCACCTTCACAAGACATCCTTGAAACTGCTTGAACTCTTCCGGGCGGGTCAACTTCCGGTCCAGTCCGGGAGAACTTGCTTCCAGCGTGTACGACTCGCCCGGACCCAGGTCCTCCACGTCGAGCAAAACCCCAAAATCGCGGCTGAACTCCGCGCAATCTTCGTGGGTTACGCCGGCAATGCCGCGGGCGGAGCTTCTTCCGGCTGGCCTGCGCACCACGATTGCCGTATCGCGGCCTGAGCCGCGGCCGCAGTGGCGAGGTCTCTCGGATCGAGATCTGAGTTGCAAATAATGCGCACCGGGCCGGTGACTCGCATGATGGCTTCGCCGGCAACTTCAAAAAGGCTGGAGCGGAAATAGCCAGCGATCCTGTCGTAGGACAGCGCTCCCTGCAGCCGCTGGTTGAGCACGGCATGGTCGAGTCTGGATCGCCGGCTTGAATGGCGTTGCATCATCATGCGTGATCGTTCCGCAGGCGCCCGGCCAAAATGCGGGCAGATTCAGAGTCGGTGGCCCACTCATTCATTCCTTCCGCGTTGCCAAGGGCCGCGAGCCATTCCAGCAATGCAACAAAGCTCTCTCGCTTTGCCCAATATCCCTGGCCAAAAGTATCGCGAAGATATTGACGGCCGGGCTCAGGGCTGTAGTCAGCTGCAGTCGTTTCTCGCACTGCGAACATCAAGTGGCGCAGGGGCGACGCCGCGAAGGGGTGAGGCGTCCCACTCCCGACACGTCCGCGACGGGCGGACAACTGTGCATTGTTTGCCTCGACACCCTCCACTGGCGCGAGCAGGCTAGATGCCAGGCCGGTTGGTGTAAACATCCGCGCGCCATTGGCCTTATCGCTTTTCAGCAGCGGTTTGATATCTGTCACGCCAAAACCACGGGCCAGTTCTTCGTACATGCCTTTGCGGCGTTCTCCGCGACTTTCAATATCGAGCGCGCGAAGGTAGTACCGCTCCACCAATGTGAGGTCCCGCCACGAACTGTCCAGGCCGCGCGGGATTAATGTGTTGCAAGCAATGCCGAGTGCACGTTCGATCACGATCTGGAAATCGCTCTTTTCATCCTTGCCGCGAACAGCGAAAACCTCATGCTCCACATCTCGACCATCCAGATTGCCGTATTGGGTTAGCACCTTAAGCGCTGCAGCGTATGCCGCAAGGTTATAGTCGGCGTCGTTGAAATTGGGCTCCCCGCCTTCATCCAGAGCTTGCATCGAGGAAATCTGAACTTGCACTTCGTCTTCCACTAGCGGGTAAACCTCATCGAGGAAACCGGGCTCGTCGGATACTCTCTTGCGCAATACGAGGCATACTGTCCCTTGAACGTAGTTCCCCTTCTTGACGCCCACTGCCTCGTACTCAGTACTGACAGTCCAAGCTGCAGTGGCTCTAAGGCCTGCCGCCCAAAGAATCATTCCTAGGTCGGCCCACACAGATGGATCCTGATGGGTGAACATGACTACTTGGAGGCCATTATCCGGCATATGATTGGCAAGATTCTTATAGATCTCCACCATGGATCTACGAAAATCTTCGCCGTCGCCACGAACTGCAAGTTCGGCACGAGCATCTGGCGTCCACTCGGGAAAAGCTCTGACAAGTTGCTTGTCATACCACGCAAGAAAGAAGTCACCAATCTCGTGGTAATTGACCGCGTCGGCGTAAGGAGGATCGGTAATCCAGAGATCACAGTATTCCGTAATATCGCGCGCGTCAGCGGGAAGCACCTTCCCATCCGAATTGATCGTTGACCCGCTAGGGGTCGAGAAAATGGGCCACGATGTGTTGAACTTCGGAACAGGACGGATGCTATAGCTAACAAGAGTATTCAGCGCCTGATTCGAAAATGTATCCGAACCGCCCTCTTTGGACTTATCTGGAACCCACCTGGACAAACGCCAGACTGCTCGGTCGTGAGCGGCTGGATCGCCGAGGTCTCGTCGAACCAGATCCACTCGTCAAACTGGTTGGGGAGCGAAGCGTCGAAATAATGGCTGAATCGCTCGGTGTCCGGGCGATAGATCACGCCGATCGCTCGTTCCAAACGCCGCTGCGCCAGTGCCGAGGTCAACTGTTGATTCCGCGATTTTGCCAGCGGCAAGAAAAATGCATCCATCTCGGTCAGGTGCATCAACCGCTCATAGCTGTCTGGGAGGGCGGGACGCACGTGTTTTACCTCCATGGCACCTTCCCAAACGGAGGCGGCCGCCACGGTTCCGTGATCGGTCCCCTGTCCAATCGCGTAGATATCATTGCCAAAGGTCTGCCGGCAAAGTTGGCCGACGTTGAGCTGCCCGTGTTTTCCAAACTGCGTGGCTGCCGCATTGCCCAAGTGAGAGTTGTGCTCCCAAACGACCGCCTTGCCACGATCCCCGTACCGCTTGAGTAACAACCGCAGTGTTTCGAACATGTGAGTGTCGCGGTGATTCCAGGACTCGTCCGACCCATAATACATGAGCCGGTAATACTGCTCGGCATCGGCGACCAGTCGGGCGTTCAACTGGGCGTCAAACAGGTCTTCGCCGTCATGTACCGAGGCTGCCACCCGGCGCTGACACAGATCTTGAAGCATCCGAACCACTTCACCTTCGCAGCTACGATACTGTCCGGTCAGCGTCGCCCGCCCGTAGATGGCGGGGTCCCCTTCCCAGGGCGTCAGGCACCCATAACGAGCCCGCGCCACGGCCGCGGCCTGGGGATCGACGCGGTCGAGATAGAAGGGCTCCGCGGCCCGCCGAATCAACTCGGGTAGTGACTGCGCGGCCTTGGCGGTGCGTGGAGGGACAATCGGCCGTTCGCTCTCCTCGTCCATCGGCCAGCCGGCCTCGCCGATTAAGGGGACAAATCGAACGGCACCCAGGTCTTCATACTCGTACCGGCCGTCTCTACGTCGAATGGCGCGAATCAGTTGCTGGGAGTCTAGCTCCTCACCGACGGGAATGACGAGTCGCCCGCCGATACGGAGCTGTTCCAGCAGAGGTCGCGGTATCGCCGGACCGCCCGCCGCGACCACGATTGCGTCAAACGGGGCCTCTTCGGACCAGCCGAGCGTTCCATCGCCGCAGCGTACATGGACATTATCATACCCCAGCCGCTTGAGTCTCTCGGCGGCGGTTTCGGCGAGTTCTCGATGTCGTTCGACTGTAAACACGGCTCCAGCGATTCGCGACAAGACCGCCGCCGCATAGCCCGAACCGGTGCCGATTTCGAGAACCCGCTCGTGAGGCGCCAGATTCCAGCGCCTCGGCCATGTGCGCCACGATGAGCGGCTGCGAGATCGTCTGCCCGGAACCGATGGGCAACGGCGCATTGCGATAGGCGAACTCGCGCATTTCCTCGGACACAAATGCTTCGCGGGGAACGATCCGCATCGCGTGCAGCACGGCTTCATCCTGAACGCCGAGAAGCCGCAATTCGTTCTCAACGAGTCGTTCTCGTTCGAGCTCAAAATTCATTGGAGTTGCTCCCTGGAATTTTAGGGCATCGCACGTCTTGCCAGGGCAATGCCGGCTAGTCGGATCGACCCCCTCGGCGACTTTCCAGCCTTATGCAGTATATCGCTTCCTGTATCGCTGGGTGAGATTCTTTCCGTCCTCGCCCATCTCCTAGAATCGTTGGATCCAAGACCAATGTCGCTGCAATTCAGACGTAAGCCGGCGGGGCATCCCGGGGCGGGGATTGCGTGGGGCCGGGGTCGCCATCGCGGGGCGGAGCGTCCCCCCTCAAGCGAGCCCAGCTCAACGTGAATCGGCATGTACTGGACCCAGAACGAATCACGAAACCGATGGCTTGCCAATCCGTCCCACTGTCAGTCTCAAAAACAGACCCGCCAGTCGCCCGCGGGGGGCCGCTGGGTCGCCCGGCGCGGGGATGCACGCCACATTCGCCGGGCGGCAGGCCGCAGGAACAAGACTTGGCGTACCAGTCCCAGCGCGAGCGGTCATCGACGGCGGCCGCGGCCGGGCGCCGGCGGGCCTCAATTCGCCGCAGTCGCGTTTTCTTCGTGTCGTACACGGTCCTGCTCCTCGAGTTCTCGTTCGTTCTTCTTTAGACATGGTGCTCATCTTCGCGCGATGACAAGGGCCACCGCGCCTCGCTTTGGCCCCACTCGCGGTTCTCAGCCCAGGGCCCAGGCTGGCCGGCACCCTGAATCGACAGGGGAAAAAATGGCGGAGAATGGCGCTTTTTCGAAGGCCAAAAGCGCCATTTTTCGGTCACTGGAGCCAAGGCCACTAAACGCAAGCCATTGATTTAGCAGCTCTTATGTCAGCCGACTTTCTTGGCGCCGAGGGCGAGAAAAATGGCGGGCGCCATTTTCGGGCGAGGAGATTTTCGACGCGACCCAGAGGCCGTGTATGCCAGCGCTACGGATCTGACGAACCGCGGCCGACATGGAGATGTTGCCCGTTAAGGGATTCTGCAATATTGCTTGGCCCTGGAAGTACATAAAATACGTAAAGGTTGCTTTGTCGGGTTCAGCTTGTGCCGCGGAGGTTCCCATGCCCCTAGTCATTTCCGATGAATCTTTGCGGGAAGCCGGTTTGACGGAAGGCAGCGCGGGGTGGAGTTTGCGTGCCGGCTTTTCGACGCGGATAAGCTGACGCTTTTCTCAGCGGCCAAGCTTGCCGGCATGGATAGGGCGGCTTTTGAGCAAGCCCTGAGAGAACGCAAGATCGCGGTTTACAGGCCACAACCGGCTGATCTGGCCGACGACCTCGCCGCGCTAGACCGCATGGGAATTTGAATGTGGTGATCGTCGTTAGCGATACTTATTGACGAAGCCGCGGGACGTAAAGCTGCGAGGGGACTGGGCCTGCTTCCGGTCGGGGTGCTCGGAGTCCTGGTCAGAGCAAAGCAGCGGGGCTTTGTCAACGTCGTGGGCCCTCTCGTGGAGAGGCTCACCGGTGAGCTCGGTTTTTTCATCGGCGCTCAATTGCGAGAAGAAATTATGCGCTACGCTGGCGAAGCTTAACGGTCGATTTTCAATCTCGCTAGAGCTCTCTCGGTACGTGACATGATTGTGGCGGCGACCAGGAGTCTATGAGAAACACTCCGCGCATACTTTGCACACACGCCCCATACTAACAATATAACACGCTTTACAAATTTCGTTAATGCACCTATTCCCGTTTACGCGCAAACTTCGATCAGAACATGTTTCTCTGGATCGATTTAAAAATTTTTCCAAAATTTTTGTCCGCGATCATTGCGCGCGGCATAACAGCCAGGGAGCACCGACACATCGCGAAAACTCGGCAAGACCGCGACAGCCGCGACGGCCGGAAGAATCGTTCTGACCGGCCTTCTGGCGATGGTGAACAGTGGCGATCCATGGCCATGGTCGAGGCTGCGCTGGCTCATCGGGCCCCGAACAAGGGCCGGCGCGTCTGGAGCGATGCACGGTCCCGCGCGAGGCTTTGTGGGTAGAAGGTGTCAACGCGGTCACGGCCGACATTGACCTGGCGATCATTCGACAATCGGTGTGCCGGGATCGCCCTCTGGGACGTAAGGATGGACATTGGAGACGGCCAAGGCTTTGGGCTTGGCACCCAGCCTTCGTCCTCGCGGACGGCTGCGGCCCGTGCCGCTATGCGGGGGGATGTATCCCCCCAGATTTCCCAGGTGACGTCGAGATATAGTATTCCCCTTTCTCGCGATGATACTGACCCCCGCGACCCCCGCGAGGAAACAAAAAACCGTGGCCGACCACATGGAGACCCCCTGGAGTGGGTGACCCCCTGGACGGAAAAACAAAAAACCATGGCTGGCTAACCCCGTCGGGGCGGCACCAGCGGTGCCGCCCTCGTTGTTTCGGCGGCGTGGGGTTTCATCGAGGATGGAGGCGTCGGTTTCTGGGGCGCCGGTGTGGCCCTCTGCTCTTGGGAATCACGCCGCGCAGCGGCGTCTCACCGAAGAGAACGAGCGCCTCCGCCGGGAGACCGAGGTTCAGCGAGGCGGAGAAACGACGATCACTGTGATGTCAGATGGTCGGAAGCACGATGACGGTGACCTGGCTGTTGGTTGCTATGGCCTGCGCCTTCATGCTGATGTCGAACGTGACCACTTCGGTTGCGGCATCGTTGGCCAATTCTTCGGCCAAGGCGATGTAAATGCCATCCGCCGAGTGGCTGCATCCAAGTCCTCTACGGATTTCCTCAGCCCGCCTGATCAGAGACTTGTCACCGCGCGGCGGCGCATCGACCTGTGACATTAGCTCGAGAAACGCGTTGATTGAATTGGCGTGCTCGGCTGGCGAGATCACCCCGTCGGAGAGCTTGCGGCAGAAAACAAACAGGCACTCCGCGACGATTACTCCCGGGGCGAAAAAATGACATCCGGCCTTGGCGTACTCGCCGATCTTTTCCATGGCGTTGACAAATTTGTCCGGCTCCTTTGCGCAGATTGCAATGGCCACGTTCGCGTCGATGACCACCGAATGTGGATTAGTCGGCGCGGCCGAAGCCATAAATCGCTCCCTCGCGAGCTTCCTTGAGATACTCGGCCTTGTCAGCGTTCGGCTTCGTTTCGCGCACTATATCCTTGATCGACGAGAGCGCGTCCAGCATCCCCCCATGAGCAGCAGGCTCGCGATCGCTGGTAGCCACGGCCTGTTCCGGGTCGTCGAGCACTGTGACCCGAACTCGCTGCCCAGACAGGCTCACGCCGCGAGCCTGGATCTGCTCCCAGAGGCCCTCTATGCTGAACCCATGCCGGGCCGGCTCGGTTGCTTCGGCAGCGATGTCCGTCTCTGTAGGTGGGGCAAAGCCAGAGTTCACCGCCATCACGACTCCCTCCCACCCTGACTTGACCAGGATCTCGAAAGCCCTGGCGGCGTTTTCCCTGCTGTGCGCACGGACAACGCGGCACTCGCTCTCGGTCAGAAGCGTTTCCAGCAACTCGACATCCGTCGGATCGCTCGCCAGAAAAACGGCCCTCGGCCGTTGTAAGTGTGACCCCACGCGGACCTCGTTGACGATTGCGTTCACGGTGATGTGCCGGTTCATCGGTTTCGCCCCTTCGAAATACTTATTGTCCTCGCCTTGTTTGCGCTGTCAAGGATCAGCACAAAAGCTTAGGTCACGGAATTTATACCGCACATGGGCTGACTTGAGCATCTTGGGAGGGCGAGCCTCCGTGCGAGCCGAGTGCCGATGCCGGCTCGGACAGAGCCTCGCCCGCCCGTTGTCGATGTCCCGGCTCACGCCGCGCGATGTATAATAAATTGCGTGTCCTCCGCCTTTCGCTCCCGCGAAAGGATTGCCCAAGAAGTCACCTCGCCAGCGCCATCCGCACGCCGCCAGCGAGTAATAGCAGCGAGGCCACCGAGAGCACGGAGATCACGAGCATCTTGCTCGCGAATGAGATCACGCTGAATTCGCGGCCGTCAGTATCGGCCAGATCGTCCTTGATCGAGATGAGCCAACGGGATGCAAAGACGGTAACGAAGACAGTGCGCCGCCACAGTTCAACCGATGCTTTGCTAATCGTCGCACCAATCGACGGCGCGGCCTCTGCGGTAGCGGCTATCGATTGTTTCGAAAGCAAGACGGCCGATCGACCCGCCCATTCAGCGATCCGCGGCGCTGTACCCGTCCCACCGAGCGGGCCACGAAAAGAAGCAGGGCGATCGCCCACCGAATCAAGAGGCCAAGTAGCTCGCCAAGAACACGTGTGATCAGCGCCATGATATATGCCGGTAGAAGAATGGAAAAACAGAACGGTGATACATCCCTCACCGACAAGCCCCACTTCACTGCTCTTGCAGTGCGGGCAGGTTCTCGATCTGTTGGTCCCCCTGGGATACCAGGTATTGCCGCAGTTACGGCAATAGTTTTGCTGCCTTTTATTCCAGCGTACCGCCATTAATACGCTCCTCTTGGCCGGTCGCCCGCTGGTTCCTAACCTCCGCCAGCGCGTCTACCGGGCAAGAATCATCCGAACCGTTGCCGTCATAATCGTTTGAGCTTGAAAGCTCGCCATCGCTCACCGGCAACGCGACAGGATCACTTCGAACAGGCTTTGACTGCGCGGCTCGCAAAGCGGTCTTTGCCGCCTTTGCAATCTTCTTGAGTGCATCCTCGGCTTTCTCCCCTTCCATGACTTCCCGCTTCAACACTTCCGCGCCAGTACTTCCCTGATCTGAGTGACCTCAATCCTAACCTCGGGCGATACCCGCCTCAGCTCGCGACGGATCGTCTCAAGGACAGGATCAGAGAGGATGATCGCGCCTAAGAAAAACCGGCTCAAAGCCTGCTTGTGCGTGTGGAAGTCCCCTAGAACCGATTTGGCCCAGCCTTCTTTGCAGAACAGGTAGAGCGTGTCGAGGTGTTGTTGGGTCCGCTGATTGAGGCTCGGAAAATCAAACTCAATCACTAACTCGTGATCGATCGGCCGCACGAAGAAGACCTTGTAAACACGCCACGTGACGCCGTTGGTCAACACAACCCATTCGACGCCTTGATTGGCGGCGTAATCGACCGCTTGCTTCACGTGCTGATCCTTCAGCCCAAGACCGACGGCCTTCACTTCGATAATCGACTGAATCCCGCCTTCCAGCTTGATCGCCAGGTCACAATAAGTCCCCTTAATTGCATGCTCGGAAGTGATCTCTGAATACTCTGTCATAACCGAAGATTTCGGCCAGCATGTCGGTCACAATCGTCACCGTGTCGGATTCTCCGACGTCTCTTGCCTTGGCGGCGGACACGATTGGTTGAAATCGCTTCATCCCTGCGACGATACGCTCCTCCACTTTCTTTGGGATAGCTGCCATTTACGTTGACCTCGTCTGAAGGTTAAAGCCTGGGAGGCGTGGCTCCTCAAAGCCGCGCGCCTTGAGATAATCGACGACCGCGACGTCGAGGAGCTGAGAGGTATTCGTCCGGCAGAACTCCGCGCCGCGCTCGAGCCACGAAGCCCATGCATTGGTAGCCCTGACGCCTACCTGCTTAATGCGGGTCTCATCCGGGTCTTTTTGGACCTTTGCTTTTTTCGCCATTATTCGGCTCCACACTCGATTGTTTTCTCGTCTCCTCACTATCCTATCGACAAACGGATAGCGTCCACGATGGGATTGTACTCCATAGAGGCAAACAGTCATGCCATAGAATTTATTGAGCCTATATTGACATGTTGTATGTATGTCACAGAATGTCCATAGAGGTTTAACAAAATTCCCAGCCGAAAAAGCCCCTATGATCATGACATATGTCTGACCGCGCGGCTTGAGATGAACAAAAGAATCGTGTTTGGGCTACGCCCCAAGCACGAAGGTTTATCGCATTGGGGCCAAAACATGGCTCGGGGAGAGACGCGGCGGGGGCCTCCGTGTCAGGGAGGCCCCCAGCCATGTTTCGGCAGCAGGACGAGCGCTCTGGTTGCTCCTCAGCAGAGCCCTATCCTCTCGCCTGCCAAGGTCGATTATCGGCTGGAGAGGAGCCCAGGCGTCAAGTGCGATGTTTCTCCAGCAGGTCGTCTATCGCGAGGTACTCCTTGACCAGAGGCAGACCACACTGAAGGACGTGAGCGGTTTGCTCTGGCGTGAGCCCTTCGATACGGCAATGGCGGACGCGGTCGTACTGGCCGAGGTAACGATCGACCGCCTCAAGGCTGTGGTAGGTCTCGCGGGCGACGATGTGCGGTTCCTTGCCTTCGGCGTATCGCTTCCAGCAAATAATCCGCTTATGAGTTAATCCTGTTCCGACGTCGTGGAGCGTGGCGCGTCGTGGAACAACGGTGTTGCTTTGGCGCTCGTGCTCGGCCAGCACATGAGCGATCCGACTGTCGCAGGTGCCAAGCAGTTCGGCGAGGTCGCAGTTGGAGAGCAATCCACCCTGCTTGTGGGCCTGCTCGCAGAGGCGAATCGCCTTGCGTAACAACCGCTGGGGAGCGGGCAGGCGATCGATGCGCAGTTGGACGTCCTCGGCGGTGGAGATGTCGACGAGAACAGGGACCAGATCGACGTCCTCGATGCGTTGGCGACACCTGGGAGGGTCGTTGATGCTGATGGCCATCCAGAGCGCTCTGCCCGGGGGCGGCACCGCCGGCGCGGTGCCGCCCGACGGGGTCAAGCATTGTTTGTTGTTTTTCGGTCTCCCTAAAGCGGGTCCCCCGCGCATGTGGACCTGCCCGGCGGCGGATTGGATGCCGGAAGGTCCCGCTCGCCGCCGCCCAGGGGGCAAGGAGAAGTCTAGCGCATGTCAGCCCGGGCCCCGTTTGCTTGGGAGCGGGGTTCGACCGGCCTAGCGCCAGGGATTGATCAAGCCGGACGGCCGCGTCCACTTTTTTTGCCGAATTGATCGTCTCCCGACTTGTGGTCCGACGGAGACTTCTCCCCTGGCCGGATTCCGGCTGCATGCTACCGAGGAAAGTTTCGGTGCCGGCCCGAAAAAGCTGAAAAAAGTCAGCCCGGGTGAAATCGCGATCGTGTCGGGGCGATTTGTCGCCGCGAATGCCCCGCAACGAGCGGAGTGAGACGACGGGGCGAAATACGAGGGACCGGCCCGCGTTGCCAGCGGCGGCGTCCCGCGCCCTCCCGCCGGCCCCGCGGCTTACGTCTGAATTGCAGCCAATGTCGAGGGAGCGTTTGCCATCTCGAGGCCATCCAGTACAATAATGGCACTTATAAAGTCGCTGGACGGTTCTGGTTCTTACCCGGTCGAAATCTGCCCGCCCTGACTGCGAAGCAAGACAGGAGCTCGTTCAACTATGGGAGGTCGCATGAGGTATTTCGCGTTTTTGATCGTCGTCCTTTTGCCCGGATTGGCCTGGGCGAACGGTAACGCTCCCCTCGTTGGCACGAAGGTCGCTGCGTTTATGCTGCGCGACTACCGCGGAGCGGAATCTTCGCTGGAACAATTCGCGGCGAAGAAGGTGATCGTGTTGGCATTCGTCGGCTGTGAATGTCCGGTTGCCAAGCTTTATGGGCCGCGCCTGGCCAAGCTGGCCAAGGGTTACGAGGCCAAAGGCGTGCAATTCCTGGGAATCGACTCCAATCTGCAAGACGGCGTCACACAGATCGCCGGCTTTGCCAAAGACGCCGGCATCGAGTTCCCCATCTTGAAAGACATCAATAATGTTCTCGCCGATCAGTTGGGGGTAGAGCGCAACCCGGAAGTTCTCGTCTTGGACGCTGATCGCGTCATCCGCTATCGAGGTCGAATCGACGATCAATACAACATCGGCATTTCACGTTCGAAGTCGGTCCATAACGACCTCTCCGACGCACTCGAAGAGTTGCTTGAGGGCAAGCCGGTCAGTAAGCCAACGACGCCGACGGTGGGCTGTTTCATCGGCCGTGTCCACAAGCCGGCGGCAACGGGAACGGTGACGTTCACAAAGGATGTCGCCCCCATCTTTAACAAGCACTGCGTCGAGTGTCACCGTCCCGGACAGATCGGTCCCTTCTCACTGACCGCCTATGAAGAAGCCTCGGGCTGGGCCGATACCATCGACGAGGTTGTACGGCAGGGGCGCATGCCACCCTGGCATGCCGATCCCAAGTACGGGCACTTCGCCAATGAATACCGTTTAAGCGCCAACGAAAAGAAGACCATCGCCGACTGGGTCCAGGCCGGGACGCCCGAAGGCGACCCCAAGGATCTGCCGCCGCCACCACGTTTCGCCGAGGGCTGGCGCATCCCGAAGCCGGACCTCGTGCTCACGGTCCCTAAACCGTACAAAGTGAAGGCGTCAGGAACGATCGATTACCAGTTTTTCGTCGTCGACACGGGTTTCAAGGAGGACAAATGGATCCGGGCCGCCGAGGTGAAACCGAGTTGTCGAGCCGTCGTGCATCACGTACTGATCTTCATTCAGCCGCCGGGCGAGCCCTGGGTTCTCGCTCCCGGCACCTTGGATGTCATGAGGAAGGCCGTTCCGCAGCGTGTTGGTCCTCGTCAGAAGGCTCATGAGGGGGGTCCGCGCGGCGGCAATGAGGACGGCGGCTTCATCAGCAAATGGATTGCTGCCTTAGTGCCCGGCGCCAAACCCATGGTACTGCCGGAGGGACTCGCAAAGCGTATTCCCGCAGGCTCGCGGCTGATGTTTCAAATGCATTACACGACGACCGGTGCGCCGGAAGAAGAGCAGTGCTCCCTCGGCCTCGTGTTCGCCGATCCCAAAACCGTCCGCAAGGAAGTTGTGACCGATATGGTGGTGAACACCGGCTTCGAGATTCCGCCCGGCGATCCCGACTATAAGGTCGTGGCCGAACGCGTACTGGAGCAGGATGAGGAAGTGCTCTTGTGGATGCCACATACGCACATACGTGGCAGCTACTTCAGGTACGAGGCCATCTACCCGGGGGGCAAAAAGGAAGTGCTTTTGAACTTGCCGAAGTACGATTTTAACTGGCAAAACTCGTACGTCTTGGCCGAACCCAAGTTCTTGCCCAAGGGGACAACGTTGCGGGGCGAAGCCCACTACAATAACTCGACGTCAAACCTGGCCAACCCCGATCCCACCCAGGCCGTCCATTGGGGCGAACAGACGTGGGAAGAGATGATGATTGGTTACTATGACCGCACGTTGGCCGCGGAAGACCGAATCAAGCACCCTGTGCCACCGCCCAAAGCGTATGTACCCAAACCTCTGCCCAAGCTCGACGCCGAGATAGCGAGCTTGGCGCATGCCGCGTTGGATTCGCAGACGGCATTTGACGCATTCGCGAAGGCCGTGCACGAGAAACTGCCGCAGGTCGATCGCCTGTGCGTTACGAGCGTGCAGGATGGCAACTACGTCGTGCAACGATCCGCCTACCCCGGCAAGACGTTCAAACACTTCGCAGATTCGGGGTTCAAACTGCCAGCGAGAATGGTGCCGTTGACACTGTTCGCTGTCTTAAATCATTTCATTTCTGTGCCGGATTTGACTGTCTTTGGTTCGGCTCCTCAGCTCAAAATGATCACATCGGTGATCAAGTCGAGCGTTCATGTACCGGTTTCCGTCCAAGGGCTGCCGAGCACGGTTAATTTCTGGAGCTCCGAGCCCAAAGCGTTTCCCGAGGAGAATTCCGCCTTGCTCCGAAGTCTGGCCGTTGCGGTCGCTTCCAGAAAATAGGTCAGGTTACGGCTTATGTCCAGGTTCTTTTGATCTTTTATCTCTATCCGCTCACGGCACGCAGCACCGGAAAATGATGATCAAGATGGCCAGCCCTACTACGGCCACCAGTACGCCCGGCACGCGCCTGAGCTTGAGATAAAAGAGCAATGTCAAGCCAGTCAGGGAAATCGCCGTCATCAGGCCGGCCGACAAATCGATGACCAAGGACCAGGCTCGTCCCGTGTCGCGCCCTTTATGAAGATCGTTGATCAGGGCGATGAGCCCGTGATCGAGCTCGGTCAGGCTGTAACGGCCTGAGTCACGGTCGATGAACGCGTCCGCGGAGTAGCCCGGTCCTTTGAACGATACGAGGCATTCGGTGTCATCGACGCGAAATTCCGCGAGTGCGCCGCGGACCCCGTGCGTCTTCCGCAAGTACTCGACGACTTCCAGCTTCGCGACCTGTTTGGTTGGGTCTGGCTCCGCCGCTGCCAGCGGGCCACTCGGCGCGACTTCACGGCTGATCCAGTGAAGATCCACGCGGCCCTTGGCCTCGCGCCTGCGCTCAGTCTGGCCGAACGTCCAGTTGGGGTGGTTGAGTGTGATTCCGGTCACGCTGAAAAAGAGAACCGCTGCCAGGCCGAACATCGATAAATAGATATGCAGCCACCTCATCAGCTTGGCGAATCGAATGCTTAGCTTGCGTCGTAAGGAGCGGCCGCGTGCCGAGGGCGGCCGAGTCGGGGCACTATTTTGTCGCACCCTTGCGACGATATTCGATCGAGGCGGATCGGATCTCGACATTGCCCTTTAAGTCCTTGCGGAACGGTTGATCGGAAAGCGACACGTTCTGGCGGATGCTTTGATAGGTCCCGTGTTCACGCGCGGCTTCGATGAAAATCGTGTAGTCTCCGCCACCGAGTTGTTTGCCGTGGTTGTCCTTGCCGTCCCAGATCAGCCTGTATTGTCCCGGGAGGCGCGTCGGACGGGCGATCGTGAAAAAGATGTCCGTCTTCTCGGCGAGCTTGCGTTCTTCGTCGCTCTTATACCAGCGTTTGAGGTCGGGGAGCCACTGAAACGGCCCAGATCCGCCCATCGAGACCCAAAGCGCGAGCGTTCGCACGGCTTGACCTGCACTGTTCTCGACCCACACGGCGATATATGGCCGCCGATAGCGGCCGCTTTCTGCCTCGGGATGATTAATCTCGAAGTTGACCACCACCTCGAATTCCTTGTTCCAAGCGGGGCGAGCCGACGCCTTGGACGCTGCTTTCTGCTCTTCGTTCGGCGCATTGGGTTCGGTGCCTTTAATTCCGATCGCGAAGGATCTAAATGACCGTGCGTGATTTCGGGAGGGCGAGGCTCCGTCCGAGCCGGATGGTGCCGCGGCTCGCCAGGAGGCTCGCCCTCCCCGGATCGCGCAAAGGCGATTCGTTGTTGAGCCATCGCGAGCGTAGTCGGTCGCGGCCGTTGCAGACGGTTCCAGCCCGCAGTCTTGGCAACCTGGCCATCGGCCCTGAAGATCAGGCACTCTACGCCGGGCAGCGAATTGACAAACCGGAGGCTTTCCTCCGGATCGAGGACACCGCAGATCTTGGCGAGGGCATCGGCGTCGGCGCCTCGTTCGGCGACGACCGTCGCGGCGGTGACTCGCTCCACCGGCCAGCCTGTTCTTGGGTCGAAGACATGAGAGTACCACTTGTCCTTGATCGGGAACCCGCGCCGGGATTTGCCGCTGGTGGCGACCGAGCGGTCCTTCACCTCGATATGCATGTAAGGCTCCGACGACTCTGAGTCTGCCCACGGCGCGGCGATCCCGATCGTACGGGCGACCTCGCCGCGTACACGCAAATCGCCACCGACGTTCAGGAGAATCCGTGCTGATCCCGGTGGACTTTTTCAACGCGGCGTCACATGATCGCTCGACGATGTATCCCTTGGCGATACCGTTAAGGCTGAGTGGACAGTCCGTCAGCCGCTCGGCCGTGTGTGTCACCGAGTCCAGTCGCCAGGCCGGAACCTTGAAGACAGACCTGGCCGCCAATGTTTCCTCGCTGGTCGGCAGGCGGCCAAGTTGGGCACATCGTGTCCAGAGTCGCGACAGTACCTCGACCCTGGGGTCGAACGCCCCGCGGCTGCGAGTGCGCCATGAGTCGCTCGCCTGGAGAAGTTCGTAGAGCTCGGGAGAGATCCGCCGCGGGATTCTTGGCGCGGCCTGCCAGCGGGAAAACTCGCTCGACGGATCGTAACCGCTGAATACGAGCGCGAGCCGGTCGATCTCGGTCAAGACACGATGTTCGGCCTGGCGAGCGGCTTCTTGGTTGTCGGCGCGCACGCAGAGCTCGAGCGACGTTCCCAGTACGTCTTCGTGATAGAAAGAGAAGTCTTTCGAGGCGATGGCCGGGCAGCACAGCCCATGGATGAAATACAGGCCGACAAGAATGACGGCAAGTCGCGAAGATCGAGGCATGATGGATCGGCTGACTCCTGGCGCTCGGGTTTCTGGCAGAAGCAGTCTCTGGATGTTGACAACTATAGAGCCGCTGACTAGGCCGGACAAGCATCATCACCCGCGGCGGTTCGCGGATCATTGGCGGCCCGCGTGGGCCTGATCAGTGTTTGGAGCTTAGTTTCCGAACTTCCTTGAGCCTACCGCCGCGGCGGGACCACCATTTAGCCAGGCTCTTTACCCGCAAATAGTCGCGGCCGAGAACCGCGCCTGTCTGCGCGGAGCCGTTGCATTGCATTCACGGTGTTGTCCTTATGGGCGCAATCGCGGCGGTCAGCCCGCGCCGTGGTCGCCGGCCGCGATCGAAGAAGTCCGCGAGCGGAAGAACAAAGCCCGGCAAGACGTTACCGCCGTCGAGCGATTGATCGGCTCGGACGACGACCGACCGATCCATGGCCGAGAAGACTCGGGCGGTGCGTTTCTTGGGATCGATCAGCCAGACGAGGATTACGCCAGCCTCGAAATACTCCCGCACCTTGCGCCCATTTCCGCCTTGGTGTTTCCCTCGCTGAGGACTTCAACGGCCAAATCGGGCACCAGGTCAGGGATCGGATCTCTGGGGCTCTCGCGGCCCGGGAGCCTGTCCCACGAGACGAACGAGAGGTCAGGAATACGCACCAGGCCGGGAGCGATCCGCATCATGCCATCGGCCCCAACGCAGATTCCCAGGTCGTTTTGGTCGAGATAGGAATTGACGAGGTGTCCGAGCCTCGCGGCCAGTCGCGACTTCCTCGAATCCCACGGCTTTCTCCACCAAAGTGCCGTCAACCAGCTCGCACAGACGATTCTCTCTCGCCTCGGCGTCAATGACGTCCTTCTCCGTCGCCGTGCCGGGCGCGGGGCGAAACCGGATTCGATCGAGGGGAATTCCCCCAAGACGCTTATGGAGGTCAGCCAACGTATCGATGGCAGGAGCACGAGCAATCGTCGCCTGGGCCATGACGGGCTTCCTCGCGATTCGTGGTGGTCGGTACTTCTCTTGGTTATTCTGACACCTCGCGGTTTACCCGGCAAGGTAAGGCTGCTCCCACCACGACAACGAGGTTGCTGGCCATCTACCTTAGACCGAAGTTCCAGGCCAGTTTTGTGGGAATCCCTGTAGCGGAAAATGGCTTACGTCAATTTTGAATTCCCGTTTCTGGCTACATTTTGATCAATTGCAGCGCTTTTGCCTGTAGCGCATCGGCCTCCGTTACTTCATAAAATGTCGTTTGCTTGGGATCGGCAGTGACGACACACGTGTTTCGGGAGCGTGTCGCCAGATGAGCCAACAAGGTTCGAAAACTCTGGACCGGCAGACCGTCCGGCGTCGTGTGCGTCTTCTTCTTCAGACGCGCCGACTGCGAGGGTTTCGCAGGCAGCACTGGGTCGCGATGCTTACGGTCCACCGCCAGTTCCTCATCCTCAAACAGCAGCGGTTCCCAGGCCTGTCGCAGGTGCCATTCCACGTAAAAGGCCAGCATGCACAACAAGATGTGCGCCCGCACTCGGTCAGCCGTTCGGTGGTGAATGGGGCGCACCAAGAGATCGATGCCCTTGAAACATCGGAACGACTGTTCCACCAAGGCGAGCCTCTTGTAGGAACGCACTCCATTGGCGGCCGTCAGTCGATCAGCCGGTTCGCTGGTCCGGATCACATAGATTCCATCCAGAAGCTCTTCTTTCTGGATCGCATCTTGCTTGCGTGCCCATCCCAAGTACCCGTCACGGATCGTCAGAGTGAAATGTTTCGCCATCTTGTAATGGTTGATAATCTTGCCTGCCCGCACTCCGATTTCGGCTGCTGTCTCGGGCTTTCCTGCTGGCCGCCCCACGCTCGCCGCCAATACCTCCAACTCCGCCTGCGTGGCCGCCAGCAGTTCCCGGCGCTTGTGTCGACGCTGCTCGGCCAACTGTGGGTTGTAGCAGGCTACCAACCGTTCGCCGGGGAATTCCGGAGAGCTGATCTCTGCCAGACGCTCGGCTTCCAAATCCTTCTTGATCAGACACCCTTCGGCCAACAGGCGGCGGATCGCACCGCTGCGCAACGCCGAGATCCAGCCCAGGCCAGGGTGTTTCTTGAGCACCTCGATTTGGGTTTGAGTGAGCATGCCACGATCGCCGACCAGCACCACCCGCGACAGGCCGAACCGCTTCGTCAGTGTCTCAACCTGATCCGGCACGGTCTTGGGGTCTGCGGTGTTGCCGGGATAGACCTGCACGGCGACTGGTCGCCCGTCGGCATCGGTCAGCACGCCATAAACAATGATCGGACAACCGGTCTTGCCGTCGCGATCATGACCGAAGCGAGCCAGCGGACAGGTTTTCCCCTCGTAGTAGCTGCTGGTGACGTCGTAGAGCACCAATGCTCCCTCGCTGAGATGCCTTTGAGCCAGTTTTTTCTCGATCGCCCTCTGCCGCTTGAGCAGCCAATCCATGGCCTCGTAGAGGTTATCTTCGGTGGCATAGGCGACGTCCAACTCTTCGGCCAAAGTGGTGCCGTGCCAGTGTCGGGTGTGAGCCAGCTTAGAGCTGGGAAAGAGGAGGCGCTCAGCGACCATGGCGGTCACGAGATCACGTTGACCCGACGGTTTGGACGCGATAAGTTCTTCCAGCCGCAGCTTGCGAATCATCGTCAGCACAGCCTCCACATGGCCGTGCGGGCGGGTGCCCACGATGCGAAATGCCCCAGCCGCAGGGACGAAAGTCTCGCCTTTGAGAGACCGCCTAATGATCTCGATGACATGCTCGGGAAGATGGGAAAGGTTGCCGAGGGTCTCATGGGTGACGGTCTTTCCCTTGCGAATCGATCTTCGGAGCAGATGGGTGACGTAGGTCTTACCCTTGTAGACCCTCCTGGTCGTGGCCACGTGTACGCCGCCGTGTCGTGCTGGCATGCGGCTATATTCTAGAAGGCGATGAAGATGTCAAGAGCAATCGTGTGATTTTTAGTGGCTACATTTTCCGTTCGAAATCGAGGTTAACCCCTAAGCGGCGTGCGACTTAAGTCGAAAATGGTCCGGGAACTTCGGTTTAGACGGTGCCTGGCCGTGTTTCTTAATTCGAAGGATAGTCCTTGTCGATCGATTCGGATGTTCGGCAAGGTTTTCTGAAGCGCCTTCACTCCCTCATCGGTGACCTCCGTCCCTTGAGCCTCGATTTGCGCGAGGTTGGTAAGCTCGCGGAGCTCGTTCAGCCCGGCGTCCGTAATCCGCGTGCGGCTGACACTAAGCACGCGCAGGTTCTTCATGCTCTTCAACTCCCTCAAACCGGCGTCTGAAATCGCCGTGCCATCGAGGTAGAGCCACTCGAGGTTCCTGAGCCCGCGGAGCTCTTTCTCCGAATCTGGGTTGTCCGCCGAAATGGATCGCGGTTACAGGGCGGCCGGGCAGCTTTTCATCTCGCTCAATGTGACCACCCAGTAGTTCGATCTTCTTGGCTGTCTGAACCTCGTCCGATCCTTCCGCGCCAATTGGCGCGCGCAACCGGAAGCTCAGCCGCGTTCTGCTGCGCTCGGCCTATCATTGGCGCGAGCAATAGCGGGATGGCGGCCAAGACGCACAGCGGAGCCGTGGCTGGATGCGACACCCGGCTGCCGGCCGATCTGCGATCGATCATAGTGATCTTCATCGATGGCAGCCGTCAGAGAATGAAAAGAGGACGAGTCCAAGGAGGCAAGGTGTATCGCATCACATAAAGGCGCGACGTGCAAGACGCTGACCACTGGCAGCCGGAGGGCGACGAGAGTGTGCCGTCGCCCATTGCCGTCGTGCCCTTCAGCAGATTATCTTGGCAAGAGACCTGAATCCCCGCTGTCGCCCTTACCTGAGAGGTTCATCGTCGATGGAAGTCCTCGCTTGCCTTAATGGCGAGATCATGCCGGTCGAGCAGGCTCGCGTACCGGTTTGGGACCGAGGGTTTCTCTTCGGCGACGCCGTTTACGAGGCCTGGCGGATATACGGGGGCAGATGCTGGCTCGAGCTGGAACACGTCACGCGGTTACGGCGGAGCCTCAAGGAGCTCGAGTTTCCCCAGGTCGACCTGGAACGGTTGATGGATCGTTTGCATCGCACGATCAGCGAGAGCAAGATCCAGGAGGGGACGGCGTATGTACAAATCACTCGTGGGGTCGCGCCCCGAGCCCATGCGTTTCCCGACGCGAGCGTGCCCCCCACCGAACTGATCATCGTACGACCTTACGACGACGGACCAACCGCCCGACTTCGGCAAACGGGAGTGGGCGTGATTAGCCATCCCGACCTGCGCTGGAAGCGATGCGACGTCAAATCGACGAACCTGCTGGGGAACGTGCTGGCGATGGAAGCGGCGAGCCGCGCTGGGTGTCACGAAGCCGTGCTGGTCGATTCGGAGGGACTCGTCACCGAGGCCACGCATTCGTCGCTGATCTGGGCACGCGACGGTCGCCTGGAGGGAACACCAGAGGGGCCCGAGATCTTGCCGGGAATGACCCGGCAGCATGTCCTTCGCCTCGCCGAGTCAGCTCGGCATTCCGTTCGACGCCAGGCGAGTCACCCTTGCCGAGCTGATGGCCGCCGATGAGGTCATCCTCTTCGGCACGACCATCGAGGTGCTCCCCGTCGTAAGAATCGACGGTCAGACGGTCAGTGAGGGTCAGCCCGGTCGGATTGCGAGGCGGCTGGCGGAGGCGGTTCAAACTGAGCTTTCGCACTGGATGGCTGGCTCGAGTTAGGAATATCCATCCGGCGTGGCCTGTTAACCAGCGGGAATTGCCAGTGATTGTTTCGTTGTCGCACAAGCCCGCGGAGTTCGCATGACCACGAGCGACACCAGCGACGACCCTTTCGCCGACCACTTCAGGCGCGATCCTCTGCCGGAAGCCGGGATCCGGGTCATCTTCTTAACCGACTTGCCGGCGGAAAGCGCCGATGCCATCGTCGCTCCGCTGGTCGATATGATCGCCGCACTGGGACGTCAAGTCGAGCACCGGATCATTTCGATTCAAGAAGCGGGCCTGGGGCGTGCATTAGAACGTGGCCTTCAGGGAGCCACCTTACCGCTGGTGCTCGTGACGACGGCGGAAGAACCCTGGGAGAAGCGACATCTCCAGCCACTCTTGGAAGCGATCGACCAGTGCGACCACGTGATTGGGTGCCGGCCCGAGAAAAGCAGAGGAAACTGGGCGGGCTGGCTCCGCGTGCTGGCGAGACGTTTGATTTTCGCGGTGCCCTTGCGTGACGTCCATTCCCCCTGCCGGCTTCATCGGCTCGAGAAACTCGCGGCGATTCCACTTCAATCGGCATCGTCGTTTCTCGAAACCGAGATTCTCGCGAAGGCCACCTTTCTCGGCCATCTGATCGATGAGGTCGCTATTCCGCGGCTTGGTGGAGGCGCAGAATCGACCGGTTGGTGGAGTGATCTAAACCAGGTCCTTGTCCATCCCCGGTTCGTTCGATCCTCAAGTCCACCGGAAGAAACGCAAGGCCAGGGCGAAGGCGGCGACGGCCCATGCGGCGAGGATCAGCACGGCCATACGCACATCGAACAGGCCGGCCCCCTCGAGCACCACCAGGCGCAGGGCGCCGACCAACTGGGTGAGCGGCAGGACCTGAATAAAGGGCTGGGCGGCGGCGGGAAACCGATCGGACGAGAAGAAGACACCGGAAAAGAGCCACATCGGCAGCATGACCAGGTTCATCAGCCCGCTGACCGTCTCGGTGGCACGGGCACGGCACGCGACGAGCAAACCGATCCCCGCGAACGCGAGTGCGCCCAACATGTCGATTCCAATGACCAGAGCCAAGCTGCCGCGGATGGGCATCTGGAACATGAGCGTTCCCAGCAAAAGCAGGAGAGAGAGGTCAGGGATGACAAACGTGAGCCGAGCCGCCAAGAGTGCGAGCAAGAAATCACGCCGGGGCATCGGCGTGGCGGCGAACCGCTTGAGCAGTTTGGCGATGCGGAAATTGACCAGCAAAAATCCGATGCCCCAGAGGCCGCCCCCCATGGCGTTGAGGCCGATCAATCCCGGAATCAGGAAGTCGATGTAACGTGAGCCCGGCTCACTCACGTAGATGTTTTGCGTCTGGCGAGGGTTGGTGCGACCGGCGGCTTCTTGCAGGATATCGTCGATCGATCTGACGGGCCGCGCTGGCGTCCGGTCGCGTCGGGTCAAACCGATAGGTCCACGACTCGGAGCCCATCGGTTCGATCACCAGGGGTGTTTTGCCGGTGTTGAGCCGCCTGAAACACTCTTCCGCCGGAGCGAGATGAATGTCGACGCGCGGGATGTCCCATTGGGGCTTGCCCGTGGTTTTCTCGTCTCAGGCGGCATTGTGCTCTTCAAGCTGAGCCCTGATCCGCGCCGTCCCGGGGCCTCGATCAGATCGACATCAGTCGGTGCCGGGGGACGATTCTTGAAGGCGAATCCCAAGCGCGATCGCAAGCACGGTCGGGAACCCGTAAACCCAGAATACACGCGCGGGCTGGCGATAAAAATCGCGAAGGCGAACCAGGTACAACTGGAACAGCGGAGATGATCTCAACATAGGGTGTCAGCGTCTAATAGTTAGCGGTTAAATTCTTCAATGGTCGGAGTCAACCCGCGTTTACGCGCGGCGCCGTCGATTCGTCTGCCGCGCCGGTCCGCGGGCGGGGAGGGTTCGCCGGTCTCATCGTCGCGCAGGTGGCGGCCGGTCAACGAGACGAATACGTCTTCGAGACTGACGTGCCGTGTCGTGAGGCGAACGAGCGGCCGCTGTTGGCGATCGAGCTCGTCGAGCAGGGCGGGGATCGCACGATGTGGGTGGGCGACTGTCAGCGAGTAGCCGTCGTTCTCGACCCGGGCGGCGAGTACCGAGTCGAGCCCCTGGAATGATTCGGCGTCCTGAAGGTCAGCGATGCCCGCGGCTTCGAGCGCGAACTCGACGATATGGTCGCCACCCAGCCGGGCGATCAGCTCGGCGGGCGACCCCTGGGCGATGATCTTGCCCTGATCGATGATCGCCACCCGATCGCACAGCCGTTCGGCTTCGTCCATGTAGTGGGTCGTCAAGACGACTGTTTTGCCTCGATCGCGCAGGTCGCGAATCACGTCCCAGAGCTGCCGCCGGGATTGCGGATCAAGTCCCGTCGTCGGCTCGTCCAGGAAGAGAATCTCAGGGTCCCCCACCAGCGCGACCGCCACTGCCAGCCGTTGCTTCTGGCCGCCGGAGAGTTGTTCGACGAATGCGCTCGCCTTGCTCTCGAGCGAGACGCGGGCAATCACGTCATCGGGATCCATTCCACTTTTGTAAAAGCTCCGAAACAAAGAAATGATCTCGTGCACCGTCTCTTTATCGGGAAAGCGAGTTTCTTGCAGCGTGACTCCGATCAACTCGCGAATGGCGACCGCGTCCGTGCTCCACTCACGGCCCAAAACTTCCACCTCGCCGGAAGTGGGACGATTCAAGCCTTCCAGAATCTCGACGGTGGTCGTCTTGCCAGCGCCGTTGGGACCGAGCAACCCGAAGCACTCACCCTGCTTGATCTCCAGGTCGATGCCTTGAACGGCATGGACAGGGCCGCTTCGCCCCGGATACTGCTTACGCAAGTCCTTGACGCGAATCGCCCATTGAGTCATGCCTAATTCGCCTCCTTGGCCCACGGTCAGTCAAGTCCCATGTGCATCAGGTGAAATTGGTGAAGCACTCTCTAAATCACGGTTCGGTCGGCCAATGTGGCGGACTTGGGAATCACCACCACGCCGTCGCGAATCACATGCGTGGGGCTTTCTTCGGTCTCGAGCGTTCCGCGCTCGTTGGTGACTTTCACGTTATGGCCTATTCGGGCATTCTTGTCGATAATCGCCCGTTCGATGACCGAGTTCGCGCCCACACCAAATGGGGGACGGCCCATCCGCCGTTCTCTGCCCATTGATGCGACGTTTCGGGGAAATCAATCCCCATGATGTAAGTATCGCGAATCGTGACGTTGTCACCTACTCGAGCCCGCACGCCGATCACCGAATTCTCAATGACTGATCCGCGGCCGATCACGGCTCCGTCACAGATGAGGCTGTTCTTGACCGTAGCGCCAGCGATGCGAGAGCAGGCAAGAAACCGAGGCCGCGTGAAAATTGGGCCCGCCTCCGACGCGAAATCGAACGCCGGATTTTCGCCGGTGAGATCGATATTGGCCTGATGAAATGCTCCCACCGTTCCGATGTCTTCCCAGTAACCGTCGAACAAGTGGGCAAAAACGCGATGCCCAGCAATCGATTGCGGCAACAATTCGTGGCCGAAATCGGTGGCGGTACTTGCACTCAGGAGGTCGACCAAGAGCGGGCGATTGAAGAGATAGATACCCATGCTGGCCAGATAGGGACGGCCCGAAGCATGTAAGCCCAGCCGTTCCAGCCAACCCGGTTCGGTGCGGACCCTACTCAGTTTCTCGGTCGTCCTGGGTTTCTCCTCAAAGTCGACCACGCGACCGTCCGCCTGGATTTTCATAACACCGCAAGCCATCGCCTCGGGCTCGGCGACAGGCAAAGCCGCGATGGTTACGGCCGCCTTATTTTCCAGATGCGTACGGATCATATCCTGGAAGTCCATCCTGTAGAGTTGGTCTCCCGAGAGGATCAACACCAGGTCGTAGTTACTCTCTGTAAAGTAGGGGATATTGCGGCGGACGGCGTCGGCGGTTCCCTGGTACCAAGATTCGTGCTCCATCGTCTGCTGGGCGGCAAGGATCTCGACAAATCCGCCGCCAAACGGATCGAATTTGTACGTATTGTAGATGTGCCGGTGCAGACTGACGGAATTGAACTGGGTCAGCACGAAAATTCGATTCAACCCGGCGTGAATGCAATTCGAAATGGGGATATCGATCAGCCGATATTTCCCCGCGATCGGAACGGCCGGTTTACTCCGCGATCTCGTCAGCGGGAACAGCCGCGTCCCGCGACCGCCGCCCAGGATCAAAGAAATGACCCGAGGCATGATTCTCCTCCTACTTTGGGTGAGCTAGCCGCCGTCCCGGCTGCAGCGATGGACAAGAGTATCGCATTCGCCTCGTCAGCCGAGACCATGACGCCATAGTACACCATGCCCAAGCCCTCGGCGAGTGCAGCGAGCCCGATATTGTGGGCGGCGCACTGTCCGAACCGGCCAAGTCGCCGGAACCGGCTCGTTTGACCCTTTTAAGACCTGCGACGTCGTGCAAATCCCGCGCCGTTCGACAGGACTCGCAAGCCCCGATGGCTCAAGACGTTGTCAGCGCAACCGGACACTCACTCGGGTCACCAACCCCGAGTCATATTCGACTCGATGACCCTGCGGGCGCCTTCCAGATCGGTCCCCGTCTTTTGCATATAGAGCCGCACGGCATGCAGCTTGTCCCCCTGGGCCTTTGACAGGCAATCGCGAGCCGTCGAGCAGGGATCTACCTCGGATGGGATGCCCAACAGCTTTTTGGAAATTACCCAGGCGTCACGTGGGCGATGGGTTACCCGAACGATCTCTTCAATCGGATAATGCGTTGTTGCGAACGCGCGAGCGGCTATCTCATCTTCCGCACACGCAATCATGATATGCGACGTTGTTTCGACCTCGTACAGGGGCATGGCTGGTTCCCTTTCCGGATTTGACGTTTTCCACAAGAAAGGTCGGGATGGAGACACGGGGCACGGGAATCTTCAACGATACGTGGAATCGTACTATCGCGGGCGCGCGGGTCAAAGGGTGAGTGGCTCAATTGAGCGGCGACCCCGTGGCGATCATCTGCTTGCGGTGCTGCTCACGGTACGTCCCGACGCCGACCGGGTCGGTGCGGGGTCTGGCAGCGGATGGCCTTGGGTGTCGAGCACAACGATGCGTCTGGCGAAGCGTAGTTGCCGGAGAGGCTCCTCGATCCACGACCGGTCGCCGACGACCAGGATCGTCATCCGCCGAGCGGAGAGATAGTCCTTGACCACGTGATCGATATGGGATTGGGTCACGGCATGGAATTCGGCCAGCTCCCTTGCGAGATAGTGGTCGGGCAAATCATGAGACACCATGTAGCCAAGTTGCCAAGCGATATCGGCGCCGGTTTCGAATCGATTGATCCAAGGTGGCAGCTTTCCTTCCTGGATTTCCGTGATTTCCCCTTCGCTGATGGAACGGTCGCTCGCAAGGTCGTTTAACTCCCTGAAGATTTCGGCAAGCGCGATCCTTGTATCAAATTTGTGGACCGACCCATGTACCCACAAGGGGCCTGGTCCTTTCCGAAAATCGGCGGTTTCCGTGAATCCGTACGTAAGGGCCTTATCTTCGCGAAGGTTCGTGGAGATCCGGCCTCCGAGCTTGTCTTTCAAGATCGTGATGACGTGACGATCGGCGGAACGGACCGATGTACCGATCCAGCCCAGGTACAAGATCGCGTTCGCTGCCCCTGGCTTATCGATCAGATGAATCGTGCGGCCGAGCGCCGGTGAAGCCATCAATCCTACAACGGGCGCCCTCGGCATTGGGCCGGCCGGCCATCGGCCGAACCGTGCTTCGAGCGCGGCCGTGATTTCGTCCGCCGCCAAGTCGCCAACAACGATCAGCGTGGCGTTAGCGGGCACGAACGCCCAGCGGTAAAACGCGATGATGTCTTCGCGTGTGATCGACCGCAACGAGTCGAGCGTACCCCGAGTGGTGCGAGCATAGGGATGGTTGAGGGGGTAGAGCAATCGCGGAAACACGTCTTCAGCGATCTCTTGCGCGTTGTCCGCGCGGGAGATGAGGTCTTCGATCCGAGCCAGCCTCGACCTCAAATACTCCTTGTCGGAAAACGATGGGTTCAAGATGACGTCCGCGAAGAGATCGAGTGCCTGCGCGAGGTGCCGCGTCACCGTGGTTAAGCTGACGATGCTGGATTCGAGCCATCCTTCGGTCCAAAGCCATGAGCCAGTCTTGAGGAGTTGGTCTTCTAGCTGGAGGGCGCTCCTACTTTTCGTTCCCTCTTCGAGCAGATTGACGGTCAGCGCGGGCAGGCCGCTCTTGGCGCGGGGGACGGAAGTCTCGCCTGACTTGACGACCAGCCTCAATCGCACATGCGGCAGCTCATGCCGCTCGGCAATGATCAACTTCAGGCCGTTGGACAGGCGGCGCCGATGCAGTCGAGGTCGGACGAAGTTGGGGTTCGGTCCGACTTCGGGCGTGACTGTGCGATCGAAGCTGTTCATTCGGATTTCCCCCGCGACCCGCCGATCCGACTCCGCATCCGGATCGGGATCGGGATCGCGGCGATCGAACTCGTATTGCCAGCGCGGGGCGGTGCGCGCTCCGGGGAAAACGTTGATTTCGATCCGCTCCGGTCGCAGGTACGCTCTCGCCACTCTCTTCACATCTTCCGGTGTAACGGCAAACACCCTGGCGAGAACCGATCGATACCCCAGGGGGTCTCCGAGCGCGGCTGCATATTGGTTGAGAACGCTGGCCTTGCCGATCGTCGAATCGAGCGCGATGATCTGCGATCTTCGCCGCTCGATCTTGACTTTGCGTATCTCGTCGGCGGTTGGCCCCTCGCGCTTGAGACGCTCGATTTCGGCATCAGCAATCCGCACCACTTCGTCCAGTTTCTGGTTGGACCTGGCTGTTAAGTACACCTCGAAGGTACCCGAGAGCCGGCGAGTGGGATGGGCCGCACTGACCGAGTGCGCGATCTGGCGGTCGGACGAGAGTGCACAAAAAAGACGACTCGACTTCAACGTTCCTCCCAGCACCGACGCCAGAACGTCGAGTGCCGCTTCGTCCGAGTGATGAGCCGGTACGGTCGGCCAGACCAATTGCGCGTAGGCGTGGGTTACGCGATCGAAGAGGATGACGCGCTCTGCGCGTGTGAGGGTCGGCACGTATGCTTCGGCGGCCGGTTTGGGTAAACCGCCGGGTAACGGGCCGAAGTATTTCCCGATCAAGCGCTTGGCCGCGGCGCGTTTGAAATCGCCCGCGATGCATAGGAATGCATTGTTCGGTTGGTAGTATTTCCGGTGGAACGGGGCAAAATCCGCGAGGCGGACGGCCGAAAGGTCGTCCATGGAACCGAGCGTCAAGTGCCGGTACGGATGGCCCGGCGGATACAGAGCGAGCCGCAATGTCTCCTCGACCGCGCCGAGCGGCAAGTCGTCGAGCGTCTCGCGACGCTCATTCTTGACCACTTCGCGCACCTTAAGAAGCTTGTCTTGCGTCACCGCTGGCAGCAGAAAGCCCATGCGATCGGCCTCGAGCCACAGGGCTCGCCCGAGTGCATTGGGGGTCACGGTCTCCGCATAGACGGTCGTGTCCTCCGAAGTGGTACCCTGAGCGTCTGTCATGTACTGGTAGATCGGCCAGTGATAGGTCTCGTCGCTGTGCTCGGACCCTTGAAACATCATGTGCTCGAACAGATGGGCGAAACCGGTGCGCCCGGGAGGGTCGTCCTTCGAGCCGACGTTGTAGGTGACGTACACGCTGACGAGCGGCGCCTTGTGGTCCTCGTGCAGGACGACCGTCAGGCCGTTTTCGAGCTTGTAGGTCTCGACCTTGACGTCGGGGAGCCAAGGTTTCGTCGTCTTATTCACCACGGGCCCTTCGGCGCGGGCCAATGGGCTCAGAGCGACGCCCAAAACGAAGGCCAGCATCCAACTGGCGATCGAACGCGATGTCGAATCGGTGATGGTAGAGCCCGGTCGGCTTGGGGTTGTCGATCGCACCATGGGGCCGCTCGCCTTGAGTTGGTCGCGACTATTGACGCCGAATCGAGAGCCTCATACGCTGCATGGAACTTCAAGATACACCTTCGCGAGGCCAGCCTGCAACAAATCTATGTGCGCAATCCCCCCCGGAGCGGGGTCTTTTCATCTCGAAACAATTGAAATTGGGACAGGATAATATGAAGCTGCTCCAGCCAGCCTTCGCCGCGAAGAGATCGTCGCCGCTCGTGGACCTGCTCTTAGGCCTCATTGTTTTTTCGTGTGTGCAATCGACGAACGCCCTGGTCCGATCCTCTGTGACTGCCGGACAGCCGGCCGGATCGCGTTCTCCGGACAAGGCCATGGCCGACTCCGCGAAACGACTCTTTGCCCGCGACAATCTGATCGCCTGGTGCATTGTCCCATTCGACAGCAAGAAGCGATCGCCCGAAGATCGCGCGGCCATGCTTGAAAAGCTCGGTTTCAAGCACTTCGCTTACGACTGGCGTGGCGAGCACATACCCACGTTCGATGCCGAGGTGCTTGCGCTAAGCGCCACGGTGTCGCGCTCGACGCCTTCTGGGTTGCCCCCGGCGAGCTGAATCGCGAGTCACGGATCATTCTTGACTTGCTCAAGCGTCATGCGATCAAGGCTCAGCTCTGGGTATTGCTCGATTTTGGGCCTGATAAGGTGCACGGCGCGGAGCAAGAGCGACGGGTCGATGCAGCCGCGGCCAGGCTGCGGCCGCTTGCCAACGAGGCGGGCAAGATCGGCTGTTCGTTGGCTCTTTATAACCACGGCGGCTGGTTCGGCGAGCCGGAAAACCAGATCGCGATCATTGAGCGGCTCAAGGCCCAAGGCGCGGCCAACGTCGGCATGGTTTACAACCTCCACCACGGCCACGACCACCTCGACCGTTTCCCGGCGTTGCTGGCCAAGATGATGCCCTTTCTCCTTGCCTTGAACTTGAACGGCATGGATCCAGCCGGTGACCGCGTCGGGCGGAAGATCTTGCCGCTGGGCCAGGGTTCCCGCGACTTGGAGTTACTACGTGTGATCGCGGCAAGCGGCTATCGCGGGCCGATCGGCATCCTCGGCCACACCATGGACGATGCCCAGGAGCGCCTCAAGGACAATCTCGATGGCCTCGAATGGCTGTTGCCCCAGCTCGACAGGCCCCGCGGGGCCTCGTCCTCGCCCGCGTACCCCCGTGCCGCCGCCACCCGCCGATAAGCCGAAAGCCGCGGCCGGCGCGACGGCCGCCGTGGTTCCCGCCCCGACAGCAACCCCGTATGATCCAGCCCTGGTTGCCACTCTCATCAAGAACGCTCGTGAGCACGGTGATCCTGTGCAAGGCGCCCTGGTGTTCGCCTCACCCAGGTTTGCTTGCCTGTCGTGTCATAAGGTCGGCGACCATGGGGCGACGATCGGGCCCGACTTATCGAACACCGGCACCTGCCTCAAGCCCGAGGAAGTGGTCGAGTCGTTACTTTGGCCTCGCCGGCAGGTCAAGGATGGCTACGCCGCTTACACGATCGCCACCAGCGACGGCACGATTCGTCAGGGTTACAAATTGACCGAGACAGACAAAACCTTGGTTTTTCGCGATCCGGCCTCGGTAGAGCGATTCCAGGTCGCCACGACCGACGTCGTCGAAATTCGCCAGGATGGGACGCTGATGCCCGAGGGCCTCACGGCGGCGATGTCGCCAGCCGAGCGCCGAGATCTGGTTCGATTCTTATTCGATCTCAGCGGTTCCGGCAGCACCGCGGCCGAGTCGCTCAAACGGCATACCCACGCGATGGGCGAATTTGTGTACGACCGAGCGCCGCTTCACCCCGAGCAGTGGCCAAGCTGGCAACATCCCGTGAATCGCGACCGCATTTACGAATTTTACGCCAAGGAGGCCGCGCATTTCTTGAAGCACCCAAACGGCCCGTCTCTTTTGCCTCCCTTTCCGGGGCTCGATGGAGGAAAGTACGGGCATTGGGGCAACCAAAGCGAAGAAACCTGGGCCGACGGCCGCTGGAACCAGACCGACCTTGGCTCGGTCTTGAGCGGAGTTTTTCGATCGGGCGAAGTGACGGTTCCCAAAGGGGTCTGTGTGCGCCTCGGCGAACGTGGCGAGCTGGCGGCCTGCTTCAATCCCGAAACTCTGGGCTTCGACGCCGTCTGGAACGGTGGATTCGTCAAGTTCTCGGCCACGCGTCACGGGCTGATGGACGGCCTCATCATGGATGGCAGGAAGACGGAGGACACAGGACGGAGGACGGAGGACGGAGGACGGAGGACGGAAGATGAAACGCATCGATTTCCGGGTCGCAGGGGTAAGGGGCGCGGTGCCGGGCCCGGTGAGGGGTTTGTCTATCACGGGTTTTACCGGCATGGTAAGCGGGTCATTTTTTCCTATCAGGTGGGTGGTACCGAGCTGCTCGATGCTCCCTGGGTCGAGAACGGCCGGTTCACGCGGGTGGTCGCTCCTGTGGATAAGCATCCGCTGGCGGCTCTCACACGAGGCGGCCCGGCGCAGTGGCCGCAAGTTTTCACGACGTCGGGTAAACTGGGACGCGAAGGCTCCTGGCCTTATGTCATCGACACGATCGGGCTGCCGGTAAAGAACCCATGGAATGCGTTGCTCTTTTTTGGCGATCATGACTTCCTTCCTGATGGCACGGCGTTTCTGTGTACCATTCAAGGCGATGTGTGGCGGGTCGAGGGGCTCGACCAGGCCCTCGCCAAGGTCCGATGGAAGCGGTTCGCCTCCGGATTACACCAGACCCTGGGCCTGGTGATCGCCGACGGCAAGGTGCACGTGCTCGGCCGCGACCAGATCACCCGGCTGCACGACTTCAATGGCGACGGCGAGGCCGATTTTTATGAATGCTTTTCCAATGCCTATCCAACATCGCCGGGCGGCCACGATTTCATCAGCGGGCTGCAGCGCGACTCGGCTGGGCGCTTCTACACCGCATCGAGCAAGTTGGGGTTGCTGCGGATCGCGGCTGACGGCCGCTCGTACGAAGTCTTGGCAACCGGCTTTCGCAATCCCGATGGCCTGGGCCTGACTCCCGACGGCACGGTAACCGTCCCTAATTCCGAGGGGGAATGGGTACCGACGTCGATGATTTGCGAGGTTCGCCCCGGCGGCCATTACGGCTATCCAGGCCCCAAAAGCAATCGCCCGCCGGATCTTCCGCTCGTGTACCTGCCGCGCGGCCTCGATAACTCCAGCGGTGCCCAGGTCACGGTTGCCGACGACCGATTTGGCCCCCTACGCGGCCAGTTGATCCATTTCTCCTACGGAACCGGGACGCACTTTCTTGTGCTGCGCGAGCAGGTTGACGGTCAGCCCCAAGGCGCGGCCGTCCCATTGCCCGGCGAGTTCCTCTCCGGGGTACACCGAGGCCGGTTCAATCCTAAGGACGGCCAACTTTACGTCACGGGCATGGCCGGCTGGGGGACCTACACTCCCGACGATGGCTGCTTTCAGCGCGTGCGGTACACGGGGGCGCCGGTCCAGCTTCCGATCGCTTTCCACGCTCATGAGAACGGTGTCTTGCTGACTTTCTCTCGCGACCTCGAACGAGACATCGCCGGCCAAGCGAAACGTCATTTCGCCCAGGCATGGAACTACCACTACAGCGCCAGTTATGGATCGGCGGAGTTGTCGCCCCGTCATCCGGGACAGCCCGGCCACGACGTCCTGGCGATTCCGTCGGCACATGTCCTGGCGGATGGCCGCACGCTGTTCCTCGAAATCCCCGACCTCCAGCCCGTCAATCAACTTCACTTGCACGTTACTCCTGGCCGCGGCGAGCCGATCAACCTGTTCGCCACGATCCACAAGCTGGCGCCAGTGTTTACTGGCTTTGCCGGTTACAGGCCGTCGCCCAAAACCATCGCCGCTCATCCGATTCTCGCCGATATGGTGGCTTTGAATCATCGCCCGACGCCAAATCCCTGGCGTGCCAAAATCGCTGGCTCGCGGGCCATCACGATCGAGGCCGGCAAGAACTTGAGCTATTCCGTCCGATCGTTCAAGGTGCGGGCCGGCGAGGCGATCAAGCTCACGTTTGTGAATCCCGACTCGGTGCCGCACAACTGGGCCCTGATCAAACCAGGCACGCTCTACCGCGTGGGCGACCTGGTGAACAAGATCATCGCCGAGCCCGACGCGGCCAGCCGCCACTACATTCCGCGCACGCGGGACGTGCTCGTTTACACCGACATCGTCGTGCCTCAAGACCAGCTCACGATTTCCTTCCGCGCCCCGGCTGCTCCTGGGCGTTATCCCTATCTCTGCACGTTCCCCGGCCATTGGATGGTCATGAACGGGGAGATGATCGTCGAGTAGCTGAAGCGACCAGGAAAGAATGGTACAGTACATTGCACACGAGCGGAGACAAACGCCCCCGTTTCCTACAGGACTAAAGTCAAGATCATATACACTCGCGTCGATGGCACGCCGTTCGACGACGGTAGCCTGTATCGCACCGGCGGACAATCAGAGGTCCTCGAGTTTTGGGAAGAAAATCAATTACATCGTGGGGAGAAGAGTTGACTACTGATCGTTGCCGCCGTAGGTTCATCCGCCCCGCGCCCCAATGCCACGCATTGCACGCTCGACTGGAAAGCCACCACAGCCCCGACGTCGTTTTGATCGCTCATCGCCCCCTGGATCCGCCATCGTATTGATGAAGACCGTTCGAGATTGGGAACCGATATCGGCGGCGTCTCCGAGACCCGGGCGAGGTCCACGCGAACCACATCAAGAAAGGGGGTTAGACATGACAGTCGACTCGTACATGGCTGGCGCGATCATGATTAGCGTTAGTAGCGTAACTGCGGTGCTTGGCCTGCTCGCAGTCCGGCGGACCTATGATGTACAGGCCCTTGTGTCGGCGCACGGTGTCAGCGGGCAGTACCTGTCGATTGTTGGGACGCTCTACGCGGTTCTTCTCGGTCTGATCGTCGTGCACGCGATGGGGAAATTCGATCGCGCCGTCGACATCGTCGAGGAGGAGGCCAATGCCATTTCGGAGTTGATTTATCTGTCCGGACGAATGCCGGCATCCAGGAGTGCCAAGGTTTCTGAGCTGGCGGCCAGCTACGTTCGTGTCGTCATCGACCGGGAATGGCCGAGCATGATCCGGGGGGAGCCATACCCCGATGCCCGAACTCGCGCCTTTGAGTTGATGCGAGTGATTCGTGACTGGGAGCCCGTCTCCGAGAGCGAGAAGGCAACGTACGCCACCGCGGTCGTGGTCGCGTCGGATTTCTGGAACGCACGCCGGCACCGGATTATCGCCTGCCAGAAAGGCATTCCAACCCTCGAATGGTCCGTCGTTATCCTGGCGCGATCGTCACCGTGAGCCTGACCTATGTCTTCGTTTTCGACGATCTGAGGGTGCAGATCACGCTGACGACGATGGTGGCACTGCTGATTGCGCTCAATATCTTCCTGATCCTGATGTTCGGCTATCCTTTCTCGGGCGATCTGAGTGTCAGCCCGAAGAGTTTCGAGGTCACGCTCCAGACCATCCCGCTGGCCGTTCCCGGCCAGCCAACGCTCCGAACCGACCCGTGAGTTCACGTGCGGTCCCCGTCCGTGCTGCCATCGCACCGCTCGACGAAGATCACAATATGCAGTTTTGCCGGGTTGTCATCGAAAGCCAGGCCAAGCGAGCCTTTGATGCTCACCTCACGGCCGTTCCCTTTGTTTCAGCCTTGTAAATCCGATTGAGACCCGTTGTCGGCATCACGGCCTTGACCTCAGCTCGCCAGGCAGCCAACCGGGCCGCCAGGTCCCTCACTCGATCGGGGTTCGCCGCCGCCAGATCGTGTTGTTCGCTCAGATCGTCGCGCAAGTTGTATAGTTCATGGCGACCATCTTCGTACCATTCGATCAGCTTCCAGTCGCCGTCGCGAACGAACCCGCACGGGGCACCGCCTTGATTGCCGTAATGAGGGTAATGCCAGAACAGCGTGCGCGCGGCGAAGCTCGCCCCCTTTGAGCAACGGCATGAGGCTAAGGCCATCGAGATGTTGCTCGGTGCGGCGCGGCAGGCCGGTCAGCTCGAGCAGCGTCGGGTAAAAGTCGGTTGTGACCACTGGTGTGTGACAGATGCTTCCCGGCCGCGTGACGCCGGGCGCGCTCAATAATCAACGGGACACGGATGCCGCCTTCGTAGGGCCAACCCTTGCCGGCGCGAAGAGGTAGATTCGACGTGGGGTGGCCTTCGGATGTCGAGAGCCCTCCGTTGTCGGATGTGAAAATGACGATCGTTCGCTCGGCCAGCCCCGCTCGCTCGATGGCCGAGAGGACACGTCCCACCGCCCGATCCATCTGTTCGACCATGGCCGCATAAATCGCGTGGTTCTGAACGAGACGGACCTTGCGCTCCCGCTCCAGGCCCCACGCATCGGGTGGCGCGGACGATCGCTTGCGCTCATACTTGGCGACGAGGTCGGGGGCCGCGCGAAGCGGTGTGTGGACGTCAAGGAATGGAACATACGCGAAGAACGCGTCGTTGCGATGCAGCTCGATAAAACGAACGGCTTCCTCCGCGATGCGGTCGGTGGTGTGCGGGTCTGACCTGGGATCGCCGGCGGGCCCGTCGCTCGGTGGATAGTAAAACATGCCGCCCGAGCCCGTCACCAGGCCCGGTCCGAATCCCTGCGCATTGGGCGAAAAAGGCCCCTTGCCAAGATGCCATTTACCCGCAAGAAATGTTACATAGCCGCCGGACCGCAAGCGCTCGGCGATCGTGACCTCCTCGAGCGCGAGGTGGTCTTGATTGGGAGCAGGCGCCATCTTGCCCTGTGTGTACCGACCACCGGAAATGTAATCGGTCACGCCCGTCCGGGGCGGATATTTGCCGGTCATCAGGCTCGCGCGTGTCGGGGAGCACACCGGGCAGCTCGAGTGACCCTCGGTGAATCGCATGCCCTTGGACGCCAGACGGTCAATGTTTGGCGTCTCGTAAAACGTGTGGGGATTGTTGGCGCCGATGTCCATAAAACCCAGATCATCGGCGAGGAAGAACACGATGTTGGGTTTCACCGTTTCGGCGGCGACAGCGGGCGATGCGCCGCGCTCAGCGAAATGAGAGCAGCAAGTGATACGAATGCTGGTTTCATGGCTTGGTGGGTTACAGGAGTTTTCGGATCGTCACACGAACGGTTATGGTCCAGTGTAGCCGGGGGCGCGAGGCCGTCGCCAGTTATTCAGGACTTTGACGCTGGGCACTCGTTCGACGCACGGTTCACAAACGCACGTTATCGGGTGAAAGACAGGCCGCGCCAATTGGCTCGTGGCGAACTCTTGGGGACAATAAACACCCCCCAAAAAGCAAGTTCAACTCAATGTGAATTGTCGGCACCGTCGAATATCCGGCGGCTCGCGAGGGCAAGGTGCTGTATGGGCGATCTTGACCGCGTGAACGCCGTGGTGGCGGAATGGGTGCTCAAGGCGGAGAACGATTTGAAGAATGCCGCGCACACGTTGAAATTAGGCGAACAGTGTCCATCGCTCGCGAACAGGTGGTGGCCGGCACCGCGTTTTCTTCGGTTGTCCCCATCGAGACCGCCAGGTTTCGCCTCAGGCGGGCGAGCCGGCTCCGCAATGCGTGTCCTATCTGCTCGTGATGCGGGGCGCTCGAACGCCCCGGCGCCTGCTTAACCAGTCGACTAAAGCCGCGCGCGGTTTCCACCCATTTCGTTTGACGCACCGTTTTCTTAAGAAAACGTCAACTGCGCGTTGCGCGGCGTCGACTGTGTTTGATTAGGCGATTCGCCCGTGACGAGGAGCAGAGGCGCGTGTTGATGCGGCCGGGACGCAAGTGTTGAACGCTCTGATCAGCGGCCCGACTGTTCTCGTGCTAGATTTTGGCAGAAGTTTCAGTCATTTTTCTGCCAGAATGCGAATAGATCGGGATGAGTAACTTTCCGTGCTAAATAGACTTGAGGACGATTGTTGACTTTGCGTGCTTTACGAATTACTCTAAGAACTATTGTCAGAAGAAGGATGGGATCTCTCTGACAAGCGAAGTGTGGGGGCTGTCATGAGTAAATTGAAGGACAAAATGGTGCGACGCATCCGGGCCGGAGGTCGAGGTAAGGTTTTCGTGAGTAAAGACTTTCTCGATCTGGGAAGTCGTGCGGCCATCGATCACGCACTTTCGCGAATGGTGGAAGAAGGGATGATTCGCCGCCTCGGTCGAGGTCTCTTTGACTATCCCCGATCTAACGCCACGCTAGGTATAGTTTTAAGTCCGGATGTCGACAGCGTTGCCGAGGCTATTGCACGCAAGCGTGGAAGCTTTGTCCAGCCGTCAGGCGCATTCGTTGCAAACGCTGTCGGCGTGTCGACGCAAGTTCCGGGGAAGAATGTCTATCTAACCAATGGATCTTCCGGGAAAATTCAGGTCGGGAAGCAGACCCTGACGATCAAGCATGCGGCTCCGAAGGTGATCGGAACTCGCGACAAAGACGTAAGTCCTGTGCTGCAAGCTCTTTACTTCCTTGGCAAAGATGGCATAACCGACGAAATTGTTGACCGGCTGAGCGCCACGATTACGGATAAGGATAAGAAGAAGCTTCTTCGACACAGCCGATACACGGTTGGCTGGCTCTCCGATGCGGTGCAGAAAATCGTCCGGGCAGACAATGAGGGAGACGTTGATGGATGACGTGGCGAGGATAGCGGCCTGGGTGTCGTTCTGGCGCCACCGCACGGGCCGCGCGGGCGCGATCAAGGCGATGCACCTGATTGTGGCATTGCCTTGATGCGCTGGCCGGCACGAAACAAGGCCCAGGCTAGAACCAGGACCATCACGACGATGGCCAGTGCCAGGAAGACCTTGTTATTCAGCAGATTGCCGGGGCCTCGCGCCGCCTTATAGCCCGGATTGGCGAACTGCGGTCCCAGTTTCAAGGTGACCGGTTGAAAGCCCTTTTTCAGCGAACCGAGCACGGCCGCCGTGTCGTAATTGGGGGGCTTGGCCGTGTCGGAGCCGTACTCGACGTGGTACGTCCGGCCTTCCGTCCCGAGGAAGACCAGCCGGTGGCCCGTTCCCTCGGCCACGACGCCCGTGATCTCCAATGGCGGATTATCTCCATTTTCAATGACAAGCCGGTAGTGCTCCTGGCGCTGTTCGGGGAAACCGATCCGCAAATCGGCGCGTTGATACCCGCGGAATTGGATGAGCGAAAGCGTGCCACGGCCGACCTCGACCCAGTCGGTGCGCACCCCGTCGTGGACCGGGACCAATGCCCTGGCTGGTCGGCTGAAGTTTTTGTTCGTCGTGCTGATGGATAGCCGGGTCAGCGGTGCTCGCCGGCTCGCGATTTCGACACGGGAAACTTTGTGCCTGGCATCAAGCTCGACCGAAACAGACTCCAAGGGGTAGGGGAAGGTTTCGGCCTTGGTTTCACCGTCCGTCTCGTCGCTCCGCCACAGGTCGATGCCGTCGATGCGAAACGGGCGCCTGAGTGTCTGGGTGATCTCGACCTGCTCGTCCTTCTTGCCATTATTCCGGCCGCGGATCAGCTCGCGCAAGGGCGACTCCCCTTCGTCGAGCTCGTGTTCGACCACCACCTTGAATCGGCGGTAAGCGCTGGCCGGGATGAGAACGTCGCGGTTGCGGACGTCCATAAATCGCGAGTAGTCGAAGATCGCCCCGTCGCTCACGAGCGGTACCCAGTCGTCGCTGGTCCGAGACCCGTAGACGCGGACGCGCCGTTCGTAATCGGCCAGCGGCGTTCGAATGGTCACGCCGGTGGCTCCTGGGGCCTTTTCGTCGAGGTCCACGACGATTTCCAGGCCTTTCCCTTCATCCACATGGAGCGATGCGACCTTACTGGCGCACAACTGCCTGACCGAGGTTTTCTGGCGTCGGGCGGCCGGCTCGAGCAGGTAGGGGACGATGGCGCCGCGGTCGTCGACGATGCGCAAGTCGGGATACCCGTCGCGAGTGCCCGCGTAGATGTCACTGTCGAGGAGGATGGCGAGGATCTCTTCGCCGGTGGCGGCGCCTCGATCGATCTGTTTGCTGAACCGCAGGGGCGGCTCGCCACCCGCCGTCTCTGCGCCAAAAAAGAGGAACCCGATCGAGGTGATCACGGCGAATCGAGCGGTCATGGCGTGGCTTCCTGTTCATCGGGTACCGTGGCGCTGGCGAACGTTTGCCTGTACTTGAGGTACAGGAATTCGCCCGCGAGGGTCAGAACACCCAGGAGAATGAAGGCGATGATGCGATAAAACTGGTCCAGGCTGGCCAGGTCGGAAAGGAACACTTTGAAGCCGACCACCGTAAAGAGACCCAGACCAGTGTAGCGCAGGGCTGCGGTATTTTGGTGAATTCCCGCCACGATCAATCCCAGGGCGAACAGGGTCCAGAGGATCGAGATGCCCCCGGCCTGCAGCGCTGGCACGAACTGTGACAAGAATGTATTCAGCTCCAAGGTGAGAAACACAAACCCAAGCACGAGCGCGAGCCACGCTGCCAGTGCGGCGGTTGGCAGCGGGGCCGGCTGGTCCCTGAGCCACCGGTAGGCGAGCGTGAAGAAGGCCGCCATCGCCCCAAAGTCGACGAGTCGCATCAGGGCGTCGAGGAAGGAGTAGTCTCCGCCATAGACAAAGCTCTCTCGCAACTGCCACGACGGCAAGTCGACGAACACGAGCTTGATGAGGGCTCCCGCGACGAAGAGGGCGAGAAAGGCCTGGAGAGGCCGGCTGGGGCTGGCGAGGTATTCGTAAAGCAAGAACAGACACATTCCCAGCCAGAGCAGCGTGAGCACCGGCAGGCGACAGGGAGCGAAAAGGTAGTTGAGCGAGCGATCGAGCTCAAGGTGCAGGAAAAGGAATCCCATGCCCAGGGCGATGATGATCGAGTACCGGATGGCCCACTGCGTGCGCACCCACTGGGTCACGTCATTCGCCTGGTCGATGGCCAGGCGGCTGGCGGCCTGAGGTGTCTTGAGCAGGAAGTACGCCCCCGCGAACGAGGCAACCGGCACCCCGAAGACGACCAGCCGCCCCAGCAGGTGTTGCAGGTAACCAGTCAGCGAGACGTCGGCGACCCCCGGCAACTCGGACGCGTACTGCGAAGGCAGATCCATGAAGCCAAACCGGAAGAGAACGATGCCGTAGAGCAGAATCGCCACCTGTCGCACGAACTGACTGTTGAGCTTGTCGGCCAGCCACAGCAAGACGAGTGCCTGAATCGCCCAGGTGACCGTGATCCACTCGCGTGACAGTATGAGCGGGATGGTCACCGCCAGGAAGAACACCGACAACCCCATGAAGCTAACCAGAAGCTCGCGGTCGGCGATCCGTCGCAGCAAGAAATAATAGACATGGGCCGCGTAGAATGCGGTCAGGCCGAGCGTCACGACCGCGACACCGCGCGGACCATAAGCGTCACGGACGAGGACGTAACTCGCCCCGAAGAAAATGCCGGCGTTCAGCAATAGCCCGATCAGTTCGAGCAACGTGCTCTTTGTCGCTGAACGACGTTGAAGAGAAAGAGGGTTGTCGAGTAAAGAACGAAAAAGCCAACCAAAAACGGTATCACGTTCCAGAAGTCGGCGGGCTGATAGTCCTTCATCGATGCGGCGAACAGGCCATAGGTGCAGACGAACCCGAGGTAGTTGAGCAGGTGCCAATTCTTCTTTAAGCTGATGCCGAGGATTCCGCAACCGAGGAGCAGCATATAGGCGAAGAGGCCGACGAAGTCGACCCCGCCGGTCGAAAGCAAGATAGGCGTTCCATACCCGCCGATGATGCCAAGGACGGCGATCAAGAGCGAGTCGAACCGCACGGCCATCGCGCCGGCGGCGGCCGTGATCAGGGCCATCAGGGCGAACGCCGAATAGGGATCGATCAGGTGATAAAAGGCCGTTGCGGCGAAGATGCTGAAATAAAGTGTGGCGATGCCGCCGCCGATCAAGCCCTGGCCGAGCAAGTGATAGATGGTGCCTAAAAGTCGCGTCCCCGCGACGAGCAGTCCCACGCCAACCAAGATTGCCAATGCCACGCGGCCGGTCGGGGCAATCCATCCATGATCGATGGAATATCTGAGGAAAAAGCCGATGCCCATCACGAGGATCACGACGCCCAACCGCAAGAGCCACGTGCTGGCGACGGCGTATTCCAGCGAATAGCCGGCCGCCCGGTGCTCCTCGCCCACGGCGATCCAGCTCCAAATCTTGACCAGGATCTCCTTGGCGGCGACTTCGAAGCGGCTGGGCTCGCGTGGCGGCCGCGGGGGCGGGGGCTGAAATGCCGGGCGAGCCGGCATGGGGGGCCCTGGCGGGCGGTCGGCCGCGAACGCGGATCCTTCTCTCGCTGGTCCGCCGGCGGCAAATTCATGAAATGATGCCGCGACAGGCCGACTCACCGGCTCGGTCGGTGGCGCTCGGCTCAATGACGGCGGGCTCGGTGTGCATCGTCGCGGTGAATTCCGCCGGCGGTTCGGCGGCTGCGCGAGCTTGAGCCTCAGGTTCGGGCTCGGCGGCCATGCCGGCTGTCTGGACGCGACGACCGAGGTTGTCTATCAGTCGCCGGACCTCGTGAAGTTCCCGGTGAATCTCATTTCGCCAGCCTTGAAGGTTCTCGCTCACCTCCCGCTGCTGGCGCAGCAGGCGAGACTGGAGCACGATCAACACGATCGGGCCGAGAATGAGCACGGCGACGGCCACGAAGGCCAGTAGAGCTAGGATTTCCATGACTGTGGCCCTCGGCGACCGAAAGTCTGCTGGCGCGGGAGTCTGTCGGCCATGGTCTGGCGACTTCGTGACTCGTGAACCAGGTCGGCGGCAATAAGCGTGGCGAGCCCCAACATATCACGTCTCTCGGTGTGCGACGATAGAGCGGCGATTTCGCGATCGCCGGCACATTGGCGCGATGAATCAATTCGAGTTCGGCAGAGCGACCGGTGGTGGCGGATGGCTCCCGTTCCCTGATGAGGCAACACAACGACACAAAGGTACTATGCTTATCTGCCGGCGATGTGTGCCATTAATTCTCGAAGAGGCAAGGTTCGCGATGAGAAGACGCAGAACAAGACGAGTCGAAGAAACTGGGACCGTTTTCGTGAAGGGCGCGAAGGTCGCAGCGCCGCGAACGGCGGGCCGCGGCATCGACAACCGAGCTCGATCGGCCGGCCGCCTGCTTGATAACTCGAGACAGGGAACCGGCCAAGCTCCGTCTGATCGTCGAGCGACGGAAAAAAAGTGCTAGCAGATTTGGATAACTCGTCATAAGTATCGTCCCGCAGGCGATGGGAGCCCAGCTCGTGGGGCGCGAAACCATAGCCATGACGCAAGTCAGCGAAGCGCCGTACGCAAACAACGAAGCGCTGTACGCAAACGGTGAGGGGGCCAGCAATTTGCGTTGTGACGAAAGTCTTTTCCGGCCTAGCACTTAAGGATGGCTACAACGCAAACAACGCAAACAACGCAAAACCGCAGACCTTGCGGGCCGGCGGCGGTGAGGGGGTGGGGCGGAGATTGGGCAGCCCGATGATCCGTCCGCCGTGCCGGTGTGCGGCACGCGGCCTCCGCCAGCCAATCGATGACTTGCCGATCGAGTTCCTCGCCGCGTGGGGCCGCGTGATCTTCGAGCGGAGCTGGCTCGTGAGCACTCGCCCCGGCATCCGCCTGGCCCGCCGATCGATCGATTTCGGGCATCGTCCTTTCCTCTCGCCTGCCGAGCGACCGCGCCGGTGACTGCGCCGGTGTTTTCGCCGGGCACGAAGAAATGTTAAACTGTCGGCCCAACGACGTGTCATTGGGATCGCTCGATCACCGGCCCACCTTTTTCGAGGAGACCGCTCATGAAGCTTGTATCTCTCTCATACGTATTCTTCTTGCTCGCGCTCTACCCGTCGGCCGCCAGTGCCTTGCAGGCCCCCAATGACCCCGCCCACACGGTTCTGGGCGCCCATCCGCCCGAAGGGGCGGTCGTCCTGTTCGACGGCAAGAGCCTCGAGGGTTGGGTCAAGCTAGACGGAAAGACGCCCGCCGGTTGGCCCGTCCACGAGGGCGTGTTCACGGTCAGCAGGGGTAACATCATGACCCAGAAGCGATTCGGTGATTTTCGCCTCCATTTGGAATTCAACGTCCCTTACATGCCGAACCGGCACGGGCAAGGGCGAGGCAACAGCGGCGTTTATCTGACCGGCAACCATGAGCTCCAGATACTCGACTCGTACAAGCTCAAGCCCCAGAACAACGACTGCGGCGCGATTTATACTCAGATCACGCCCTCGGTAAACGCCTGCAAGCCTCCACTTCAGTGGCAGACCTATGACGTAACGTTCCATAAGGCCAAGGTCGAGCAGGGCAAGGTGGTCAAGAAGGCCCGGGTGACCGTGATTCACAACGAAATTAAAACCATCGACAATGCCGAGATCTCGATCACTCCGGGCGGAGTCAACGTTGCCGCCGGCCAAGACGGCCCGCTCATGCTCCAGGACCACGGCAACCCTGTCGAGTACCGCAACATCTGGATCAAGCCGCTCGATTGAGGAGCGGTTGGTCGTGACCATGATTGTCGCCGGTCCGCGAAGTTGAACGCCGGCGACGGCGGCCTGGAGACCGGTCTCATCCTCCGGCCGCTTCCTTCAGGGCTTTGAGGGCCGGCTCGTAGTCGGGTTCCTGGCCGATCTCGGGCACGATCTCGGCGTAGCGAATCGTATTGGACGGGTCGACCACAAAAACCGCACCGCGCCAATAGCGGCACCGGCAGGTCATTGATAAAGACGCCATAGTGTTCGCCGAAACTGTGATTGTGGGCGTCGGACAAATTCTTGATGTTGTCGATATTGGCTTCGGTGCAAAACCTCGCCTGAGCAAACGGCAGATCGGTGCTCACCGTGTAAGCGGCCACCTTATCGCCCAGCGCTTTCAACTCTTGAGCGAACCGCTTCGTCTGCTTGTTGCAAACGGGCGTATCGAGCGACGGAACGACGTTGAAAAGCCGGGCCTTGCCCGCCGTGTCGGCCAGCGAGACCTTGGCGAGGCCCGCGCCGACCGCGGTAAAATCGGGTGCCTTGTCGCCCGGTTTCAGCTTGGGCCCCACTAATGTGATCGGGTTGCCCTTGAATGTCACTTCCCCTTTACGCGTTTCGGCCATGGTTGTTTCACCTTGAGGAATGAGAGTGGAGTGCAAAGCCGGTCTTTGCCATCGAACGTTCAGGGTAGCGGCTTTTGCTGATGCCGTGCAAGCCGGTTGACCAGGGAACGTGGCTCGGTCCGAAGAGAAATGACAATTCATTGTGTTCGAGATGCGTGTAAGATGGAGGTTCTTTCGATGACAGGCTGTCGCCCTACCCGAAGGAGGGCGACTGCTGACTTCCCGAGGTTCTTTGGAATGTCTGATCCCTACCTGTTTGACGTGATTGTCGTCGGCGCCGGCCATGCTGGGCTGGAAGCCGCGTTGGCCGCTGCCCGAATGGGCCGGCGGACCGCGCTCTTGACGATGAACTGTGATACGGTCGGCCAGATGAGCTGCAATCCGGCGATCGGCGGAGTTGCCAAGGGGCAGATCGTGCGCGAAATCGATGCCCTGGGGGGCGCCATGGGGATCTTCACCGATGCGACGGCCATTCAGTTCCGCTTGCTCAATCGAGGCAAGGGGCCCGCGATGCACAGCCCGCGCGCCCAGTGCGACAAGAAAGGCTATCAGTTCCTGGCCAAGCTCACCGTCGAGCGTCAGGAGAACCTCTCGCTACGGCAGGAGATGGCAGAGTCGATCCTGGTAAAGGGAGGACGCGTCGCGGGCGTTCAATGCCGCGGGGGAGTGTGTTACCAAGCGAGAGCCGTCATTGTGACAACGGGTACGTTTCTGCAGGCGATCATGCATACCGGTGAAACCAAGACGGCCGGCGGTCGCGGGGGCGACGCGGCCGCGATGGGGCTCTCGCAGTGCCTTCGCGCACTTGGCTTCGAGCTCGAGCGGTTCAAGACCGGCACGCCGCCGCGGTTGAACGGCCGAACGATCGATTTCGCTGCGACTCGAGCCGCAACCCGGGGACGCTGTCCCGGTCCCGTTCTCGTTCCTCACCGATGCCATCACCGCGCCCCAGGTCGACTGCCATATCACCTACACCAACCCCGCCGTACACGACTTGATCCGGGCCAACTTGGACCGCGCCCCCATGTATTCGGGCCAGATCCAGAGCACCGGCCCGCGTTACTGCCCGTCGATCGAAGACAAGGTGGTTCGGTTTTCAGACCGCGACAGCCATCAGATCTTCCTGGAGCCCGAAGGCCGGAACACACTCGAATATTACTGCAACGGCATCTCGACCAGCCTGCCGCGCGACGTTCAAGACGCCATCATTCCGTTAATCCCAGGGCTTGAAAACGCCGAAATCATGCGCGTATGGCTATGCCGTCGAATACGATTTCGCTCCTCCCACCCAGCTTTTCGCCGACGCTCGAGACCAAGCCCGTAACGAACCTGTTCTTCGCCGGCCAGATCAACGGCACAACGGGTTACGAGGAAGCCGGCGCTCAGGGGCTCATTGCCGGTATCAACGCGGCGCTCGCGGTTCGCGACCAGCCGCCATTCGTTCTCGATCGCTCGCGCGCCTACATTGGGGTTTTAGTCGACGATCTGGTCACCCGGGGCGTGGATGAGCCCTATCGTATGTTCACCAGCCGGGCGGAATATCGTTTGATGTTGCGGCACGACAACGCCGACCTCAGGCTCACCGAGCTGGGCCGGCGGGTCGGCCTGGTCGATGACCTGCGCTGGGCTCGCTTCGAGTCGCGAAGCGCCGCAATATCGCAATTGCGCGACCGGCTCCAGCGAACACGAGTCGCCGGCGACACGCTCTTTCAATTACTTCGTAGGCCCGAAACGTCCTGGCTGGATCTCATTTTGCTCGACCCCGATTTGCAGGAAGCCGGCCTGAACCTCGACGTGGTCAACCAGGTGACGATCGAAGCCAAATACGACGGCTACATCGGCCGCCAGCTCGAGCAGGTCGACCGGTTTCGCCAAATGGAGGAAAAGCGGATTCCTCCCGACTTCGATTACCATGCGGTCCCACAACTTCGCGCCGAGGCCCGGGAAAAGTTCGAGCGAGTGCGACCATTATCCATCGGCCAGGCGGGCCGGATTAGTGGAATCAGCCCGTCTGACATCGCTACTTTGCTCATTCAGCTCAAACGGCGGGTACCCAAACCGGCCCTATAGAGATCCGGGCCGCTCCGGCTTCCCCTGGTCCCCATTCTGGCGCTCTGACTCTGACAGACGGACGTCATCGACGGCGCGTTGCCGCTCGCCGACACCGTGGATTTGAGTGCGCTCCAAGTCCTTTCAGAAAAGCAACTTATGTCCACCGAGTGTTCTCAGTCGCAAAATTTTGGGAGATAATGGTATTCGGATTGACATGGTCGGGCAATGTTCTACAATTGGATAGATCGGCAATATTGGCAATCTCTAAAGGTTTCGTAGATTTTGACACCGGCGGGTTACCGATAGGCTGGTACGATCGACTGAGCTGGGTCGGGGTGCTAGGACTGCTGGGTTCGTGTCGAGAGAAGGGTTTGCACGGAGGCCGATCAGGCGTCGTCTTCCTCCTCCGATCATGTGCCCATTCACTGAGAGAGGGGGACTTCGTCCTTGATCTCGCAAAATGGGACCTACACACCAATGAAGACGGTATTTACGACGGGCGAGGCGGCCAAGGTTTGCAAAGTGAGTCAGCAGACGATTATTCGCTGCTTTGATTCGGGTCAACTGAAAGGGTTCCGGGTTCCGGGCTCGCGGTTCCGGCGGATTCCGCGGGACGCGCTCCACCGGTTCATGAAAGAGAACGGCATTCCCACGGATGCCCTCGAGAGTGGTCGCCGACGAGTCTTGATCGTCGACGACGATCAAGCCGTTGTAGACTTGATCTCCGAAGTTTTCGCTGGCGACGCGCGGTTTGAGACCAAAGTCGTCAACAATGGCTTCGGCGCGGGCGTACTCGCCAAGGAGTATCACCCCGATCTGATCATTCTCGACGTCATGTTGCCCGACATCAATGGCCAGCAGGTCTGCGAATTGCTTCGCAAAGACCCAACCATGGCAGACATCAAGATTATTTGCATCTCTGGCATGATTGAGGAAGACAAAATCGAGGAGCTACGGACATCGGGAGCGGATGATTTTCTGCAAAAGCCGCTCGATATCGATGAACTCTTGCGACGAGTCTGCGGACTCTTGGATATGGAGACTAGTGTCATCGGTTGATCATGTGTCCAATCACCCCATCTCAACAGGATGTTGAGATGGGGCGCTACTGCCTCGTTTTGGATGCCGGCGTCCTTCAAACGAGAAGGTCGCGGCCTCGGCTGTCGGGAAGGAGCCCGTCCGGTGCGTGGCCAACCGCGTCGACGATCCCCCGGGAACGATCTACGGCACCGAGTCTCACGGCTCGGCGGGCTTCCGTTGCGCCGCTCACGGCTCGAACCGTGCTTGGGCGTCTGCCGGCCGAACCCGACGAGGGAGAGCTCGACGCACACTTGACGCCGAAAACGCGTTCGATCTGCCAGCTTGATCCTGGATGGCTGCTTTGGCGTTCCAAGATAGCCGGTTCCGGCGAATCGGTTGTTTCTTTCATTACGGAAACGCCCTGGTGGCCGGCCAATCTCGCGACCGGGCCGGCATCCGAGTTCCTGGGACGGCTCTGGCGGAACTCTGTCGCGGTCAGCTTGGCCGTGCGCTCGTTGGCAGGCGACGCCAACGACCCCAACCCCGATGGTGTCGCCCGGGCCGCGTTCCTCTGCCGGCTGGGCTGGTGGGCCGTCGCATCTGTCGACGCGGAGTGGTTGGCAACATGGTGGCGAGAGCTGAAACAACAGGACCACCCACACCGCGAAATCACCCAACTGGGCACCGATCTTGACGACCTGGGCCGCTCTCTTGCCGAGCGATGGGGGTGCGATCCGCTGACCGTTGACGCCGCCTGGCTGCACGGCTCGCACGGACAGGCGCTCTTGACTGCCGCCTCCGATCCCGTCCGGCTGGCGTATATTGAGCAAGCGTGCCGCTGGGCCGAACAGACCCCCTGGTCACTTGATACCGGCTCGGCCCCCGAAGAGCTTCCCCCGAGCCCCGATTGCGCGTCCTGGTAGCGGAGGTGCAAGCACGGACCGCCGCGGCGTTTATCGCCGCCGACGCCACATCTCACGAAGAGCGGATGACACGGCAAAACGCACAACTCCGTCTGCTGCTGGCGTCCGCGCGGGAGGAGCGGGATCGTGGATCTCGGTTTCTCGCGGCAATCGCTGATTCCGACCCCGCGATATCGCCCGAAGACTGGGCCGCCCAGGCCGCCATGGCCTGGTGCGCGGAGCCGGGGGTCAGCGCGGTGCGCCTGGTATGGGTCGAAAACGCCCTTCCGTCTTCCAAGACGACACAAAGAAAGGACGTGGCCCCGACTACCGGCATCGAAGGCCGCGGGTCGTCACCGCCGGAAACGCGACCTCCCTCCGTCGTGCTCCCACTGGCGGTCCGCGGAAGGACCCGCGCCCTCCTCCACCTTTGGACCGACCGCCCGGGTTTATTCGAACAACCCAGGCTCGCCGGCTCGAAAGCGCATCACGCCTGGCAATCGTGGGCGGCGATGGTGGCCGATCGGGCAGTTCTTGAGTGCCGGGTCCAGACCGTGGTCTAGTCTCTACGTCAAAGGCTTGAATGGAAGAGGAACGGCTGGGAAAGCTCGAAGCTCGGGCCTTGGCCGAGTTCGCGGGGGGGCCGGTCACGAACTGAACAACCCCCTCGCGGTCATTGTCGGCCTGCGCCAGCTTTTGCTGGCCCGCACAGACCATCCCGAAACCACGCGGTCGCTCCGGATTATCCCAGCCAGGCAGGGCGCGCTCATCGAATCCTTCGGGACCTCATTTCGTGGCCCGACCTCCAGCCCCAAGGCCGCGGCCCTGTCGCCCGGCCGATCTGCTTCGAGCCTGCCTCCGCGATTTTCAAGAGGAATGTACGGCCCGGGGCATTCGTGTCGGCAACGAGATCGAGGATTCCTCGCCGGTGAGCACCCTCGATCCTGATGCGTTGCGCCATCTCGCCGAAATCCTGCTCCGGAACGCCATCCAGGCGACGCCGGCCGGAGGCGAAATCGTCGTTCGTTCAAAGATGCGCGACGACGAACTACTCTGGACCTTCACTGACACCGGCAAAGGAGTCTCTCCTCCTCGACGTGCGCACCTGTTCGATCCGTTCTACTGCGGCCGCCAGGCGGGACGCGGTCTCGGG
>CAWHKI010000101.1:0-10236 GCA_963829765.1 uncultured Isosphaeraceae bacterium | reverse complement strand
CCCGACCCCGTCGGGGGCGGCACCGCACCAGCGGTGCCGCCCCAGCGGTGCCGCCCCCGATGCGATTGGTATGGTTGGTCTGTTCGCGGCGTAGCTGATCGAGCTCACGATGCATTTGTCGTTGATCCTCGTCAGCGGGATCCGGCACCTCGACAGTGCTCCACACCCTTGTCTCGCCTTCGCAGTAGCGAACGAGCAGTCCGACCAGGCTGAGAGCGTCCAAGCTGTCCGCCTTGGCACGTCGAGCGCGACGATTCACTTCGATGCTCGATGAATCGACGATCACATTGTTGATACCCTGATGATGCAAGAAGCGATAGAGCCAGAAGCCATCGCGTCCGGCCTCGTAGCAGGAGAAGACCGCTGCGCTTTCGGCTAAACCAAACCGGGCCTTGGCCCGAGCGATCTCTTTCAGGACCGCGCCTGTATCACGAGCCCGCACCGTCACAACACGGGCCTGCTGACCACGGGCGGTGGTCGAAGCAAGCTTCCACTGGCCGTCGCTCAACTCGAAAGCAACGTAGAGCACCGGCGTAACCGAGGTGGTAGACTTGAAGCTGTGGGTCGCTGTCATGAGTAAGCTCCTTGAGAGAGAGTACTGATATCAGCAATTCGAGCTTAACTCGCAGCGACTCACATCACACGCCGCCAACTGCCCGCTCAAATAGAATCTTCCTCCTTCCGCAAAAGTGCTGGTGATTCCGGCGGGTGTCGTCATCGTGGCCGAGCATTTCGGACCAACGCGGGTCTCGTCCGACGCACCCCCTCGACCCAGTCCGCGCGCAACAGTGCCTGTCCTTTCAGCCCCGCTTCTTGTCCTTTCGGCCACTCCGCTCAAGGCTGACGCTTGCCCTTTTTGGGGCGAACGAGCTTGAAGACTCTGACGAAGTTTCCCGAGACGCGGCCGTCGCGATTGCCGTCGAGCAGGTTGCCGGCGAGGTCTTCGACTCCAGTGGCGGACGTGCCGTTGACGGTGAGGCTGTACTCGACGGCAACGGCGAGCTTCTTGCGGGGCAGGAGCGTGGACCCTCGCGGCTGGTCGGGTTGTAGGTTGCCGATCGCAGGGCGACGACCTTGTCGTCCTTGGTTCCGAACTTCTTGTCGCGACCGGCCGTGACCAGGCGGTAATTGGCGAGGTTCACGGCACTGGCAGGGTCCAGGGCCTCGGAGAAGTCCAGCACCAGCGGCGTCGTCTTGGCCTGCGGGTTCGGAAACAGCCGTTCGAGATCGTCGGTCCAACGGAGTCACCAGGGACCGTGACGGTGGTCATGTTGTCGGCCGTCGCGGGGTCGGGAGTGCTCGATGTGACGGTCGCGGTGCCGACGAGCGTCCCCGGGGCGTCGAGCCCGACGGTGACGCTCACCGTGACGGAGGCCTGGTTCGCCAGGGTGCCGAGGTCGAAGGTCAAGGTTCCGCCGACCGGCGTGACGCTACCGGTGGCCGAGACGAACGTTGCGCCGGCGGGCGGCATGACGACCAGTTGATCGCCCGAGGCGGGGTTGGGGCCGGCGTTGGCCACGGTCAGGCTAAAGGTCTGGTCGCCGCCCGTCGGCGCCGGGTTCGGGGTGGCGGACTGGACGACAGACAGGTTGGCGGTCAGTTGGGCCGTCGCAGCCGTGACAGCGATGCCCGCCGAGAATTCGGACGTTCGATGCCCGCGAGGGTCCCGGCTTCCAGTCGGGTTGCAAGTGCTGTGATGAACTGGCCGACGGGCACGAGGATGGGCGAGGGGAACGTGAACGAGGCGTTGCCGTTCGCGTCGGTCGTGACGTCCACGATGCCAAGGGATTGCTCGCCGGCCCGGTAGTTCGGTCCCAGGCTGTTGGAGTAAAGCTCGATTTGGAAGCTGGTATTGGAAACGCTGTTGAGCGTCCCCGTCACGGTGGTCGCGGTCGTCGTGATGGCCGAGGTCAGGACTGGATAGTTCTGTATGCCGTCGGTGTCGCCCGGGTCATTCGGTGTCACGCCGTCGTCACCGAGGTCGATCTCTGCGAGGTCGCCGGTATCTTGCGGTTGCACAGTGGGAGTCACCACATGACCCTGGTTGAACCCGGGCACGGACTTGATCTGAACATATTTATTATCGAACATGTATTCTGCGGTTTTGCGTGACGCCTCGCCGAATACTTTGACGATCTGCTCGACGAAAATCGAACGCGCCAAGCCCACAAAGAAGTTGCGGTTCACGAAGTTCGTCGGGGGTTCCGTGGGGGCCGCGGCGATCTGCGCACCGCCGAAACTCGCGGTGTGCGCATTCGACGCGGCCCCGCCATTCGCGCGGCGTCGGCGTGAAAAGCAGTGCCGGTCCGGTGCTCGGAAACGCGTAAGTCAGGCTCGGATCGGCTCCGAAGAAGTTGCCGGTGATGTTCGCCCCGAAGGGTCTCAAGCAACTCGATGCCATCGGTGTCATTCGCCGCAATCAGGTTGAAGTCGGCGGGATCGGACCCGCCGATCGTGTCGCCGTACTCGTAGCTCAGGTAGATGCCGCTGCCGCCATTGCCGAGGCCGATCATCCCGGACACGTCGGTGCCGATGAAGTTGCCTGCGATCACGTTGTTGCCATTCAGATTATTCAGCTCGATGCCGTCGCCACCGAAGCGGTTGATCGCCAGGCCATCGATCCGGCTGTAGCTGGAGTCGACGGACGCGAAACCGATGCCCAGGTTCAGCCCTTCGCCGGGCGCATTCGGTGCCGTCCAGCTCGATCTTCAAGACGGTGTTCAAAGCCCCGAGGCGCGGGGAGCGTGTTCGCGACGCTGCCGGGCTCTGAATAGCCGTCGATGGTGACTGTGTCCACGATCTGCGGCAAGTCGTCGCTGGGAAGGATCGAGAACCAACTGTGCGGCCAGTCGGGGTCGATGTCGGCGATGTTCGCGTCGTCTGTCGCGGTTGTAATCGGCGATGTCCGCCGGGGACACCTGGCCGGCAACGCCGTCGTTGCGGTAGTAGAAGTGACGCGGGTCGGTGGCGGGGATGGCGAAGGTGATCGTTGTGCGCCGGCCGTGAGGTTGGCGTTGATGATCGCCTCACGCAACGTCCCCAGCCCCGTGTCGCCGGTGTTGGTCACGACAAAGCTTGGCCCGCCCAAGACGGCGACGGGGGAGAACTCGGAAGTGTTGTTGAGCGGGCCGGAGCCGGTGTCGGTAATGTTGGTCGCAGTGGCCGTTATGAACGGCTGGTCGGCCGGCACTGCGGGGAGGTTCGCCGAGAAGCTCGCGTGGCCGTTCGCGTCGGTCGTCACGTTGATCGTGCCGAGGAACGTCTTGCCCCCGGCGAACTCGTCCAGGTAGGAATTTTCGTCCCGCTCGCTGTTGGCGAAGAACTCCAGGCGGTAGTTCGAGCTGGGCTGCTGTCGAGGACCCCTTGCACCAGAGTCCCGGTGCCGGAGACGGCGACCGAGTTGAGGACCGGGTAGTTCTGGATGCCGTCCGTGTCGGGCGAGGGGTCGTTGAAGATGATGCCCAAGTCACCGCCCAAGTTGAGCTGGATGCCGCCGTTGGAGAAGATCGAGTTTTGGGTGATGAAGTTGCCGGCGCTGGCGATGCCATTTGTACCCCCGGTGTCGCTCACTCCCGTCGAGGAGTTGAACGCGATCGTGTTCGACGCGAGCGTGACGTCTCCCGAGATTACTGCGCCGATGCTGTTACCGATGGGCAACGTTCCGGTCACGTCGGTCCCAATGAAGTTGTCTTGGACCACGCCGTTGTCGGCGCGTGACGCCGATCCCACCGTTGCCGGAGATCACATTACCCGCCCCGGCCTCCGGGCCGCCCACGACGATGCTGCCGTCGCTGGGATCGCCTGTCGCGACCGAGACGCCAGAGCTCCCGTTCCCGAGGGCTCGCGTGCCGGTCACGTCGGTGCCGATCAGGTTCCCCTGCACGTAGGCCGACGCGTTGTTGATCACGACGCCGTCCCCCCGCCCGAGATCAGGTTGCGGGCGGCTGGCGTGGTCCCGCCGATCGTATTCCCACCGGTGTTCGCAAAGACGCCGTATCCCGTCGCGACCCCGGGGAAGGACGTGGTTCCGGTCGCGTCGGTACCAATGTAGTTCCCCTCGATCAGATTATTGCCGACGCCGCCGTCATTGAAGCCAATCTCCTCCCCTTGCGTGCGGTTGATGACCAGGCCTCGCACCGTGCTGTCGTCCGTCTGGATGTTGATCATCCCGAATTGGGCATTCCCGGCGTTCTCGCCGTCGATCTCGATGAGCAGGGTGCCGTTGAGCCCCTGCCCAACCGGGTTCGTGTTGGGGGCGGACCCCGGCTGGGTGTAGCCGTCGATCGTCACCGGGTTGGTGATGGCCGGCAGCGGAGAGGTCGGCGCGATCGTATGCACGCCCGATCCGGGAATGTCGAAGGCAATCGTGTTGTCCCCGTAGGCCCCGACGCCGACCACATCGCTGACGTTCTTGTTGCTGTTAGCCGCCGTGATCGCCTCGCGCAACGTCACCACACCGTCCGTCGCATTGATGGCATCCCCGGTGCCCGTCACGGTGATGACCGCCATCAACACGCGATCCTCGACCGCTTCCAGAAGGGGGCGATACGAGTGCGTTCGCCGGGAATCGATGGCGCGTGATCGAGGGTGTCGCATGGCATTCGTCTCTCGTGGGGCCCCGCGTTAGCGCCAAACCAGACCGTTGAGTCTCTTGGTTGACGTTGTCAATCGGTGAACTGTGCTCGATAGCTTACCCGAAATCCCGGCGGGCCGCAAAAATCATTCCGCCTATGTCCCGCTAGGGTTGGGTTGCGGGGGTTCCGAGCCTGGTCGGAGCTATTTGCTGGGTCCCGGGCTGCGAACAGCGGATGGGGCAATCAGCCGCGCGATGGAATCGTGCCATCGTGCGCCAGACCGTGCCTTCTCCTGAGAACCGAATGGAACGAGGACAGGCGTTTCACCCTGCGCCTGGAACGGGGAACGAGGACAGGCGTTTCATCCTGCGCTTGGCCGATCGCGCCTCTTCATCGCCATGCTCTTCGACGCCGAAGTGCTCGTTGAATCTCGCTGTGCGCTTGGCCGATCGCGCCGATAGTATGACATTGTCGCACGACGGCCGGATTCTAACGCTCGTTCGCGTCATCGGCCATTACGCGCGGTCGTAGCGTCCCACCGAGCCTGGCGTGAGCCCCTTCCGGAATCCGACATTGGACCGTCGGCAGACGGAGCCGACGACCGGCGGCCGGCCGAGCGGGCGAGGCTTGAGTTGTCAGGCAAAGCGATCGGCGTTTCACCGTCGCCTTACGGCGCCGCGCGCACCCAACCAGGTTGACCACGCGTCGCACATTGAGGCGACTGGCTATTTCTTGTAGCTTCTCCCCACTGGCCGCGAAGAAGCGGCCGTACGATCGGCCCTTCCTTCCAGCCCTCGGTCGGTTCGCTGAAAATAGGCTTCTTCTAGCGGCGTGCCAGGCGACGAACTTCCGTCACCGAAATTCCCAATAGCTGCGAGATCTCCTTGAGTGTCTGGCCATTGGCCTGCAGACGTTCCACGAGTTGCCGCTTTTTCTTGACTTCCAGCGCATCGAACCGGTATTCGGCCGCTCGAGTGAGCGGTTCGCCGACGAGCGCGAAGAGCGTCTCGGGCAACTGTTTCAGAAGCTGATAGAAGAAGGAATCGGTTTCCATGACGATCACAATGTACTTCTCAAACTCGTCAAGGAGAACAATAAATCGGTATCCCCCCTTTTCCCGGTCCCGTTGCAACCGCGGACGGATGGAAAGGTTTGATGAGGAAACCAGGAATGCAGGAGAGAGAAAGATGGCTCTGGAGCACGAAGCGTTGACCGAGCGGACCATTGGAGCGGCAATCGAGGTGCACCGGTGCCTCGAGCGTGGTTTTCTGCTGAACTTCGCCAAGGCAACGCTGGAACCGAGACGAGTGGTCGGCTTTCTTTGGCGATGCCTGTTTTTGTTTAGGTGTCTCATCGCCCGTCGGTAGCCTCGCGTTAGCCGATTCCGTGGGGGCCACGGTTGATACCGGTGACATAAACAATGGCGTCCTATTCCAGATTGGAGATTTGGTTTCACTCACCGGCCAGGGCGTGTTTAGCGGAATGCCCAACCAGTTTTTGGGTCCGGTCCACTTCATCACCGCCGGCGACCCTTCAAGTCTGGCGTTCGGCAACAGCGTTTTCGGGTACTTTACGAGCACCTCGATTACCGAGCCTGACGGACGGCCTTGCGTCATCCCACCTTGCACATCCCGTGATGTCAACACAAACCTGGTCTACCCCTAGGTTCGCGTCGTTTCTTGGCGAGAGCTCAGCTTTTTGTGGCGATGGATGTTGTTGCTTAATTGCAACATTTATATCTGCGCAGTCTTTTTTTCTTACCTGCGAACTTGATTCTTCGTGCCAGAATGACTACTGTACTTGACGCTGATCGCTCGTATCGAGACGATTCCTTGCCACCAGAGCGTCGGGCGAATGGAGGCACGTCGCGTCTTCGAGATTTTCTTTTCAGGAGTTTCAGCATCATGAAGAAAGTTTTGTTCACCGCGTTGATTCTGGTCTGCGGGCTTGGTGCCGCGGGCCGGTGCGATTGGTGACCCCGACAATGTTCCGGTCGGAGTGGTTGGTAGCCTATCGCGTGCCGATTTTGGAGTGGTTGGTAGCCTATCGCTTGCCGATATTGGATCACCCTCGGTTGATACCGGTAACATCAACACGGGTGCCCAATTCACGATTGGAAATTTGTTTTCAACCGTCGGCCTGGGCGCGTTTGCCGGGCTGCCCAACCAGATTTTTGGTCCGGTCACCTTCAATACTGGCGTGCCTGGAAGCTTGTTATTCGGGAACGACGTTTTCGGGCTTTTTCAGAGCACCGCGATTACCGAGTACAATACGATCCCAGGCCAAGTGCAGTTCTATGTACTCGGCCACTATGCCCCGGGATCCTACGTCGGCCTGCCGACCGCGGTAGTCAGTCCCGCCGCACCCAGCCCAGATCTTGCGAGCCTGACGATCAGCTTCAATCAGACCCCGGCTGGTACCGGGTCCATTTCGGATGCTAGCACTTTTGCGACGCCTCCGGCTCCCGCGCCAGGGGTTCCCGAACCTTCGAGCATGATCATGGCCCTGACCGCGCTGGCGGCATCGGGCTTGGTCGTTGTGCATCGCCGCTGGAGAGGCAAGGTCGTCGCCTAACGGGCGGCCTTGCGTCATCCCGCCTTGAACGAACATCCCGTGATATCGAAACGAACCCGGTCTTTCCCCCGGGTTCGTTTCGTTTTGTCGCGCGTCCCCTTGGGAACGGCGATTCTGACGCCTCATTCGCTATTTCAGCGACCATCAAGAAAAAACGCGACGATGGATCGTCTGTGGCCGGCCCAGGCGGTGTTGGCCCCACCCTGCCGGCCCCGCCAGCGACCATACTAACCCGACGCGCCAGCGAGGAGGACGCAGGCCGGCGCCGCGAGTGGCTCGCGGCTACCTTCGCTGGCATTCGCGCCCCGCGAAAACGAGATTATGCCGCGCGCGGCGGGCTTTGAGCCATACTGGGAGGGCGAGCTTCCGCGCGAGCCGAGTGCCAATGCCGGCTCGGACGGAGCCTCGCCCTCCCCTCGCCGATGTTGCCGTTCGCGCAGGGCGCAGTCTATTAGGCAGGTGTTCAACAACGCAGATCTGAGAGTTCAGGGAGTTCGATCAGGACGGAGGGCTTCTCTCGATGCGTACATTCTGGCGCGGCAGGTGGGGTTTCGCGGTGCGGGTGGGCAGCTTCATTCTTGTCTTGGCAGCCCAAGCCCACATGCACGCTGCGAACAGTCAAGAGCCGCTCGTCTTGCACGCTCGGGCGCGCGAGACCGGCAAGGAAGGAGGGGCCGCGGGGGCGTTCGTGGTCCGAGACAACGTGCTCCAGTGGCAGCCGGCACAGACGGCCATCATTATCTGCGATATGTGGAACAAGCACTGGTGCCGAGGGGCGACGGCGCGGGTCGGCGAGCTAGCGCCGGCGATGAATCGAGCGGTCGCGGCGGCGCGTGCCAAGGGGGTCTTGATCATCCACGCCCCGAGCAGTTGCATGGCGGCTTATCGCGACCACCCGGCCCGGAAACGGGCGCGAGCAGGCGCCCAAGGCCGCGAACCTGCCCCCGCACATCGGCGAGTGGTGCAACAAGGTCCCGGCCGAAGAGAAAGGGACCTACCCGATCGACCAGTCCGATGGGGGCTGCGACGACGGGCCCCAGTGCCCGCAGGGATCACCGTGGAGATCACAGATCGCCGCCATCGCCATCAAAGACGACGACGCGATCAGCGATTCGGGCGCCGAGATCTGGAACCTGCTCGAAAGCCGGGGCATCACCAATGTCATGCTCATGGGCGTTCATACCAACATGTGCGTCCTCGGCCGGCCGTTCGGCCTGCGCAACCTGGCCCGGTTCGGCAAGAACGTAGTCCTGGTACGCGACTTGACCGACACGATGTACAACTCGCGGTCGTGGCCCTATGTCAGCCATTTCGAGGGGACCAACCGGATCGTTGAACATATCGAGAAGTACGTCAGCCCCACGATTACCTCCACCGACTTGACCGGAGAGCCGGCGTTTAAGTTCAAGGCCGATGACCGGCCGCGCGCCGTCTTCTTGATCGGTGATGACGAGTACAAGACCGATGTGACGTTGCCGGCGTTCGCGGCCAAAGAACTCGAGCCGCTGGGCGTGCGCTGCACGTTCGTGATCGCGGGTCGCAAGTCTCCGCACGATTTTCGCGGGGCCGAGGCGTTAAACGACGCCGACCTCTTGGTGCTGAGCGTCCGCCGCCGCGCGCCCACGGCCGAACAGATGGCGATCATTCGCAAATATATCGACTCGGGCAAGCCGCTGGTGGGTATCCGGACGGCCTGTCATGCTTTTGATGCGCGGGGCAAGGCCCCGGCGGGGCACGCCGAATGGAGAACGTTCGATCCCGACGTACTGGGGGGCCATTACACGGGGCACCAGGCCAACGATGTTCATCCCCAGATCACGCTGTCGCCGGGAGTTAGCTCTCACATGATTATCCAGGGCATGGAAACGCCGTTCGTGAGCCAGGGCTCGCTGTACAAGGTCAGCCCGCTGGCTGCCGGCACGCAAGTGCTCTTAACCGGCACGATACCGGGCCAACCGTCGGAGCCGGTGGCCTGGGTCAATACGCGGGGAAACAGGCGGGTCTTTTACACGTCGCTGGGGCACCCGCGTGATTTCGAGAACGCGTCGTTCCGCGCGATGCTCCGCAGCGCGGTCTTTTGGGCCCTCGATCGGCCGCCACTCGCGAAGGCCGAAATCAAGCCGGCCGGCGCCAAGGTCGGCGCCACGGGCTCGGCGAAGACGAAAGCCCCTTTTGATCGAGGCCAGGGCCCGCGTTCACCCCGCGCGGCCCTGGCCACATTCAAAGTTCCCGACGACCTTCAGATTGAGCTGGTTTTGGCCGAGCCCGAGGTTCGTCAGCCGGTCTCGATCTCGTTCGACGAACGCGGGCGGCTCTGGGTGGTTCAGTACTTGCAATATCCCTATCCGGCCGGCTTGAAAATGGTGAGCCACGACGGGGTCTGGCGGGCTGTCTACGATAAAGTACCGCCGCCACCGCCCCACCATTTTCGCGGCAAAGATAAGATCACGATTCACGAGGATACGAACGGGGACGGTGTTTTTGACCGGCACAAGACGTTTCTGGACGGACTGAATATTGTCACGTCGGTGGCCCGAGGGCGCGGCGGTGTATGGGTGCTCAATCCGCCGTATCTGTTGTTTTATCCCGATCGAGACAATGACGACGTGCCCGATGGAGATCCCGAAGTGCATCTCCAGGGCTTCGGGCTTGAGGATACGCACTCGGTGGTCAACAGCCTGCGGTGGGGCCCCGACGGCTGGCTTTATGCCGCGCAGGGGTCGACGGTCACCGGCCACGTGACGCGTCCCGGCCTGGATACCGGGAAGGAGCCTGTTCATTCGATGGGGCAATTGATCTGGCGGTATCATCCCGAGACGCGCCGGTATGAGGTCTTCGCCGAGGGGGGCGGCAACGCCTTTGGCGTCGAGATTGACGCGAAAGGGCGCATCTATTCGGGCCATAACGGGGGTGACACGCGCGGGTTCCATTACGTGCAAGGGGGCTATTACCAGAAGGGCTTCAACAAGCACGGGCCGCTGTCAAACCCCTATTCGTTTGGTTACTTCCCCGCGATGAAGCATCATCGCGTGCCGCGGTTCACGCATACGTTCGTCATCTACGAGGCCGATGCGCTGCCAGGGCGCTA
>CAWHKI010000100.1:0-10805 GCA_963829765.1 uncultured Isosphaeraceae bacterium | reverse complement strand
CTGCCAAAATGGGCTTTTGCAGTTCCATAATATGATCAAAAAATATTTTATTGTCGCCATCTAATTGGAAAAAAACACTCACCGGATACCAGGCCCCCTTAAATGTCAAAGGATTGACACAGCAAGCCAAGATCAGAAGCGGAAAGATTCTTTTTAAGGAACTATATTCCCCATCGGTCAAACGGCCTACCGTATTCCATTCATAAGGCAAGGGCACACGGCGTTTGATGAACTCTGAAAGAATGCCAACACCCACCAGCAAAGGGCCAAAAAAGAAAAAGCCGTGCATATTGGACCATAATATCTGCAATACCACCAACGCATAGACCGCCCAGCGTTTATTGATATGCAAGGAAAGGATATAAATATAAAGCACAAAAAACAAAAGGCTGAAAATATCCGGACGGATGGTAAAACGGGTTTGATAGACCATCAAGACCATTAAAAGGGTGATACACCGTCAACCATTGGCGCTCGCGGCTATAGCCTAAAAACAACAATACCAAGAATGTCAATGCCACCACCAAGGACTGCATGGAGATAAGCCCGTTGAAACCATAGGCTTTTTGCACCTGATAAACCAGGACTTGGAATAACCATTCGTGATTGACCCATGGTTTACCGGAAATGGTGCAGGAAAGAACATCATAATTAGGGACAAAACCATGATGGCAGATCCACCAGCCCATCCGCAAATGCAGCCATAGGTCCAGGTCCTTGATCTCAAGGCTGGAAGAAAAAGTGACCAGGCCAAAAAGCATGCCGATGGACAGCCAGCCGAGAGCAGTGCTAAGATTTTTCCAAAACCGTTCGCTCATAAAATCTATCATTTATTTAAAATTCGTATAAAACGCCGCTTGTAACAATTGCTGCGTGTACGGATGCGATGGGGATTGCAGGACGGTCTTGAGCCTGGCCCTCCTCAACAATTTTCCCCTGATACATGACCACTATTTTATCACTAAAATTACGCACCAGACGCAAATTATGAGAAATAAAAATATAGGTGAGATTAAAATCCTGTTTTAATTTCTTTAAAAGGTCTATGATCTGCTTTTGCACCAGGGTATCCAGCGCTGAAACAGCTTCATCTAAAACAAGCACCCGGGGATTAGCTAAAAGCGCCCGGGCAATGGCGATGCGCTGACGCTCCCCTCCGCTGAATTCATGAGGGAAACGTTGTAAAACCGGTATCGGGCCCATCGTTCGTAGGGTGACATCCGGGACCCTCGCCCTCGCGTGGATGCCGGCGCCGACGCAGGGCCCCCCGCTGAACGGTCATTCCCCGCCGCGGTGAGAGCCGGCGTCTCCGGACCGCCGGTCGGAATAAGGCCGGATGTCGTCTCCCGCGAGCCCTGGCCCGTTCCGCGGCGGTCGAATCCGCCCCGATCCGCCTCCGCGGCGTCGGCCAGTTCGAGTAGCTCGGAATCAGTCTTACGAGCCGCGAGCGGTTCCCAACGAGCGGCAACCTCGCGGACCGGCCTCGTCAACACGATCGCCCCTTTCAGCTTTCCTTTAAACGCGGCGAAGTCGGCTTCGGTCTTGGCGTCGAAATAGACAACGCGTGCCACGAGGGTGCCATCGGTACCGGGCGACCAGGCTTTGGGAAAGCCGATCAGCGGAATGCACTGGGGCTCGATGACCTGCGCTGAAAACCGATTGAGCGACCAGCCGCGGCCGAACGGCCCCCACGCCTCGAGATGAGCGTTCGCGGCCCCCCACGTGACCAGCTTGTCGCGGGTCCACTCATTCGCCCGTTTCATGCTGGGGGAACCCGTGAGCCGCGGCCCGATCACGTCGGCGAGAAAGCTCAGGGTCGCCATGACTTGCGAGTGCTTCAGCCCCTCATCCTTGATGCGCTCGATCGCGTCGGCCGTGGTCTTCGCCGTCGATCTCTCGGCGGTGGCCCTCGCCTTGGGCGGCGCCGTCGCGGCCGTCGGTGCGGGTTGCTGGGCATGGATGGCCAGAATCGGTAGCAGGCAAGTCGCGGCAAGCAGGCCTGTCATCTTGACAAATCTCGGCATGGGTGCGGGTCTCCAGAAGAACAGACTCGACGACGTCCGGGTCTCTCCAAGAATAGACTCGGCGACGAGGAGAAACGGGTGGCTCCATGGCACGGACCGACGGAAATTGGGGGATGGGAGGGAAACCCCAGTTCTGCGTAAAGTAATAGTGTACGCGGCTAGTGCTCAGGTGTCACGTCCCTGGTGGTCACGTACCTGCTGGTAACTCGTCCGGAGATCGCTGATGGACGCTCGCAAAAAGCACAATCTGGCCCGGAAATCGACCACGGGGCTTGACTTCCGCTCTTCGATCGAAGAAGAAGACTAGTGAAACCACTCCGTCGACGACGTTTCGAAGAGCGAGGAATCGAAATGCTAAGAGGCATCAAGGCAAGCTTGTTGTTAACGTCCATGGCCGTCGTGGGGCTTGCGATCTGGGCGGGCGCCCAGGTCGAGGCGACCGGCAGCCGCATGGCGGTTGCGGCCCAGCGGTTTGTGGCAGCACTGTCGCAATCGCAGTTCGCCAAGGCCACTTACCCGTACGATTCGCCCGAGCGGCTCAACTGGCATTTCATCCCGCGCGGCCGCAAGGGGCTGCCGATCAAAGAGCTCAGCCCCGAACAGCGAGCGCTTGCGTTTGCCTTGGTTCAATCGGGCCTCTCTGGGTCTGGGTTCTTGAAGGCCACCACGATCATGAGCCTCGAGCAGATTCTCCATGAGCTCGAGAAAGGGTCGGGCCCGGTGCGCGATCCGGAACTTTATTACTTAACGATCTTCGGCAAGCCCGAAGACCGCGGCAGATGGGGCTGGCGGATCGAGGGACATCATTTGTCGCTCAATTTCACGCTCGAAGAGGGCAAGATTATCGCGGCCACGCCGGCCTTCTTTGGCGCTAACCCGGGCCAGGTGCGCCAGGGACCGCGTCAGGGCCTGCGTACGCTGGCCGATCGCGAAGAGCGAGCCCTGCGCCTGGTTCAGGCCCTCGATGAAGGCCAGCGCAAGAAAGCGATCTTCGCCGAGAAGGCCCCCGCCGAAATCCGGGGGCCAGCCCCACCTCAACCGCCGACCGACGCGGCGGTCGGCATCGCTTATGCCGAGATGAACGCCGATCAGCAGGTCGTGCTGCGGGCGCTCGTCGAGTCTTACGCCCAGGACATGCCGCCCGAAGTCGCCAAGGCCTGGCTCGACGAGATCGCCAGCGCCGGCAGCGACAACATTTATTTCACCTGGGCCGGCGCGGCCGACCGCAGCCAGGGGCATGCCTATCGCGTTCAGGGGCCGACGTTCTTGATCGAGTTCAACAACACCCAAAACAACGCCAACCACGTTCACTCGGTCTGGCGCAACATGCTCGGCGACTTCGCGATCCCGCTCAAGGCGAAATGAACGACGGCGCCGGCCTCTGTTTCCCACCTTGTCTGCCCGTGATCTTGATTCGCTTGGAGACACCATGAACGACTGGAATCGTCGCGACTTTCTGGCCGCCGGGGCGCTGGCGCTGGCAGGTCGAGGACCCCGAAGACCGGCGGCCCGGATGAAAGGCCGCCGGCCAGTGGTCACGAGCAAAAGAACAGCAACCGCGCGACTGTACCGCCGAGCGAGAAGATCGTGCTGGGCTTTATCGGCGTCGGCGGCATGGGGACCGGCCTGATCAAAACGTTCAAGGAGTTTCCGCAAGTTGAGATCGCGGCGGTCTGCGACGTTTACGAGCGTCATCTCCTCGCGCCGGTCGGCGGCGGGCGGGAAACCGGAAATCTACGGCGATTTTCGCCGGGTTCTGGACCGCAAAGACATCGACGCGGTCGCGGTCGCCACCCCCGATCATTGGCACGGGATTCCAACCATTCTGGCTTGCCAGGCCGGCAAAGACGTTTACTGCGAGAAACCGCTGGCACACCGCATCCAGGAAGGCCGGGCGATGGTGCGGGCGGCGGAAAAGTACAATCGAATCACGCAGATGGGCAACCTGATTCACGCCGGCGAAAACTACCACCGAGTCGTTGAAATCGTGCGATCGGGCGTATTGGGCAAGATCAGCCAGACGAGGGTCTGGATGGCCGCCGACCGCAGCGGCCTGGGCAAGCCCCCGGATAGTCCGCCGCCGCGCGGCTGCGATTATGACTTCTGGCTCGGCCCCGCCCCGGTTCGCCCGTTCAATCCCAACCGCTTCACGTTCAACTGGCGGTACTTTTGGGATTACGGCGGCGGCATTCTTACCGACTTTTGCTGCCACTTGGTCGACCTGGTCCATTGGGCGATGGACGTGGAGGCGCCTCGGACCATCTCGGCGGTCGGCGGCCGCTATGCGCTCGACGACAATGCCGAAGTCCCCGATACCCTTGACGTCACTTACGAATATCAGAAGGGACCCCACAAGTTCTTGATGGTCTGGAGCCAGACCGATGCCAATACCCACGGGCTCGAGGACAAGACGCAGGGCATCATGTTTCAGGGGACCGAGGCGACGCTCGCGGCCGGCTACGACTGGTATAAGATCATCCCCGAGAAGAAGGGTCGGACCATCGACGAGCCCCCCAAGACTTTACCCCGATCGGTCGGCCATCATCGCGAGTGGCTTGATGCGATCAAATCGCGCGAACAGTGCTCGTGCCACTTCGGCTACGGACACCGCCTGGCAAGCGTCGGCAATCTCGGCAATATTTCGCTCTGGACCGGTGAAAAACTCACCTGGGACCCGGTCGCCGAGCGAATCATCAACCACCCCGAGGCGAACCAGTACCTGACCAAGGAATATCGCAAACCCTGGACGCTACCGAGCGTCTAAATGGCTGTCCCAAACTCTGGAGATATATGATGACTCGGTTCTGCGTGGTTGTTCGCGGATCGTTGTTCCTGGTTCTGCTCCTGGCGGCCGCTTCGGTGAGGGCCGACGAGCCCCGATGGAAGCAGCACACGATCAACGGCCGGAGCGAGTTCGAAGCGGCGGGTGTCTTCGACGTCGATAACGACGGCAAGCTCGACATCGTGGCCGGCGACACCTGGTACCAGGCGCCGGACTGGAAGCCCTACCACGTGCGGGACGTCCAGCGAGTCGGCACTTATTACAATGATTTCGCCACCCTGCCGCTAGACTTAAACGGCGACGGCTACACTGATTTCGTGACGTGCTCATACTTCGCAAAGAGCGTCGGCTGGGTCGAAAACCCCGGAAAAGGGGGCGCGGCTGGAGTTATCACGAGGTCGACGTGCCCGGCAACATCGAGGCGGCCTGGATGGTCGACCTATCGGGTGACGGCGTGCCCGATGTGCTCCCCAACACGGTCAACGTGGTTGTATGGTACGAGGTCGTCAAAAAGAGCGACGGCAAAGGGTATGACCTGAAAAAGCATGACCTGGGCCCGAAAGCCGCCGGGCATGGCGTGGGCTCGGGAGACGTGAACGCCGACGGTCGCGTCGACCTGCTCACGCCCAAGGGCTGGTTCGAGGCCCCGGCCGATCCGCGCACGGCTCATGGGCCTGGCACCCCGACTGGCAGCTCGGCGCGACTGGCATTCAGATCCTGGCGCGTGATGTCGATGGCGATGGGCTCTCCGATATCGTTTATGGCATGGGCCACGACTACGGCCTATTCTGGCTTCATCAAACCAAGGGTTCGGGAGGTGAGCGGACCTGGACCAAACAAGCGATCGACCAATCGGTCGCCTCGGTTCATACGCTGCTCTGGGCCGACATCGATGGTGACGGCAAGGCCCACGAGTTAGTGACGGGCAAGCGGGTCTATGCCCACGAGATCGAGCCCGGCGCGACCGACGGCTCACTGGTCGCCTGGTATGCCTTTGACGTGAATGCCAAAAACTGGGTCAAGCACGTAATCTTCCAGGGCGAGCCCGCCAAGAACGCCCCCGCCAAGGGGGGCGACCGGCTGGCGCTCAAAGATTTCCCCCCGGCACAGCCGGCACCGGCCTGCAACTGACCGCCATCGACATCGACCGCGACGGAGACATCGACCTGGTGTGCCCGGGTAAGAGCGGGCTCTACCTTTTCGAGAATCTAAGCGCGTCCAAGTGAGCCGGCGCCTTTATTGAGGCGGCGGTCGATCGACAATTCAGTCGGTTGGCTCGATACCCATGGCTCGCAACTGAGCGGCCATACGCTCGGCACGTTGGCGCTCGGTGTCTCGGTCCGCGATCGCGCGTTCTCTCTCCGCCGCAAGTTCTTGATAGCTTAGAAGCGGCGGCCAACCGGTGCAAAGATTCGCAGCTCTGGTCCCGTGGTGTCGAAACGCACGCCAAGTCGCGGGCTGGTCCACCCATTCATCTCGCGGATCTCGCAAAGACCCTCGGCGCCGCGAGCCAGCCCTCAAGCTCGTCGTGATCCGGGTCATAGAGGTAGTATTCCTCGACACCGTACTCTTCGTAGAACTTGAGTTTTCGATACATTTCCCGGAAACGGTTATTGGGTGATAACACCTCGAAAACGACCTGAGGCGCGATTCCATCCTCCTCCCATTGCTTGTAAGACCCGCGATCGCCCTTGGGCCGCCCAAAAGCAACCATGGCATCCGGCGCCATGCAGATCGACGGATTTCCTTCCACCGGATACCAAAGTAAATCGCCCGCGACGAAAACGTTGGACTCAGCCTGAAATACCCAATCCAGACCTTCCTTGATCGTCACGATCCACCGGAATTGAAGCGTGTTCTCCGCCATCGGCTTCCCGTCGCTGTCGGGGTAGTCGATCTCTGCCCGCGAGAGCCTCGAAACCGAAACGCTCATCGCCATGAACTCCTCGAAATCCGCATCGGACGTAAATGACTATACGACATCTTATCGCTGCGGACTGTCGGCGCTAAGGCGAGCGGCGGGTGAAAACATACCAGTGGCTGAACGGCTCACTGACAAGCTTTACCGCATAGCCGCTCAGCTTAATGAAACACCCCCATTCCGCGCTTCCTCTTTTCGTGGCGGGCAGCGCGGCTATACTGTAAGTACATGGCCCGCTTATAAGTCTGGCTGCGCACACTGCGCCGTTTTTGCTTCCCCCCCCGAACCATCGAGTCCGCTTGTGAAATCGCCTCGGCCCAGCGTGAATCGCCGCGATCTTTTGCGTTTACGGCGGCGGGTCGCGTCTGCCTCGGCCGATGAGCCCGCGAGTGCTCGGCCCGGGCGCTCCGACATGGTCCGGGCCCATCGCCCCGCGATGGGTTCTTACTTCGAAGTACACTTGCCCTCAGGCACGCCCGGCGCCGTCGACCTCGCCTGTCGCGCCCTCGATTTGATCGATGCCCTCGAATCTCAGTTAACGGTTTACTGCGACGATTCGGAGGTAAGCCGGCTTAATGCGACGGCCCACTTAGGCCCGGTCGAAGTCGAGCGGGGGCTGTTTGGGCTGCTCGAGGCCGCGGTGGCCATCAGCCGAGAGTCGGAGGGGGCTTACGACGTCACGGCCGGGGCCTTGTCAGAGGCGTGGGGCTTTGTAAAAGGGCCCAAGCGCGTTCCCGATGAGCGAGAGCTCGCGGATGCTCGGGCTCGAACGGGCTGGCATCACATCCAGCTTGATCCTGAGCGCCGTACTATCGCGTTCGACCGTGAAGGCGTGCGAATCAATCTTGGCAGCATCGGCAAGGGTTATGCGATCGACCGGGCGGTCGATGTGATTCGCGGACTGGTGGCCCACGTCAGCGCTCGTACACGGCGGGCAGTCGAGTCTTTATGCGCTCGGCTCACCCCCGGGCCAGCTCGGCGGCCGTTGGGAGATCGCGTTACGGAACCCGTTCGAACCGGAGACGCCGCTTGGTACGCTGCGATTGCGAAATCGAGGGCTCGGGACCTCGGGTGCGGCCTTCCAGCAGTTTGTCGTCGACGGCCGGGTTTACGGCCACCTGATCGACCCCAGAACGGGTGAACCCGCGCTGGGCCCGGCCAGCGTCACCGTTTTGGCCCCGACGGCCGCCCTGGCCGACGCCCTGTCGACGGCCTTTTATCTGCTCGGCCCCGAGGCCGCGGGCGCCTATGTCTCCACGCATCCCGAGGTCGGCGTGGTCTTCGTCGAGCAGGGCCTTGACGCCGGCCTACCCCGCCTTACCGTTTTCGGCCTGACGGAATACGATTTCGCCCCGGCGCGGAACGCGGTAGAATAATTTGTCTTAGCACTTAACCGAAACCTGAGGCGCTCGAGCGTGATGGCGCGACATTATCCCGGCTTCTTGGCGGCATTCTTCATCGTCTTACTCCGAATCGCGATCGGCTGGCATTTCCTCTATGAGGGATGCGAGAAGGCGGAAGGCACCTTGACGGGCAAAGAACCGTTCTCGGCCGAAATGTACGTGCGGGCCGCGACCGGGCCATTCGTATCGTACTATCGAGGGATGTTGCCAGACGTGAATAGCCTGGCGATGCTCGACCCGGTGCGTTTGAAAGCGAAATGGAAAGACGATGTCGCCGCGATCGACCGCTATTATGGCTTTTCGCGGGAACAACGCGACCTGTCTCAAAAGATTCTCGACGCCGGCCTGCAATGGGCCGATTTCTGGTTCGCTGACCCCGACAACGTCGAAAAGATTCAGAAATACGATCACGACCTTGGCCAGATTTTGGCGAATGAACACAACCAAAACGCCCTTTCATTCGAAACGGAACGAGCGTGGGACGCGCGCCGAGGCGTGGAGGCTGACCGCCGCACCTTGATCGAGCCATTGGTCAGCCGGCAGAAAGCCCTGCGCGAGGCGGTCTCCAACGTAGCCACGCCTGATCAGGCCAAGGCCGCGGGAGCAACCAGAGAGATGGTCTTGGATTGGCTTGACCGAATCGGCCTTGGCCCCGGCTCGTCCGCGCATTCGGGAGCGACCGCGCCAGCGCCGGTCCGCTGGACCAGTCTCGATGTGCTCAACGCCGTGACCATGTTTGGGTTGATCGCGATGGGGTTTTGCCTGATCACCGGCTTTTTGACCCCCTTTGCCGCCCTGTCGGCCGCGTCGTTCCTAACGATGATTTACTTCTCCATGCCCCCGTGGCCCGGCCTTCCCCCCAACCCGAAGGCCGAGGGGCATTACCTTTATGTGAGCAAGAACTTAATCGAGCTGATCGCCTGCCTGGTCATCGCCACGACACCGAACGGCCACTGGGTCGGCCTGGATGCACTTGTCTTCGGCGCAGCACGCCGGCGCCGGCTGGCGTTGGCCGAGCAAAGGCACGGACACTGAATAGGCGGTAAGCGATAGGCAGTGGAAACAAGCCCGGAATGCGATCATAATCCGCCAACAACTGACCACGGACAACGGACAACTGACATCCCACAAAAAAGGAGCACCGGATGACCCATTTGACACCGGAAGAGCGCGTGCTCGGCCGTGAGAATGCCAATCGAGCGCTGGGCGTATCGCGGCGCGACCTGCTCAAGGCGGCCGCGGCCGCGCCGGCACTCGGGGCCTTTTACTTCGGTTATAGCGATATGAAAGGGAAGTCGGCGGTTCGCGCGGCCATCATCGGCACGGGCGACGAAGGCTGCCAGGCAATGATCAGGTCGCACAACCGCGAGTATCTCGATTTCATCGGGTTTTGCGACATCCGGCCGTCGCAGCAAGAGCGAGCGGTCAAGGAATTCTCGAGCCACAAAGACTACAGTTCGGCTGACGTCAAGAAACTTAGGCACTACGCGACCAAGGAAGACATGTACGCCGACCCCGACGTCGAGATGATCGTGATCGCCTTGCCTCTGTGGCTGCACGCTCCAGTCGCGATCGAGGCCATGAACAAGGGCAAGCATGTTTTCACGGAAAAGCTGATGGCTCACTCGGTCGCCGAATGCAAGGAGATGTGCCAGGTCGCGCGCAAGAACGAATCGGCTCTTGGCCGTCGGCCATCAGCGCCATTATTCGGTGTTGTACGACAATGCCAATTACCTCGTCCAAAACCACGTGCTAGGCGACATTCGCCACATCCGCGCCTTGTGGCACCGCAACAACGCCCAGCCCTTGGTCGCCAAAGACAAGAGCGGCAACCCGATCTACGACCCCAAGACCGGGCTGGCCGAGTACGTTTATGACGAGCAAGGGAAACCCGTCTACCGCGACAGTTGGAAGCGAATCTATCCGGGCCCGGACAAGACCATTGATTACAAGAAATATGGCTACAACAGCCTGGACGAGCTGATCAACTGGCGGCTCTACAACCGCACGGCGCGGGCTTGATGGCCGAGCTGGGCAGCCACCAGCTTGACGCGTGCTCGATCTTCCTGGGCAAAAAGCACCCCCTGGCGGTCACGGGCATCGGCGGCACGTTCTTCTACACCGACGGCCGCGAGGTCGACGATCACGTCTTCACCGTCTTCGAGTTCCCCGGGACGGGCGAGAAAGACCGGGTGGTGGTGACCTATTCGTCGATCAACACCAATTCGTTCGACGGTTACGGCGAGCAGGTCATGGGTTCGAAGGGGACGATGATGGTGAGCCAGGAGAAAGAGATCCTGCTGTTCAAGGAAGCCGGCAGCCCGGCCGTTTCCAAGAGCACGAGCGTCACCGTGGAAACCCAGGGCAAGAAGCCGGCCTTGGAGACCAGCCCAAGCCTCGCCGGGCCAACGGCCGCGGCGGCCTTGGGCGGCCTGGCCACGGCCGACCCGTCGCGTGGCTACCGCGAAGAGCTCGAGCACTTCGCCTATTGCGTGCGACACGGCAACTCATCTGACTATCACGCCGACAAAGAACACCAACCGCGCTGCCGCGGCGAGGTCGCGTTGGCCGACGCCGTGATCGCGCTCACCAGCAATATCGCCATGCGGCAAAAGCGCCGGATCGACTTCGACCCGCGCTGGTTCGACTACAAGTCGTCCGAGACGCCCGAAAGC
>CAWHKI010000099.1:0-11860 GCA_963829765.1 uncultured Isosphaeraceae bacterium | reverse complement strand
GGAGATGGTTTGTAGGTGAACGTGGTTAGTCGAACAGGCTGGTGTTGAGACCTAACTGGGGCCTATCCTTTCTCGCGCGGGGCTCCCAATATGTCTTGAGAGGGCCTCAGGATTCGATCAATATTTCTCAATTTGGCAAATGAACGCCCATGCGGCGGCCACCTGAACGCGGCGTACCGCTCTTGCACCGTGGAGCTTTAAGATGACGTGGCACCCGGCACGTCACTTTCTGAACTCGCGGCGGATGCTCTCAAGCGATTGATTAAACGCCGACGCCGACGCCGACGCCAACGCCAACGCCGACGCCAACGCCGACGCCGACGCCAACGCCGACGCCGACGCCAACGCCAACGCCAACGCCTACTCCGACGCCAACACCAACTCCGACGCCAACACCTACTCCGACACCAACGCCGGCGCCGACCCCGCTCGTGACGGTTCAGTCGGCCCGGGTCGAAACGATCAAAATTGGGAAGGGGAAGAAGGCGAAAAGCGAGCCAGTGGTGGTTCTACAATTCAGCGGGGTCTCAACTCCGGCGCCGCCGGCAATGCCAGCGCCGTCGGCTCCGCCACCATCATCAAGGTCAAGGCATCGGGCAAGGGCAAGAACAAGAAGCCGGCGGGTACCAAGCTCGGATCACCGGCGCCGGTGGCGTCGGCTGTTTTTTCTAACGATGAAGTGACGCTCACACCTCGCGTAAAGCTCACCTCATCCAAGCCCGAGGAGCTGATTGTTAACGGTTCCTCGTGACTGACACACTGGGTCGTGGGATCGACGGGGCGGATGACGGAGTGGCGGGCAGCAACTACATCGCCACCATTACCGGGACTCGTGTGACGACTGGTGGGACCCCACTCGTGCGAACCCGGAGTGAGCCGGCCATTGTTGCGGATGTGGTCGATGACCTGCTTGCTCGCGGCGATCTCGCGAGGTTATCTTTCGCGAATTCGAGCGAGACCTTCACCCCGACCCTGACGAAAATGCGTAGGCGCTCGCCAGTTGGTGCGCACGCTTGGACAAGATACAGCGGTTGCGCCCGCCAACTACGGCCGCCTGGGCCGTGATTTCGCGCACCAACTGGCGAGCGCCTACAAACTGTTACATCTTCGTCGGCCGATTAGGCCGCGTGCCGCGCAGTACGTCGACGGCCTCGGTCAGGCCGTCGATCGTCAGCTCGTACATCGGAAACACGCCCCGCACCAGGCGTATCGTCCACTCGTTCCAGCGGGCGCGCGGCTCGGGATTGAGCCAAATCGAGTTGGGGATGCGTGCGCAAATGCGCCGGAGCCAGTCCAGCCCGGGGACGGCATTATCCTGGCCAAAGCTGATGGCGCCGCCGCGAGAAGTCGAGCTCGGAGGGCGCCATCCAGGCATCGCCAACGATGATGGCCGACCAGGTGTGATCGAGCTTCTTGAGAACGTCGGTGGTCTGTTCTCCCCGCAAAGTTTGCATGTCCGAATAGAGCCGCTCGTAGACGCAGTTGTGGAAAAACCGGTGCTCGAATTGTTTGAAGTGATTGGCGGCGTGCGCGGCGCTGAACAGGCGCTCGCACAAGTGCGTGAACGAGTCCATCGAGCCGCCGACGTCCATCAATAACAACAATTTGATCCGATTTCGGCGCGGCGGTCCGAACACAAGCTCGATCTCTCCGCCGTTGCGGGCGCTCTCGTCGATCGTTTCGTCCAGTTCCAGTTCTTCGGGACCTTCGTCTCGATCGAGCCGCTTTAGGCGGCGCAGCGCGATGCCGATTTGACGCGTGTCGAGAATCCGGTCGCTGCGCAGGTTGCGAAACCGCCGGGAGCCCGCCACCTGAACCGCCGACCTCCCGCCGCCGGCGCCGCCAACGCGCACGCCCGTGGGATGCTCACCACCATGGCCGAAGGGCGAGGTACCCCCTGTCCCGATCCAGCGGTTGCCGCCATCGTGACGCTCCTTTTGTTCCTCGAGCAGCTCACGAAACCGCCTTGCCAACTCGTCGAGGTCAAACGCTCGCAGCTTCTTTCTGTCTTCCTCGCTGATCTCCGGCAGGATCGGGTTCTTGAGCCATTCGAGCAGTTCATCGCTGATGTCCGGCGTCGACTCGATGCCGCAGAAGAACGATGCGAACGCACGGTCGTAAGTGTCATACTCCGATTCGCGTTTGATCAGCAGGCACCTTGCCAGATGGTAAAACGTATTGAGATCAGCCCGCGCTGACCACCTATTAGCGCCTGCATGAGCGCAAGCCATTCCGTGCTCGTGACCTTCAGGCCAAAATAGCGAAGGTGGTAAAGAAAGTCGACGAACATGAGTTCTTTTGCCCCTGGATTGGAGGATCGACAACGCTTGTTTTTCGCTTCCGCCGCCTAGTTCACGCGGCCGAACCGGCGATTGGCCAGCACGGTTTCGATGTCGCTCTCGCGCTTGAGCAACACGCCCAAAAAGGGCAGCTCTTTTTCGACAGCCTCGATCGTGACCCCTCCGCGCCTGATCGCCGCGATCCAGTCGATCAGCTCACTGGTCGACGGGCGTTTGCGAACTTCCGGCAGACTGCGCAGCCAGTAAAAACGCAGCAGCACTTGGCGCAACAGCGTGTCTTCGACATCGGGATGGTGCACTCGAACAATGTTGCCCATCGTCTGTTTGTCGGGGAATTCAATGTAGTGAAAAACGCAGCGCCGCAAGAAGGGGTCGGGCAGCTCTTTCTCGTTGTTAGACGTGATCACCACGATCGGCCGGTGCACGGCGGTAATATGGTCGCCGGTCTCTCGGACGTCGAAGCTCATGCGATCGAGCTCGTGCAGTAGGTCGTTGGGAAACTCCATGTCGGCCTTGTCGATCTCGTCGATTAAAAGCACGACGCGTTCCCGCGCCCGCAGCGCAAGCCCGAGGGGGCCGAACTTGATGTACTGGTGAACGTCGTTAATATCCCGGTCGCCGAACCTCGCATCGTTGAGGCGCTGCACGGTGTCGTAGACGTACAATCCGTCCTTGCTCTTGGTGGTCGACTTGATGTTCCACGTCAGCAGCGGCTTATTGAGGTTTTCGGCGATCGCCTCGGCGAGCACGGTCTTGCCCGTGCCCGGCTCCCCGCGAATCAAGAGCGGTTTTTCCAGTGCGCAGGCCACATTAACCGCGTCGCGCAGCTCGGGAGTGACCAGATACGTCTCCGTGCCCGTAAAAAGATGAAAGGACATCAGCTCTCCTGAATGATCGATGACAGGTCAAGTCGTTCCCACCGCGCAATGCACGCGGCGAACAGCCGCCGCATGCGACCCCGCCGACGAGCCGGAATCACGCTGTGTCGGGGATATCCCGCCCGCGCGTTGGCCTGGCCGATCGGTTCGGCCGCCGGGCCACGGGTTTTGCCTATTCTGACCGGTGTTTGGCTCACAGGTAAAGCCTTCGCCGACGCTTACTCGCTCACCGTTGCCCCCCACAACAAGACCTCGCAGCCGTTTCCGTCGTTGCCCATGGTCGCCAGCGGGCCGCCATCTGTTGAGAATGCGGCTGTCACAACGGGGTGACGACATCCGGCAAGCCGGATCATCGGTTGTCCCGACGTGATGCTCCAAAGCCGCCGCTCATGTCCGAAAAGACGGCGAAAAGACACGCCCCGCGCGGGTAACGGGGCGGCACGGCTGGCGCGGTGCCGCCCCAACGGGTCTGCCGCCCCAACGGGTCAACCTTTGTTTTTTGTTTTTCGGTCTGCCTAAAGCGGACTCTCTGGGCGGCACCGCTGGCGCGGTGCCGCCCGACGGCGGGCCCGGTTAGCTCGTGCAGCTTCTCGTGGGCCCGAGCCATCGCCTTTGCCGAGGGAAATACATTAAGATAACGATGGGCGCAGCCGTAAAGGTCGCGATCGTACCGCAGCGTAAAACCCAGAAAGCTCAAGCTTTGACCGGGTTCATGCAGCTTGGCGATTTGCGTTTTCTCGCGGTTGACGGTGAGCCGAAATCGTCCTTCGAGCCAGCAAAAGTCGTAGATTGAATATCGAGAGGAGCAAGAACCCTCGATCCACGCCATTCAGGTGAAAATGGTATGGGAGTTGCTCATGTCTCACTTTGGCCGTCGCGGGCTGCGGCGGTTGGTGGCAAAGAGGGCGATTACTTCGGGTCACAAGGCAATTTGGAGGTGATCAACGATGAACGACCAACGAAAGACAGCCATCGTGACCGGAGCTTCGCAGGGGATCGGCGCGGGAATCGTCAATGCGTTCGTCGAACGGGGTTTCAACGTCGTCGCCAACTCCCGGAAGGTGACCCAATCCACGGAAGTTGCGGCTTCCGACCGGGTCGCTCTCGTGGACGGCCACATCGGCGAGCCGGCAACTGCCGCCAAGGTCGTCGAGACAGCGAACTCTCGCTTCAAGTCGATCGACGCACTGGTCAATAACGCCGGCATCTTCTTTACCAAGCCGTTCACGGACTACACAGCCGAGGACTTCAGGGCGCTCGTCGCGACGAACCTCGAGGGCTTTCTGTACGTCACCCAACTCTCCATCAAGCAAATGTTAGCGCAGAAGTCCGGCGGGAGCATCGTGACGATCACCGCGGCCCTGGCTCGCAACCCGATCCGGGGCGTCACCGCGGCGGTGCCGATGATCACCAAAGGCGGTCTGGAAACGATCACCCAGCACCTTGCCATGGAATACGCGAAGGATGGCATCCGCGTGAACGCCGTCGCTCCCGGCGTGGTCTACACGCCGATGCACCGGAACACGCCGAGAGACGTGATGGAAAACCTGTCGCCGATGGGTCGGCCTTCGACGATTAATGAAATCACAGACGCGGTCATGTACCTGATCGACGCCCCGACGGTTACGGGCCACATCTTGTACGTCGATGGCGGCTGCGCATTTCGGCCGCTGGTGATTTAGGGCGGCACCGCTGGTGCCACCCAACGGGGTCTGGGCGGCGCCGCTGGTGCCGCCCAACGGGGTCGGACGGCGCCGCTGGTGCCGCCCGACGGGGTCGGACCGCCGCCGCTGGTGCCGCCCGACGGGGTCAGCCCTCCAACGGGGTCAGCCCTCCAACGGGGTCAGCCCCAGCCCTCCAACGGGGTCCCCAACGGGGTCAGCCCCGGGGTCCCAACGGGGTCAGCCCCTGTTTTTTGTTTTTCAGGGCGGCACCGCTGGTGCCGCCCTAGGGGTCGGGTGCCGCCCTAGGGGGTCAGCCCTTGTTTTTTTGTTTCTCGGTCTGCCTGAAGCGGCCCCTCATCGCACGTGGACCAGCCCGCCGGCGGCATGGACGCCGGAAGGTCCCGCTCGCCGCCACCCAGAGGGCAAGGAGAAGTCTCGCGCATGTCACCCCGGACTGTCCTTCCTTCCCTTGCTCAGGCGCAATCATTCCGTTATTATCCCGGCTGTGAGGCCGAAAAAATTACAAAGGGGGGACACATCGGATGGCGAACACTGTGCTAAGCACCGGCGTGATCATTCGCGACACCGATGACTTCAATGCAAATGAGCGTGGTCATCAACTGCTATACGATTACGAGCGCGGGGCAGACAATTCCCGCGAAAACCGTGAGGCACAATGATTTCGTCGTCATTCCGGCGCTGTGATCGCCCATGCGGCATGACTTTCCCAATCTCCGCGGCCTTCTCTTGCACTCTCCGTTGGGTGCGGCGGTTTTCATTACCCTACTCAATAGCTTGAAGCCGCTGCACATCGACGATACGGCTTATTATTACTTCGCCGCGCACATCGCCCAGGACCCGCTCCATCCTTACAATTTCGAGATCTTCTGGGGGCAGTCTTCCCAGCCGGCGATGGACGTCCTCGCCCCGCCCGTCCTGCCCTACTGGTGGGCCGTCGCCATCCGGCTCTTCGGCCGGCAACCCTGGGTTTGGAAGCTCTGGCTCTTCCCCTTCTGTCTGATCCTGACAACGTCATTGCAGGCGATCTTCCGCCGTTTCGCTCACGGCCTTGAGACGATCTTGCTTTGGTTGACAGCGTTCTCGCCGGCCCTTTTGCCGGGAATTAACCTGATGCTCGACGTGCCTGTGCTCGCCTTGAACCTGGTGGCGCCGGCTCTGTTCTTCCGGGCCATTGATCGCGGCTCGACGAGCTTGGCGATCCTGGCCGGGCTGACTGGAGGGCTGGCCGCCCAAACGAAATACACTGGCTTGTCCGTCCCCGCGGTCATGCTCCTGCACGCCGCGATCTTCGGCCGGGCCCGCCTCGGGCTGATCGCCTCGCTGGTGGCCGTGTCGGCCTTCAGCTCCTGCGAGTGGTTGATCGCCATCGTCCATGGCAAAAGCCACCTGCTCAACAACGTTGGTAGGCAATATATGCCTTCGGCCAGCAAATGGCAACTGGTCGCTGCGCTGGCATCGCTCATAGGTGCCTTGGCCCCCGCCGTGGCCGTGCTGGGGTTGGTGGGCCTGGGCCTATCTCGCCGGTTGGTCGTTCTGGCTGGCGCTGTCATCGCCGCGGGTTTCTATTTGCTCGGAGTGGCCCCGGAGCTGGCCGACTACCTGCTCATCAGTTGGTGGTTTTCGGCCGGCGCTGGGTGTGCTGACGCTCGGGGTCGCGGCAACCGCGGCCCTGCGGCTGACAGGAAGCACCGGCGTCAGGGCCGCATCGGGCGGACGACGCACGCTTCGGAAGTTGGATGTGTTTCTAGTCCTCTGGCTGGTGCTGGAAGTGGCGAGCTACTTCGCCTTCACGACGTTCCCGGCGGCCCGTCGCGTCCAGGGGATCGTCGTCGTGATGACGGTCCTTAACGGCCGCCTGGCATCGAGGACTTGCCGGGCGTCGGGCGCGGCCCTCTTGCCTGGAATTATGGTCGGCGGCATGGCGTTGGGGGGCCTCTACTTCGGCGTCGATCTATGCGAGGCGGCGTCGCAAAAAGAGGTCGTCGAAGAGGCGGCCCGCTGGGTCCGCCAGCGTTCGCCGGGCGCGACGATCTGGTATGTCGGCCACTGGGGGTTCCAATTCTACGCGGAGCGAGCCGGGCTGAAGGCCATCGTCCCCACCCGCTCGATGCTGAAGGCGGGCGACTGGCTCGTCATCCCGGACGAAAACGTAGATCAACAGTTGATCGAGCTGGCCGTCGGCCAGGTCAATCTGGCCCACACGATCGCCCGCTGGCACCTATTCGGATACAGGACGTTACCGTGGCGTTACTACTCCGGATCGACGCCCATAGACGGCGATCGCAGGCCCCGGATCTCGGTCTGGATCCTTCGGGCTGCGAAGGATTTCATCCCCTCGCGGCCCAGGTGGTTTCAGTTCCGCAAACCGACCAGCCCGGCGGAGGGGCGGACGCCTGCTCTCGATCGCCGCTCCGGAAGGCCTCAGCGTTCCGCTGGTTGATGGTTGAGTAGAGTCGAGATGTCGGCGCGGTGGCTTAGGCTTGCATAGCGGGTTCTGGCTCCTTCGAATGCAATTGCTCGTCCTGATTTGAGGAGCCGAAACCATCACTCTAACCGTCGATGCCATCTACGAGGACGGTGTTCTCAAGCCAACCGGGCCCTTGCCGTTCGAGGAACACGAAAAGGTCACGATTACCGTCCAGCCAGCAATCAGCGTGGCGCGGAAAACGGCTGGAATGGTCCCCTGGGCTGGCGACGCAACAACGCTTGGGCAACTCGTTCACGACCCTGAGTGCGGCATTCTGGAGTCACCATGACCTTCGCCGATCTGCGGAGCGGTGAGGCGATCTTCGTCGACGCCAATACACTCATCTACCAATTCACAAACCACGCCAAGTTCGGTGCTCCGTGCACCGGGCTGGTGGAGTGGATCGAACTCAAGGATGCTGACTTCGACCGCGTAACTTGGCTGACGCGCTATGCGGCGGTCTGAGCTCGCGGGGGTCAGAATCAAGCTTTTTGGTCGCGCCGACCCCCACCGGCGGCATTCGCCGCCACCTCCCCCATGAAAGGTGAGGACTCGCGCCACGCGCACCAGGGCCAGCGATCCCCGCAGCCGGTTCGCAGGCCCAGAGCAGTAGGCGGAGAAGGTGATCAGAATTGTGGCAATGCACGTCCTGCGGCCCTGGCAATGCATGTCCTGCGGCCCCCTGCGGCCCCTCGGCCCCCCATGCATGTCCTCAGCCCCCATGCATGTCCTGCGGCCCCATGTCCTGCGGCCCTGCCCTGCGGCCCCATGTCCTGCGGCCCCTGCGGCCCCCTCCTGCGGCCCCTGCGGCCCTTGTTCGCGTGCGGTGAGTCGGGGTGCAGGCTCAACCACGGCCACGCTCCCGCTGGCTCAACCAGCCCGGCTCGCAGCGGGTTGCGCTCGATGTCGCGTAGCAGCGCTAACAGATGTTCATGGTGCTGCGCGGGAAACGTGCGCTCTTGAACCATGCCGGCTTCTGCCCTGGAATGTCACGAAACGAGCGTGTTGCCAATACGCTCATGAAGGAACAGCCCGTAGCATTGTTTTGCCTTGGCCGTTTCTCTGCCAACGCCAGGACTGTTCATCCGGGCACGCAAGAGGAATCGGAGAATCCGGGAACCCGGAATCCGGGACGGCCGGTTGACGGGGATGTATTACACGGATACAGTCACGGATTAGTTGATCGGGAATGGAAAAGTTGGCTTGCGCCAGTAGCGTTGTTACGCTCCAGAATCTGAGCCGGTAGATGCTAGCCATGCTTTCCTATCCTGACCGCCCGACCACCTCAATCATGTTGACCGGTCATTCCCGATGGAGAATGTTACCATGGCTATCGGCCGTCGCTGCCGGAGTGCTGACGCGGTTTTCGAACCCAAGCGCGACGTTTTGCGCCTTTTCGCTGAAAAAATCACGGCGGAAATCGAATCCCGCCGGCGTTTGTTCGAGAAGGATTATGCCCTGCGCAGCAAGTTGTACCAACCGCTGCTTCGCACGGCAAGCCCGGAGGACCACACCGCTTCTGCCGCACGTGCGGCTTCGGACAGGAAGGCCTTCGAAGAGCGGGTGAAGCCGGCGCCGCCGAAGATTCAGCCGGACCTCATCTCGACCAGTCCGGGGGTGCAGCAAGCCTTCCCCCCTACGATAATACCTGGACGTTCCCAAGCAGTAGCAGCAGCAATTACCTGGGTGCTGACAAGGTCGAAGGGTGGATGTCGGTGAGCCTTTCGCCGAGTGGCTCGCAAAGTGGGGCTGCGGGCTTGCAACTCCTGATCTACCCCGCCTCGCGGGCGGACTCATTGATCATTCAGGCAACGATGGTTTGCACGGGTTCCTGTATTGCGAATTCCTATTTCGGCGGGTCAGCATCCGCGTCGGCTCCGTCGGACTCCTGGTCTACGCGTACGACGACGAGGGCAACCACCTTCCGGAGTTCGACCAGGAGCAAGAGTTTCAGATCTGTTCAGCGAGTGCGTCCGGGTTGGAACAGAATGCTGGCGGCGCTATCAACCTACCCACCCAGTATCCTATTGTGACGGTGCAAAATGGAGACTCGTACGCGGCATGGTTGCTGCTATGGAACGAATCGAATACCGGAGGGCCCGGTCAAACCAATTCCGATGTTCAAGTCCATGTGCCTAACGTCATCATCGTGGAATCGTAACGGGTCCAAGAAGGGTGCCGGCCTCAACCTCTGGCCACGGCCGGGAGCTTCCAGGGTCGGCATCCTGACAACGTGGGGGGTACGCGAACCGCTGTCTCCCTGTGCATTGGCGTAACACGCCCCTAATCGCGTCCATTATTTTGCCGAATTGCTCGTCTCTCGATTTGTGGTCCGACTGAGACTTCTTGAAATCCTCCTTCGAATGATCGCCGGTTCGACGTCGGCCGTGGCCGCGTTGACACCTTCTACCCGCAAAGTCCCGCGCGGGACCGTGCCCGGCTCCAGCCGCACCGGCCCTTTTTGGGGCGAGTTGGCAGCGTCGGGTAAAATGAGCCTTGGCCTCGGGATTGACCGGGGCGAGCCTTTTGTCGTCGGGGAGCCCGCCCATGCGTCTGCCACGTTTCCGCGTCCGGACGCTCATGATCGCCGTGGCTGTCACGGCGTTGCTCATCTGGGGTGCGATGATGGGGACACGATGGTACATCCATTACAGGCTCGCGAGGGAATACGGCACGCAGGAGCGCCTGTGGCGGGAAACGGCGATCAGGGATCGCGGGAATCCGCGGAGCATCGCGGCGAAATATGGTCTGCAGATTGCCGATTACTTAGCGTCGCTGGCCCGGAAGCATCGCCGAGCGATGCGGCGCCCTTGGATGCCCGTCGCCCCCGATCCTCCCGCGGTGTATTGGCCGTGAGTGGCATGTTATCCAAACAGGTCCAGGATCGGCTCGCCCGTGGTGATCGGACGGGTGAAGCCGTCCTTGCCCAGGCGGAGATCGAGCGGGACGCCCAGGGCGTGGTAGATCGTGGCGCCAGGTCTTGCGGCGCACGGGCTTGTCTTTGACGTAGGCTCCGATCTTGTCGGACTCTCCGTAGACCACGCCGCCGCGAATGCCGCAGCCGGCTAGGATCGCGGGGTAGCACGACGGCCAGTGCTGACGCCCGGGGAACTCGCCCGGAATGATGCGCGGGGTGCGGCCAAACTCGCCGACGACCACCACCAAAGTTCTCTCGAGCAGGCCGCGCTCCTTAAGATCGAGCAGCAACGCGGACAGTGCCTCATCGAGACGGGGCAAGCACCAGCCCATGCCATACGAACCATTGCCAAAAGCGCTCCCCATGCCCATGTTGCTGCCGTGCATGTCCCAACTTGAACTGGGCGGTCCGGTCAGTTTTTCGCTCGGAGATGGGCCCGTCCAGCCATTGACGGTGACGAAGCCGACTCCCGCCTCGATGAGCCGGCGCGCCAGCAGCAGGTTTTGTCCCAGGGGATGCATGCCGTAACGCTCGCGTACGGCCGCGGGCTCTCGTTCCACCTCGAACGGCTGGCGCACGCCCGGTCCGGTCGCCAACTCAAAGGCCCGGCCGTGCAAATCCTGCCAATCTCTCTGGGTTCGACTTCCGCTGGTGGCGCTCGCGGCTGGATTCAGGCCGTCCAGCAACCGTCGGCGTTCCTGTATTCGCTCGGGCGGAACCGCGGGAAGCAACTCGTCTGGAGCTTTGAAGCCGGGCATGGCCGGGTGATCGGTTGCCGAGCCGACGAACAGCGGGCCGTAGTTCAAGCCCAGGTGGCCGCCATTGCCGATATTGGCGGCGCAAAAGACGGGATCGCCCACGCACTTGATCAGCCAAACGTACGACGCCACGGTGCGCTGCGTCGGTCGAACCTTAGATAGAATCGAACCGATGTAAGGAGCGTCGGCGGGCGCATCCGCCTGGCCGCTTAAGCAGTGGTGCATGGCGTCGAAATGGTTGCTGATATTTCCAACATGCGTCATCGACCGGATCAGGCTGAAGTCTTGGGCTAGGGTGGCCAGTCGCGTATGAAGCTCGCTGATGCGCATCCCAGGGACCGAGGTCGCGATGGGCATGTACGGGCCGCGAATTTCCGCGGGCGCCTCGGGCTTCATGTCCCAGGTATCGAGGTGACTGGGTCCGCCGCACAAAAGGATAAAGATGCACGACTTCTCGGCGGCACCGCCGCCAAATCGTCGGTCGCTATTGACGCCCGCGGCAACCATTCCCGGTAAGCCCATGGTCAAGGCGCCGATCCCGCCGGCCTGGAGCAGTCGCCGACGGGAAATCACGGCGGACCGTTGTCGCCTGTCGTTGAGCGATCGATTCATCTCACCTTCTCCGGAACACGAGTGGTGGTTGTCGCCAGACCCTCATTTGATCGAACGCGTTCGATTTTGGCAAGGAAACGCCGTTCACATCCAACACCATTTGTTGTTCATCAGCGACTATCACTATCATCGCCCGCCGACCTCGGATGAAGTATTCGGCCTGACCCCTCCGCACTCACCCATAGACAGGGCGAGCCCCAATCAACGCCAGGCTCCCCGCGCACGGCGGAGAAAACCGACCTA